>NZ_SPEY01000079.1 GCF_009360615.1 Comamonas sp.
CCGCTCCGAGCTGTTCGAGGTGCTCGAACTCGCCCGCTCCGGTGCCGTGCACGTGGAGACCGAGGTGTTCTCGCTCGACGACGCCCCGAAGGCGTACGAGCGGCTGCACGCCGGCACGCTCCGCGGCAGGGCGGTCATCGAGAGGGCTGCCTGTACCGGCTCCATGATCGGACTCCAGCGAGAATCAGGAATTCTCGAGGACGATGCCCTCGATCAGGTTCGCCACGTCTTCGCAACGGTCCGTGATGGTTTCCAGCAGCTCGTAGATGGCCTTGAGCTTGATCACCTCACGCACATCCGGCTCTTCACGGAACAGCTTGCTCATGGCCGCACGCATCACGCGATCGGCATCGCCTTCCAGGCGGTCGATTTCGTCGCAGGTCTTGCTGGCAGCATCCACGATCGAGGGGTCCGAAAGGCGGTCCAGCAGCTTGACGGCATCTCGCAGACGCTCGCAGCAGCGCACGCACAGATCGGTCAGACGAGTGATTTCGTCTGTCATGTGACGCACGTCATACAGCGCCATGGTCTCGGCCGAGTCCTGGATCAGGTCGGCCACGTCATCCATGGTGTTGATCAGCGAGTGGATGTGTTCGCGATCCAGGGGCGTGATGAAAGTCTTGTGCAGCAGCTTGGTGACATCATGGGTCACACGGTCGGCTGCACGCTCGGCGTTGTCCACATCGGCGTTGTATTTTTCGCGCAGATGGGGATCGTTGTAATTTGCAACGAGTTGCGAGAAAGCATGAGCTGCTTCAACGATGCGATCCGCATGTTGATTGAACATCTCGAAAAAATTGCCTTCTCGCGGCAATAGCTTGCCAAACAGCATGAATGCTCCTTACCGGGGAAAAGAAACCAGGCGACTCACTGCAAAAAAAGTGCATGGTTCCCGGCTTAAACGGGGCGGAGTTTACTCTTGAGTCATTGTGCGTTTCAGCGCGTGTTCAAGACACCCCTTCGGGCACCACGAAAAATAAAAAACAAGCTCTCCACCATGTTAGGAACCACCCAAAGCCCCTGACTCCTCCAGTCAATACCGGTGAGCAGAAATCCCCCCACCCGACGTAGCGACTACTGGGGCATGTCACCCAATCACGCGAAAGCGTTCTAAAAACTTCTTTTTGTAATATGCAAATTCTATTCAGCAACAAAAAGGAATTAAAAGGAACTAAAAAGAAATAAATAAAACAATCAGAGAACCCTGAAAAACGTCATTTTTTTGTCATTTTCTTGAATTTCAGGGGAATTAGGGTTGACCCTTGACGGCAGGCTGGCGGTCACGGCCGCACGCAGAACGGAGACGTCAACGGCCTCGCCAGTGCCTACTCTCCCAGGTAAGCCGCACGCACACGCGGATCGCTCAGCAAGGTCTGGCCAGGCCCCGTCATGGTGATGATGCCCGACTCCATGACATAACCTCGGTCGGCAAGTGCCAGCGCGCGGCTTGCGTTCTGCTCCACCAGCACCATGGTCACGCCCAGCGCGTAGACATCGCTGACCACTTCGAAGATCTTGTCCACCATGATGGGCGACAGGCCCATGGACGGCTCGTCCAGCAGCAGCACCTTGGGCTGACTCATCAGCGCGCGGGCCATGGCCAGCATCTGCTGCTCGCCCCCGGACATGGTGCCCGCCAGCTGATCCTTGCGCTCCTTCAGGCGCGGAAAGATGCCGAACATGCGCTCGATGTCCGCCTGTATGCCGGCCTTGTCGCTGCGCGTGTAAGCTCCCATGAGCAGATTCTCGGTAATCGTCATGCGGGCAAACACGCCGCGCCCCTCGGGCACCATGACCAGTCCTTCTGCCACCAGATCCCAGGCTCCTTTGCCCTTGATGCTTTGGCCCAGGTAGAGGATTTCGCCATCGGCAATCGGCAGGCCCCTGGTGACGGCCTTCATGGTCGTGGTTTTCCCCGCACCGTTGGAGCCGATCAGCGATACCAGCTCACCCTGATGCACCTGGAAGTCCACCCCCTTGACAGCCTGAATGCCGCCATAACCCACCTTCAGATCCTTGACCTGAAGCAATACCGGGGCCGAGGATTTGGAGGCCTGCGTCTGTTCCAGCACTTGATCCTGCATCTTCAATGGCCTCCCGTGCCCAGATAGGCTTCAATCACTTTTTCACTCTTCTGCACTTCTGCAGGCGTGCCTTCGGCAATCGGCTTGCCATAGTCCAGCACCGTCACGCGGTCACACAGGCCCATGACCAGCTTCACATCGTGCTCGATAAGCAGGATGGTGCGGTGATCGTTGCGGATGCGATCGATCAGCTCACGCAGTTGCACCTTCTCGGTCGCGTTCATGCCGGCGGCCGGCTCATCCAGTGCAATCAGCTGAGGATCCGTCGCCAAAGCACGGGCAATCTCCAGGCGACGCTGGTCGCCATAGGACAGGGTACGAGCCTTGAAATCCGCATATTTTCCAATGCCGACATAGTCGAGCAACTCGCGGGAGCGGGCGCGAATCGCAGCCTCTTCGGCCTTGAATCCCCGGGTGCGAAAAACTGCCCCGAGCAGGCCCGAATGCGTGCGCACATGACGACCGACCATGACGTTTTCCAGTGCCGTCATCTCGGCAAACAGCCGGATGTTCTGGAAGGTGCGGGCTATGCCGGCACGGGCCACCTTGTGAACCGCAGTCGGTTCGTAGGGCCGACCGGCCAGTTCGAATCTGCCGCTGTCGGGCGTATAGAGGCCGGTGATCACATTGAAAAATGTGGTCTTGCCCGCGCCATTGGGGCCGATCAGACCGTAGACCTGGCCTCTCTCAATCTTCATGCTCACACCGGACAGCGCCTGCAACCCGCCAAAGCGCTTGGAGATGTCCGAGACATGAAGGACCGTGGAAGTCGTGCTCTCTGCCATATCAGCTCACATTCCTTGTCTGCGGTGTCATCAGGACGGACGGTCCAGGCTTTTGGCATGCTCGGGCGTGGGCCACAGCCCGCGCGGGCGCATCAGCATGATGACGATCATGGCCAGGGCAATCAGCAATTGGCGCAGGATGGACGCATCGAGGCGTCCATCGGTCATTTGCTGCAGCGGTCCGGCCACATAGCGCAGCACCTCGGGCAGGGCCGAGAGCAGCACTGCCCCCAAAATCACGCCGGGAATGTGGCCCAGGCCGCCAAGCACCACCATGGCCACAATCATCACGGACTCCATGAGGCTGAAGGACTCGGGCGAGACAAAGCCCTGGAAGGCACCGAACATGGAACCGGCGACGCCACCGAACGAAGCGCCCATGCCAAAGGCCAGCAGCTTCATATTGCGCACATTGATACCCATGGCCTTGGCGGCGATTTCATCCTCGCGGATCGCCATCCAGGCGCGCCCTATGCGCGAATCCTGCAGGCGGTAGCAGATCAAGATGGTGGCCAGCACCAGTACCAGAAACAGGTAGTAGTACAGCGTGACGGAGGCGATGTCGTAGCCGAAGATCTCATGGCGCTTGGCCAGATCAAAGCCGAAGATCTTGACCGAATCGATCTGGCCGATCCCCTTGGGGCCGTTGGTGATGTTGACGGGCTGGTCCAGGTTGTTCAGGAAGATACGGATGATCTCGCCGAAGCCCAGTGTCACGATGGCCAGGTAGTCCCCGCGCAGCCGCAGCACCGGCAGGCCCAGCAGTACGCCCGTGCAGGCGGCCAGCAGCATGCCCAACGGGATCACCAGCCAGATCGAGGTGTGCAGTCCGTCGGGGAACATGGCCACAAAGCCTTCGAAAGTCTCGGCCAGATGCGGCGATGCCATGAGCGCAAACATATAGGCACCCACCGCGTAGAAAGCCACGTAGCCCAGATCCAGCAGGCCTGCGTAGCCGACCACGATGTTCAGGCCCAGGGCCAGCATCACATAGAGCAGGGCCAGATCGGCAATGCGCACCCAGGCGTTGCCGAAATATTGCAGGATCAACGGCAGTACCAGCAGGCAGATGCCGCCCAGGATCCAGTGGAGAGTCTTGCTGTTCTTCATGGACGCTCCTCAGGCACGGTCCGCGACACGCTCACCCAGCAGGCCCGAAGGGCGCAGCGTGAGGATGATGATGAGCACGATGAAGGCAAAGATGTCGGTGTACTGGCTGCCCAGAACGCCTCCGGTCAGATCGCCGATGTAGCCGGATCCGATGGACTCGATCAGTCCCAGCAGCAGCCCCCCCACCACGGCCCCGGCCAGATTGCCGATGCCGCCGAACACGGCCGCGGTAAAGGCCTTGAGACCCGGCAGGAAGCCCATGGTGTGATGAGCCGTGCCGTAGTTGGAGGCGTACATGATGCCGGCAATCGCCGCCAGCACGGCGCCGATGATGAAGGTGGCGGAAATCACCATGTCAGGCTTGACGCCCATCAACGCCGCCACGCGCGGGTTCTCGGCCGTGGCACGCATGGCGCGCCCCAGCTTGGTGTAGTTGACCAGATACATCAGCGCGGCCAGCGCAATCGCCGTGACCGCCAGCACCAGAATCTGCGTGGGCGTGATCACCGCCGTGCCGATTTCATAGGGCGTGGACGGCAGCAGCGTGGGATAGGCCTTGTAGTTCGGCTTCCAGATGATCATGGCCAGGGTCTGCAGCAGGATGGAGACACCGATGGCCGTGATCAGCGGTGCCAGACGCGGGCTGTTGCGCAGCGGCCGGTAGGCCACCTTCTCGATCACGAAGTTCAGCGACGCGGCCACCACGCAGGCAATGATGGCGGCCAGCAAAAGCATGAGCCAGCCGGGCAGATAAGGCATGGCTTCCTGCATCAGGCCGATGCAGCTCCAGCTGGTCAGAGCCCCCACCATCAGCACCTCGCCATGCGCGAAGTTGATCAGCTGAATGATGCCGTACACCATGGTGTAGCCCAGGGCTATCAAGGCGTACATGCTGCCTAACACCAGACCGTTGATGATCTGCTGCAGCAAGATATCCATAAGCGCGCTCCCCTTCCCTCGATCCAAGACGGAGACACTGCGAGCCTCTCATCCCGAACGACGGAGCCAGCGATGCCAAGGTTTCCCTTTCGCAGTCCGCTGCTTCGTGGGCCGCTTGCCGCAAAAGAGTGAATCGATTCTAGGGAGCTGTTTTCACGACTCAGGGCCGGGGTTTCCCGTGCGCGGACCCGGAATGCTGCATCGCAGCAATTTCATCGGCATCGCAAACCCAATAAATACAGGCACTTAGTCTCGGGTTGCCTCAGAAACTAGCGAAAAACTCTATAAACACCACAAAAAATGCAGCATTCAACTAGTGCCAGTTGCGCAACACCTGGGCAACTCGCGCTTTACAAGTCCGCCTGTTCATCCTCCGCCGCGCGAGCAGCATCGTTGAGCGCCTTGAGCTCCGCCAGCTTCTGACCGATCTTGATCTCCAGCCCTCGCGCCACGGGCTGGTAGAAGCCGGGGTCTTCCATGCCTTCGGGCAGATAGCGCTCGCCTGCGGCAAAGCCGCCCTCCTCGCTGTGCGCGTAGCGATAATCGCGGCCATAATCGAGCTGCTTCATCAGCTTGGTAGGGGCATTGCGCAGATGCAGGGGCACCGGCCTGGTGGTGTCGCCCTTCACGAAGGCCTTGGCCTTGTTGTAGGCCATGTAGCCGGCATTGCTCTTGGGGGCCACGGCCAGGTAGATCACGGCCTGGGCCAGGGCCAGTTCCCCCTCGGGGCTGCCCAGACGCTCATAGGTAGCCGCCGCATCGTTGCACATCTGCATGGCACGCGGATCGGCAAGCCCTATGTCTTCCCAGGCCATGCGCACGATACGGCGCGCCAGATAGCGCGGGTCGGCCCCGCCGTCCAGCATGCGGCAGAACCAGTACAGTGCAGCATCAGGGTCGGAGCCGCGCACCGACTTGTGCAAGGCGCTGATGGTGTCGTAGAACTGCTCGCCGCCCTTGTCGTAGCGGCGCATGCGCTCGCCCAGCACCTTGAGCAGCCAGCCATCGCCAATGCTGCCCACCCCGGCTTGCTCGGCCGTGATGGAAAGGGTTTCCAGCGTGTTCAGCAAGCGGCGCGCATCGCCGTCGGCATAGGCCATCAAGCGCTCCAGCGCTTCATCCTCGATGTCTGGAACCGCCTTGATCGCCTGGGCTTTGGCCACAATCTGCTTCAAATCCTCCGTCGTCAGGCTTTGCAGCACATAAACAGCCGCCCTCGAAAGCAGGGCCGAGTTGACCTCGAACGAGGGGTTCTCCGTGGTCGCTCCGATGAAGGTGAACAGCCCGCTTTCCACGTGGGGCAAAAAGGCGTCCTGCTGGCTTTTGTTGAATCGGTGCACCTCGTCCACGAAGACGATGGTGCGCTGCTGCAGCAGGCCGCTTTGCGCCGCCTGCGCCTGCTCCACGGCCTCGCGGATGTCCTTGACGCCTCCCAGTACGGCGCTGATGGAGATGAACTGTGCATCGAAGGCATCGGCCATGAGCCGGGCAATCGTGGTCTTGCCCACGCCGGGGGGCCCCCAGAGTATGCAGCTGTGCGGGCGGCCCGACTCGAAGGCCAGACGCAGAGGCATGCCCTCACCCAGCACATGCTGCTGGCCAATGACTTCCGCCAGTGTGCGCGGCCTCAGGCGCTCGGCCAGGGGCTGATGGGGAATGGCTGGAGATGGAGAGTTGTTGTGCGTAACCATGGCCCCTCAAGTATCCAACGCCACGGCGGTCTGTGCAGTCAAATGGGTCCGGACCGTCGAGCAGGGCCGGGATGCGGCAGACGCGTCGCCCGCTTAACCCCTGCATCTCTATCAGAATTTTCCGTAAGAGAAAATAGCGTTTCAACGGATTCAATCTCTCCATTAGCGAGGCCACCCCTCGTATTCATGGAAGCACTGCCCCATGCAGTCTGCCAAAAGCCAGACCCGGCAGCGCGTTCAGATTCATTGCGGGCCGCCCCATCTGCGCCACGCGATGCCTGTGCCTGATAGGGCTACCGCCATCAGCCAGAAATCAATCGAAAGCATCCGCAACTTTCCCTGATTCCACATTGCCCCAGGGCGTGCCAGCGCTGCACGCCTGAGAGCCTACGCGTATGAAAAAACTCAAGACCTGGGACATTTTTGCCCTCGGTTTCATGACCTTTGCCCTGTTTCTCGGGGCTGGCAACATCATCTTCCCTCCCATGGTGGGCCTGGCCGCCGGTGAAAACCTGCTGGGTGCCTCGACGGGATTCCTGCTCACCGGAGTCGGTCTGCCCCTGCTCGGGGTGATCGCGCTCGCCCGCGTGGGCGGTGGGCTGGACACCTTGACCAGCCCGATCGGCCGCATGGCCGGCGTGGTGCTGGCCGTGGCCATCTACCTGACCATCGGCCCCCTGTTTGCGACGCCGCGCACGGCCACCGTCTCCTTCGAGATGGGCCTGGCCCCCTTCGTGGGCAACACGCCAGCCATGCTGCTGGCCTTCACCATCGCCTATTTCGTCGCCGTGGCGCTGCTGTCGCTATTCCCCGGCAAGCTCATGGACAACGTAGGCAAGATCATCACGCCCGTGCTGATTCTGGCGCTGGCCGTGCTTGGCGGCTCCGCCGTGCTGGCTCCGGTGGATGGCTACAGCCTCAGCACCGAGGCCTACGCCACGCAGGCCGCAGCCTTCTCCGAAGGCTTTCTGCAGGGCTATCAGACCATGGACGCCCTGGCCTCGCTGATCTTCGGCATCGTCATCGTCAATGCGATCAAGGCGGCCGGCGTGAGCGACAGCAGGCTGCACACGCGCTACTGCATCTATGCCGGCATCATCGCCGCGACCTGCCTGGGTCTGGTCTATGTCTCGCTGATGTATCTGGGCGCCACCAACAGCCAGCTGGCCGCCAATGCTTCCACCGGCGTGCAGATCCTCACTGCCTTTGTGCAGCAGACCTTCGGCCCCGCAGGCCTGTGGCTGCTGGCCACTGTCATCATGCTGGCCTGCCTGACCACCGGCGTGGGCCTGATCACGGCCTGCAGCAGCTTCTTCAGCGAGCTGACCGGGATCTCCTATCGCACCATGGTCATCGGCCTGTCGGTCTTCAGCACTGCCGTGGCCAACCAGGGCCTGGCCCAGCTGATTGCCGTGGCCGTGCCCGTGCTCGTGGGCCTGTATCCCGTGGCCATCGCCCTGATCGCCTTGAGCCTGCTGCACCGCTGGAGCCAACCAACGCGCGTCTACATCCCCGTGATGAGCACCTCCCTGGTCTTCGGCCTGTTTGATGCCGCCAAGGCAGCCAAGCTCGACTTCCTGGTCCCCGCCTTGCTGGACAGGCTTCCCGGTGCCGCCCTGGGCATGGGCTGGGTCACCCCGGTGGTCTGCGTGCTGGTGCTGGCAGGCCTGCTGGATTTCGCCCTTGGCAACAAGCGGGCTGCCGCAAACGCCACGCGCGCCTGATTTCAAGCTGGTGCATTGATTCAAAAAGCATAGCTATCGGCACTTTACCCACAAGGGATTGACCCTTGTTTTACATAAAAAAGGCCTGCGGACACCATCCGCAGGCCTTTTTGCTGATGCGTGCCGCGCTTTTACTGCTTAAGCACATCGGCCCCCTTGGGCACCGTGAAGTGGAAGGTCGATGCCGGCAGCGAAGCCTGGGTTTGCAGACCCTTGAACTGCATCAGCGAACGCTGGCCAAAGCTGTCCTCGATATCGAGTGCCGCCAGCCTGCCCTCGGGCGTGAAGCCGATGCGCACGCTCTTGAGCTGGCCGCCTTTCTGCCTGGGACTGGCCAGCACCCATTCCAGACCATCGGCATCAGGCTGGTTGCCCAGCTCGAAGTCGGCCTTCAAGGCCTTGAGGTCGGTGGCCGATGTCAGGATGGCCGCCGGTGTACTGCCCAGCACCTGGGCCTGGGCACGCTCCGTCACCTGGTTCAGGTCGGCGTCGTAGAGCCACAGCGTCTTGCCGTCGGCCACGATGAGCTGCTCGAAAGGCTTGGTGTAGTTGAAACGGAACTTGCCGGGGCGCTGGAATTCGAAGCTGCCGCTGGAGACCTTGGTTCGTGCCTCCTGGCCGGACTTTGGGGGGGAAGTCACAGACTGGGTGAACTCGGCCCTGCCCGCCTGGGCGTTCTTCATGAAGGACTCGAGGCTTTTCAAGCCATCTGCCATTGCAGCACCAGCGCTGCCAGCGATCAAAATTGCAGTCAAAAGACGTTTCATGACTCTCCTTCTTGTGCCCGGCTCACTCGCTGCGGGCCGGAACCAGGACATCGCGCTGCCCACTGGAGGTGAGCGAGCTGACCAGGCCCGCCCTTTCCATCTGCTCCAGAAGATTGGCAGAGCGGTTGTAGCCGATGCGCAGTTTGCGCTGAACGTAGGAAATGCTGGCCTTGCGGTCTTTCAGCACGATCTCGACGGCCTGATCGTAGAGTTCGTCCTTTTCGCCACCGCCCTCGCCATCGTCATCGCCGCCCTCGCCGTCGGCAGAGCCGCCTTCCAGGATGCCTTCGATGTAGTCGGGCTCGCCCTGTTCCTTGAGATAGCTGACCACACGGTGCACCTCGTCGTCGGAGACAAAGGCGCCATGCACGCGGATCGGCAGACCGGTGCCGCTGGCCATGTACAGCATGTCACCCATGCCCAGCAGGGTCTCCGCCCCCATCTGGTCCAGCACGGTGCGACTGTCGATCTTGCTGGAGACCTGGAAGGCAATGCGGGTCGGAATATTGGCCTTGATCAGGCCCGTGATCACGTCCACGCTGGGTCGCTGGGTCGCGAGAATCAGGTGAATGCCTGCCGCACGCGCCTTTTGTGCCAGTCGGGCGATGAGCTCTTCGATTTTCTTGCCCACCACCATCATCAGATCGGCCAGCTCGTCGATCACGATGACGATGTGCGGCAGGCGCTGCAGCGGCTCGGGCTCTTCGGGCGTCAGGCTGAAAGGGTTGGGAATCGACTCCTCGCGCGCCTTGGCCTCGTCGATCTTGCTGTTGTAGCCGGCCAGATTGCGCACACCGAGCTTGCTCATGAGCTTGTAGCGGCGTTCCATCTCGGCCACGCACCAGTTCAGGCCGTTGGCCGCCTGCTTCATGTCGGTGACCACCGGGCACAGCAGGTGGGGAATGCCTTCATAGACCGACATTTCCAGCATCTTGGGATCGATCATGAGCAGACGCACATCGCGCGCCTCCGCCTTGTAGAGCAGCGACAGAATCATGGCATTGATACCCACGGACTTGCCCGAACCCGTCGTGCCGGCCACCAGCACGTGGGGCATCTTGGCCAGATCGGCCACCACGGGATTGCCTACGATATCCTTGCCCAGGCCCATGGTCAGCAGGCTCTTGGCGTCGTGGTAGACCTGAGAGCCCAGCACTTCGGACAGACGAATCGACTGGCGCTTGGCGTTGGGCAGCTCCAGCGCCATGTAGTTCTTGCCGGGAATGGTCTCGATCACGCGAATCGACACCAGGGACAGCGACCTTGCGAGATCCTTGGCCAGATTGACGATCTGCGAGCCCTTGACGCCCGTGGCAGGCTCGATCTCGTAGCGGGTGATCACAGGGCCGGGCATGGCCGCAACCACACGCACTTCGACACCAAAGTCCTTGAGGCGCTTTTCAATCAGCCGGCTGGTCATCTCCAGCGTCTCGGCAGACACCAGCTCCTGACGCTGCTGCGCCTGGTCCAGCAGGTCCACCTGAGGCAGCTTGCTGTCGAGATGATCGGTGAACAGCGGCTTCTGGCGCTCCTTGACCACCCGGGCGCTGGGCTGACTGGCTTCCTGCAGCACGGGCTCGATGATCTGCACGGGCTGATGCACCGGTGCCGTGATTGCCCCTTCGGAGCGATCGAAAACCACTTCCTCGCGCTCGCGAGCCGCTTTCTTGCCGGCAGAGACATCCTTGGCAATTTCGCGGCGCTCGCGCCCGAACTGCACCATGCCGTCAAGGCGCGCGCCCAGGCCCTCCGCCAGCCTGCCCCAGGAGAAGCCGAACACCATGGCCGCCCCCAGCACGAACAGGCAGATGCCGATCAGCCCCGAGCCGGCAAAGCCCAGCCATTTGAGGGCATTGAAGCCCATCATGTAACCAAACACCCCTCCCGCCGGACCGGGCAGCAGGTTCTCGAAACGGTACAGACGCGTCCATTCCAGCGAGCAACTGGCAATCATCAGGACGGCCAGGCCGCCCCAGAACAGAAAACGGCGGCGCCACAGCGGCATCAGCGCCAGAGGGGTGCCATCCTTGTTCACCCCTCCACGCATCCAGCGCACCAGCGAAGTCACCCAGGCCTGCACGGCGGCCAGCACCAGCCACCAGATGGACATGCCGAAGCCGAAATAGCAGGCATCGGCCAGCCAGGCCCCCACGCGGCCCATCCAGTTGTGCACGAACGGCTTCTGCCCGGCGCCCGACGTGGACCAGGCAGCGTCTTGCGGCGAGTAGGTGAACATGGCCATGAGCCAGAACACCAGCGCCAGCAGGCCGATCAACAGCAAAACCTCCTGGCTGAAGCGAATCACTCCATAGCGCGGAGCAGCAGCACGGGATTTTGATTTGCCGGAAGAAGACGCGTTCGAAGCGTTCAGTGTGTATGTCATACGCAGGCGCAAGCTTACCTTAGGCCCTTATCCAAGCGGTACATTCGGCCAAGACGATCGCTCAGCGTAATGCAAGCACATGCAACAAAACAGCCATGTGGCGGCCCGATTCGCTTCATCACTATCATTTTTAACAATTCCGGTGATTAAAAACCGCTGCACGCGCAGACCTTGATCCGGAGCGATACTCCCACATCTTTTCCATGTTTTCATGACCGCGCGCCGGTTGTCGGCCTGCTTTTTCAGAGTTCCGCTCCATGTCCTCTACCAAACACGCACAAGTTCTCATCCTGGGCTCCGGCCCTGCCGGCTACACCGCCGCCGTCTACGCGGCACGTGCCAATCTCAAGCCTCTGCTGATCACCGGCATGGCGCAGGGAGGCCAGCTGATGACCACCACCGAAGTGGACAACTGGCCGGCCGACGTCATGGGCGTGCAGGGCCCCGAGCTGATGCAGCGGTTCCAGGAACATGCCGAGCGCTTCAAGACCGAAATCGTTTTCGACCACATCAACCAGGTCGACTTCTCCAAGCGCCCGTTCACTCTGACCGGCGACAGCGGCGTCTACACCTGCGACTCGCTGATCATTGCCACCGGCGCATCGGCCAAGTACCTGGGCCTGCCTTCCGAGGAGGCCTTCATGGGCCGCGGCGTCTCGGCCTGCGCCACCTGCGACGGATTCTTCTATCGCGAGCAGCCGGTTTGCGTGATCGGCGGCGGCAACACGGCCGTGGAAGAGGCCCTGTATCTGTCCAATATCGCCAGCAAGGTCACCCTGGTGCACCGCCGCGACAAATTCAAGGCCGAGCCCATTCTCGTGGACAAGCTGATGGACAAGGTCAAGGAAGGCAAGATCGAGCTCAAGACCCATTTCACCCTGGATGAAGTGCTGGGCGACCACAGTGGAGTGACCGGCATCCGCATCAAGAGCACGCAGGATGGCCACACGGAAGAAGTCAAGCTGCAAGGCGCCTTCATCGCCATCGGCCACCACCCCAACACCGACATCTTCCAGGGTCAGCTGGAGCTGGAAAACGGCTACATCGTCACTCAGGGCGGCCTCAAGGGCTTTGCCACACAGACCAGCGTGCCCGGCGTGTTCGCCGCCGGCGACTGCCAGGACCATGTCTACCGCCAGGCCATCACCAGCGCCGGCACCGGCTGCATGGCGGCCCTGGACGCCCAGCGCTTCCTGGAACAGGAATCCTGATGACGCCAGGCCGCTCCGGCGTCTGAGCGACTGTTAGCGCATGTTCGGCGCAAAAGCCCTTGGGTTTGGCCAGTTTTGGCCGACACCAGGGGCTTTTTTACGAGAACGCTATAATCGCAGACTTTGCTGGATTCCAGGTTCGCGCTTTACCGTGCTTCGGGACTTCCGCAATCGGGCTACCGCCACCCATTACAAACTGGCGAGGTGAGGTTGTCGGCACCTCCTGCTCCTGCAGGATTCCAGAGCCGGCGGCCGATTCAACTATCGGAGTGTCCCAATGGCACGCGTATGTGAAGTTACGGGCAAGAAGCCCATGGTGGGCAACAATGTTTCCCACGCCAACAACAAGACCAAGCGTCGTTTCCTCCCCAACCTGCAATACCGCCGCTTCTGGGTGGAGAGCGAAAACCGTTGGGTGCGCCTGCGCGTTTCCAGCGCTGCTCTGCGCCTGATCGACAAGAACGGTATCGACTCCGTGCTCGCAGACATGCGCGCTCGTGGCCAAGCTTAATTTCCTGAAGGAGAAACACCATGGCTGCTAAAGGCGGACGCGAAAAGATCAAGCTGGCTTCCACTGCTGGTACCGGTCACTTCTACACAACGACCAAGAACAAGAAGACGATGCCTGAAAAGATGTCGATCATCAAGTTCGACCCCAAGGCTCGCAAGCACGTCGAGTACAAGGAAACCAAGCTGAAGTAATTCGGCCTGTTTCCTGAAAAGCCGCCTCACGCAAGTGCAGGCGGTTTTTTCATGCCTTGGCGGCACCGGGCTCGACGCGAGGCCACCATCTGAAACTTCCCCATGTCGACCCCCTCCCTATACTTGGCGCTTTGCAACCTACAGGGACGGACCACATGAATCACAGGGCACTGAGCACATTGCTTTTTTCGCTTGCCGTGTCGCCAGTCGTCTTCGGCCAGACGTTCATCTGCCCCACGGGCCCCGGCCCAGGCCAGCGACAGGTCGGCATGACCGGAGGTTCGCCGGGTCTGGCCTCTGTCCCCGTCTGCGAACAATTCGGCCCTGCGCCTGCCGCGCCCCAGCGTGCGGAACCGTCGCCCGCCGATGCACTGGGCGGTCTGGCACGCAGCCAGCTGGAGCTGCTGCGCGAGGGGCAGGAGCTGGTCAGGGAAGGACAGAGAATTGCCCAAGACCCGCAGTACCAGAAGCTGCGCAAGGGCTACTGGATGTTTTCGCATGACGAGAAAAACCCGCGCTCGGGTCTTGGATGTGCGGCGATTTTTGGCAGCATGTCCGGTGCCGTTCAGCTCTCGGGCCCCACGGCCAAGCACGACGGTGCCCTGCTGACCTTTCTGGGCATGGACATTCCCCAGCCGGCCAGCCCGCGCAAGATCAGAACCACGCTGACCCAGAACCAGGACCGCCCCCAGGAAGTCGGCGCCATCAACTACACCATGTCCAATGGCAAATGGGGTGCCATCGTCTACGCACTGGGCGGCCCCGAGGCGCTGGTCAAGGAACTGGGGGAAGAGGAGGAATCCCGCTTCAAGGTCTCCGTGGACGGCAAGGAGGTGATCAACACCTTCTACAAGGAGGGTCACAAGGCCCGTGATTTCCTGCGCCAGTGCATGGCCGGTCAGCCGACGAAGTAAAGGACCTCGGCCGGCGCTAGATGCGCGGATTCTGTCCCAGCTGCCGGCAGGCCATCGCGCCCAGATCCTGCATCGCCCTCTCCATGAGTTCGTCGACCGGATGGGTGCAGGCTAGGCGCATGCAGTGCTCATACCGACCGGAGTTGGAAAACATGCTGCCCGGCGCAATACGTATGCCGCGCGCCAGGGCTGCCGTGAACAGATCCGAGGTGGACATCTGCGCGGGGAACTCCAGCCACAGGCACAGACCGCCGCTTGGCAGACTCATGCGCGTGCCCAGGGGAAAATGGCGTGCGACCAGCCGGGCCATGGCCTCGCGCTGGCGCTTGAGTTGCTGTCTGAGCTTTTCCAGGCTGCGTTGATGGGTGGGTGAGCCCAGCACCTCGGCCACGACCAGTTGCCCCAGGGTCTGGGTGTTTCGGCTTTGCGCGAATTTCAGCATCTGGATACGGCCATGCCATTGGCCGCCATTCATCCAGCCCTGGCGCAGGCCCGGCGCCAGACTTTTGTTGAAGGCCTGGCAATAGATCACATGCCCCGAGACACTGTCCCAGGCCTTGAGCGGTTTCACCGGCGACCCTTCGACAAACAGACCGTAGGAGTCATCCTCGATCAGCGCCGCCCCATGGGCCGCACACAAGGCCACGAGCCTGGCCTTTTTTTCATCAGGCATGCGCGCGCCCAGCGGCATCTGCAGCTCCGGAACCACGACCACGGCCTTCAGGCGCGGCTGGGTCTGAAAAGCCAGCTCCAGCGCCTCGATGGACATGCCGGAGCGCGGACTGCAGGGGATCTCCAGCGTTTGCAGCTGCAAGGACTCCACCACCTGCAACAGGCCGTAGTAGGTTGGCGATTCGACGGCCACCATATCGCCGGGAGATGCCACGGCTGCGAGAGCCAGGCTCACCGCCTCGGAGTTGCCGGTGGTTGCCAGCACGTCTGCAGGCGCCACACGGATGCCGGAGGCCAGCGCCCGTCTGGCCATGGCCTGCTGGAACAGCGGGTGATTGCCTTGATTCGCGAGCAGAGAGCGCCCCTGCGAGAGCAGGGTCGGATGCTCGCGCAGCAGCCGGGTGACGGTCTTGTTCAGATAGTGATGATCGAACAAGGAGGCAGGCGGCGTGCAGCCACCGATGTCCATATAGACCTCGGCCTGGCGACCGCGCTCGAGCAGCAGCGAAATATGCTCGTTGATACCCACGAAATGCGCGTGCGCCCCGGGAGCCAGCGGCCGGCTCAGGTCCGGCTCGCTGGTCAGCGGGATATCAGCCGCCTTCGTCGCGCACACGAAATAGCCCACGCGGGGTCTGGCCTCCAGACAGCCCTGAGCCTCCAGAAAACGCAACACCTGCAAGGCGGTCGAAAGGCTGATGTCATGCCGCGCCATCAGTTTGCGCACCGACGGCATGCGCTCCCCGGGTTTCAGGCTTCCCAGCTCTATGGCGGCGCTGTAGTGCGCGGCCAGCCGTTGATACAGCGGCAGCGGCACATCGCTTGCCGCATCATCGACAGGCTGTGGTGCAGAGATGGTGGAAGTCAGCATGGGGACAGAACGCAGGGCCGGACAGGCATCATGCCAGCAAGCCCTGTTCTGCAACAGATACAGATTGTTGGCAAAGACACCGAAACAGCGGCTGCAAAATCCGCGCTGCTACGCCCGCGCGGAACGCTGGCTGTGCCTGTTCTGCCGAGCCGCTCCTGCCTACGCTTGAGAACCTGATTCACAGACCTTGAGCCACCATGTCACCGTCGGACTACTCCCCGAAAACACATAGCCTCCACAGCGGCCAGGCCGCATCGCTGCAGTTTGAACCCGGCTGCGAACTGTTCTGCCAGCATGGGCCGCTGCACCTGGCCATCGGGCCGCTGAGTTTTACCGACAATCACTTCGGTCAGGTCATGGTGCTGCAAACCGGGCAAAGCTGGCGCTGCCCCAGCCGCACCTGGGTGCAGCTGAGCACGCCGGCGTGCGCGGTCTGGATTCAGTATCCGGCGACACCGATACAGGCGAGCGCCGCCCGCCCGAACAGGGCAGTGCAGCGGCTCGCCGCAGGAAAAGCCCTGGGCTTCGCGGTTGCCAGAATCTGGCGGCAGCTCGGCAAGCTCGGCCTCAGACGTGGGCAGCGCGCAGCTTGACGGAGAAATCCCTGAGTGCCGCAATGCCGCTGGCCTCGGCACGCTGGCACCAGGCCTGCAGCTGGCCCGTCAGCTGCTCGCGGCTCAGACTGGTGTTGAGCCACAGCTGACGCAGCTCTTCACGCATGACCAGCATCTGGTCGATCACCGGGTGTGCCGCGCGCGCCTGCGCCAGCTGGCACTGGGCTCGCTCGGGCACCTTGTCGGCATCGCGGTGCAGCCAGCGCTGCACGCCCTTGAGCAGGGAAACATCCGACTTCTGCGCCTGCTTCTGCTTGAGCAGATCCAGTTCGTGACGGACCGCTGTGCGCACGCCGCGCGCATAACGGGCCATGACCTCGTAGCGGTTGGCAATGATGGCTTCGAGCGTCAGCTCGTCGGCCACGGGCTTGACGGCGCCCATGCGCAGGCGCGGCGGGGTCTTCTTGACCTTGGCCCAGCCCAGCTTCTGCATGAGGCTGATATAGACCCAGCCAATGTCGAACTCATAGGGCTTGACGGAAAACTTGGCCGAAGTGGGAAAGGTATGGTGGTTGTTGTGAAGCTCCTCGCCGCCAATGATGAGGCCCCAGGGCACCAGATTGGTGGAGGCATCCGTGGCCTCATAGTTGCGATAGCCCCAGAAATGCCCCACGCCATTGACCACGCCCGCAGCCCAGAATGGAATCCAGACCATCTGCATGGCCCAGATCGACAGTCCGATCGCGCCGAACAGCGCCACATTGAGAATGAGCATCAGCGAGGGACCCATCACCGAGTGGCGATAGATATTGCGCTCCATCCAGTCGTCGGGCGTGCCGTGACCGTATTTCTTCAGCGTTTCCTCGTTCCTGGCCTCGGCGCGGTAGAGCTCGGCGCCTTCGCGCATCACCTTGCCCAGACCACGGGTCTGGGGACTGTGCGGATCTTCCTCGGTTTCGCACTTGGCATGGTGCTTGCGGTGGATGGCCACCCACTCCTTGGTCACCATGCCTGTTCCCAGCCAGAGCCAGAAGCGGAAAAAGTGCGAGGGGACGGGGCCCAGATCCAGCGAACGATGGGCCTGGCTGCGGTGCAAAAAGATGGTCACCGCCGCAATCGTGATATGGGTCGTGAACAGGGTGTACAGCAACAGCTGCCACCAGGACAGATCCCACAGCCCATGGGCCATCCAATCCACGACGGCATTCCAGATCGAGGCGATATCCAGCGACATAAATAACAAAGCCTTTGGCAAAACACCGCGCCCACCCAATCAGCACGGTCGTGCCATTTTAGGTGAGACGCTGACCGGCCCGCCACCGATTTTCCGGAGACGGATACCGGATTTGTACCGAAGTTACGCCTTTTTCACCCAAACGGCAGCGAAAAATCCGTCAGTCTCATGCCGGTGCGGCCACAGGCGCAGATAGCGCCTGTCTTCGGCGCCGCCGCTGCAGAGCTTGTCGCCGTCGGCAATCTTGAGCTGCTCCAGCACCTCGCCCGCGTCCAGAGGCACGAACTCGGGATGAGCGGCACTGAAGGCTTCGGCGATCGCTTCGTTTTCCTGCGGCAGGATGGAGCAGGTGGCATAGATCAGGCGGCCACCGGCCTTGACCAGGCGGGCGCTGCTTTCCAGGATGGACGCCTGCTTCTGCGTCAGCTCTTCCACAGCCTTGACGCTCTGGCGCCACTTGAGGTCGGGGTTGCGGCGCAGCGTACCCAGGCCCGAGCAGGGAGCATCGACCAGCACGCGGTCGATCTTGCCGGCCAGGCGCTTGACGCGCTCGTCGCGCTCGTGGGCAATGGCGGCGGGGTGGACATTGGACAGCCCCGAGCGCGCCAGGCGCGGCTTGAGCGCATCGAGCCGATGGCCCGAGACATCGAAGGCGTACAGGCGTCCGGTATTGCGCATGGATGCGCCAATGGCCAGGGTCTTTCCGCCGGCACCGGCGCAGAAGTCCACCACCATCTCGCCGCGCTTGGCGTCCAGCATCAGAGCCAGCAGCTGCGAGCCTTCGTCCTGCACCTCGATGGCACCGCGGTTGAAGGCATCGATCCTGGCCAGCGCGGGCTTGCCGTCGACACGCAGGCCGAGGGGCGAGAACGGTGTGGGCTCGGCCTTGATTCCGGCTTTTTCCAGTTCCTTGCGCAGATCGGAGCGCTTGTCGTTGAGGGTGTTGACGCGCAGATCCAGCGGTGCGGCCTGCTCCATGCTGGCCGCCAGTGTCCAGAACTCGTCGCCGAGCTGGGCCTTGAGTGGCTCGACCAGCCATTCAGGCAGATTGTGGCGGTGCGCCTCCATCAGCTCTTCGGGCTTGACGCCGTCGCAGGCAGCCAGCCATTTGAGTTCCTGAGGCGTCAGCGCGGCCTTGATAAAGGTCTCGCTGTCCTGGCCGTCCTTGTTCTTGACCTTGCCTTCCTTCCTGGCCTGCTCGCGCAGCACGGCGGCAAAGCCCAGAATGGCCAGCCGGCGCTCGCGTGCGCCGCTGCCCGAATGCGCGAGCGCTTCGAACAGCAGCTTTTTGCGCAGCACGGTGTAGACGGTTTCGGCCAGGGTGGCGCGCTCGCGCGGACCCAGATAGCGGTTATCGCGGAAAAAGCGGGACACCACGGCATCGGCCGGGTGTTCAAATGTCAGGGCGCGCTTGACGAGTTCCGAGCAAGCGTCGAGAAGGGCTTTGGGATGCATGGGCACAATTGTCCCACTCTCGCCCTGGCCCTGGCTGGCACCCGAAATCTATGACAGCGGACTGCGCTGACAGATTCATAGTAGAAACAGGCTCTAGCCCTTTTCCAGCAAGCGTTGAAAGCTCATCTTTTCACAGCATCATGTCCGACCACGATCTGCCTGCACTCATCACCACCGAGCCCGGTCTTTACCAACACTACAAAGGCATGCGCTATGAGGTCATGGGCACGGTGCGCCATAGCGAGACACTGGAGCCCATGACGCTGTATCGCGCGCTCTACGGCGAGCGGGGCCTGTGGGTGCGCCCTGCGGCCATGTTCAACGAGACGGTGGTGATTGACGGCATGGAGCAGCCACGCTTTCGCCGCCAGCCTGCCGAGCCGCAGGAACCGGCCCGAAAACAGACCTGATCGCTTGCTCACCCTGCCATAGACGCCATCAAATCCGCATCAGTCCCTGACCAGATCGAGCACGGCCTGCGGATAGATGATGTGCTCCTGCTCCAGCACGCGCGCGGCCAGCAGCTCGGCGGTGTCTCCCGGCATCACAGGAACCACGGCCTGCGCCAGAATCGGCCCCACGTCGAGTTCGGCCGTCACGCGGTGCACGGTGCATCCCGCAAACTTGCAGCCCGCATCGATCGCACGCTGGTGAGTGTGCAGGCCGGTAAAGGCCGGCAGCAGCGAGGGGTGGATGTTGACCAGCCGTCCCTCGTAGCGGGCCACAAAGCCCGGCGTGAGGATGCGCATGAAACCGGCCAGCACCACCAGATCGGGCGCATGGCGGTCGATGACCTGCGCCAGTTCTGCATCGAAGGCCTCGCGGCTGTCGAACTGCTTGTGATCCAGCACCTCGGTGGGGATGCCGTTGTCGCGCGCGAACACCAGGCCTTTGGCCTCTGCCTTGTTGCTCACCACGGCGCTCACGCGGGCGTTGTACTGCTTTGCCCAGTTCTGCTGCTGGGATGCACGCACAATGGCAGCCATGTTCGAGCCGCCGCCCGAGATGAGGATCACGATGTTTTTCATGGGCGGCGATTGTCGCATTGACGGACAAACCCTATGGGGTATGCACCCGTTCCTGTGCGCTGCCCTAAGACTTTCGAGGAGATCCCATGCCGTTTGACCCACGCAACACCCCTTTGAGCGCCATCGAAGCCCGCGTTCTGGCCACGCTAATGGAAAAGGCCCGCACCGTGCCCGACAGCTATCCGCTCACGCTCAACAGCCTGGTCACGGGCTGCAACCAGAAGTCCAGCCGCGACCCGGTGATGGAGGTCAGCGAGGGTGAAGCCCAGGAAGCACTGGACAGCCTGCGCCTCAAGACCCTGTCAGTGCAGATCAGCAGCGTGCGCTCCACGCGCTGGGAGCACAACTTCCCGCGGGGCATTGGCGTGCCTGACCAATCCGCCGTACTGCTGTCCCTGCTGATGCTGCGCGGCCCCCAGACCGCTGGCGAGCTGCGCATCAACTCCGAGCGCTGGCACCGCTTTGCCGACATCTCCTCGGTCGAAGCTTTCCTCGACGAACTGCGCGAGCGCAGCGAGGAAAAAGGCGGTCCGCTGGTCGTGCAGCTGCCACGCGCCCCCGGTGCCCGTGAACAGCGCTGGGCCCACCTGCTCTGCGGCCCTGTGGATGTCAACGCCCTGGCAAGCACCAGCAGCGCCAGCACAGGCGGCAATGCATCGGCCCTGCAGCAGCGAGTGGATGCACTCGAAGCCGAAGTCGCTCAGCTGCGCGCCACCGTGCAGATGCTGTGCGAATCGCTGGGCGTGGAGCCGCCTGCTGCCCCGGCTGAATAAACCCAGACAAAGATTGATAGCTGCCAGCCTTTATCCAGCAAGCTCTGGCGGCCTTTTCATTACAAACGGCCCGCCGGTGCCAAAAACTGGCGCACGCCAAGCAAAGGAAAGAAGGCAGGCGCAGCCGCTCAGGAGGTGCTCATCCCTGGGGTTTCCCACCATTTGTCGCAACCCGGACAGCCAGAAAAAGAACGTGCGTGCTACAAATCTCCAGCATTTGCAGGAGACAACGCATGGACTTGGCATTCACCCCTGAAGAACAGGCTTTTCGCGAAGAGATCCGCAGCTGGGTGCGGGCAAATCTGCCCGAGGATATTGCGCACAAGGTGCGCAACGATCTGCACCTGACGCGCGAGGACATGCAGCGCTGGGCCAAGATTCTGGGCAGGAAGGGCTGGCTCGGCTACGGCTGGCCCAAGGAATTCGGCGGCCCTGGCTGGAGTGCCGTACAAAAGCATCTGTTCGAGGAAGAGTGCGCACTCGCCGGCACGCCGCGCATCGTGCCCTTTGGACCCGTGATGGTGGCGCCGGTGATCATGGCCTACGGCACTCCGCAGCAGCAACAGCGCTTTCTGCCCGGCATCGCCAGTGGCGAAGTCTGGTGGAGCCAGGGCTATTCCGAACCGGGCTCGGGCTCGGATCTGGCCAGCGTCAAGACCCGCGCCGAGCGCGTGGGCGACAAATACATCGTCAACGGCCAGAAGACCTGGACCACGCTGGGCCAGTACGGCGAGTGGATCTTCTGCCTGGTACGAACCAGCAATGAGGGCAAGCCCCAGACCGGCATCAGCTTCTTGCTGGTCGACATGAAATCGCCGGGTGTGACCGTGCGCCCCATCAAGCTGCTGGACGGCTCGCACGAAGTCAACGAGGTTTTTTTCGACAATGTGGAAGTGCCAGCCGACCAGTTGATCGGCGAGGAAAACAAGGGCTGGACCTATGCCAAGCACCTGCTCAGCCACGAGCGCACGAACATCGCCGATGTGAACCGCGCCAAGCGCGAGCTGGAGCGGCTCAAGCGCATCGCCAAGACCGAAGGCGTCTGGGAAGACCAGCGCTTCCGTGATCAGATCGCCCTGTTGGAGATCGACGTGATTGCCCTGGAAATGCTGGTGCTGCGCGTGCTGTCGGCCATGAAGTCGGGCAAGAACCCGCTGGACATTGCCGGCCTGCTCAAGATCAAAGGCAGCGAGATTCAGCAGCGCTACTCCGAGCTGATGATGCTGGCCGCCGGCCCTTATGCACTGCCCTACATCCAGGAGGCCATGGAGGCCGGCTACCAGGGCGACTTTCCCGGCGACGTGCTGGGCAATGCGCCGCTGGCCGCGACCTACTTCAATATGCGCAAGACCACCATCTACGGCGGCTCCAACGAGGTGCAGCGGAACATTGTGGCTCAGACCGTGCTGGGCTGATTCGGAACTGGCGGCAGCGACGATATTTCGCCTGCGCGAATTCGTACTGCTCCCCCGTGCCCCCTCCGGGAGGGGGTTCTAGATTGAGCTTCGCTGGATGAACTTTTGGCGCAAAGCGCCAATTTCTACCCAGTGGCAGGAGACTTTTTATGGATTTCGATTTTTCCGATGACCAGCAACAACTGCGTGATGCCGTGGCCCGCTGGGTGGACAAGGGCTATGGCTTCGAACGCCGCCAGAGCATTGCCAGGCAGGGCGGCTTCTCGCGCGAGGTCTGGAACGAGCTGGCCGAACTGGGCCTGACGGCACTCACGGTGCCCGAGCAATATGGCGGCCTGGGCCAGGGCGCAGTCGAGGTGATGATGGTCCTGGAGGAGCTGGGGCGCGGCCTGGTGATGGAGCCGCTGGCCCAGGCTTTCGTGGCCTCCGCCCTGCTCGGCCAGTTCGGCGACGAAGCCGTCAAGCAAGCCTGGCTGCCCCGTATAGCCAGCGGTGAAAAGCTGGTGGTGCTTGCATCGCAGGAGCGCAAGGCGCGCTACCGGCTTGATGCCTGCGCTGCTCAAGCCTCCAAATCTGCCGATGGCTATACGGTAGATGCGACGAAAAACATTGTTCCTGCCGGCGACCAGGCCGATGCCTTCATCGTGCCGGCCCAGCTCGACGGCAAGATTGCGCTCTTCCTCGTCGAGAACGGCCGCGAGGGCGTCAGCAGCAGACCCTATGCCACCCAGGACGAGGGGCGCGCAGCCGATCTGGTCTGCCGGGCTGCATCGGCCACCCTGATCACCACCAATGGCGTGGCGGCCCTCACCCTGGCGCAAGATGTGGCCAATGCCGCTCTCTGCGCCGAAGGCGTGGGCGTGATGGAGCAGACGCTCAAGCTCACCACCGAGTACATGAACCAGCGAAAGCAGTTCGGCGTGGCGATCTCCAGCTTCCAGGCCCTGCGTCATCGCGTGGCCGATATGAAGATGCAGCTGGAGCTGGCGCGCTCCATGAGCTATTACGCCACGCTCAAGCTGTCGGCGCCTGCCGAGGAACGCCACGTCGCCATCGCCCGCGCCAAGGTACAGCTGGGCCAGTCCATGCGTTATGTGGGCCAGCAGGCCGTGCAGCTGCATGGCGGCATCGGCGTGACGGATGAATATGCGGGCAGCCACTACTTCAAGCGCCTCACACAGATGGAGATGACGGGTGGCGACACCCTGCACCATCTGGGCACGGTATCCGCCCATATGCAGGACAGCGCCGGCGTCTTTGCCTGAAATCCTGCATCAACCTCCATCAAAATCACGGCAACTGCATTCAAACCCAACCCAAAAGTCAACAGCACGCTGCGGCGTGCTGTTTTGCCTCTCACGTACGCTATGGGCGCTGCCGCCCCTCCTATGATCTTTGCGCCATTCACGACAATCATAGGAGGCTTGCTTGAGCAAGCAAGACAGCGAAAAGTATCTGCTGGAATCCATCCGCCTGGCCATGGGCAATGTCAAGGGCCGCCAGCAGCCCACCTGGCCCTTCGGCGCCGTGCTGGTCAGGGACGGCCAGGTGCTGGCCCGTGCCGTCAACCAGGTCGATGAACTCTGCGATCCCTCGGCCCACGCCGAGATGCAGGCCCTGCGCATAGGCGCCAAGGCCCAGGGCAGCACCGACCTGTCGGGGGCCGTCATGTACGCCAGCGGCTTCCCCTGCTCCATGTGCTACACGGCCATGCTGCTGGCCGGCGTGAAGCAGGTGTACTTCGCCTATTCCAACGAAGACGGCGAACCCTACGACCTGTCGGCCGCACGCGGCTACGAGGAGCTGGCCAAGCCTGATGAACAGCGCGAGATGGCCCTGATCGGTCAGCGCGTGCGCGATACGGGCGAAGACCTCTACGAGGCCTGGCAAAAAGCCGTGGACGAGGATCGTGCCTCCGTCTAGGTCACATATGACTTCGGCCCTCATCAAGACAAAGCCCCGAACGACGGATTCAGGGCTTTGTGCATGATCGAGAGTCTCAGGTCAGCAGATAGTCCACCGGCTTGAGCGGAGCCGGAACCTGGGGGTCACCCAGCGACAGGCTGAGACTGATCTCGATGCTGCGGCAGATGCTGTCCAGCGCCAGATCGTTGCTCTCCGTGCCGAACGGCTCCTCCAGTTCGTCGCCCAGCACATCGAGACCATAGAAGGTATAGGCCACGATGGCCACGACAAACGGCGTCATGAAGCCTGTGATGTCCACCAGACCGAACGGCAGCAGAAAGCAGTACAGATGGGCGGTGCGGTGCAGCAGCAAGGTGTAGGAAAACGGGATCGGCGTATTGCGGATGCGTTCGCAGGAGGCTGCCGCCGTCGTGAAGCCATTGAGGGTTCGGTCAAGCTCCACAGCCAGGCAGGGGTCTATTCGCCGGTCGCGCACACACTGGCCCAGGTCCTGGCCCATGGCCAGCATCAGCGCATCGGTGCGCTGATTCAGTGGCAGCCACTGCAGACGCTGCCACTCGTCATGGGTCAGCCACTGCTGGGCAGCCACATCGTCCTTGAGCAGGCGCAGCTGGGCCCGCAGCACATGTGCAAAGGCCACGGCGCGGTGCACCATGCGCACCCGCACATCATTGGCGCGCTGGCGCGGGTCTACGGGGTGATCGAGTTCGATCAGACTCAGGCATTGGCGCGCCAGCGTGCGGGCATAGATCACGATCTCGCCCCAGAGCCTTCGCCCTTCCCAGTAGCGGGCATATGCGGTGTTGTTGCGAAAGCCCAGAAAAATCGCCAGCGGCAGACCGATCAGGGTGAACGGAATCGGCGTGATGGGGATCTTGGTGTGGAACAGCGTGCCATGCGCCACGGTGACGATGATGGCCAGCACGATATTCACGGCAAGCACACCCTTGATGCGTTGCAGCACCGAGCCCCGGACAATCCACAGCAGCTTGAAGCCCGACGGGCGATCTCTGACGATCATGAAAGCGAGAAATGAGGTCTAAACCCGAATTCAATCACAAGCATCCGGGGATTTCAGCCGCCGCCGCAAACGCCCACTGCGGCAGTAGGCAGCCCCACCAGCGCCGGCGCATCCCATGCAGCACCTGCGGTACGGGGGTCGAGCCCCCGATATCCAGAGCCCGTTCGGCGGAAACCGCCCGGAAAAAAGAAAGCCCCGCATCGCGGGGCTTCGATACGGAGCGCTCAGGCCGTCTGCAGGCTTTCGGCAATCACGCGTTGCGACAGGCGCAGACGGCTGATGAAGCCGATCTGGCGCAGGGCTTCGGCAAACTCCTGCTCGGTGCCCCGCTCGGTGCGGGAGGCCAGTTCGGCAAACAGGCCGGCACACGTGTAATGGCGCACGCAGGCGATGAAGGGAAAGCCATGGCGCATGCGGTAGGCCTGGTTCAGCTCGGCCAGGTGCTCGCCCTGCTCCTGCGCCAGATCTCCCAGCCCCGCGCTTTGCTGTTCCTGCTGGGAATCACTGGTCAGCGTTCCCGAGCGCACGGCACCGACCGACAGCTCGGGATGGCCGCAGAGAAAGCGCAGCGTCTGCTCGCGCGGACTGCGATGCACCGCCGCCAGCATGGCCCGATGCAGTGCATCCAGGCTGGCGAACGGACGCTGGTGCGCAGCCGCCTCGGCCACCCAGGGGGCGTATTCGAAGACCTCGCCGAGCGCAGCTGCAAAGGCTGCAGGCGTCATGGTGTTGAGCTCGTCAAGCGTAGCGATGGAGGAAGTGGTGTTGCTGGTCATGAGGCCAGTGTAGGAAGGGCGCTGGCGGCCTCACAGTACTGGCTTGTTATAGCCCGTATAGCAGGTGGCTACGTCAACGCCGTCAGCACCTGCGAGGCCTGGCTCAGCAGAGCGCGCAACCAGATATGGGAGGCATCCCGGTGCCGGGAAGAATGCCAGAGCTGGTAGAAGCGCATCACCCGGTTGCCCATGGGCAGAGGCACCAGGGCCAGGGGCAGGCGCCTGGCGTGATAAACCGCGAAATGGCGGCTGGTGGTCAGCAGCAGATCGGTGCCCACCAGCAGGTCCGGCGCCATCGAGAAATGCGAGCACTGCACGCGGCCGTCACGGCTCAGCCGCAGGGTGCCCAGACTGCTCTCCACCACGCCGCGCTGGTCGGGCGAGTAAGGCGTGAACACCACATGCGGGGACTGCAGATAGTGCTCGGCCGTCAGCCGGCCCGGCACGGCCAGCGGATGTTTTTCATCCATCAGGCACACCACCTCATCCTCGAGCAGCGTGGACATGTGCAAATGCTCGGGCGGACTCGGCCAGTTCCCGATGACGATGTCCACCTCGCCGCTTTGCAGGGCCTGCTCGTAGTCGAAGCTCTGGCCCAGCGGCAGCAGGACCAGCCTCGCACCTGGTGCCTGTGCGCGCATGAGCTGCACCACGCGCGCCATGAAGGGCGGCGCCAGATAGTCCGGCATGGCAATCGTGAAGCGCAGCTGCGTGGTCTCGGCCACAAATTCCTTGCCCACGCTGAGCAGGCCGTCGATCAACCCCAAGGCCGCACGAGCCTGCTCCACGGCCTGGAGCGCACGCGCCGTCGGCACCATGCGGTTCTTGTCCCGCACCAGCAAAGGGTCGTTAAAGATCGCCCGCAAGCGCCGCAGCGCCGCGCTGATGGCCGGCTGAGACTGATTGAGGCGTATTGCCGCGCGCGACACGCTTTTCTCGCTGATCAAGGTGCACAGCACGCGCAGCAAATAGGTATCGAACGGTTCTTCGCTACGAGACACGTGTTTTCCCTAGAGATATGCATTTTGCTATGCGGCTCATAGCAGGCGCTTAGTTTCGCATATCGCCACAAGTGGCGACCATGCAAGTGTCCGCAAACCCAACAACAAACTTCCGAGACAAGGACCTGCCATGAGTGCTCATCCTGTGCCGATCAGCGGCACCGCTGCTTCCGTCGATCAGGTCGACGCCACCTACTCCAAGATTTCCTGGCGCCTGCTGCCCTTTCTGGGCGTGCTGTGGGTGCTGGCATGGCTGGACCGCGTCAACATCGGCTTCGCCAAGCTGCAGATGCTCGACGACCTGAAGTTCAGCGAGGCCGTCTACGGCCTGGGCGCCGGCATCTTCTTCATCGGCTACTTCCTGTTCGAAGTGCCGTCCAACATGCTGCTGCAGAAGATAGGCGCCAAAAAGACGGTGATGCGCATCACCATAGGCTGGGGCCTGATCTGCATCCTGCAGGCCTGGGTGACGACACCGACCCAGTTCTACATCCTGCGCTTTCTGATGGGCGTGTTCGAGGCGGGCTTCTACCCCGGCATCATCCTCTACCTGACCTACTGGTATCCGTCCAAGCGCCGCGCCAAGGCCTTCGGCACCTTCATGTCGGCCTCGGCCATCGCCGGCGTCATCGGCGGCCCGCTGGCCGGCGGCATCATGACCTGGGCCGCAGGCGCACACGGCATGCACGGCTGGCAGTGGCTGTTCATCATCGAAGGCATCCCCTCGGTGCTGGCCGGCATCTTTGCCTACTTCTACATGACCGACCGTCCCGAACAAGCCCGTTGGCTCACCGACGCGGATCGCGCCGTCGTGCGCCAGCAGCTCGAGATCGACCAGAAGGCCCAGGGCGAACGCCACAGCGACTGGCGCACACTGTTCGGCAACCCCATGGTGTGGCTGCTGATCGCCGTGTTCTTCTGCCTGCTGTGCGCCAACTCCACGCTGACCTTCTGGATTCCCACCGTGATTCGCGAAGCGGGCTTCACCTCCCCCATGCAGGTGGGCTGGATCGCCGGTGCCGCCTATCTGCTCGGGGCGGCCGGCATGATTCTCAACGGACGCCATTCCGACCACCGGGGCGAGGTGCGCTGGCACTTCGCGGGCTCGGCCCTGCTGGGGGCCGTGGGCATGCTGGCCCTGGCCGTCACCATGGGCATGGACAGCATCCCCGTGATCGCGGCGCTGACAGCCATGGTCCTGGCACTGGTGGGCACCATGAGCGCGATTCCCGTCTTCTGGCAGATGCCCAATATGCTGCTCAGCGGTGGCGCTGCCGCCGTGGGCGTGGCGCTGATCAACTCGGTGGCCAATCTGGCCGGCTTCGGTGCTCCCTATCTGATGGGCGTGATCAAGGCCTCCACCGGCAAGGTCGCTCCGGGCCTGTACCTGGTGGCCATCGTGGAAGCCCTGGCAGCCGTTATCGCCATCGCCTTCGTCGCCCGCATCCAGCGCCGCAAGAACGCCTGAAGGAGTCATCCAGCATGCATTCCACCTCCACACTGGCCCTATCGCGCCGGCAGTTCGCACGCTCGGGCCTGGTGCTCGGCGCTTCGGCCCTGACGGGCACAGGCGGCGCGATGGCCGCCGACATGCCTCCGGCTGCGCCCGCCCGTGCCTCCGGCCCCATCGTGCTGCATGGCGCCAGCCCGCGTCTGACCATGCATGCCGTGGACACCTTTCATGGTTCTGCGGCCACGGGCCTGCGCATCGACTTCTCGCGCTTCGACAGCGGAGCTTATGTACCGATACGCAGCTTTGTCGTGAATGCCAACGGCCGCGCCGACGAGCCTCTGCTGATCGACGACAGCTACCGCAGCGGCCGCTACGAAATGCTGCTGCACGTGGACGAGTACTTTGCGGCCAAGGGAAGCCGTCTGCCACGTCCGGCCTTTCTGTCCAAGGTGCCTGTGCGTTTCCAGGTCGTGAACACGGCAGAGCACATCCACCTGCCCATTCAGTTCGGCCCCTGGAGCTACACCTATTCGCGCGGCAGCTGAGCGGCGATCGCGCGCTAACGCAACCCATCGAAAGACCCTCATGGCAGGCATCAGCACCCATGTACTCGACCTCACCACCGGTCGCCCTATCACCGGCATGCGGGTGGAACTCTACGACGTGTCGCAGACCCCCGCGCTGTGTCTGAACAGCACCCGCACCAATGCCGACGGCCGCACCGACGCTCCCATGCTGCCGGCCGCCGCGGCACGCACCGGGGACTTCGAGCTGCGCTTCTACACGGCAGAGCATTTCAAGGAGCCTGCGGCACTGTCGGAAGAAGTGCTGGTGCGCTTTTCCATCTTCGACGCAGCCCAGCACTACCACGTGCCCATGCTTTGCTCGCCGTGGTTTTTCAACACCTACCGCGGCAGCTGACTTTTTTACCCGGGAGAAGACTCGATGAACAACGACAACGACAACGACAGCGGCAGATACCTGCTGGAATCCATCCGCCTGGCCATGGGCAATGTCAAGGGCCGCCAGCAGCCCACCTGGCCCTTCGGCGCCGTGCTGGTCAGGGACGGCCAGGTGCTGGCCCGTGCCGTCAACCAGGTCGATGAACTCTGCGATCCCTCGGCCCACGCCGAGATGCAGGCCCTGCGCATAGGCGCCAAGGCCCAGGGCAGCACCGACCTGTCGGGGGCCGTCATGTACGCCAGCGGCTTCCCCTGCTCCATGTGCTACACGGCCATGCTGCTGGCCGGCGTGAAGCAGGTGTACTTCGCCTATTCCAACGAAGACGGCGAACCCTACGACCTGTCGGCCGCACGCGGCTACGAGGAGCTGGCCAAGCCTGATGAACAGCGCGAGATGGCCCTGATCGGTCAGCGCGTGCGCGATACGGGAGAAGACCTCTACGAGGCCTGGCAAAAAGCCGTCGCCACCACCTCCTGACCGCCTGCCTGCATCCTCTCGCCACGACCCCGCGCCTTCCGGCCCGGGGCTTTTTTCATGCCTTTTCAGCTGCGCCAGCGCGACCCACGCGGCACATGGGCCACGAGAAACTCCATCTGGTCGGCCAGAATGCGTCGGTTCCTCAGGATGAAATCCTCCCACAGCGTGGGCGTGTAGGGCGTGTAGAGCAGGGGCATGCGGGCCTGCTCGGGCGTTCTGGCCCCCTTGCGGTGGTTGCATGCGCGGCAGGCGGTGACCAGGTTCATCCAGCTGTGCTGCCCGCCGGTGCTCACGGGAACAATGTGCTCGCGCGTGAGATCGCTCTCGTGGAAGCGCCGGCCGCAATAGGCGCAGACGCAGCGATCACGCGCGAAGAGCTTGCCATTGGTCAGACCCGGCAACAGCTCGTGCGGGTTGATGTTAGGCATGCCCTTGGTGCCGATGATGGAGTTGATGTGAATGACTGACTGCTTGCCTGTCACCGCATTGTGGCCACCACGGAAGCAGGCGATTTCGACACCGGCTTCCCAGCGCACCTCTTGTGCTGCGTAATGCAGCGCCGCCTGCTCCAGCGTTACCCAGGACTGCGGCAGCCCCT
>NZ_SPEY01000008.1 GCF_009360615.1 Comamonas sp.
AGCCGGTATCCCAGAATTTGAAGCCCACTTCGTAGAGGTGATAGAGCAGCAGCGTGGAGGCATTGTCCGGCCCGCCGCGCGTGAGAATGAACACATGATCCACCAGCCGGAAGGCATTGATCACGGCGTTGACCAGAATGAAAAGCGTGGTCGGCATGAGCAGTGGCCACTGCACGCGGCGCAGGAAATACCAGCGCGATGCGCCTTCGATGGCCGCCGCCTCCTTGAGGCTGGGATTGAGCGTCTGCAGCGCTGCCAGATAGAAGATCATGAAAAAGCCGGCCTCCTTCCACACGGCCACCAGCGTGATGCAGGCCAGTGCCGTGGAGGGATCGCCCAGCCAGTTGTGCGCGTCCAGGCCCAGTGCGCCGCGCAGCTGCTCCAGCAGTCCGTACTGCGGCGTGTAGAAGAACAGCCAGATATTGGCCACGGCAATCATGGGCAGCACCGTGGGCGTGAAATATGCCATGCGCAGCCAGGCCCGCCCCGCGAGTTTCTCGTTGACCCACAGTGCCATCAGCAAGGCCAGTCCCATGGACAACGGAATGGTGGCTGCGGCAAACCAGAGATTGTTGCGCACAGCCTGCCAGAACACGGGGTCGTCGACCATGAGCGCATAGTTTTCCAGTCCCACCCATTCGCCGGACTGGCCGCCACGCGCCGTGGCATGCAGGCTGTCGATCAGCGTGGACAAGGCCGGCCAGTGCGTAAAGCCCAGCAGCAGCACCAGCGCCGGCATGAGCAGCAGCCAGGCATGCACGGCCTGCCGGCGTGCCGCGGCCTGCGCCAGCCTGCGGGCGGCCCTGGATGACAAGGGCGCCGCCATGGCGCCACTGCCGGTGTCAAGCGCCGGACTGCTCATCACCGGTAGCGACGCAGAATGCGGTCGGATTCCTTCTGTGCATCGTCCATGGCCTGGGCTGCAGTCTTGGTGCCGTTCAGGGCCGCCTGGATCGCATCGTTGAGCACCTTGGTCACGCGCTGGTTCTCATGGGTGGAATACTCGGCCACCGACACGGGCAGCTGATCGCGCGCCACCAGGGCCTGGGGAAATTCCTGGCCGTACTTCTTGAGCGCAGGCGTCTCGTAAGCCGCGGGCGAGACCGCCACATAGCCGCTGTCCATGCTCCACTGCGCGGCACGCTCGGGCTGGGTCACCCATTTGGCAAACTCGAACGCAGCCTGCTGCTGCTCCTTGGGCGCGTTCTTGAAGATGTAGAAATTGCCCCCGCCCGTGGGCGAGCCCTTGCGGACATTGCCGGCGATCTGGCCGACGCCGAAGTCGAACTTGGCATTGGCGCGGATATTGGTGAGATTGCCCGTGGTCGTCACGATGATGGCGGCCTTCTTTTCCATGAAGTCCCGGGGCGTCGTGCCCCACTCCACCACGCCGGCCGGATGCACGCCGTCCTTGACCAGGCCCACCCAGAAGTTCAGCGCTTCCACCACCTTGGGGTGGTTGAGCGTGACGCGGGTGCCGGACTCGTTGGCCAGCAGCACATCATTGGGCGTGGTCAGGGTCTGCAGCATCCAGTAGCCAAAGCCCGTGGACGGAATCTGGATGCCGTATTGCACGACCTTGCCGCTGGCGTCCTTCCTGGTCAGCTTGTGGGCCGCCTCCCTGAGCTCCTTCCAGTTCTGGGGTGCCTTGTCGGGGTTCAGGCCGGCCTCCTTGAAGGCCTGCTTGTTGTAGTACATCACCACGGTGGAGCGCTGAAAGGGCACGCCCCAGGTCTTGCCACCGGTCTGGCTGTTGGCCATGAAGGCCGGGTAGAAGCCCTTGAGCCAGGCCTTGTCGGCATCGGTCTTCACAAAGTCGTCGATGGGCACGATGGCGTCCTCGTCCATCAGCGTGAACATGTCGGTGGACAGCAGCACCGAGGTCGCAGGTGCCTTGCCCGCCTTGTGCGCCGTCAACGCCTTGACGATGGTTTCCTGATACGTGCCCGCATAGATGGGCATGAGCCTGTACTGCGGATGCGCCTTGTTGAAGTCCGCCGCATAGCCATCGATCACCTTGGTGATGGGCCCGCCCACGGCCACGGGGTAATAGAAAGGCACTTCCAGCGGGGACTGCGCAAGAGCAGTGCCCGCCAGGCCAAGGCCGGCGGCAGCGGCGAACAGGCCGCGAACAAAGGTGTGACGACGCATGGAAATCTCTCCTCGCGATTTGCAGACAATGGGAAACGCCGGCCGCTCAGGCGGCGGCCAGCAAGGAGCGGGCGGATTCCACCGCCAGCCCGCACACAGGAATGCGCCTGCCCTGGGCATCGAACCAGTGCGCAGCCTGTTGCGCCCAGCACAGGAACACGGCCTGCCCGGGCCGCAGGTCGGCATGGACATGGCCGGGCACACGCGCCGTCAGCAGCTCGCTGCCCACCCGGCAGCGCAGCACCCGATCGGCGCCCAGATATTCAAAGCCCTGCACGGTGGCCGGAATGCCGTTGCCCGGCCCCTCGCAGCCACCGTTGACAACGCCGGCCACGGCAATCTCTTCGGGCCGCACGCCCAGCGACTGCGGATAGGCGCCGCCCGCCACCAGATCGGGAGCCACCGCCACATCGCTGCCGGCAATCCGGTTGCCCTGCAGGGCCACGATGTTCATGGCGGGCGTGCCGATGAAGCGCGCGGCAAACGTGGTTTCCGGCAGGGCATAGATCTCTCGCGGCCCGGCGGCCTGTTCGACCTGTCCCTTGTTGAGCAGTACCACCTGATCGGCCATGCTCATGGCCTCGGCCTGATCGTGGGTCACATAGACCACGGTCAGGCCCAGGCGCTGCTGCAGCTCGCGCAGCTCGGCGCGCATTTCCTGGCGCAGCTGGGCATCGAGATTGGACAGCGGTTCGTCCATCAGGCAGACCCTGGCCTGCGCCACCAGCGCACGGCCCAGCGCCACGCGCTGCTGCTGGCCGCCCGAGAGCTGCGCTGGCCGACGGTCCAGCAATGGCGTCAGCCCCAGCAGCTCGGCCGTTTGCGCAAGGCGCTGCTCGCGCTCGGCCTTGCCAACCTTGCGCACCTGCAGACCGAACTGGATGTTGTCGGCCACGCTCAGATGCGGGAACAGCGCATAGTTCTGGAACACCATGGCAATACCGCGCTGCGCAGGCGGCAGATGGGTGACGTCGCGACCATCGATGCGCACCGCCCCCGAGGTGGGAATGTCCAGCCCGGCAATCATGCGCAAGGTGGTGGATTTGCCGCAGCCCGAAGGGCCGAGCAGGACGCAGAACGAGCCCGGTTCAATGCGCAGGTTCACGGCATGCAGGGCCGTGGCGTCACCCCAGGATTTGGCGACGTTCTCCAGCTCAATCAAAGACATCGCGCCAGTCTAGAAAGACTGGATGACAACCGCGTGTCATCCCGGGTATTGTCAAAAACAGGAGCTGCTATCGCTTTCTATTCATTGATTTCAGATAGAAATGCCTTTGAATCATCCTTTTCAAAGGCGAAAGCAGCTTCTGTATCCGTAGCATCCGCGCAGAAAAAAGCCCCGGCTGCTGGCGCAGACCGGGGCTTGGCGTAGAGCCGAGAAACCGCTGAGGGCTTACTTGGGCATCACCACCTTGAGCTTGGCATTGGGAATCTCGCCAAACATCTCTGGCGCATACAGCGCTTCGGCACGCGTGGGTGGCAATGCAAACTCACCGGCATTGTTCAGGCGCACGGTGTATTCGACCTTGGTCGTCCCTGCGGGCAGGTACTGGTAGTAGGCACGGTAGGACTCGAAGCTTCGCTCTTCGTAGGCCAGCCAGCCGGCGCCCTCCTGCTTCTCGCCCTTGGACGCGATCTCCGAATCACGGCCCAGGCCGCCGCCCAGAATGGTCGCCCCCGTGGGGATGGGGTCGGTGATCGCCACCCAGGTCATATCGGTCTTGGCCTGCACTTCCAGCGTCACGCGCAGCACATCGCCGCGCGTGTACTGGCCGCCACCAAACAGACCCTTGTCGGCCTGCTCCACGGGCGTGACGGTCTTCTTGATGGTGTAGCCGGCGCTGAACGGCGCCTTCAGGGCCACGGCCGCCACGGACTGCACGGTCAGCCAGGGCTTGCCCGTGCCTTGCTGCGTCACGCTGAGCTGACCCTTGCCGGCCTTGGCCCAGGGCATGAACATGGTGTTGTTCATCAGACCGCCGGCGCGCACGGGTTCACCGAAGACGCTGTTGGCATGGGCCGTGCCCTGCGCATCCTCGGCAGTGGCGCGCCTGACATCGGCCCAGTTCACCTTGGCCTCGTTGCCGTTCATGCTGGCCACGGTGCTGCCGGCCACGGGCTCGGACTCGAACTTCTGCGAGAAGCGGCGCAACGCCAGAGCTCCCCAGAGGTTGGCCGTGGTCGTGTTCCAGGCACCGGACTGCTGGCGCGCGATAAAGCCGCTGACCAGACGCGGCATGTCTTCGGTCCAGGTCGGATCGTTGATGGTCGCCAGAATCAGGCGTGCCAGATTCACGTCCGGGCCCTGCATCAGCCACCACCAGCTATCGTCCTGGTCGGTCGAGAAGCCGGCACGCGTGCCGTTGTAGGTCAGGCGGGCGCGTAGGATCTGCATGGCCTGGGCCAGGCGCTCGTCGCGCTGCGGCGCATCGCTCATGCGCTGCAGCAGCATCACCCAGTCGATGACCGTGTGCGTGGGCCACTGGTTGGGCGTGGCATTGATGCTGTCGAGCATGCGCGGCGTGGCCTTGCCAGACAGCGCCAGTGCAGCAATCGCCGCCAGCTTGCGCATTTCCAGATCCTTGCGCGGGCTCCAGAAATTGCGCTGGATGCGGCCTTCCACGAACGCGATCAGGCCGTCCTCCATGCGTGCGCGCTCTGCGGCCGGGATCACGAAGCGCTTGTCAACGCCCTGTGCCAGGGCCGACAGATTGAGCAGATGCGCAGTCAGGGTGTCACTGCCGCGGCTGGCAGAGCCGTCCTGCGGCGGGAAGTAGTTGGCCAGGCCGTCACCGTCCAGATAGTTGGGCAGCTGGGCCATGGTGCTGCCCCACAGCTCGGCGTTGTTCATGCCAACGGCCTTGCTGGTGGTCTGCTCCAGGCAGGAGTAGGGATAGCGGGCCCACCAGTCGCGCACGCCGGGCAGACCTTCGGTCAGCTTGGGCACCAGCGACATCTGCAGGCCGCCGCGACCGGGCAACGCGTCGGCGGGCGGGTTCACGGGCACGCTGTAGCTGCCGTTGACCTGCACCAGCGTGGCCTGCTGCACCGACAGCGGCACGGCGGGAACGATGCGCTGGCTGATCTTGAGCGCATCCTGCGCCGCGTCGGCGCCGCCAGCGGTATCGCGCGCGGAAATCTCCCAGATCAGCGCTTCGGCACGCGTGCCGGAGAGCTGGGCCGGAGCCCTCACGTCCCAGGCCACTTCACGCGCCTCGCCGGCGGGAATTTCCACGGTCTGGGCCTTGAGCTCCAGCATCGTGGCGCGCGGCGTGACCTCCACCTTCATGGCCTTGGCCGAAGTGTTGCGCAGCGTGACCTGGGCACGGAACTGATCATCCTCGCGCACCAGCGGCGGCAGGCCGCTGATGATCTGCAGATCCTGCGTGGTGCGGATCGCCGCCTGGCCGGTGCCGAACAGGCTCACGCCCGCATCGGCCACGGCCACCACCTGGAAGGTGGTCAGGGCATCGTTGAGCGGCACCTCGATCAGGGCCATGCCGTTGCCGTCCAGCACCACATCGGGCTTCCACAGCAGCAAGGTGTCGAGCAGCTCGCGTGTGGGGCTGCGGCCACCGCCACCGCCCGCAGGCACGGCCTTCTTGCCATAGTGGCGCCTGCCAATCACCTCCATCTGGGCCGTGGCCGTCTGCACGCCCCATTCGCGGCGTGTCAGCATGGCATCGAGCAGATTCCAGCTGCTGTTGGGCATCAGCTCCAGCAAGGCCTGATCCACGGCCGCCAGCGCCACATGGGCACCTGCAGCGGGCTTTCCATCGGGCAGCGTGGCCTTGATGGTGACCTTGGCCGTGCCGCGCACCTTGTAGCTGGACTTGTCCGAGGACACCTTGACGTCCAGCGTATTGCTCTTCAGGCCCACGCGAATTTCGGACATGCCGAAACGGAAGGCAGGCTTGGAGAGGTCCACCATGGAGGTCGGTGCGATGAACTCCTTGCCGTCATTCCAGAAGGCACGCCACCATTCCAGCGGCGACTTGAAGCCCCAGGTGAAGAAGCTGTACCAGGGCACTTCCATCAAGCGGCCGCGCAGCGCCAGCACGCTGACATAGGCGTTGGGACCCCAGTTGTCTTCGACCTTGACGTCCACCGTGGGGTTCTCGCCCGTCAGCTCCACCACCTGGGTGCTGACGATGCCTTCGCGCTCCACGGCCACCAGTGCCGTGGCGCGGCGGAAGGGCATGCGCACCTGGAAGCGCGCGGTCTCGCCGGGCTCATAGCTCTTGCGCTCGGACAGCACGTCCATGCGGTCATGGTCTTCGCCGCCGAACCAGAGCTCGCCCTGGCCCGTGACCCACACCGAGGTCGCAGCCTGGCTGCTGCGGCCTTCCTTGTCGGCGGCCTTGACGATCAGCTCCACCTCGCCGGGCTGGGACAGCTGGGCCTCGCATTGCACCAGGCCGTGGCTGTCGCTGGTGCCGGAGCACACGGTGCCCAGATTCTTGAGCGTGGTCTGGTTGTCGTAGCTGTAGAAGCCGCCCACCAGCCGCTTGCGGCTGGAGGTGGTGATGCGCGCCACGGCCTCGACCTTGACGGGCACTCCGGCCTGGGCCTTGCCCGCCGTATCCAGTGTCAACGCCTGGAAGCGCAGCTTGCGGTCCACCGAGATCCAGTTCTCGGAGCGCACGCCGGCCACCACGGCGGCAGGCCAGATGGTGCGCGTGCTGCGCAGGGTCTGCACCTCGCCGTTCGGATCGGCGTAGGTCGCTTCCATCAGCAGCTCGCGCGGCTCGCCGGACTTGGGCAGCTTGTCGATGCTGACCTTGCCCAGACCGTTCTTGTCCAGCGTCACGGGCAGCTTGTCGGCCACCACCTTGGTCTCGTCGGCCGCCGTGCTTTCCTCGTCGTCACTGCTGCCCATGTCCTGGGCGCTGCGCGGCGGGTTGAAGCTGAAGCCATCCCAGTCCGCGAAATTGAGCGACTTGGAACGCAGCAGCGCCGAAACCTTGACCGGCAGGTTGGCGGCGGCACCGCCGGAGACATAGTTGATCTGCACCTCGGCAGGCACGCTGCTGACTGCATAGAGCTGCTCCTTGCCGGCCGGCCCCACGCGACCTTCCATCACAGGGAGGCGGAACTCCTCGACACGGAAGATGCCGGTGCTGAAGCTGGAGCGGCGGCCGCTGCCATTGGTATAGCCCAGTTCCACCGCATATTCGCCCAGCTTGGCGGCCTTGGAGATGGGGAACTCGCTGGTCGCGCTGCCGTTGGCATTCCAGCTCAGGGCCTGGGTAAAGCGCTGGCCGCTGCCCAGATGGGTGATGGTCAGGCGGTCGGGCTTGTCCTGGGTCTGCTCAAAGCCCGTGGAGTTCTTGCCGGGCCCGGTCAGGGCACGCAGAAAGTGCTTCATGGACACGGTTTCGCCGGCACGGAACAGCATGCGGTCAAACACCGTATGCGCGACTTCGTCGCGCTTGTTGCTGGAGCTGGTCGGCACATTGAAGCGCCAGGACTCTATGCCCTTGTTCCAGTTGCTCCAGACGAAAGCCAGCTCTTCACCGGCATCGGTCTTGGCCCGCGCACTCACGAAGTAGGAGTTGCTGCGGTAGTAGCCGTCTTCGTTGCTGCAGGAGGGCGGATTGGGGTTGAGGCCGTTGAAGGTCACAATGCCTTGCGCATCGCTCACGGCCGAGGCGATGGCCTGACCGTTGCAGTCCGAGACCTGCACCGTGGCGCCCGGAACCACCTTGCCCTTGTCCAGCGTCGTCACCCAGGCCACGGAGTTTTCACGGCCCAGCTTGAAGTGCACGGCCAGATTGGTCACCAGCACCGAGGTGCGAACGTACATGGTGCGGCCCGCGCCATAGCCCTCGTCGAGCAGCGACTGGCCCAGCATGGGCGAGGCAATCTCCACCACCTGGAAGCCCGGGTTCAGCGGAATGCCGACCACCTCGAAGGGTCGTGGATCGTTCTTCGCGGCCTTGGGCAGCTCCAGTGTCTGGGTCTGGCTCTGGCCGTCCAGCAGCGACAGCATGCGGGTCTGCACCCAGTGCTTGTCGTCGTTGATGACCGGTGGCAGCACCTTCACATCGCGCGCAGCGCGCTTGCGCTCCACGCTATAGCTGTCATAGCGCTCGACCTTTTTGAGCCAGGCGATGATGTCGGCATCCGAGCCGCCTTTCTTGGTGCGCACCACGCTGGCGTCCAGCGACTTGCCCAGAAGCTGCGGCTCCACATTGCGCAGCGTCACGGGCAGCAGCGCCGGGCCCTTGGGGCCTTCGGCAAAGCGCTCGACGATGCCGAAGGGCGCAGCGGCAAACTTCACCAGCGGCGGCATATTGCCCGTGGCCGTGGCCAGCGGGAACATATTGGCATTGCTCAGCGTGCGACCCGCGGCATCCTTGAACTGCGGCGGCAGCTCCACCACATACTTGGAGTTCGGCTGCATGGTGGCGGGGAAGGTCACGCTATCCACCAGCGAATCCTCGGCCAGCTTGTCGCCGTTCTGCTCGATGATGGGTGCCACGGCCGAGGCACCGCTCTTGAGGCGAATACCCTCGATCAGCTTGCGCGGCACCGGCGCGCTGAAGGACAGCCGCATGGGGCGGATCGGCAGGCAGGCGGCATTGGCGTTCTCGCGCTCGCAGCTGAAGTCGGCGCTGAAAGGCTGGCGCACCTGGTACTCGTAGCGCTGCTCGTCCTTGCTGGTCAGGCCGTTGGCCATGGCCACGCCCTTGCCATAGACCAGGGTCATCTTGCTGCCCGAGGTCAGGCGGCGGTTACAGGCCAGCACCGCATAGTTCTGCGGATTCTGGGCCGCATCCTTGTCCCAGTGGCGCTGCTTGAGCACGGCCTCGCGGTCCTTGCCCTCGATCAGCTGCACGGGAATGCGCTCGCCCACGCCCTCGGAGGTACACCAGACACGCTGCTTGAGGCTGTCGACGGATGCCGCGCCCGTCAGGCGCAGCGCGAAATACTGCTGCTCATCCACCTCTTCATAGGTGTCGGGCGCGATGCGGGCCACCTGCGGACCGCCGGTCTGGAACTGATAGCTGGCCGCGCCCGTCAGCGCCCCCCCCGAGACGCTCTTGAACTGCGGGTTGAGCTGGGCCGTGCAACGCACACCGGCAGGCAGGTTCTGGGCGAAGTCGAAGACCCACTCCTTGTCGCTGTTCCAGCGCCCCGTGCCCCTGGCGGCCTGGGCATCGCTGCACTGCAGATTGACCGGCGCCGCAGCCTTGGGGTCGCCAAAGCGAACGGCAGGCGCATCGAACTGCACCACCACCTGGCCCACCTTGCTCACATCGCCCTGCGGGCTGAACTGGCGCACCCCCACGGCATGGGCCGCCGTGGCCGCAAGGCCCCACAACAGGCCTGCCTTGAGCAGCCCGCGCCAATGCGGCGCGATCTGCTCCCTTTTCCTTCCCTCTGCATAAGGCACAGTCATACAGTCACTTCCTTTTGGGGCTGGCATGGTGCCGGCCCTGGCTGTTTGAATCTGAAGTCTGGAGTCAGCGACGCAGCAGTGCAAAACGGCAGACGACAAAAAGCCCTGCCTCACCGGTGAAGCAGGGCCTTGAGCATGTGCTGCACGCGAGAAACTACTGCGGCTGGAAACCGCTGCGCTGAATGATACCGGCCCAGACCTTGGAATAAGCGGCCTCGCGCTCCCCCAACTGGCGGGGATTCATGTATCCAACTGTAAGACCCAGTGCCGTCAGCTGCGCGTAGACGTCACGCTGCTTGAGCACATTTCCCACGGCGGCAGAGAAGCGCTCGACAAAGGCCTGGGGCACGCCCCGGGGCGCAAAAATGCCGTAGTAAGGCATGTCTTCAAAGCCCTTGATGCCCTGCTCCAGCAAGGTCGGAACCTCGGGCATGGAAGCCTGGCGCCTGGCGCCCAGCACGCCGATCACGCGCAGCTTGCCGGCCTTCTGGTTCTCCATGAAATCGGGCACGGAGGCAATGCCGGCCGGAATCTGGTTGCCCAGCATATCGGCCAGCAGCGGGGCACTGCCGCGATACGGCGCAGCCACCAGATCGAGCTGGTAGTGGTCGGCCAGGATCTTGACCAGAAATTCGGGCGTCGATGCCGGCGCCGGAATGCCGATGGTGCCGTTCTTGGCACTGCCCCTGGCCCAGGCCGCGTACTCGGCCAGATTTCTGGCCGGCGTGTTGCTGGAGACGGCCAGCGCATTCACGAAAGTGGCGACCCCGGCCACGGGCACGAAGTCCTGCTGCGGATCGAAGCCCGGCTTTTTCACGACCTTGGGCAGGATGGAGATGGTGTGGTCATGCGTGAGAAACAGCGTATGGCCATCGGCAGGCGAGGCCTTGAGCAGCTGCGCCGCGATCTGGCCGCCGGCTCCGGGGCGGTTCTCCACCAGCACCGTCACGCCGCCCAGCTCGTCCTTGAGCTTGTCGGCCAGCAGGCGCGCAATCGCGTCCGAGCCACCGCCGGGCGGAAAGCCCACCAGAATGCGGATGGGCTGGCCCGACGAGGCCCAGGCTAGCGGCCCCAGAGCCGATGCTGCAACCGCTCCCGCACCGGCTTTCAGCAATTGACGACGAGATTGCGTCATGTGTTTTCTCCTTATCTCTTTTGCAGACTAACCAAAAC
>NZ_SPEY01000094.1 GCF_009360615.1 Comamonas sp.
CGACAAAGGTCAGGATCACAAAAAGAATGCCGTACTTGGTGGCGCGCTCGCTCAGCGAGTAGACATTGACGGGGTTGACGAACTCCGTGTCCATGGTCTCGAGGCAGGGACCGCTGTCGTCATGGCTGCGGGCTGCAGTGGCGGCATAGGTGTCCGAGCCGCCCCAGTAGCCAGGGCTGCAAAGACGTTGCTGACGCGTGAAGGCCGTGCTGGCAGAGGTGGCCAGCGAGGACAGCTCCCAGCTGGCGGTGAAGCTGCTGTCCGTCACCTCGCGTCGGCTGGGCAGAAAGCTGCCACCAAACGAGGGATGAGGCCAGTCGGCAGTCAGCGTGACCTTGCTCTCCGTGGCGATGGGGCTGAAGGCGAGCTGCTCCGTGCCCAGCAACTGCAGCTTGAGGTCCAGGTTCAGGGCTTCGCCTTTTTTCAGCAGGCTGGCGTCAATTTCCGCCTGAATGCCTTTGCCGTAGCGCTCCAGCGGCGTGCCGGATTCGACAGCCAGGTTCTGGCCGTTGGCCTGCAACGTTGCGCTGCGGATGCCGCGCGGATCGCTGAGCGCAAATGCCACAAGGACCTTGTTGCAGCGCACCACCGCGTTGGGCTCGCTGGGTCTGGGCAGTTCCGCATATTGCGCGGCATTGGCAAAACCGGCCGATACCTGGTCATGCAGCACATAGGTGTTGATGTGGTGCAGGCCGCGTGAGCGCTCTTCCATTTGGGCGTTGGCATTGTGGTTGAGCGTGTCGGGCAGCAGCATGCGCTGGAATTCACGTGTGCTGTATTCCACCTTTTTGCCATTGGTCGTGCTGGTGGTTTCCGTGCAGTTCTGCACCAGGGCCGGCCCAATCAGCGTCTGCGTGCCGGCCAGGCTGGAGACCACGCTTTGCACGGCGTAGTCGCGGTTGCGGATGCGGTCTTTCACCACATCCTGAATCATGGACAGGCCGGCCATGAGCAAGGCCAGAACGATCAGCAGTGAGACTGTCTTGAACAGCAGTCGGTTTTTCATGCGTGCTCCTGAATGAGAGGTTTCAGGACGCAGTGTCGGCAGCGACTGTGTGGACGCAATGAAGTCTGTGAAGCGGGTGTGAAGTCCTGCTTTGAAGCCCTGGAGGCTTAAATTCCAGGAGCGAAATCCAGTGTCACGGCCAAGCCGGGGTGGCGATTGCGCGCCTGCATGCTGCCGCCATGAAGATGCATGATGCGGGTGACGATGGACAGACCCAGCCCTGTGCCGCTGCGCTCTCCGTTGGGTCTGGGTGTGGTGAAGAAGCGCTCGCCCAGACGGGCCAGCAAGGGTTCGGCCACGCCCGGACCCTGATCGCTGACGCTGATGCGGTGCGGGGCCAGTTCAAGCGCGATCACGCTGTGCTCTGCGGAGAAATCCAGGGCGTTCTGCAGCAGGTTGCTGATGGCCAGGGTGACCAGGCCGGCCTCCCAGGGGCCGCTGCTGTCCACCCCGCTCAGCTGCATGACCATGCCGCGTTGCTCTGCATGGCTTTGCAGGGAGTCCATGGCTTTCCGGGCACACTCCATCAGGCTGCAGCCATGGTTGGTGTCCAGTTGCTGGCGCTGCTCGAGACGGCTGAGCTGGAGCAACTGGTCGATCAGGTTCTGCAGGCGCAGGCTCTGGTCCACCACCTGCCCGGCAAACAGGGCCCGGTCCCGGGGCGGCAGCTCTTCCTGCAGCAGCTCGCCCGCACCACGTATGGCGGCCACCGGGCTTTTGAGCTCATGGGTCAGCGCGCGCACATAGCCCTCGATATAGTCGCGTCCCTCCAGGCGCTTGCGCATATTGTCCATGGCCTGGGCCAGCTCGCCCAGTTCGCCGGGCATGTCGGGTATGGCCGCAGGGGGGCAGGCCTGTGCGGGGTGGGCGGACTCGTTGAGCGTGGGCGCCTGGACCTGTTGCGCATAGTTGCGCAGCCGGCGCACGTGAAGCACAAACCACCAGGTCACGGCGCAGCCCACGGCCGCAGACAGCAGCACAAACAGCAGGCCCCCGCGCAGAATCTTCTGCTCCGCACTGTCGACGATCTTCTGTACCGAACTGGAGGGCTTGGACGCAGTCAGCACTCCGGCAATCTGGCCGTCCACCATGATGGGCGCGGAGACGTACATGACGCTGCTGGATTCATCTTCCTTGACCGCTCTCGTGGTGCGTGCTCCATATTCGCCGCGCAGCGTCAGATAGACGTCGCGCCAGCGTGAGTAGTCCGCACCCTGGTCCCTGCCCTGAGAGTCGAACAGCACCAGACCCCGGGCGTCGGTGACGGTGATGCGCAGGTCCAGCGTGGTCTTGCGCGTGTCCCAGATCCAGGCCTGTACCGGTTTCTGCGTGTAACCCTGCAGCTGGGTGGCAAACGCGCTGTCCGTGCCGGCTCGCAGCCGGCCATCTTTCAGGTCGGCGCTGGCCAGCGTGGCCAGCGCATAGGCGGTCTCCACCAGCGTATCTTCGGTCACCTTGCGCACGCTGGGCTTGATCTCCACCATGAAGACGCGCAGCACGAAAAAGGCGGCCAGGCCGTTGATCAGGAAAAAGGCAAAGAAGAGACGCAGGCCCAGGCGCATACCGGCTACCCGGGCTGGTTCAGGCTGTAGCCCAGACCACGGTGGGTGACGATGAGCTCCTGATCTGGCAAACGCTCGCGCAGTTTGGCGCGCAGGGTCTTGATATGGGTATCCACCGTGCGATCTGCGCTCTCGCTGTCCAGACCCCAGATTTGCTCCAGCAAGGCGTCGCGGCTCAGGATGCGGCCTGCCGCGTTGACCAAGCTCTGCAGCAGCTGATATTCGCGCCGTGTCAGATCCAGTGCTTGGCTGTGGATCAGAGCCCGTTGGCCCTGCGCATCTATCTGAAGCGATTTCACTGGCCGGGCGGGCTCCGCAGGCTGAAACTGCCTGGAGCGGCGCAGCAGGGCGCGGGTGCGCGCCAGCAATTCACGTGGGCTGAAGGGCTTGGTCAGATAGTCGTCAGCGCCCAGCTCCAGGCCCAGTACCTTGTCCATTTCCTCGCCTCTGGCACTGAGCACCAGCACCGGAACAATGGAGCCGTCAGAGCGCAGTTCGCGGCACCAGTCCAGGCCGTTGCCGTCGGGCAGGCCTACATCCATGATCAGCACGTCAAATGATGATCGGCTCCATTGCCGACGGGCATCGGCGATCAGCAGGCTGTGGGTGACGGCAATGCCCTCGCGTTCCAGAACGTAGCAAATCGTTCGTGCGATGGCCGGGTCGTCTTCGAGCAGTAGCACCTGCATGGCGGATGTCTGAGGGCCGGGCATCGGTGTCAGCTGATGGGGTGGACGGCGTCCGGGGCCAGAAACTGTTGAGAGACCTGGATGAATTTGTCGCGGAAATCCAGCGAGCGGTGGCGGCGTACGGTGGGCCACTGTTTCTCGAAATGCCGGGCAAGGGCTTCGACGAGGAAGACCGAGCGGTGTTGCCCGCCGGTACAGCCTATGCCGACGGTGACATAGCTGCGGTGGTCTCTGGCCAGCAGCGGCAGCCAGCGTTCAAGGAACTGCTGTATATCCAGCTGCATCTGCTGCACTTCGGGCAAGGCGCCCAGATAGTCTGCAACCGGCTTGTCCAGGCCCGTCAAGGCACGCAGCTCCTTGTCGTAGAAGGGATTGGGCAGCATCCGCACGTCAAACACATAGTCCGAGTCGGTGGGCATGCTGTGCTTGAATCCGAAGGACTGGAACATCAGCGTCATCTGTCCTGTCGGTGCTTCGATGATCTGCTTGATATAGCTTTGCAGCTGTGCCGATTTGAGGTCGCCGGTATCGATGACGATGGACCGGTCGCGCAGCAGCCCCAGCAACTCGCGCTCTTTTTCGATATCGAGCTCCAGGGCCTGGCGTTCATTCGTCATGGAGCCGGGAGACAGGGGGTGGCGTCTGCGGGTTTCGGAAAAGCGCCTGATCAGCGTGCCGCTGTCGGCATCGAGAAAAATCATGCGTGGCATCAACCCCTGCTTTTTCAGGCGATGCAGCTGGTCGGGCAGCTGGGGCAACCCCTTGGCGCTGCGCGCATCCATGGCAATCGCCACTTTTTCGTCCTGATGGTTGAGCTTGAGCTCCACGAAGGACTGCAGCAGTTCCGGGGGCAGGTTGTCGACGCAGTAGTAGCCAGCATCTTCCAGCGCGTGCAGCGCAACGGATTTGCCCGATCCGGACATGCCGCTGATCAGAACAATCTCCATGGACATGATTTCACACTCCTCTGACTTTACTGCTCTTGCGTGCCGCCGTCGCGGCCTTGGCGCCTCGGGCCTGCGGCGCCGATGGACGCGGGGCGCTGGTGGCGGCCTGCTTTGAAGGCCATCTTGCCATGGCCAGCATTTCTCTGGCATGGGCCATGGTTGCTTCGGACAGGTGCTCGCCACCCAGCATCCGGGCCATTTCCATCTCGCGCTCCTCGCCTGTCAGCGGATCCACGCTGCTGATGGTGGTGTTGGATTTGGGGCGCTTGGTCACCCGGTAGTGCTGGTCTGCGTAGGCGGCGACCTGGGGAAGATGCGTGACAGCCAGCACCTGGCGCGACCCGCCGAGCGAGTGCATGAGGCGGCCCACGGTTTCGGCCACCGCACCACCCACGCCGGAGTCCACCTCGTCAAAGATCAGGGTCCCGGCCTGGCCGAGCTCGCTGGTGGTCACGGCAATGGCCAGCGAGATGCGCGACAACTCGCCGCCGGATGCGACCTTGGCCACGGGTTTGGGCGTGGCACCGGTATGGCCGGCCACCAGAAAGGTGATGCTGTCCGTGCCGGCAGGGCTGGCGGCATCCGCCTGCTCCAGCTGCACTTCGAAGCGACCGCCCTTCATGCCCAGACCTTGCATGGACTGCGTGATGGCGCGCGACAGGCGCGGCGCAGCCAGGGTGCGCTGCTGCGAAACTCTGCGCGCCTCTGCCTGGTAATGGAGGTGGGCGGTTTGCTCCTTGGCCCGAAGTCCTTCCACATCGACGGCAGCATCCAGCTGTTCCAGCTCCTGCTTCCAGCCCTCGAGCAGGGCGGGCAACTCTTCGGGCGTGCGCTTGTAGCGGCGCGCCAGCTGCATCCACAGCGACAGGCGTTCATCGAGATCGGCCAGCAGCTCGGGGTCCAGGTCGGCGCGGCGCAGGTAAGCCTGCAGAGAGTGGCGGGCATCGTGCAATTGGGCCACACAGGAGCCGAGCACGTCGGCAATGCCCTGAAACTCAGGCTCCAAATGCTCCTGGTCCTGCAGCAGGTGATGGGCTCTGCCCAGTGGGGTCGCCGCTCCTGCGTCCTCATCTTCGAGGAGTTGCAGGCAGGACTGTGCCGTGTCCATCAAGGTCTGCGCGTGCGACAGGCGCGTGTGCTGTGCGTTGAGCTCGTCCCACTCTTCAGCGCGCGGCGACAGCTTGTCCAGTTCGGTGATCTGCCATTGCAGGCGCTCTCGTTCGCGCTGCAGATTGTCCTGGGCCGAAAGCGCCTGCTCCAGAGCCAGATGGCTCTGGCGCCAGTCCTGCCACAACGACTTGAGCCGTGCGGTTTCAATGCCGCCGTAGGTATCCAGCATGGCGCGAGCCGCGTCCGGGCGGGTCAGGCTTTGCCAGGCATGCTGGCCATGAATGTCGATCAGCTGATCGCCCAGATGGCGCAGCTGAGTGGCCGTGGCGGGCGAGCCGTTGATCCAGGCGCGGCTGCGGCCCAGGCTGTCGATGACGCGGCGCAGCAGCAAATCCTGCTCCTGCGCAAAACCCGACTCCTCCAGCCACTCGTGCAGATGGGGTGGGCAATCGAATTCGGCGCAGATATCGGCCTGCGGGCAGCCTTCACGCACCACCTGTGCATCGGCACGTGCCCCCAGAACCAGCTGCAGGGCGTCGAGCATGATGGACTTGCCGGCCCCGGTTTCCCCGGTCAGCACCGTGAAACCGGTCTGCCAGTCCAGATCCAGGGTCTGGACAATCACAAAGTCCCGCAGGACGATGCGCTTCAACGCCATGGTCAGACGCCTCCCTCGTTCCAGCCCAGCTTTTTGCGCAGGGTGTGGAAGTAATTCCAGCCCTTGGGGTGCAGAAAGTGCACGCTGTGATCGGCGCGCGTCACCAGGATGCGGTCGCCATGCTGCAGCGATGCCAGGGATTGCATGTCGAAATTCGCGCTGGCATCGCCACGGCCGCCCACCACCTCGATGGTCACTTCCTGGGCGTCGGAGAGCACGATGGGGCGGTTGGAGAGATTGTGCGGCGCGATGGGCACCATCACCCAGGCCGGGATCGACGGGTGCAGCATGGGGCCGCCGGCAGAGAGCGCATAGGCGGTGGAGCCCGTGGGGGTGGCCACGATCAGGCCGTCCGCGCGCTGGTTGGAGACGAAGCTGCCTCCGACTTCGATGCGCAGTTCCACCATGCCCGAGGTCGAGCCACGGTTCACCACCACATCGTTCATCGCCTGGGCTTCAAACACGCACTGGCCGTCTCGCATGACGCGTGCGTTCATCAGGGTGCGTTCGTCTTCCTCGTACTCGCCCTGCAGGATGGGGGTGATGGAAGCTTCGAATTCATCCAGGGCGATATCGGTCACAAACCCGAGGCGGCCCTGGTTGATGCCGACCAGCGGTGTGCCATAGCGCGCCAGATGGCGGCACACGCCCAGCATGGTGCCGTCCCCGCCCACCACCAGGCCGAGATCGCAATGCCGGCCCAGACCGTCCACGTCCATGCTCGGGTAATCGGGCAGACCCGCATAGATGGCTGACTGGGTATCCAGAATCACCTCACAACCCAGGCTGCGCACGTAACCGGCAATCCGTTGCAGTGCTTCGCTGGCCGCATCGGACGGAATCCCTGCTGCCGGTGTGTGGTACTTGCCGATCAGGGCAATATGGTGGAACGTGGATGTCATCTGGGAAATTACATCATTAAAATGAAATCATGCTCGACGAACGTGCCAAGTTATTGCTCAAAGCGCTGATCGAGCGTTACATCGCTGACGGTCAACCAGTCGGCTCGCGCACACTTTCACGTGCATCCGGGCTTGAATTGTCGCCTGCCACCATACGCAATGTGATGGCCGACCTGGAAGAGATGGGGCTGATCATCAGCCCTCACACATCGGCAGGCCGTGTGCCGACAGCCAGGGGGTACCGCCTGTTTGTCGACACCATGCTGACGGTGGACCGCTGCGATCTTGTAACGCCCGGCCTGATGCCCGAACAGCCTCAGAAGGTGATCGCCAATGCGGCCAACCTGCTTTCCAGCCTCTCCCAGTTCGTGGGCGTGGTCATGGTGCCGCGTCGCAGCTCCGTCTTCAAGCATATCGAGTTCGTGCGCCTGTCGGAGCGGCGCTTTCTGGTCATCATCGTCTCGCCCGAAGGCGATGTGCAGAATCGCGTGATCTTCACGGATGTGGACTACGAGCCCTCGCAACTGATAGAGGCCTCGAATTTCCTCAATCACCATTACGCCGGTTTGGCGATGGAAGAGGTGCGCACGCGACTGCAAACCGAGGTGGAGCAATTGCGGGGTCAGGTTGCCAGCCTCATGCAGGCGGCTGTGAATGTCGGCGCGGAAGTCATGAGTCACCATGATCGCGAGGATGTGGTGATCGCCGGCGAGCGAAATCTGCTGTCCGTGAGCGACTTTTCCAGCGACATGGGCAATCTGCGTCGTGCTTTCGATCTGTTCGAGCAGAAAACGCAGATCCTCAGACTGCTGGACTTCTCCAACCAGGCCGATGGCGTGCGCATCTATATTGGCGGAGAGAGCCAGACCGTGCCTTTCGAGGATCTGTCCGTGGTGAGCGCTCCTTATGAACTCGACGGCAAGGTGGTGGGAACTCTGGGGGTGATCGGGCCCACACGCATGCATTACGACAAGATGATCCAGATTGTCGATATCACATCCAAACTGGTGAGCAATGCTCTGAGCCACAAGCGTTAGGCCCTACAATGGCGAAGTTTTTCTGGCGGCAGCCACGGCTGTTGTCAGTGTTGGGGCGTTAGCTCAGTTGGTTAGAGCAGAGGACTCATAATCCTTTGGTCGTCGGTTCAAGTCCGCCACGCCCTACCAATATTCATAAAGAAAGCCTGCTATCTAATCGGTAGCAGGCTTTTTTGTTTTGAAGATCTGTAGGCAATCTGTAGGCACTTTTGGCAAATCTGCAGCACGAGGCAGGAGGCCGCTTTTTGTCGATTTGTGCTCATTGGCTGCGTTTGTGTTGCGCGTTGGTGGCACAGATGCAGCGAGAAGATCCAGCGCCCATTTGTATGGATGTGGCTTCAGCACTGAAGACTTATTGCGCTCGATAAGGGTCTTGAAAGGGTTGCCGAAGGGTTTCGAAGCCCCTTCCAAGCCCCATTGAAGGCCTCGGGGAACGGTTGAGAAAGGCGGGGCAGGTGACAAGTCCTGTAACGCTCATGCCCCGTTACGGTAACGCGCTGCCAGTGTTTCAGTAACGGCCTTGCCATGTTTCATGCGTTACATGGAAACGGCTGTAACGCTGGCCCAGCGGCCGTGCAGCCTGACTCTGCAGCGGATTCACACTTTTGAATCCGTCAAGCTCCTGTCAATCAGACCGGCAGCTCCATCGAGCTGCTTCCAGTTCCTACTGTTCTTCAAGTGGAGGCGCTTTTGACGCGTGGGCCTGGGGACAATCTGGCGGGCGCGGCGCTGAAACTCTTTCTCCTTCCACTCGTCCGTTTCCGAGATCGGCACCAGCTTGCAACGCACGATACCGGGCTCACGGGTCACCTGCAGCGCATGGGTGGCCTTCGGCTTGGTGCGGGGTCGTGCACAGACACTGAGTTCGCGGGTGGCCAACTGAAAAACAGAGACGGGCGCAGAGTGGATGCACTCGGGAGGCTGGCAAGCGCTGGCCGGCTTGATCGTCCTTTCGAACAGGCCCGGGTCGTATTCATCGTCGATCAGGGAGAGGAAGCGTTCCAGGGCACTCATGGGCAGGCGTCAGAAGGTTTGAACACCTGCCCCATGTTAGGAATCGGTTCCCCAATGAAAAACGCGGCCGAAGCCGCGCTGTGCATTGGTGTTGACCGGTCAGGCCATGGTTTATGCCTTCTCTTGGTTCATCAGGTCGTTGATGTTGTAGCCCGCAAACTCATTGCGGGCAGCGTTCTGGGCCTGCTTCTCAGCTTTTGCCGGATCCTGCGCCTCTGCAGGCTGGTCGCGCAGCAGCTTGGTGTAGTCCGCCAGCAGCGCCGAATCGGTCTTGCCGTCGGTGTGGATGCCGGCCTCCTTCAGCTTGGCCAGGACGGCATCTCGGATTGGGTCTACCTGGGCCCCAGGTGCGGGCGACGGTGCAGGGGTACCGGCGTTGCGAGCTGGCTGATACATGCGGGCAGCATCAGCGGGCGGCACATGGCGCATGTCGCGTGCGGCGGGGTTGTTGTTGGTGGTGAGGGGCATCACTCGCCTTTCTCTGCCTGGTGGATGAGGATTTGCGCCATCTCTGGCACGGTGGGGACGAAACCGTCGATCTGGACTCGATCGCCATAGAGGAGCTTTGACCAGTCATGCCGAATTCCAGAGACCGCCCCCTGTGCTGCAGTGTTCGCGGCCAGGTGCCTCAGGTGCGCAGCCTTGAAGGCTTCAAAGGCCTGCTGCTCTTCGTCGTGTGCCTTCGAGGCTTTCGCCTTCAATATGGCCCGCTCCGCATCCTTGACGTCTGCATCCGTCTGCTTGGCGTGCTCCTGCGCCTGGTGCAGCGCCTGCTGGTGCTCTGTCAACACCGATTCGAAGGCGTCGAGGTGGGCGCGAATGTCGGCCACGTTCTGCGCGGGCTCCTCGGCCTTGCCGCCCAATCCGAAGGCCGCCAGGATGCCAGCGCGCTGCTTTGTTTCGGCTGCCGTGAGCTTCACTGCCTGGTCGGCAATCAGGCCCTGCAGACGCTCTAAGGCTTCCTGGGCGATGCGAACGTTTGCAAGAGCGGCCACATGCTTTTTGCTGAGGTTTTGCCATAGCTGTTTGGCAAGGTCGATTCGGGTGGTACTCATTGACTGAATCCCATGTTGGTGAACATGATGGCCAATGCTGCGCAGATGGCTATGTCACGGCATAGGGTGCCTTGTCACGCGTGACAGCCGTGACAGACCATGCCCGGGGAACTGTTTCAAAGCCCTCTCTCAAGGGTTCGCAAACCGTTCGGAAACCCTCCCGCCCATTCCACGGAGAGCCGCGCCATTGCTGGGGCAGAGAGTTTCGAAACTGTGCGGGAATTGCAGCCGAGCCAGCATGGAAGATCACTGTCCACCCTTGAGCAAAGGCTTTGCGAAAGCCTTTCGGCAAGGGTTCACCCAAGGTGCCGTGCATAGCCCTTGCATGCCCTGGCCGTGGTGGGTATCAACGCCCCTCGGCTGCTGAAGATATCCCCCCTTGATGTAGCGAGATATCCCCCCTTCACCTGCGCGGAAAACCGTTCAGAAATCCCCCTCCAATCACGCCACTGCTTGCGCCGGCATTGGGCCGCAGGGGCACGATAGTGCGCGGAAATAACAGCTCGGCCAACATGGCGGGTCAGCGGCAGCCCGCGCCATTGCTGGCTGTCAGTGCACCGCGGGTGCGCAGAAATAACCACGCACTTCAGTGCTGGTTTCGGGTTCCGTAGACCAGTTCCATGAAACTCTTGAACCCCAGAAGCTGCGCCATGTTGTCAACGTCTTGGGGTCTGCAGCGCCGGTGATAGTTTTGCCCATGCCAGCGCCACAGCCGCCCAACCAAGGGTAAATGGACGGGCCAGCACTCCCTCGGTCGCCCCTCCCAAGGCTGAGCAATTGCCATGCTCAGCATGTGCTCAGCAGGAATGCCGCAATGCATCAGCTTCTCGAGCTGTGGCTCAACTAGGCTCCGGCGATAGAGCATCACGCCATGGACATGGTTGGCGCGTTTCTTATGGCTTGCAGGGTGATAGCCTGACCAGGTGTTGGCCGGCATGATGGGTTCGAGGGCTTCATTCACCACCTGCTCTCCGGCCCAAGCAAAAGGCGCATTTGGATGTGCCAAGAGGAGGTCAAGCAGCTGGGTGTAAATGCCGGGCGTCACGCGGTCGTCTGGATCGGCATAGCTCAAGAATGGCGCGGATCCTTGTTGATAACCTGCCGCTCGAGCGGCACCAAGCTTGCCCGGTATGCCTTCAATCCAGAACTGATTTACGGGCTCGCCATCCAAATCAGTGCGCAGCTCTCTTGACCATTCCGGGCTGTCCGTAGGCATTGTCAGCACGTGGCAATCAATTTGGTGATTCATCGACATCTACTATTTCACGATCAATTTCCACAGTCAGTGTCTCGGTGCGAGCTCATTAGCTATCCCTCAGACCGAAGCGCCCCTTCAACGATCTGTATGGTGCTCCAGCACCGCGAGCAATTCCATCGCCAATGCGATCCTCAAACTCCTTGAAAATGACATCTACGTCGATTCGGCCGGGGCTCGAGCTGCGCTGACTCACTCTCTCGGGCTGGGATGGTGCACCCAGGATATTCACGTTGACAATGGGAGCAGCCCATGAGCCGCCACGCCCCTCCGGAGACGGCACCTTTGCCACATCCATGCCACCCAAAGGAGTGACACTGCCTGACTGGCCAGCCATCATGAGCAACTGCTTGTTGCCGACCGTCAGCAGCTCGGGATCGCCATCTTCATTGACCTCGTACATATTCCCAGCACCAACACCGCCGCCGTTGGAACGCCTACCTGACAACTTCAGGCCAAGGCCACCGCCGCTGTAGTTGCTGGCTGTGGTGAGGCTATAGGCTTGGGGCGAAGCCGCGGCAGCTGCGGAGCCGCCACCAATCAGTGAGGTGACGCCGTTCATCAGCATGCCAAACAAGCCATCGCTCTTGGAGCCACCCATCGCTGAGACCATCTGCTGGCGCACTTGAATGCGGATCAGGTCCGCAATGATCGAATCGGCCAGGCTCTTGAAGTCCAACTTGCCAGTTTGGGCAAACTTGACCAAAGCATCTTCCATGCCCTGAAATGCTTTCTCTGTGAGGCTTTGTGCTTGGCTAGCAGCATCACGCGCAGATTCGATGAAGTTCTCCCACGCACGAGACACGCCATTGGTCCACACCTCATCCGTGCCACGCTTGCGCTGGACATGGGCGTCATAAGCGGCCAGGGATTTTCCTTGATACGCCTGCTCGATCTGCAAAACCTCGTCGTAGAGCTTGCCTATGCGGGCGCGATCCTTTTCATCGGCCTGGGCCAATGCCGTGCGCCGTTGGTCTTCGATCTGCTGTGCGCGCTGAGCGAACTGCTGCACCAGTTGGAGCCGTTGCTCCATTTCATTGCGAGCCCGCGTCCCCAACGATGCGCCCGCGATCTCGGAGTCCTGGCGTGCAATCTCTACTTCCAGCTGACGCCGCGCCGCAATCTCCGCATTGGAAACCATCATCGCTTCTACTGCTTCACGCTGCGCGATAGCTGCCCGCTCCTTGGCCGCTTTTTCTCGAATGAGGCTAATGGCCTTCTCGTGCCCCTCAACGCTGATTTTCTTCGCCGCTAGCAGCGCATCATTTTTTCGCAGCTCCTCTGCCTCAACGAGGTCGATCTTTTGCCAGGCAGTCGCAGTGGCTGTTTCCAGCCCGGCGAGGTAGCCTGCGCCATCAAACTTCTCTGATGGCGTCCTGGTTGGTTTCGGGGCCTTCTTCTCGGTGATGAATGCATCACGAATGCGCTTTTCCAACTCTGGGGTGAATGCTTCGCCAAGCTCTTTCTTGGCTTTTGCCACCTCCGCATTTGCCTTTTCAACGTCGGTGGCGTACTTCTTCATCCAGTCAGGAAGCTTGGCCCTCTGACCGGCTTCGTTGACCTCTTCCTGTAGGTCGCGATTCGTCTTGAGGGCGCGGTTTATGTCGTCGTACTCCCCTTGAATGTCGATCAGGCGAAGTTGCTCCATTGCGGTCAGGTTCGCACCCTTGGCCTTCAGGGCGTTGATTTCCGTGAGCAGAGTACCGAGCCTCTCTTCATTCTTCCCGCCTGTCTTGGCCGCTTCCACATTGCCTGCCTTCGCAAGAGCAAGGCGCTCACGGAGCTTTTTATTTTGCTTCTCCAAGCTGGCGATAATCTCGCGCCCGCTGGCCTCAACTTCTGCAGCAGCCTTGGCACTCTCATCCCTGGCGGAATTGCCCCACAGGGACCACGCAGTGACCCCCAGGCCCAGAAGCGTCGTAATCAGCCCGATAGGGCCGCCCAGCAAGCTGACAGCCCCGCGTGCAAGTCCACTGCTCACGGAGACAGCCCTCTGTGCTACGGACAGTTCTAGCAGTGCAGCAGAATGGGCGTCAGCAGCAGTTTTGGCGGCAGCTTGAGCGGGAATCAGCCCGTTGGTAGCCACGGCAAGAATCGCAGCCCCCTGAGCCGAAAGCACCGCCTGCCTGAGCTCAGCCACGCGCGCAGTGGTCAGACTGGCTGTTGCGGCGGTAGCTGCGACATTGGCCTGCGCCGTTGCCAGGCTCGATGCCGCCATTGCGCGATTGGCGCTAACTGCTGCAATGGCTTGCTTGGCGAAGTCCAGCATCCATGTGGCCATCTTGACGGCCGCCACTGTGCCCATGATTCCAGCAAGGAGCGTGAGATTGTTTGCCAGCAACCCAATACCACCGGTCAGGGCCTTGACCACGCCATTTGCAGAAGCCTGTTCGCCAATGAAAAGGGTTGCTTCGTTGCGCAGTTGCTGGAATGCGCCGCCAATCGTTTGAACGCTCTTGGCCTCTTCCTCCAGATCCTTGAGTGCCTTGGGAAGCGCATTGGCCATCACCTCGCTGGTCAGCTTGCCGGCGGCGGCCATCTCGCGCAGTTGGCCCACCGGCACACCCATGCCGTCCGCCAGGGCCTTCATGAGCCGTGGGGAGGCCTCGTTGACTGCATTGAACTCCTCCCCCCTCAGGGTCCCTGTGGCGAACGCCTGAGAGAGCTGCAGCGTGGCGCTTGCAGCTTCGTTGGCACCGGCACCGCTGACCTTCAGGGACAAAGCAACAGCGCGAGTGACTGCCGCCACCTGCGCCTGGGATGTGCCCATCTCCTTGGTCGCAGACGTGATGCGCGCATACAGCACTGCTACACCGGATATGTCGGTCTGCGCCTCCTGTGCGATCTGCTTGACCTGCGCCATTGCCGCAGAGAATTCAGCAGTGCCATCGGTGGCCAGCTTGAGCTGCGCCGAAAGCTTGGTGTAGGCATCCATCTGCGCAATCAGATAGGAGGCCGAAGCCAGAGCCGCCACGGCAGAGGCCACTTGCGTGAGCTTCGCTTGGAAGCCTTCGAGGCTCGATGCTGTCTTGTCCAGTTGCTGCTGGGCGCGGCGCTGATCCTTGATCAACTGATCAAGCTCTAGCGTCACGTCATAGTAAATTTCGCCGACTTTTTCTGCCATTGCATGCTCTCCGATTTGATGAGAGCCATGCTAAGAATGCTCAGAGCGGGCTTTTTCGCTCGCCAGCCCGCGAACTACCAGGATGCAGAAATGCTCAGAAATCGCGACTTACTTAACCAGGGGGCCGCACTGCAACCCGCGCCACTGCTGTTCAGCCGTGCGCCTTGCATGCGCAGAATGTGCCCTGCCTTTCCGTGGCGCTGGTCAACACGCGTTCCGAGCTGTACCCTAGCAAAGCAAAGTCCGACGCAGACGGCTGTCGGTATCTTTCCTGCCGCAGCAATCAATTGACCATGACATCAAATCCCCCCACGAATACAGATAGCGAAGATTCAGCCGCTGCTTCAAGTTTGGCTGATGCCGCAGAGAGTAGTCTCCCTCCGAGCACCGCACCTGACCGATTCAGTGTCAAAGCGCGAGGCGCATTCCCCAGTGAGGAAGAAGCGCGGGAACTTGCTAGCGTTGTAGGTCAAGCCATTCGGGAGTTCGGCCGGGTTTTCGACCTATCTAGGTTAGATGGCGTAACTGTTGCCGAGGATTACCCGCAAGCATTGGCTGAACTGGATCGTGGCTACAAGAGCAGCCGCACGCTCACCCCGACCACGGGCTCTGTTACCGGCGTCGCAATGACGCCAGCGGTACTTCGGGATGATGTACTTAAATGCCACATTGTGCTTAACGCCTATCACGCATGGCCACTGCTTGATCCCAATAGTCCTAATTATCAATTTTCGATCCACATGATCGCGCATGAATGCGCTCATGTTGAGATCACCAGCAAATTTGATACGGCAATTCCCGGTGTGCACTTGAGAGGCTGTTTCATGGACATCCGCGATCGAGCGCGCCAAGACGTGATTTTTGGTTGCTGGGATGAATATGCCGCCACCAACCTTAGTGCGAGGTTTGGCGAGGATCCCACGCAAGGGTATGAAGACAATTTGCTCCTCCACATGGGGACCGCACGCCAACAGGCCAACGATGCGATCAAAGCCTATCGCATCGACCACGACGTAGAGAAGGTCTACAACGCTGTCTGCAGAGCTTATGGAAACCTCTTGAAGTACGCCGCGTACTATCTCGGCAACCTAGATGGTCATGGAATCGCGCTTTCGCAAAGGCAGGACTTCGAAAAGGCGCTCTCTGGCCACTGGTTTGAGCCCTACTTCCTCAGGCTGGAGGATGCCTGCAAAGATATCGCTGCCCAGTATGGCGCTTGGACAGATCAAAGTCTGTTCGAAGTCATTGGCGACATATTGGAAGACATTGTTGAAGAGGGTGGGATCAAATGCTCTCAACAACCCGATGGCCGTCTCTACATGGATGTTCCATTCACGGCTGCAACGATGGTCTGAGTCTTGACTTATCACGTGCTCTCAGCCTGCCCGGCCGCATCCGCATAACGCCTGGCATTGCGCACGCTCATGCCGGTGAGCTCGGCAATACGGTAGCTGGCATCCCGTGGGCTGAGCCCTTCAGCATGGAGTTGTTGCGCGTGCTGGGTGGCCAGGACGCGGGGGAAGGCAGCAACCACCTCGGGCCGGCCCAGTGCGTTCACCAGGTGCTTAGCCACGCTGTGTCCGAACTGTTCCACCAGCACAAGGATGGCCGCGTCTGCCAGTTGCTGGCGTTTCTCTTTTGTCATGGGCTTATGGATCCTGGCGGCCTTCGTATGATTTGAACTGCCTCCGATGGCTGCGCCCAGTTCACCTGCTTTGCAGGCCTGGGCGCTTTTTTTGTGCGTACACGGCAGGCCTCATGTGTTGCGACCGACCGCGCGGGGTTCTGATCAGGGAATTTCTGTTTTCTCCCCCTTAATTTCTGGATTCACATAACCACTGCAGATGGCATATCTAGATGGTGTCCGTGTGGCGGTACAGAGAGAGGGGCAAAACGGGGGCGCATAGTACCGTGGGGCGGTACAGAAAAGGCTTCCTCTGTACCGTGGGGCGGTGCAATAGGCGGCCTCTCTGTACCGTGGGACGGTCTAAGGGTTGCGTTTTTGATGTGCTGCAGCTCGTGCCAAGCTTTCCCTGGCGCTGACCACGGAAAATTGGTAAAGCAAGCAGCCACCTGCCAGCTGTCGTGGCATAGCTTTGGGATTCTCCTGTTCTGCGGGCACCTTGTGTGCTTCTTTCAACAGTGCTTCTTTCATCATGGCGAGATAAGCGCTTGCGTTGTCCATCTTGAAATCCTTCTCCTAGTCGGGCCGTCTTGAGGCCGGCGTTTTCGGTTCTCCGTGCTGCTGGTGTCGGTTTCCCGAAGACCGCGCGGGGTTTCTCTATGTTTCCTCATGCTCTTCATCTGCATGTCAGCAGTGCAGTTGCCACCCCATGGATGGCAATAATGCATAGGACTACAGTTTCTGTAGCAGGGAAACACTTTGTAAGCGCAAATTTCAAAGTGCCCGGAATCCAATGCACATGCGGGATTGCAGCGCTTTTTGAGATATTCACGGACTACAGTTTCTGTAGTCGGGAAACAGCCTCCGACTACAGTTTCTGTAGCGTTAAAACGCCTCAACGCTACAGAAACTGTTCCGTAACGCTACAGAAACTGTAGGCCTGATCTGTTTCTAAGATGGTGAGGACTTGACGGCCTCCTTTGCTTCTGCAAGCGTTTTCAGCTCCCTCCATTCGTTTGTGGCTCCAAGGGCGGAAATGCCCAGCTTTGGCCATTCGTGCATAGGCTCATCCGTGAAGCGGTAGAGGGTGCAAACCTGCCTGCCAAAGGCAATGCCACCCTGCCGAGTCACAGCGATCAGGCCCACGGCCTGCAGCTCACGCAGCGCTTTGGACAAGGTTGTCGGTGCAGTCCAGCCGTATGCCTTCAAGTCGCTCAGTGTGGCGCTGATGTTGCCGTTGTTGGTTGAGGTCAGCTTGCGGCGCATCACTCCATACAGGCTGTGAGCCGAGTACCCGACCACCCTCCAAGCCATCGAATCGATGATCTCCCAGTAAATGCGCACATGGCCGCCACGCGGATCTGCGGGCTTGTGGTTACGCGCCATCGTCAGGCATCCTTCCTCTCGCCCTGGCCGTAGCGCTGCTGTCGCTGGGCCATCCATGCCGCATGCCGCGTGAAGGCCTCATCGTTGCGCAGGCCGTCCCCGTAGTAGTCAATGAAGTCGCCCAGTTCAACTAAGTCGGGGTCTTCGGACTCTTCAGGGGGCATGCGCGGCATGGCTGCAATCACGGCTTTGGCCGCGAGCTCGACCGCGTACATCATTGGTTCGTAATCGGCCTTTCGGACACGGCCACGGCTCACGCAGCGCAGGATGGCATTGAGGCTCAGGCCGGCCTTGTCGTAGTCGCTCAGGGCGTCAAAGTCAGCAGCACAGTTCATTGGTGCACCTCAACGCGCTTGACGCTGATGCCAATGGCTTCGGGTCGTTGGTCGATCGCGGCCACTGCTGCTGCCATTGCCTGAGCAGACGTAGCGAAGGAACCGGGCAGGAGCTCCTGATAGCTAGCGGTCGTGCCATCGGGCAGAGGTTCTCCCTGAAAATCAAGAAAGGGGAACCATTGCACTTTGGAGGATGTATTCATGTCGCACCTCCAATGCGCTCAATACCGTCCATCGTTGCCCAGGCGGTGGGATTGCCCAGCACCGGAGTCTTGGACATTTCATCTGCCAGGGAGCCGATCAGGCTCACAAGGTGCTGCGCCATGAACAGGTCATTGCCCGCCCGGACCACGCCGCCGGTGTTCTCGAGCTCAGCGCGCGCATCCGCCAGGAAGTCGCGCAGCGCAATGCACTGCCCGGCGATGGTGGTGAATACCGTTTCAATATCCTTGGCGCGATGGATATAGCCAAGCTTGGCAGCCGTGTGCGGGCAAGGGGCTGCTGGTGGTCTGGCCGAGCTGAAGGTCTTGTCTGTCTTCATGCTGCACCGCCTTTCTTCCTAATAGATCCGATCCATTCGACTCCCCCACCAAACCGGTTTTCCCCTAGAGCCTTGTCAGTCGCGCAGCCGATGCTTTGGCCCATCGCGAGAGCTGCGTCCATGAGCCGCTCGCGCTCCGATGCATCGCGACAGTCCTTAGCCATCAAGAGATGGCTTTTAAGCGCGTTCGTCTGGCATGCAATCACATCTATGAACATCAGAAGTTGGTCATAGCTATATTTACCAGCCTCGGCGGCCTCGAAGCGGTCACCAGATTTCGAGCAAGGCTCCGCCTGCACTGCCACGCGGGCAGCGTTTTTACGTGCGTTCATGGTTTAGCCCTCCCGCTTCAGTTCGAGAGCGCGCAGGGCGTCAATGGCTTGCTGGGCTTCGGCGAGGAAGTTCAGGGCGAACAGGTACATGGGCTCATTGGCCGTGAGCATGGCTTTGCAGCGGCTCAGGCTGTTCACGGCCTGCATGTGCAGTTGGATGGGGTCAGGGGTGCCCGTGGTAGGCAAGATGGACGCAGCAGCGCGTGGAGAGGTAGCCATGAAGGCCTCCAGGTGGGTTCGGTTTGCTACAACCACCACCCCCCACGCCAATGGAAGGCGGCAGCTCGGACAGGTTGGCGTACCGGGAACCTCCTGCGAGAACCGGTGGGCGCAAGGCCCCCCGTCCGAGCCACCATAAACTGAGGGCACAGACAAGAAAGCCGCAGACTCTGCGAAAAGAGACCACGGCTTACGTCGTGGAGATTCAACGGGACGCCAATCCCGATCACGCTTAACAGGCGCGATGTGGGAATTGTAGCGCTCACGCGTTGCAATGCAAGGGGTCATGGCTCAATCCTCCGCCGCTTCCTGCGCGGCCTGGTGCTGGTCCCAGAGGCGAGCAATCCATTCCAGGCCCTTGGCCGTGAACTTGTAGTGCACATAGGCATGCGAGCTATCACCGTGCTCGGCGGTGCCGGTCTTGGCTTCAAAGCGGCCGTTATGGATGTGCTCTGCCTTGGGGGTCAACACTCCCGACGGCGTGCGATACATCAGGCCACGATCCAGCAGAAAGGCAGTGAGATCAGGCTGTTTGGCCTTAAGCACCTTGCACACCTGGCGCAGGCCCATGCTGCCGCTCTCGGCCTGCACGTAGCGCGCCACGAACTCGACCATGGGCGCGGCCTGGGCCAGCTGCGCAGCAGCCCTCTGTTCGCCTTCCTTGGCATCAGCCCATGCGCGAGCCGCCGCCACTGGATCTGCAAAGTTGGGAAGTGCTGGGACCACCTGGGCCTCCAGCTCCTGCCAGCGGGCAACAACGCGGCGGCGCAAAGGTACGCTGTAGCCCGACAACAGCGTGTAGGTGAGTTCGCGGCCCAGATGGAATGCCGTGGTGTAGCCGCGCCCGTCCTTGTCCTCGCGGACATGATCCAGTTCTGGATCATCGACCAACGAATCCAGCATGGCGCGAATGTCGCGGTTCACATGGCTGAGTTCCTTGCCGGTCAGGTCCGCGATCTCGCGGCTGCTCATCGTCAGCGGGCCTTGGTCATGACATGGTTCCGCCCAAAAGCAGGTGGTAGGATTGGCGCTATTACGAGTGGCGCTCAGTTCTGCATTTTTGTGGGGCTGGGCGTTTTTTTGTGTGTACATGGTCAGCTCTCCTGAGGTCGGCCGCGCTCGGCCAGGTCGAGAACGGAATCGAGCATCAGGCGGTCCCCAAGACACGGCGGATATCTGCTACTGGCCAGAACAGGCGACGGCCCACGCGCCGAGGGCGGACAAGCCCGTCTTCATTGCATGCCCAGATTCGTAGGGTGGTCGCTTTGCGCAGCAGATAGTGAGCTGCTTGGTCGGTGTCCACGTAGGGGGCCGTCACGGACTCCAACGGAGGGAAATCCACTGGGCCGGTAGCTTTGCGCTTTGTGCTGGCGTCCTTGGCCTTCAAGTCTGTTTGCTTGGTCATCAATGCACCTTTGAACTCATTTAAGTTAATCGGGTGCTTACCAATGCTATGGAGACTTTTCGAGTTTTAGCGAGTAGGGCATATCTATGGACGGGAGGCCTTATGCCGTAAGGGAAGCGAGCGCATTCAAAGGCATTTTTTGATGGGAGTACCGTCAAACGGCGCGCAGTTTTCCGGGCAGTGCTTGTGCATCGAACTGCACTTCAGCTTGCTCCAGTATCCAGGCCTCAATGCGTTCGTGATGCAGGCGCAAAAGATCCAGAGGGCGAACGGTGTAATGCTTTTCGGCGGTTGCGCTGGGTTTGTGCCCTTGAATCTGGGCCACTACGCCGGCTGGCACTTCCAGCCATTCCGTGAGGCTCTTGAAGCTGCGGCGTAGGCCATTCAGGGTGAGGTGTGGAATGCCGGCCACCTGGCAGGCGCGGTCGTGGGCATGGTTCGGCTCCGTAATAGGAGCATCCTCCGCGCGGTTGCTGGCGAACACGTGGCGACTTCTTCGGGGCAGGCTGGCCAGAAGGTGGTGAATGTAGGGCGTCAGTGGAATGACGCGTTCACCTTCCACCTTGTCGCGAATCGTCATGCCGCGCCATTGAGTGTTTATATCCTCCCACTCCATGGCCTGGATCTCCCCCGGGCGTGCGCCGGTCAGCAAGACCACTTGGAGGTAAGCGGAGATGGTCGGATTGCGCAGAGCCCGTACTGCATCAAACCAGGATGCCAACTGCTCACGCAGCAATGCGTCCTGCTTTGCACCGGCTTTTCCCAGCGACTCGCGCGCCTTACGCGTTTTGGCGGGGTTGATGTTGGGGACAACGGCGGCATAGTCTGGATGCTCTGAGCACCAGGCTAGGAAAGCACGCAGTAAGCGCCAGGCTAGACGGGCTACAGTAGGACGGGCCTGCCCCTCCTGTGCGGCCCACGCTTCGATGGTGGAGGTGGTCAGGTCGCGAAGAGGTAGAACAAGCAGGGGGTGTAAAGGGCCTGCACTGGTCTTGCCGCGGCCTCGTGTGCCTCGAGCAGAAACTTGGCCCCCAGCTCGAGCTAGGCGCACATGGTCGCCAAGATGATGCTCACCCCAATGACGCTTGCGCTCTTCAATGTAGGCGTTCCAGGCAACGCCAGCAGTAACCGCCTGGACCTTGGCCGCTTCCTGCCTTGCCTTTGTTTCCTGGGTCTGTTGCTGCTCAACCTCCCGAGGGTCCAATCCCTTGTCGATCATGACCGAGTAGGCGCGGGCCTGCTCTCTGGCTTGTTCAAGCGTCCATGCCTCGATCGTGCCGATGGACAGGCGCAGGGTCTTGCCATGCAAGCGGGACTCAAAGGCGTAGGTTTTGCGGCCTGTTGGTGTGGCGCGCAGCAGGAGGGTGGGGACGTCCGTATCCCAAAGGAATTTCTGAGACTTGCCAGGCGGGCAGCTGAATGCAGCCACGCGGCCTGCGGTCAGTCGAACCCTGTTTGTTGCTTCAGCCATGGCGCACTCTCGCGGGTTGTAGGCAATCTGTAGGCGGTTTAGATAAACATTGATATGTATAAATTAACAGTTCATGCAGTGTGATTGCGATGTAACCCATTGATTGATATATATCGATGAGCGTCATTCTATCTCGATCAACATCAGTTGGACAGGACTCATAATCCTTTGGTCGTCGGTTCAAGTCCGCCACGCCCTACCAGGTGCACAAAAGCCTGCCCATCTCATCGATGGCAGGCTTTTTCTTTGCCTGAATGCGAAAAAGTTGCCAATTTGCTCCGGCGGCCGTTTCTGCGCTGCTAGAATACAACCCTGTTGCGGCTGTAGCTCAGCTGGATAGAGTACTTGGCTACGAACCAAGGGGTCGTGGGTTCGATTCCTGCCAGCCGCACCACAAAACGTCAAGCCTCAGAACTGCAAAGTTCTGAGGCTTTTTCGTTTTTTTCCTCAGCTTGGCCGCCTGTTGCTGGCTCGCTTCAGGCCTTGGGGAGCAGCAAGGTGAAGCAGCTGCCCAGGCCAGGCCGACTGCTGATCTGCAGACTCCCGCCGTGGCGCTGTGCCACGGTGCGCGTGAAGGCCAGGCCCAGGCCCACGCCGTCCATGCGCTGGTGCTGCTGCAGACGCTCGAAGGGCTGGCTGAGCCTGGCCAGAGACCTCTCATCCATGCCGGGGCCGTGATCGCGCACGGCAATGCCCCAGTGGCTGCCTTGCTCGACGATGCGGATGTCGACCACAGCGTCGGCAGCCGTATCTTGTGGCTTGCCGTACTTGATGGCATTGGTCAGCAAATTGATGACGGCGCGGTGCATCAGGCCGGGGTCGCCGTGCACGCAGGCTTCGGCATCCGGCAGCTCGAACACCAGTTGCGTGTCCTGCCGGCTGGCCTGGGCCCAGCAGTCCGAGACGGCCTGGTCCGCCAGCAGGCCCAGATCCAGGACCTCGCTGCGGTATTGCTGCCGCTGGGCTCTGGCCAGATGCACAAAATCGTCCGCCAGCTGCAGCGACGACTGGGCATAGCCCTCGATGCGCGCAAACAGCACATCCTCCGATTCGATGCGCCTGCCTGTGCGCTGCATCTCCAGCAGGGTGATGATGGAGCCGATGGGCGCGCGGATATCGTGCGAGATGAACTGCATGGCCTGGTCGCGCTGGGCCTGTGCGCTGCGCAGGTCGCTGATATCGACCAGGGTGATCAGCCAGCCCGAGGTGGGCGGTGCCTCGAAGGTCTGGCTGAGCAGCATCAGATGGCGACCCTGGGAGTCACGCCCTTCGCTTTGATGCGGCAGCGTGGCATTTTCCATGGCGCTGCGGGTCAGCAAGGGGATGTCGTCGCCGGGCATCCTGACCGCGCCTTCCCCGTCACTGCCGACACGGTGGAGTTCGGCCAGCAGCAGGACCAGGTCGTCGCCTTGCAGCAGGCCGAGGCCCAGGCTTTCGACATAGCGGTGGGCTGCGGTATTGGCCAGCAGTACCCGCCCATTGCGGTCGCATACGAAGGTGGCAGATGGCAGCTGGCGCAGGCTTTCGCTCACGAAGTGATGCAGGGAGCGCAGCTGGCGCGAGGCCTGCTCCACGGCCGAGATGCGCTGATCCAGTGCATCTCCCTTGAGTGCACTGCGGCTGGCGGTCGGCAACCCCTGGTTTTGCAGATCGCGCAGCTCCAGCGCCAGAAAGCGTGTCGCGGCACGCAGGCGCAGCCAGCTCCACAGCGGGTAGGCCAGCGCCAGACTCAGCAGCGCCGCAGCGGGCGCCGTCTGGATATGGCCCCAGCGCGGCGCCAGGCCGGCAATCAGCAGGCTGAGCAAGCCCAGCAGTATGCTGGAAATCAGCCCGCCAGAAGGGCCGAAACATGCCAGAGCCAGCAGGCCCAGCAGCACGGGCAGCAGATTGAGAATGCGGTTGAGCAGGGCAGAGGCGGGCTCCAGATGTGTGCCTTGCAGTATGCCGTTGAGCACATGGCCCAGCATTTCGACGTTCGAGATCAGGCGTGCATCCAGGCCGATGGGAGCGGTGAATTTTTCGCCCAGACCGGCAGCGGTCGCTCCAATCAGCACATATTTGCCGCGAAAGGCGGCTGCCGGAATGTCGCCGCGCAGGACGTCGATATAGGAGTAGGTGGTGAACGGCGAGCCCGGGCCTGTCTGGCGGTCATGGGCTGCCCGGGCAAAGGCGATGAAGCGGGGCTGCATTTTTTGCCAGGAATCGGCCGCTGCCGTGCCTGCTGGCGGCAAAGGCGGTGGCGGGCAGGGGCTGACCTTCAGGCCCACGCAGTGCAGGCTGAGCGCCATATGCCACCAGGGTCGGAGGGGCGTTCCTTCCTGTGCATAAAAGCGCCGCACCACGCCGTCGGCATCCATCGGCATCTGCGTGTGGCCCAATGCAGCAGCCCCGCCGGCAAGGCCTTGCAGCGGAGCCGTGGCTGCGTGCTGGGCCGCGCGCGTGACGGGCAGCACGACATTGCCGCTTCTCTTTAGCGCTTGCTGCAGCAGCAGGTCGTCGCCGGGGTAGTCCAGATCTTCCTCGCTGAAAACCACGTCCAGCCCGATGGCGCGGGGCTGGCCTGGCGCGATGCGATCCAGCAAGGCGGCATGAAGCGCACGGCGCCAGGGCCAGCGGCCGATGCGGTCGATGCTGTCGTCGTCGATGGCCACGATGACGACCTCGGCAGAGGCCGGACGCTGGTGCAGCCAGACCGACGTGTCCTGAAGAATGCCGTTGATACGTGGCAGCTGACCCGTGCCGCTGAGCCACCAGGTCAGGCCGAGGAGGAAGGCGCTGAGCAGCAGCCAGCTCAGCCGCAGATTCTGCAAGCGGCTGGTGCGTAGACTGGGAGCTTCAACCATGTGGTGGGCCCGCTTTGATGCTCATGAAGCCATAGCTGATAGTGCCTGAAATATATGAATCTCAGGCCTCGGTCCTTTGCTGATTCAAGAATTTCAAGCGGTTGCAGCTATTGTTTTCACTGGCGCATCAGACGCAGGCCATTGCCGGAAGTCAGCGCCTGTCCTTCTGATGTGGTCACCCAGTTGCCGGTCTGGAACTGGCGTGCGGCAGAAAGGTTGCTGCGCAGACCGTTGGCGTCTTCGACCTGCATCTGCAAATAGTAGGTACCGGCTGGAAGCTCCTGCGTATTCCACTGCGGCTGGGTCACCCAGGTGTCGATCAGGGGGGCGGCAGAACCGTTGTCGCTGATCACCACGATACGGTAGCGCTGTCCCTCTTCGCCGGCCCAGTGAATCAGGCGGCTGCCTTCGCCGGCCGTACCGCCGATCTGCAGCTCGGGAGATCTGGGCGCCTGGGCCAATTTCAGCTTCTGCGGGGCGGCGAAGGGGCCCGCATCCAGCTGGCCGTTGGCCAGCACACGGATGCTACCCGCTCGCCACAGGTATTCGCCGACAGGCAGGCTGGCCAGCGCATCGGGGGCTAGTGCGCAGTCCTGGAGCGGTCCGGCGTCGATGAGCGGATCGGCAAAGCTGCCGCTCGCAGCGATGACCTGGATGCGGTAGGCCGAGGCTTCGGCCACCTGGGTGCACTTCAGGCCGTGCTGACCCAGTGCGATGGAGGCCTGGGGCGCAGGCGACTCGTAGAGCGGGGGCACCGGATGGGCCTTGACGCGCAGTGATTGCAGGCTGGGTTTGCCGGGAATGCCGTTGGCATCAATGGCGCGAATGGCGGCGATATAGTTGCCGTCCTCCACCCCTGTCAGTCGTGCCGGTGACCGGGCGAACAGGCCGCCACGCACGATCTGAGTCAAATTCCTGTCCTGGGCCAGCAGCACCTGATAGCGCACCGCACCCGCCATGGCGGGCAGGGGCAGGCTGACCCAGCTGGCATCTTCGACCAAAGCGGGCCAGGAGCCAATATCGGGAGCCATCAGCATGGCCGTGGGCTTGCCGAGCTGTCCATCGGCGGACACGGACAGGCCTTGACCGGGCTGGAGCAGGGCCGAGGGCTGGCCCGAGCGCACGGCGACCGAGCCTTCGTCAACGGCTGCAGCCGTGCGTCCCTGGTCATCGCTCCACACCAGAAACCGGGTGCCGCGCACGCTGGTCGATGCTGCCTGGGTGCGCACTTCGAAGCGGCGCTCGCCGTTGGCTTGCTTGGGGATGTTGGCTTCGATGGTGCCCTCGCGCAGATCAATGACGGACTGCAGGCTGCCGGCGCGGCCTTTGCGGCGCATCTGGCGCAGCTCGACATCGGATTCGGACTGAACGCGCACCAGGGAGCCATCGGCCAGACGCACTGAGACAAAGGCGTTGGCGGGCACCTGGAGCGAGTCACCCTCCTGCAGCACCTGGCCTTTTCGCACGGGCTGGGGGGGCGCGCTGCCCGGATCGGCGAGATGGTCGAGCGGACGCGTGGTTTGCACATCGCCCTGCACAAATTCCACCGAGGCCATCGCGGCACGCAGCAGGCGGGTGGGAATTTCCAGCACCGAGCCCGGGCGCAGGCGCAGCGGGTCCAGCACCTTGTTATGGCTTTGCAGCGATGTCCAGCGCTTGTGGTCGCCCAGATAGCGCGCTGCCAGCTCTTCCAGCGTATCTCCTGGCACCACGCGGTGGGCAATGGCATCGCTGCCGCGTGGCGTGATCTGGGCATGGGCGACACCCGACGCCGTCATCCCTCCGAGCACCACCCAGAGCATGCCAGCGCCCAGCATGGGCAAAGCGGGGCGGGAAGAGGAAAGGAGAGGGCGTAATGCAGGCATGAGAGGTACAGGGTGTAGGGGCTGCTCACGTTCAAGCAGCCGGGGTTGCAGGCTCCGCAGTTTCGGGGGCATCCAGGCGATAGCCATAGCCATAGACGGCCGAGATGGCATAGGGCCGGCCGGCGCGCAGATTCAGCAGATTGCGCAGGCGCGAGACATGAGTGTCCAGTGAGCGCGACTGCACCTCGGCGTTGTGGCCCCAGACGACTTCGCGCAGATGATCGCGCGAGAGCAGCCGTCCCTGGTTCTGGAACAGGGTCAACGCCAGCGTGTATTCACGGTGTGTCACTTCCACGGGCCTGCCCTCCATCTCTATGCCGTTGGTGGTCGTGAGGAATCGGTAGGGGCCGAAGTCCAGCACGCTCTGCACCGTGAGCGGGTAGGCGCGGCGCAGCAGGGCTGCAATGCGTGCACGCAGCTCACCCGCGCGGATGGGCTTGATCATGAAGTCATCGGCTCCGCTGGCCAGACCTTCGACAATGTCGGCCTCTTCGCTGCGGTGGGTCACGAAGATGATCGGCACTTCCTTGCTGATGTGCTCGCGAACCCAGCGCACGATATCGGGCCCGCTGCTATCGGGCAGTTCCCAGTCGACAAGCAGCAGATCGAAGCTTTCACGGCGCAGGGCCAGTTGAAGGGCAGCCCCCTTGAGATAAGAGTGGCAGCTGTGCCCAGCTTCCGTCGCGACTTGTTGCAACAGTTCCAGTTGGAGTGGATCGTCGTCCAGGGCAGCAATGCGCATCGGTCGTTCCTTTAGTGCGAAGGATTAAATCCGCGCTGCCCTTCGCATGCGGGGCAGCGTCCCATCGGGCGGTGAGGCGCTAGTGCTCGGCGGCCTCACGCAGTTGTTGCAGAGCCTGGATCACCTGTCCGTCGCTGACGTCGGGCAGTGACTGCAGGCGCGGCTTCAGGGCGGCCAGCGCCGTCGCGCCGTCGCGCTGCAACTGGGCAATGCTCTGGCCCGCTTCCTTGGGCGCTGCAAAGCCGAGGCTTTGCAGCAGCAACTGGCCGTCTGCAGCCACCAGCTTGAAGTAGAACTGGCCATCGGACTCGCGGTACTGCTTGAACTGGGGCAGTGCCGTCTTGGCTGCCTTGGCCTTGGTCTTGCTGGTTTGAGCGAGGTTGCGGATGCCTACGGCGGCACGCAGCTGCTGCAGCAAAGGGGTGGCCAGCTTGCGGGCCTTGACGGCACCGGCCTGAAGAATCTCTTCCAGCTCGGCGGGGTGGGCAATCAGGTACTCGTAGCGCTCGCGCATGGGGGCGATTTCGCGGTCGATGCGCTCGAACAGGATCTGCTTGGCATCGCCCCAGGCAATGCCTTCGGCATATTGCTGGCGCAGGGCGGCACTCTCCTCTTCGCTGGCAAAGCCCTGGTAGATCTGGAACAGGGCCGAGCCTTCGACCTCCTTGGCTTGGCCGGGAGCGCGCGAGTCGGTGGTGATGCTGTTGATGAGCTTGCGCAGCTGCTCGCGTGGTGCGAACAGCGGAATCGTGTTGTTGTAGCTCTTGCTCATCTTGCGACCGTCAAGGCCGGGCAGGGTGGCGACGGACTCTTCCACCACGGCTTCGGGCAGGGTGAAGTACTCGCTGCCGTAGATGTGGTTGAAGCTGGACGCCATATCGCGCGCCATCTCCAGATGCTGGACCTGGTCGCGGCCCACGGGGACCTTGTTGGCGTTGAAGATCAGGATGTCGGCACCCATGAGCACAGGGTACATGAAGAGACCGGCGGTCACGCCGTCGTCGGGTTCGGTGCCGGATGCATTGTTCTTGTCCACCGCCGCCTTGTAGGCATGGGCGCGGTTGAGCAGGCCCTTGCCGGTCACGCAGGTCAGAAACCAGGTCAGCTCGGGAATCTCGGGGATGTCCGACTGGCGGTAGAAGGTCACATGCTCGGGGTCCAGGCCCGCGGCCAGCCAGCTGGCTGCAATCTCGATGGTCGAGCGCTGCACGCGCTCGGGGTCCTGGCATTTGATGAGGGCGTGGTAGTCGGCCAGAAAGTAGAAGTTCTCCACATTCTTGTCGCGGCTGGCTTCGATGGCCGGACGCATCATGCCTGCGTAGTTGCCCAGGTGCGGGGTACCGCTGGGGGTGATGCCGGTCAGAAAACGGGTGGTGCTCATAGGGATCAACAACAGATATCAGTAGCAGACCAGGCGCCGGGTTCAGCGCAGCAAGGCCATGAAGGGATAGAGGATCAGATCGATGGCCGAGTAGCCCAGACTCATCAGCGGGCGCAGCCAGAAGCTGCCGACCACGCCGGCAATCACCAATGCCATGACGATGAAAAAGCCATAGGGCTCGATGCGCGCCAGCACTTGCGCCTGCTTCCAGGGCAGCAGACCAACCAGGATGCGACCTCCGTCCAGAGGCGGCAGCGGAAACAGATTGAAGGCCCACATCACCAGATTGACCAGGATGCCGGCACGGCACATCTCGAGGAAAAAGCGCTCCTGCATGCCCGTGCCTACCAGCACGATCAGCAGCAAGCCCCAGAAAACGGCCTGCAGGAAGTTGGAGGCCGGGCCGGCCAGCGCGACCCAGATCATGTCGCGCTTGGGGTGGCGCAGATGGTCAAAGCGCACGGGGACGGGCTTGGCGTAGCCGAAAAGAAATGCGCCCGAGGTGGCGAAATACAGCAGCAGCGGCATCAAGATGGTGCCGATGGGGTCGATATGCTTGATGGGGTTGAGCGTGATGCGCCCCATCATGGCTGCGGTGTTGTCGCCAAAGTGACGCGCCGCATAGCCGTGCGCCGCCTCATGAATGGTGATGGCGAACAGCACAGGCAGTGCGTAAATCAGTACGGTTTGTATGAGTTCGGAAGGTTCCACGCACTGATTGTCTCAGACGCCGCGTCAAACTGCTGTGTTGTGCGGGGACAAGCCATGTGTGGTTGCAGAAATACGGGTTGCACATAGTTGTGTGGTAAACCAGATGTAGCAAAATGCAACCCGCACAGATTTCCGGGTACGGCTCGTTTGTGGGCACAGGTGTGTGCGGTTTGGCGGCTTCAATACATAACACGGCGTTCGGCACGACAGGGCAAGGGGATCGATATGACGGTAAGCAAGCGACTGGTGATCGCGTTTGTCAGCATCAGTGTTTTTGTGCTGGCTTTGATGGGGATTGCCTGGTCAGCAATGTCCGATGTGCTGGAGGTCCTGAACGCGGGCTCGCTGACGGCGCAGCAGTCTCAGAACCTGATGGCCGAGGTGGAGCGTTCGCGCTGGTGGCTGCTGGCGCTGGGGGCCTGGGTCTGCATTTCCTGCGCCTGGTCCTGGGTCAGCCTGCGCAGCCGCATCGTGGCGCCCTTGCAGGAGGCCATCCTGATTGCCGAGACCGTGGCTGCCGGGGATCTGAGCAAGGAGTTCTCCTCCAACGCCGAAGGCGAGTTCGGACGCTTGCTGACGGCGCTGAGCACCATGGAGGACACGCTGACCGAGCTCGTGGGACGGATCAAGCAGTCCACCGACTCCCTGGCTGTTTCGGCCTACGAGATCGATGCAGGCAACACCAACCTCTCCAGCCGCACCGAGCAGCAGGTCAGTGCGCTGACCGAAACCGCCGCAAGCATGGAGCAGCTCACCGTCACCGTTCGCCAGAATGCCGAGCGTGCCCATTCGGCGAGTTCTCTGGCCGTCGCGGCTTCGGCCACAGCCGGGCGCGGCGGCGAAGTGGTGGATCAGGTGGTTCACACCATGGACGCCATCAGCAGCAGCTCGCGCAAGATTGTCGACATCATTCAAGTGATCGAAGGCATCGCCTTCCAGACCAACATCCTGGCGCTCAATGCGGCCGTGGAAGCGGCGCGTGCCGGCGAGCAGGGACGCGGCTTCGCCGTGGTGGCCAGCGAGGTGCGCTCGCTGGCGCAGCGCAGTGCCGAGGCGGCCAAGCAGATCAAGGAACTGATCACGGCCAGCGTGACCCAGGTTGAAAGCGGCTCGGGCCTGGTGGGCCAGGCCGGCAGCACCATGAAGGAAATCATGCAGTCCGTGGGTCAGGTCACCGGTCTGCTGAGCGAAATCTCGGGTGCGCTGCAGCAGCAAAGCGAGGGCATTGCCCATGTGAACACGGCCGTGGCCCATATGGACAGCACCAATCAGGAGAACGCGGCCCTGGTCATGCAGGCCACCCAAGCCGCAGCGGCGCTCAATGCGCGCACGCAGGATCTGCAGCAGGCCGTGGGTGCCTTCAAGCTCGATGATGACGAGGCGCCGGCTCTGGCACCGGCTGCCATGCCGGCGCCGCGCCGGGCTTCGACCGTTCAGGCCCAGCCGGCCCGCGCCCGCGAGCTGGCCTACGAAGAAGTCTGATTCGGAAAGACGCGCGCAGATGGCGGGGCGCCGGGGGGCGCTGCGGCCCATGATGGCATCCCATCCGCCGGTGCCGACAGCCCCGCAGAGCCCTGGGGGACGGGCCCCTGCCTGAAGGCCGGTGCGAGCGGCGGCCTCTGCGGGTCCTGCAGTTTGCAGCGCTTATTCCGGCTGCAGTCCGATGTCCGTCAGGCTGCCCATGCCCTGGCGCACCACGACGGGCGGATTGTTCAAGGCCATGGGTGTGAGGTCCAGCACCGTGGTGGGTTGCTGCGGGCAGGCACCGGAGTCGACCACGGCATCCAGCTCATGGGGAAAGCGCTCCAGAATGGAAGCGGCATCATGGAGCGGCTCGGTCTCGCCTGGCGCGATCAATGTGGTGGCCAGCAAAGGCTCGCCCAGCTCTTCCAGCAGCAGCTGCAGTCCCTTGCGATCCGGCACGCGCAGGCCGATGGTTTTGCGCGACGGGTGGCTCAGGCGCTTGGGCACTTCCTTGCTGGCCTCGAGAATGAAGGTGTACGGACCTGGCGTGGCCAGCTTGAGCAAGCGGTACTGGCGGTTGTCCACGCGGGCATAGTTGGCCAGCTCCGACAGATCGCGGCACAGCAGCGTGAGGTGGTGCTTGTCGTTGATCTGCCGGATGCGGCGCATGCGGTCCACGGCACTCTTGTCGTCCAGATGGCAGACCAGGGCGTAGCTGGAGTCGGTGGGCACGGCCAGAATGGCGCCCTTGCGCAACATCTCTGCCGCCTGCTTGACGATGCGGGGTTGCGGGTTCTGCGGATAGACTTCGAAAACGGTCGTCATGCGGCTTCTTTCTTTGCTTCATGCGCGCTGGATGCGCTCCTGCAGCAGCTCCCAGACGGGTGTGAGCTGGCCGGGCAGGAAGGGTAGCTGTCCCAGGTCCGTCTGCGATTCATCGGGGCTGTGAAAGTCGCTGCCCCGAGAGGCGGCGAGGCCGAACTCCACCGCCAGATCCGCGTAGCGTGCATATTCATGCGGACGGTGGCTGCCCGTGACAACTTCCACGCCCTGGCCCCCTAGATCCTTGAACGTGGAAAACAGCGCATATTCCTCGTTGTGGCTCAGGTCGTATCGCGCCGGGTGGGCAATCACGGCCACGCCGCCGGCATCCACGATCCAGCGCACGGCGTCATGCAGATTTGCCCAGACATGCGCGACATAGCCGGGCTTGCCTTCGGTCAGATAGTGTCTGAAGACCTCGTAGGTATCGGCGCAGATCCCGCTCTCCACGAGAAAGCGTGCAAAGTGGGTGCGCGAGATCAGCTCGGGGTTGCCTGCGTGGCGCAGCGCTCCTTCATAGGCGCCGGCAATCCCCGACAGTTCCAGCTGCCTGGCCATTTCGCGGGCGCGCGGGCCGCGGCCGTTGCGCGTGTCGTAGAGGCCCTGTGTCAGGGCGGCATCGTCGGCGTCAAAGCCCAGGCCCACGATGTGCACGCTGCTGCCAGAGAAGCTGACGGAGATCTCCGTGCCTGTCAGATAGTCCAGCCCCACCGACCTGGCGGCTGCGGCGGCCCGGTGCTGGCCACCGACCTCGTCATGGTCGGTCAGGGCCCACAGCTCCACGCCCCGCTCGACGGCACGCTGAGCCAGTTGTTCGGGCGTCAAGGTGCCGTCGGAGACGATGGAGTGACAGTGCAGGTCGGCGTTGAGGTAGGTTTTGGGCACGGCTTCATTGTAGGCCGCTGCAGGCAATCATGACCTGGGTCATGGCTCCGGCACTTTTGTGGTGGCGTCTTGTAACAAAGCTCAAAGACGCCGAGCGCATGCCGAAAAAGGATTGGCTGCAGCGCTTGTGAGTTTTCGCTTGCGCCAAGGCTGCCACGGTGTTGCTGAATCTATTGAGATGGATAAAAAAATGAAATTGAATCAGTTCTCGGTGTCACAAAAGCTGTGGGCTTTGGTGATTGGCTTGCTGGCTGGCTTGCTGCTGGTGTCCGCAGGCAGCCTGATCTATCTGGATCGTGTCTACGTCAGCATTTCCAAGGAGGCCACTCGCACCCGGATGGCCGCCAGCATTGCCAGCGAGTGGCGTCATCTGACCGAGCAGAGCGTGGATCGCTCCATCGTTGCGGCCATATCTTCCGAGGAAAATCTGGTGGAGCAGCAGCGCAAGCTGATGAGCGACGGGATCGCGCATATCACCGAGCTGCAGAAAAAGCTCAACGAACTGGTCACCGACGAGGAATCTCGCAAGGTGCTGGATGAAGTCGCCGAGCGCAGGCGCACGACGCTGGAGAGCAATGCCGCCGTGCAGGCAGCACGCAAGGACAATGATTTTGCGGCGGCCTTCGATCTGGTTGAAAAGCAGCTGCGCCCCAATGCCAAGGTCTATGTGGACGCGCAGCGCAAGTTTGTGCAGTTGCAGGAGCAGCGCAGCCAACGTGCGGTTGCCGACGGCGAAGCACTCCAGTCCCGTGCCTATGTGGCCATCGGTCTGGTCTGTGGCCTGATCGTTCTGCTGGGCCTTGCGATGGCGGCACTGATCCTGCGCTCGATCATCGCTCCGTTGAATGAGGCGGTTGCTCTGGCCGACTCCATCGCTGCCGGTGATTTGACGGCCACCGTCCGCAATGATCGTGATGACGAGCTGGGCCGTCTGCTCAAATCCCTGAACGCCATGGCCGAGCGTCTGCGCTCCGTCGTTGGCCAGGTTCGCACGGGTGTGGAATCCGTCTCTTCGGCCTCGGGCCAGATTGCCACGGGCAACCAGGACCTGTCGGCGCGTACCGAGCAGACGGCGGCCAGCCTGGAGGAAACCGCCGCCAGCATGGAGGAGCTGACGGCCACCGTCACCCAGTCGGCCGACACGGCGCGTCAGGCCAATCAGCTGGCCTCGACGGCCGCCCAGGCCGCCGAGCAGGGGGGGCGTGTGGTGCAGCAGGTGGTGCAGAGCATGGGCCAGATCACCGACAGCAGCCGCAAGATCGCCGACATCATCGGCGTGATCGATTCGATTGCCTTCCAGACCAATATCCTGGCCCTGAATGCGGCCGTGGAAGCGGCACGTGCCGGCGAGCAGGGCCGTGGCTTTGCCGTGGTGGCGGGCGAGGTGCGCAGCCTGGCGCAGCGCAGTGCCGAGGCTGCCAAGGAGATCAAGCAGCTCATCACCACCAGCGTGGACAATGTGCAGTCGGGCTCGCAGCAGGTGGAGCTGGCGGGTCAGAGCATGAGCGAGATCGTGGCCAGCGTGCGCCGCGTCAGCGACCTGATCGGCGAGATCACGGCGTCGTCCACCGAGCAGCGCGACGGCATCAACCAGGTCAATCAGGCGGTGAGCAATCTCGACCAGATGACGCAGCAGAACGCGGCGCTGGTGGAGGAGTCCAGTGCGGCGGCACTGTCGATGCAGGAGCAGGCGCGCCGCCTGGCCGAAGTGGTGTCGGTCTTCAGGCTGGGGCATGAAGCCGGCCAGGCCAAGGCGGTAGCCGCTCAGCGCCCGGCCAGCCCTGCCATGCCGGCCATGGCCCCGGTGAAGCAGGCAGCTGCCGCAGCCAGGCCTGCAATCAAGAAAGCACCGGCCGGGCCGGCTCCCTCGGCACTGAGCCCCAGCAAGGCCAAGCCTGCTGCGGACTCCGACGATGGGGACTGGGAAACGTTCTGAGCCGGCAGGCTGGCTAGCACCTGCAGGCCCGCCGCTTTCTACGGGAAGCGGCGGGCTTTCTCTTTCCTGCCGCCGGCTCCTGCCTTGCAGAAGAGCGGGAAAGTACTGAGAACAGGCATCGTGCGCAGGATGCAAAGCACTTGTAACAATTATTAATATATTGAAGCAACCTCAGGGGGCTTCCCTGCGAGGTGCAGGGAGGACGTCAGGGGCCAGGAATTGACCGCCAGAGTCATGCACAAGCCAGCCCGTAGTTCACGATGCGGACGTGCCTGTGTGTAGGTTCTTTTGTCTGGATGGGTTGGTTCATGAAGTTGTTTCAATTCACCGTGGCCCGGAAGCTGTGGGCGCTGGTGATCGGTCTTCTGGCGGGCATGCTGTTGCTGGTGGCAGGCAGCCTTGCTTATTCAAAGCGTGTTGACGAGGGGATTCTGACGGCGGTGGTGGAGGCGCAGACGGCTGCTGCGCAGGCCAGGGAGTGGCGCATCCTGACCCAGATGAGCATGGATCGCTTCATGGCGGCTTCCATGTCCAAGGAGGAGAATCTGGTCGAGCACCAGTACAAGGCCATGGCCGGCCTGATCGCCAGCATCAACGAGTTGCGAGGCAAAGTGCTGGCGCAGGCTCACACGCAAGAGGCCAAGAGTCTGATGGCCGATGTGAACACGCACAGAGATGCCTTGTTTGCGGTCAACAAGGAGGTGGATCAGGCCCGCCAGGCCAAGGATTTCGAGCGTTCGCAAAAGCTGGTCGACGAGCGGCTCAACCCGATGGCGCAGAAGTACTACGCGGCCCTGGATGCCTATGTGCTACTGCAGGAGCGCTATCAGGTGCAGGCGCTGGCGAAGGGGGAGTCCATCCGCTCCAAGGCCTATGCGGCAATAGCCGTCGCTTGCGGGCTCATCATGCTGCTGGGGCTGGTGACGGGCCTGCTCCTCATGCGCTCCATCACCCAGCCCCTGCTCAAGGCCGTGGAACTGGCAGATGCGATTGCCGAAGGCGACCTGAGCTTCAGGATCGGGCATGACCGCGAAGACGAGCTGGGCCGTCTGCTCAAATCCCTGAACGCCATGGCCGAGCGTCTGCGCTCCGTCGTTGGCCAGGTTCGCACGGGTGTGGAATCCGTCTCTT
>NZ_SPEY01000118.1 GCF_009360615.1 Comamonas sp.
CCAGGAAAGGGGGCGCTGCGCGTATGTCGCAGATGAAGCAGCTGGCTCTGGATATCAGCATGGCGCCCGGCCCGACGCTTGCGCGTTTCTTCGTCGGTCCGAATGCTGCGCTGATCGATCATCTGCGCCACTGGGTGGGAGATGGTCAGCTGCAGCAGTCGCGCACGCCAGTGCCCACCTATCTCTGGGGAGAGGCCGGGTCTGGCAAGAGCCATTTGCTCAAGGCGGTGCGTGAAGCTTTGCGCGAGCAGGGTGCGATGGTGGGCTGGATGGATGCATCCACCCCATTCCCGCCCGAGTTCGACGAGCGCTGGGCGGCCGTGCTCATGGACGATGTGGATATCTACACCCCGTTCCAGCAGGCGCGAGCCTTCAACTGGTTTGTGAATGCCACCAGCCCTGCCACCGGCTTGCCGCGCTGGGTGCTGGCTGCGGGCCAGCTGCCGGTGGCCGATCTCAAGATGCGTGAGGACCTGCGTACCCGTCTTGGCTGGGGTCATGTCTATCAGCTGCATCTGCTCGACGAGTCGGCACGGCGCGCCGTGCTGCGTCAGGAGGCGGATGCGCGTGGCGTGTTTCTGAGCGACGAAGTGATGGATTACATGCTCAGGCGCTTTTCGCGCGATCTGGGTTCGCTGATGCAGCTGCTGGACATGCTGGACGGTTTTGCCCTGCGCAACAAGCGCGCCATCACCATCCCGCTGCTCAAGACCATGCTGGAAACCGAGTGAGGCCTCTGGTCACGCTCTCCGCTTTGGCCATGCCACAGCACTTTTTGTTGGATTTGCATGTCGACTTCTGAATTGGCTATCAAGCCCAGGCTGGCCCTGTTTGACCTGGACCATACGCTGCTGCCGCTGGATTCCGACCATGGCTGGGGCGAGTTCTCCATTGCCATCGGCTGGTGCGACCGCGAGGAGTTCGGGCGCCAGAACGACGCCTTTTTTGATGACTATCTGGCCGGGCGTCTGAATATCCCCGACTATGTGCGCTTTGCCACGGCTGCCGTGGTGCAGCGCGGCGAGGCTGCAGCCACGGCTGCGCATCAGCGCTTCATGGACGAAGTCATTCGCCCGGCGATCAAGCCTGCCGCCCTGGCCCTGGTCCAGCAGCACCTGGATGCGGGCGATACGGTGGTCATCACTTCGGCCACCAACGAGTTCGTGACGCGCCCCATTGCCCAGGCCTTCGGCGTGCAGCATCTGCTGGCGACCGAGCTTGAGCGTGATGGCAGCGGCTGGTTCACGGGCGAGATCGCCGGCATTCCCAACATGCGCGAGGGCAAGGTCGTGCGCATGACCGAATGGCTGGCCCGGCGCGGCCTGCGCTGGGAGGACGTGGAAGCGACCTTCTACAGCGACTCCATGAACGATGTGCCCCTGCTGGAAAAAGTGGATCACCCGGTGGCCACCAACCCCGATGCGCGCTTGCGTGCCCTGGCCGAGGAACGCGGCTGGCGCATCGTGGACCTATTTAGCGAAGCACCATGATCAAGACCATTATTGACAAGCTGCTGGGCAAGGGGCCCTCAGCCCCCCGATCGCGCAAGCCCAAGTTCGGCAAGCGCGAGGAAGTGCCGGTTCAGGTGCATGGCATCGACCCCAACCTGGTGGACCGCCGCGCCATCGATGTGGTGCAGACCCTCAAGCGCTCGGGCCACGAGGCCTATATCGTCGGTGGCGCCGTGCGCGACCTGCTGTTGGGCCTGCGCCCCAAGGACTTCGACGTGGCCACCGATGCCACGCCCGAACAGGTCAAGAACCTGTTTCGCCGCGCCTTCATCATCGGCAAGCGTTTTCGCATCGTGCACGTGGTCTATGGTCGCGGCCGGGAAAACGAAGTGATCGAGGTTTCCACCTTCCGAGCCTTTCTGGACAACAGTGCGGCCGAGCAGGTCAGCGGCAACGAACGTACCAGCAAGAATCAGCTGGCAGGCCTGAAACATGCCGTGGATGCCAGCGGTCGCGTGCTGCGCGACAACGTCTGGGGCCCGCAGGACCAGGACGCCACGCGCCGCGACTTCACCATCAACGCCATGTACTACGACCCCGAGACACAGATCGTGGTCGACTATCACGGCGGCATTGCGGACGCCAAGAAGAAGGTGCTGCGCATGATCGGCGATCCGGCCACGCGCTACCGCGAGGACCCGGTGCGCATCATCCGGGCCGTGCGCTTTGCCGCCAAGCTCAGCGGCAAGGGCTTCAAGCTCGAAGCCAAGACGGCCCAGCCCCTGGTGGCGTGCGAGCCGCTGCTGCAGGAAGTGCCGCAAAGCCGCTTGTTCGACGAAATGCTCAAGCTGCTGCAGACCGGCCACGCGCTGGCTTCTGTGGCGCAGCTCAAGGAACTGGGTCTGTCGCGCGGCATCTATCCATTGCTGGACGTGGTCATGGAGCGCGCCGACCATCCCTTCGTGCAGGCCGCGCTGATGGATACCGACCGCCGTGTAGCCGAAGGCAAGCCCGTGGCGCCCAGTTTCTTGCTGGCCTGCGTGCTGTGGCAGGACGTCAAGCAGGGGTGGGAAAAGCGTCTGGCCAAGAACTATCACCCTTTCCCTGCGCTGCAGGAGTCGATTGACGAGGTGTTCGATCAGCGTATCGGCGATGTCTCGGGGCGGGGCAAGCTGGCTGCCGACATGCGCGAGATCTGGGTCATGCAGCCGCGCTTCGACAAGCGCACCGGGGCCACGCCGCACTCCATGGTGGCGCAGCCGCGCTTCCGGGCCGGTTTTGACTTCATGCGCCTGCGTGCCGATATCGGGGAGGTCGAGGAAAGCCTGGCCAGCTGGTGGCAGGAGTTCCAGCAGGCCGATGACGCCCAGCGCGATGACCTGATCGCCCAGGCCCGCGACGAACAGCGCGCGCGCCAGCGCGCCCAGCAGCAGACGACACCCAAGGTGCATCGGGTGGTCAGGAAGAAGGCCGAAGGCGAACAGGACAGCCCGCTGGAACAGATCGCCGCGGAAGGCGATGCCGCCGCGCCCAAAAAGCGCCGTCGTCGCCGTCGCAAGCCCTCCGCTGGCGCAGCTCCTGCCGCCGGTGGCGATGAATAGACCGCCTGCCCTGGCGGCCGACACGGTGGCTGTCGGCCTCGGGGCCAATCTGGGCGATGCACGCCGGACCCTGTCCTGGGCGGTGGCGGCGCTGGCCGGACTGGCGCAGACCGAGTTGCTGGCCGTGTCCTCGCTCTACAGCAGCAAACCCATCGATTCGTCCGGGCCCGACTATCTGAATGCGGTGGCGCTGCTGCGCACCGCACAGGAGCCCCTGGATCTGCTGCATGCGCTCCAGGCGATCGAGCAGCAGGCCGGACGCGAGCGCCCCTACCGCAATGCTCCGCGTACGCTGGATCTGGATATCGAGCTGTGGGGGGCTCGGCAGTCGAACGTTCCCGAGTTGATCCTGCCCCACCCGAGGATGTGGCAGCGAGCCTTTGTGCTGCTGCCGTTGGCCGAAATCGCGCCCGGTATCGTGAGTGCCGAGCAGCTGCACTCCGTGGCTGACCAGGGCATAGAGCGCAGCCTGGTCCAGGGCTGGTGGAAGTCCTGATCAGCTGGCTTCTGATTGGATTGGCGCTTGCCCGGCAAGCGATGGATGCCTAAATCACGCATGAAAAAGCCCCGGTTGCCTGGATGACTGCCGGGGCTTTTCAATAGCGGCAGCGGCCGCTATCAGTCGACCTTGGCGCCCGACGCCTTGACGATGGGCTGGTACTTGGCGCGCTCGGCAGCCATGAACTTGTCGAATTCGGCAGGTGTCGAGCCTACGGGTTCGGCCATCAGGGCGTTGAAGCGGGTCTTGGTTTCCGGTGCGTGCAGGGCATCATTGAAAGCCTTGCTCAGCTTGTCCAGCACCGGCTTGGGGGTGCCGGCCGGGGCCACCAGTCCCCACCAGGTGTCGATGGCAAAGCCAGGGTAGGTCTTGGACAGCGCAGGCACGCCGGGCAGCAGCGGCGAGGCGTTGAGCGATGTCACCGCCAGGGCCACCAGCTTGCCGCTCTTGATATTGGGCGCGGCTGCAGCCAGATTGTCGATATTGAAGTCCACCTCGCCGGACAGCAGGGCCAGCTGGGCGGGGTTGGCTCCACGGTAGGGCACGTGCAGTGCGAAGATGCCGGCCTTTTGCTTGAGCATCTCGCCGGCCAGATGGCCTGCGGAGCCATTGCCTCCGCTGCCGTAGTTGAGCTTGCCGGGGTGGCTCTTGGCGTAGGCGATCAGGTCGGCCACGCTGTGGATCTTGAGCTGCTCGGCCTTGGCGGCATTCATCACCAGCACATTGGGCACGCGCACCATCTGGGTGATGCCGGCAAAGTCCTTGCCTGCGTCATAGGGCATCTTGGCATAGAGCCAGGGATTGACGGCATGGGTGGCTGTGGCGGCCAGGCCGATGGTCATGCCGTCAGGCTGTGCCTTGGCGATGGCATCGGCGCCGATGTTGCCTCCGGCACCGGCCTTGTTGTCGATGATGACGACCCCCAGAGAATCGCGCACCCGCTCCGCCAGTGCGCGGGAGGTGATGTCGAGCGGACCACCTGGCGCGTAGGGCACGATCAGACGGATGGGTTCTTGGGCCTGGGAGAGGGGAGAGGCCAAGGCAGCAACGGCCGCCATGACCGAGAGAAGGCTGTTTCTACGGTTCATAGACGTCTATTGTGCAAAAAATTGCAGATGCTCCGGCGGAGGCGGTTACTTGTGCAGGAAAACTGCGCGTAAACCCTGATGCGTCAAGGAATGCATCGGGCCTTTCGCAAAACAGCGCGCTTACTTGTCCGCTTCGGAAGTGAAGGCGTCGGCGTAGAACTCTTCGGCGGGCAGGGCGCGTTCGCTGGTATAAGCGGCGCGGGCAGAATCCACGACAACGGGGGCGCCGCAGGCATAGACCTGGTAGCCGGACAGGTCGGCAAAGTCGTCCAGCACAGCCTGGTGGACGAAGCCGGTGCGGCCCGTCCATGCATCTTCGGCCAGGGCATCGGAGATCACGGGCACATACCTGAAACGGGGCATGGCGGCCGTGTGCTCGGCAATCCAGCTGGCGTCGTACAGATCGCCGGGGCGGCGGCCGCCCCAGTACAGCGTGACCGGGCGGTCGATGCCCTTGTGGCGCATATGCTCGATCAGCGCCTTGATGGGGGCAAAGCCCGTGCCTGATGCCAGCAGGATGATGGGTTTGTCCGAGTCCTCGCGCAGGAAGAAGCTGCCGAACGGACCCTCCACACGCAGGATTTCCTTTTCCTTCATGCCGCCGAAGACATGGTCGGTGAACTTGCCGCCGGGCATGTGGCGGATATGCAGCTCGATGCCGGGGGTGCTCTCCTGCACATGAGGCGCGGTGGCCATGGAGTAGGCGCGGCGGGCACCGTCGCGCAGGATGAACTCCACATACTGGCCCGCGTGGTAGCGGAACTTCTCGCTGGCCGGCAATTGCAGGCGTACCTGCATCACGTCATGCGACTTCCTTTCAAGCGCGGCCACGCGCACGGGCATCTTCTTGATGGGGAAGGAGCTCGCATCCGTGACCTGGCGCGACTCCAGCACCACATTGCTGCGCGGCGTTGCGCAGCAGGTCAGCACATAGCCGCCGGCCTCCTCCTCCGCGCTCAAGGCCTTGTCCGAGTGCGTGCCGTGGCTGACATCGCCGCTGAGCTTCTTGCACTTGCAGGAGCCGCACGCACCATCCTTGCAGCCGTAAGGCAGGCCGACGCCGGTACGAATCGCAGCAGCCAGAATGGTTTCAGCGCCCTGAGTGGCAAAAGCACGTCCGCTGGGCTGGACGGTAATTTCAAACGAAGCGTTGGCAATCTCGGTCATGACGTTTTGGTTATCCTTGAAGGCGTATCCGGTAGCCTTTTTGTTGGCGCCGCTGCTGTTGCAGCAACGCCAGTGGCTCCTTAGAACTTGTACGCAGCAGGTCCCGATTTTGCCCTCAAACCAAAGCCCATTGGGCGCGCTGCCAGCGCGCTTTCGTCGTGAACGTCTATTGATCGTCGGCCATGGCGATGTGGGCCAGCGCGTGTCTCGATTGCTTGGCGCTTCGGGCCGTGGCAGGCAGGCAGTCCAGGTGCTGGCCTTGAGCCGCAACCCGGAGCGGGCCGGGTTGCTGCATGCCCAGGCCGTGAGGCCTTTGCGGGGGGATCTGGATGATCCGGCCAGCCTGCGCAGACTGGCTGGCATCGCCACGAGGGTGCTGCACCTGGCGCCGCCTGCGGCACCGGCTGCCGGGGACGAGCGCTGGTGGCTGGACACGCGCACCACGGCGCTGATGCGGGTACTGCGTCTGCGCAGCCTGCCGCGCAGTCTGGTCTACGCATCGACCTCGGGGGTTTATGGCGACTGTCGGGGAGCGTGGGTGAGCGAAACCCGATCCGTCGCGCCGACGACCGCCAGAGCCCAGCGCCGCGTGAACGCAGAACTCGCCGTGCGCTTTGCAGGGCGCTCGGGTCTGAGGGTCAGCCTGCTGCGCATTCCCGGCATCTACGCCCCTGACCGGGAGGGCGGTACGCCTCGCACCCGCCTGCAGCGGGGCACCGCCGTGCTGCGGTCCGAGGACGATGTCTATACCAACCATATTCATGCCGATGACCTGGCACGGGCCTGCCTGCTTGCGCTGTGGCGCGGCCAGCCGCAGCGCATCTATCACGCCAGCGACGACACACGGCTGAAGATGGGGGATTACTTCGATCTGGCGGCCGATCTCTACGGCCTGGCCAGGCCGCCGCGCATTTCGCGCGAGCAGGCGCAGACCGAGCTGCCCGCCAGTCTGCTGAGCTTCATGAGCGAGTCGCGGCGGCTGTCGAATCGGCGGCTCAAGCGCGAGTTGAGACTCAGGCTGCGCTATCCCACAGTGACCGAAGGCCTGCAAAGCCAGGCAGAGCAAAGCGCACTGCCGTCTCCTGATGGCGCGGGCTAGCAATGGGTTGCAGGCAGGCACCGCCGCACAATGAAGCCGTCACCCCACGGGACGGCGCAAGGCGCCTCAGGGGTTACGGTATCGGATGAACGCCGCCACGGTTGTCATAGCAGCGGAAGACATTGCAGTTGACAATCTTGGCGGGCGGCTGCGAGGGCGTGGGGCGTGCCGGCGGGTAGCGATTGGGATAGCCATAGCCCCACTGCGGGCGGTTGATGGCATTGGGCTGCAGCGCGCGGCTTTGCTGCAGCTGCTGGTAGGCGGCTGCGCCCAGACAGCTCATCTCCATCTGGGCCTGGGCCGCCTGGCTGCGCTCCCCCCAGGTGGCCGGGTCGGGGCTGGCTTCGGCGAGTATGGTGTTGTAGCGCTCGCGCGCCTGGCGGCAGGCGGCCGTGTTTTCCAGATTCGATCCGGCCCGCGCCTGCGCTCTCTCGGCGGCCTCGCGCTCCTTGCGCTCCTGCTCTTCACGCTGGCGGCGCTCGGCTTCGTCACGTGCCATCTGGGCCTTGCTGCGTTCCCGCGCCTGGCTGGCATTGGCGCGCTCGGCCGCAATTTCCTCGGCGCTTTGCGCCGCCTGAATCTGCGTGCTCATTTCGCCCGAGATGCAGCGGCCGTTGGTATAGGTCACCTCGCCAGTCTTGGCATCGACACAGCGCATGACCTGAGCCTGGGCCGTGCCTGCGATCAGCACCCAGCCCAGCAGCAAGCCCAGCGGCAACTTGCGCAGGATGACGGCGGGAGATAGGGGCTGTGGCATGACCGCTCCTTCAAAGGCGTTTGAGGCCTGCAAATTATGAAGCGGGAGCGAGAAAAGCAGAAGCGGTGTCGTGCCGCCACGGCGTCCGTTCAACGCCAGTCTCCGCGAGGCGGAAAGCCTTGTTGCTGACCTTCGCGCTGGCGTTGTTGCTGGCGCTGATCACGTTCGGTTTCTCGGTCTCTCTGCTGGCGATCACGCTCGCGTTGCTGCAATTGCTGTTGTTGCTCCTGCTGGCGGCGCATCTGGTCCTGATCGCGACGGTTCTGGGACTGTTGACGTTCCCATTCGCGGCGTTGCTGATCCTGCATGCGCTGCTGGTCGCGGTCGCGCTCCATCTGTCGCTGCCATTGATCGCGATCGCGCATGTTCTGGGCGCGTTCGCGCTCCAGCTCGCGCTGTCGCTCCCACTGGCGGCGCTCGCGTTCACGCCATGCCCAGTCATTGCGATCCTGTCCCTGGTACACCGGATAGGCGGGATAGGCCGGGTAGGCGGGATAGGCCGGCTGGGTGCTGTAGATGGTGGTGGAGCCATAGCTGCCGCCATAACCACCGCCATAGCCGGAGTCATATTCGCCGGGAACCGCGCAGGCCGTGCACAGCACAGCCAAAGCTCCCATGCTGGCCCAGCGCGTGGGGAGGGACATCAATGCCTGCAGGGATGGCTTCATGGCGTGTCGGATGGGGTGTAAGTGGAGACAGGTCTGTACTTTCAACGTCCGGCGGCTGTTCCAGGTTGACTTCATGATGCTAAGTGCTCATCAAATGAGAGCTTGCTTCGGCTCGTAGATGGACGATGAAGGCAGTTTGTCTTGATTTTTCAGATTGACGCCATAGTGACCCTTTTGTCAAAAGCGCAGCCACAGCCTCGCTAGAATGACTTCGTCTTGCGGTGAATCCAGGTTCACTGCAAAGCAGCGTTCTCAGGGCGGGGTGCAATTCCCCACCGGCGGTATCTGCGGCAATGCCTTGCATTGACTGCAGCAGCCCGCGAGCGCCTGCAGTCTCGCCAGAGCCTGCAGGGTCAGCAGATCTGGTGAGATGCCAGAGCCGACGGTCATAGTCCGGATGAAAGAGATCGCGCAGCACCGGTCCGTGGTGCAGCTGTCGCTGCCGCATGGGCAGGTGTTCCCGCGCACGCCCTGATTCATTGGAATTTTCTGGAAATACCACCATGAATCAGACCCCCATCTCCATGAACTTTGCCACTCACGCGACTTCCGAAGGCACGCCCTGGAAGGCTGTGGCCGGCCGCAGCCGTATTGCCATCATCAGTGCCAGCTGGCACACCGAAGTGGTCTACCAGGCCCGCGATGCCGCCCAGGCCGAGCTCCAGGCACAAGGCGTGCAGGCAGGCAATATCACGCATTTCAGCGTGCCCGGTGCCTTTGAAATCCCGCTGCTGGCCAAGAAGCTGGCACAAAGCGGTCGTTTCGACGCCGTGATCGCCACGGCTCTGATCGTCAACGGCGGCATCTATCGCCATGAGTTCGTGACCACGGCCGTGATCGACGCTCTGATGCGCGTGCAGATGGACGCCGAAGTGCCGGTGTTCTCCGCCGTGCTGACGCCGCGCGACTTTCACGAACATGGCGACCATGTGGAGTTCTTCCGTCAGCACTTCGTGAAGAAGGGTGTGGAAGTGGCCCATGCCTGCCTGAGCACGCTGGACCAGCATGCCAGGGTGGATGCACTGCTGCAGGCCAAGGCGGCCTGAGCGGACAGCCCCTGATGAAAACGCCCCAGTCTGGGGCGTTCTTCTTTGGTGCTGCTGCCATTTCGAGAGCAGGGTTCTGGAGCGGGTTTCCCCAGCACAGCCCGACGCACTTGCCGATCCCGGAAAACACTGATTGTTGTGCCGGTGTAGCACTCGCTGCACCTATGTGATTGCCTCATTGCCAATTGCCAGTCGCGGGGCATAAGGTTGCGTCTTGTCTCAACCGAGTGGAGTGCGCAATGAAGAATTTTGGCAAGTTGTGTATCGCGACAGTCGTAGCGGGTATGGCCGGCGGGGTGATGGCCCAGGAGCAGGTCATCAAGATCGGCCATATCGGCCCGACCTCCGGCCCTCAGGCCCACTTCGGCAAGGACGATGAAAACGGCGTGCGCATGGCCATCGAGGACTTGAACGCCAAGGGCATGGAAATCGGCGGCAAGAAGGTCAAGTTCGTACTGGTGGCCGAAGACGATGTGGCCGATCCCAAGCAGGGCACTGCAGCGTCGCAGAAGCTCTGCGACGACAAGGTGGCCGGTGCCGTGGCCTTTGTGAACTCCGGCGTGGCGATTCCGTCGTCCAAGGTCTTCCATGACTGCGGCATTCCCATGATCACCGGCGCCGCCACCAATCCCGATCTGACCAAGCCCGGCTGGAACACCACATACCGCGTGATTGCCAACGACAATGCGCTGGGCGCTGCGCTGGCCACCTATGCGGCCAAGAACCTCAAGCTCAAGAACGTGGCCGTGATCGACGATCGCACGGCTTACGGCCAGGGCCTGGCCAATGTGTTCAAGAAAGATGCCGAAAAGCAGGGCATCAAGATCGTGGCCAGCGAGTTCACCAACGACAAGGCCACGGACTTCATGGCCATTCTGACCTCGATCAAGGCCAAGAAGCCCGATGCCATTTTCTACGGCGGCATGTATGGGCAGGCTGGCCCCATGCTTCGCCAGATGGCCCAGCTGGGCATGAATGACGTCAAGATGTTCGGCGGCGACGGCATCTGCGTGACCGAGCTGGCCAAGGTGGCTGCAGGCGCCAAGCCGCTGGAGAACGTGGTCTGCGCCGACGGCGGTGCCTCGATTGCCAAGATGCCCGGCGGCACGGAGTGGAAGAAGCGCTATGACGCCAAGTATCCCGGCCAGTTCCAGGTCTACAGTCCCTATTTCTACGACGGCACCATGCTGCTGGCCGATGCCATGAAGCGTGCCAATTCATGGGACCCCAAGGTCTATATCCCCTTCCTGCAGAAGTCCGACTATTCGGGGGTGACCTCCAAGATCCAGTTCGAGAAGAACGGCGAAATGAAGAACCCCAGCTATACGCTGAGCCGCTATGTGAACGGCAACAAGACGCCCATCGACCTGAACTGATTGGCTTTTTTGCTGTCGGCTCCCGAGTGGCTGAGGCGGATGGCTGTGGGCTCGTTCGTTGCAAGCCAGGGACTCGCGCTAGTTCTGCATGCCTTGCAGCTGCGCGAAATAGTGGCGAAGGACCTCGATGGCCTCGCGCACCTTGGCAGGCAGGGTGTCGCGGCTGGCGGTGACGGCCCAGATGTCCAGCATGCCCATGTTCCAGTCGGGCAGCAGGCGCACCAGGCTGCCTGTCTCCAGGCTGGCCGCCACGTCATGGGCCGAGAGCAGTGCTAGGCCCAGACCTGCCTCGCAGAACTGCTGCACCGCGCTGCGATGGTTGCTGATCATGAGCGGGCGTACCTGCAGCCGGTACGCCTGCGCAGTACCCTGCTGGCGCCACAGGAAATCGGTCTGGGCATCGTCGCTGCGGCTCATCTCCAGCCAGGGCAGCTGTGCCAGCTCGCTAGGGTGTCGAGGCGTGCTGCCGTGGGCCTTGATCCAATCCGGCGAGGCGCAGAGCACGGTGGCGCTGCGCCCCAGATGGCGGGCCACCCAGCTGGAGTCCTGCAGGCTGCCGAACCGCAGCGCCAGATCCACGCGCGCCTGGATCAGGTCTATGGGGGCGTCATCCATCAGCAGGCGCAGTCGCAGCCCGGGGTGCATGGCCAGCCACTGGCCCAGCGCCGGGGCGGCATGCTGGGTGAAGCCCGCCGGGGCTGCCAGACGCAGCTCACCGCTGGGTTGCTGATGCTCGGCGGCCAGTTCGGCACGTGCACGGCTGGCGGCTTCGCACATGGCGGCGCACTGGATATAGAAGCGCTGGCCGGCATCGGTCAGCGCCAGCTGACGCGTGGAGCGGTGCAGCAGTGTCAGGCCTGCTTCCTGCTCCAGCTGACGGATGTGCTGGCTGACCGCCGAGGGCGACATGTCGAGCTGGCGGGCGGCCGCGCTCATGCTGCCGCGTTCCACTACGGCGGCAAAAATGGCCATGCGTCTGAGATCTTCCATGGGACTATTTTGAAGTGCTACTTAAAGGTCATGGTGGATTGAAGGGGTTTTTCTCGCCACCGAGGCCGATTAATCTTTAGTCCTGTTGAAGATACAAGGAGTTTTTCCATGAAAGTTGCATTGATTGGCGCCACGGGTTTTGTCGGTGCGGGATTGCTGGATGAGTTGCTGCGTCGCGGTCATGAAGTCGTGGCCCTGGTACGCAAGCCCGAGGCCGCTGCGGCGCGCGAACATGTGCAGTTCGTCAAGGCCGATGTGCTCAACGCCGACGAGGTGCAGCGCGCCGTGGCCGGCTGCGATGCCGTGGTCAGCGCCTATAACGCGGGCTGGAACAATCCCAATATCTATGACGATTTCATGCAGGGCTCGCGCGCCATCGTACGAGGCGTCAAGGCTGCGGGCATCCGCCGTTATCTGGTCGTGGGCGGGGCCGGCAGCCTGTATGTGAACGGGCAACAGCTCGTGGATTCGCCAGACTTTCCGGCCTTCATCAAGCCCGGTGCCTCTGCGGCGCGCGACATGTTTGCCGAGCTGCAAAAGGAAGTCGCTCTGGACTGGACCATGCTGAGCCCGGCCGTGGGCTTTCATGGCGGCTCGGCTGCGCAATCCAGGGGCCGCACTGCCGAGTACCGCACGGGTAAGGACGAGCCGTTGATGCAGGCTGACGGTCAGCCCGGCGATATTTCGGTGCAGGACCTTGCGGTGGCATTGATCGATGCCCTGGAGAGCGGGGAACACGTGAAAGCCCGGTTCACCGTCGCGTACTGATCAGTCCTGTCGTCGCCCAGTCCGACCCCATTGATTGATGGGGCAAGGCCGGGCTGTCTGTCTGCTGTCATGCTGCAAGCGCACAATTTCGGGTTTTGCGGCCCTAGAAGCCGGCACGCCTTTATTGCATGACAGAAACCTTGACTGCCCCTATCGAATCGACCCGATCTCCCACCCAGGCCTGGCTCAGCGTGATTGCGCTGGCGCTGGGGGCTTTTGTTTTCAATACCAGCGAGTTCGTGCCGGTCGGCCTGCTCAGCAGCATTGGCGCCAGCTTTGACATGCAGGTCGAGCAGGTGGGGTTGATGCTCACCATCTATGCCTGGGTGGTGGCGCTGGCCTCGTTACCCTTCATGCTGCTCACGCGCAAGGTGGAGCGGCGCAAGCTGCTGATGGGCGTGTTCGCGGTGTTCGTGCTCAGCCATCTGCTCTCGGGTGTGGCCTGGAGCTATGCGTCCCTGGTCATCAGCCGTATCGGCATTGCGCTGTCGCATGCGGTGTTCTGGTCCATCACGGCCTCGCTGGCCGTGCGGGTGGCACCTCCGGGCAGGAAGGCCATGGCATTGAGCCTGCTGGCCACGGGCACTTCCGTGGCCATGGTGCTGGGCATTCCGCTGGGCCGCATCGTGGGCGAATGGCTGGGCTGGCGCATGACGTTTCTGGCCATTGGCGCGGTGGCTGCGGCGGTGATGCTGGTGCTGGGCAAGTTGTTGCCTTTGCTGCCCAGCGAGAACGCCGGCTCCCTGTCTAGTGTGCCCATGCTGTTCAGGCGTCCGGCGCTGGTGGGCATCTATGTGCTGCTGGTGGTGGTGATTACCGGGCAGTTCACGGCCTATAGCTATATCGAGCCCTTTGTGCAGGACATCGCCGGCCATGCCGGCGATGTCACCACGGCGGTGCTGCTGCTGTATGGCGGCATGGGCATCGTGGGCAGCGTGCTGTTCGGCTGGTTCGGCCTGCGCTTTCCGCGCGGCTTTCTGCTGGCTTCCATTGGCGTGCTGGCCGTGAGCCTGCTGCTGCTGCTCATGAGCAGCCCCCATGTCTGGAGTCTTTATCTTCAAAGCTCGGTCTGGGGCATTGCCATGATCTGCTTTGCGCTGTCGATGCAGTCCAAGGTGCTGAATCTGGCGCCCGATGCCACCGATGTGGCCATGTCCATGTTCTCGGGCATTTTCAATATCGGCATTGGCGGTGGCGCGCTGCTGGGCAGCATCGTCAGCCAGCAGTGGGGCATGGCGCATATCGGCCTCGCGGGGGGGCTGCTGATCACCCTGGGGGGCGCGCTGTGCTTGTTCATGATGCTGAAGCTGGCCGACAGCTTCCGCGTCCTGCCGGCCAGGCAGGGCGGCTGACGCCCTGGCACTCAGTCCTGCGTCCAGAACCCGAGGTGCGGGGCGGCAGCCTCGTCTTCCAGCAGGGGGCCCAGCACTTGTACAGGGCGCTGTCCGCGTGCAAATACCTCGCGGCAGGGCAGGGAGAAGGTCGGGTTCTCGGGATGGTCGCCGGTCAGCGCCAGCAGCGAGTGCTCGGACAGTGCATAGACCACGCGGCCTATTCCCGTCCAGTACACGGCGCCCGAGCACATGCAGCAGGGTTCGGCGCTGCTGTAGAGCGTGCATCGCGCCAGTTCCTCGGGCGTGAGCCTGCGCGCGGCCATCGCAGCAGCGGCCAGCTCCGCGTGCTGCGTGGGGTCGCCTTCGGGCGGCATGGAGTTGTTGCCGGCCTGGGCCACGATCTCGCCATGCTCGTTGGCGACCAGGGCCGCAAATGGATGGCGTCCGCGCTGCTTGGATTCTTGGGACAGGGCAATGGCAGCGCGCAGCAGCTGCAGGTCGCGCGGGTGGGTCAGAACGTTGTCGTCGGTTTGCATGGGCATGGTCTCCGTAGGGGCTTGATGCGGAAAAGGGCGGCTCAGTGCGCGGCTCCGGCTGTCGTCGGCTCCTGCTCGCAGGACTCTGTGCCGCGGTTGAGGATGAGGTTGAGCAGCACGGCTGCAATTGCGCCCAGGAAGATGCCGCTGTCCAGCACCAGCCTGAGCGGGCCGCTGGCCTGGGCGAACAGAGCGGGGAAGGACATGGGCAGCACGCCCACGCTGACCGAGACGGCCACCACCAGCGCATTGCGCGTACCCTCGAAACGGACGCGCGACAGCTCCTGGATGCCGGCCACCGTGGTCATGCCGAACATGACGATGGCGCAGCCGCCCAGCACGGGGCGCGGCACCGAGGCGATCAGCGCGCCGAGCTTGGGAAACAGTCCCATCAGAATCATGATGGCGCCCGCGCTGGCCACCACATAGCGGCTCTTGATGCCAGACAGCGCAATCAATCCTGTGTTCTGCGTGAAGGCGTTGTACGGAAAGCTGTTGAACACGCCGCCGATCATGGTGGACAGACCATCGGCGCGGAAGGCATTGCCCAGCGTCTGCCGGCTTGCGGGGCGACCCACGATCTGTCCGATGGCCATGCAGTTGCCCGTGGTTTCGGCCATGATGACCAGCATGGCCAATGCCATGATCAGCGCGGGTGCCAGCCCGAACTGCGGCATGCCGAAGGCGAACGGTGGGCTGAGTTCGAACCAGGCGGCCTTGCCCACCTGGGCAAAGTCGGCCAGCCCGAAGGCTGCAGCGATGGCGGTACCCGCGACCAGGCCCAGCAGCACGGCCAGGTTGCCGAGGAAGCCGCGAAAGCGCGCATAGATGAACAACGTGATGACGATGGTGATCAGGCCCAGCAGCAGATTCGATGCGCGGCCGAAGTCATCGGCATCGGGGTTGCCTCCGCCCAGCCAGATGGCGGCGGCCGGCATCAACGAGATGCCGATGATGGTGATCAGACTGCCAATCACCACAGGCGGAAAAAAACGCAGCAGCCGGCTGGTCACCGGCGCCGCCAGCGCGGTGATGGCGCCGCCCGCGATCACCGCGCCGAACACATGGGCCAGTCCATACTCCTTGCCGATCATGATCATGGGCGCCAGCGCGATGAAAGAGCAGGCCTGCACCAGGGGCAGGCGCGCGCCGAACTTCCAGAAACCCAGGGTCTGGATCAGTGTGGCCACGCCCGAGGTCAGCAGGTTGGCATTGATGAGGATCACCACCTGCCCGGGCGTCAGCCCCAGGGCGCCTCCCAGAATCAGGGGGACGGCGACGGCACCCGCATAGAGCACCAGCACATGCTGCAGGCCGTAGCCGGCCATTTGCGGCAGCGGCAGGATCTGATCGACTGGATGGTCGGCGGAAGATGGGTTCATGGCAGGAGCCTCCTTGCTGGACCCATCCCTCTGTGCGGGGACGGTGCAGGCATGATCAATCGGAAAATTGAACAAAACAAGTTTGTATCCATCGTGAAATCCGATGGAAAATGCGATGCATGCGCTACACCCTGGATCAGCTCGAAATCTTCTCCACCGTGGTGTCTGCGGGGTCGTTCTCGGCAGCGGCTCGTCAGCTGCGGCGGCCCCAATCGACGGTCAGCTCCGCCATTGCCAACCTGGAGGTGGACCTGGGCCTGGAGCTGTTCGACCGCAGTACCAAGATTCCCACGCTGACGGATGCGGGCCGGGGTCTGCTGCGCGAGGTGTCGGAGGTGCTGGACCGCTGCCTGGACCTGGAGCATCACGCCCACAGCCTGAACCAGGGAGTGGAGCCATCGCTCACGCTGGCCATCGAGATTCCCTACGACGCGATTACCCGGCCGCTGACCGCATTCGCCCAGGCCTTTGCGTTCGTCGATGTGGAGATACGCCATCCCCTGGACGGAGATGTGAGCGTGCTGCTGCGCCAGGGGCAGGCCCAGCTCGGCGTGGCCTTCTCGCAGCCCAACTACCCGCGCGAGCTGGGCTTTGTGCAGATGGGCAAGCTGGTCATGTCGCATGTGGCAGCCAGCAGTCATCCGCTCGCGGGCCGCAAAAGCGTCAGTTTTGCCGAGCTGCATCGTCACCGGCGCCTGGCCTTCAGTGCCCATAGCGAAGGGCTGCCCAGCACCGAGTATCTGCACACGCCGCGTCGCTGGCGTGCCGAAAGCTATCTGGCCCTGCTGGAGATGACGCGTGCCGGCCTGGGCTGGGCCACGTTGCCGCGCCGTCTGGTGCTGTCCGAGCTGGAGCGCGGTGAACTGGTGGAGTTGCGGCTCGAGGCCTATCCGCACACCGACTGGCTGGTGGGGGTGGATTTGCTCTGGAACAAGTCGGTGCCCTTGGGCCGGGCCGCACGCTGGCTGCGCGACGAGCTCGCGCGCAGCCGGATCACCGAGCGTGACAGCGCAGGTCATCCCACCACGTTCTAGGCCACAGGGCGGAGGGGGGCGGGATGGGCACAGACGCGGGCGATCCCCCGAAGGAGCAGGGGACCCTTGATCTGCAGCAGGAGAAAGCCCGTGGAGTCCTGCGCTCTTGGCCGGCGTGCGGCGGCTTTCCCGGCACGTCACGCTCGGGTGCGGCATGTCGGCAACTGCATCGGGGCGATGTGCCGTGATGGCTTGCGACACCCGGGAGGGGCCCGCTATGGCGTTTGAAGTCCAGTTTTTGTATACAAAACTGGCCTGACTCTTGCATGGGTGGTTTGTCTCAAACTTTTTTAGAGAGGAAACCATCCATGAAAGCGTTTGCCGCTACCTTCACCACCATCGCCCTGGCCGCAGCCAGCCTGTCGGTCCAGGCCCAGAGTTCCGTGCAGCTCACCGGCACCGTCGACAGCTATGCAGGCTCCATGAAGATGGCAGGCCAGCAGCGTGTGGCCTCGGTCGGCTCCGGCGGTCTGACCACTTCCTGGTGGGGCGTGAAAGGCGTGGAGGATCTGGGCGGCGGCCTCAAGGCCGACTTCAATATCACCGGCTTTTTTCGGGCCGATACCGGCACCCCCGGTCGTTTTGACGCCGACCCCTTTTTCTCGCGTGATGCCAATGTGGGTCTGGCCGGCAGCTTTGGCCGTGTCAGCCTGGGTCGAGGTCTTGCACCGAACTTTCTGCCCACGGTGCTGACCAATCCCTTCGGCGATTCCTTCACGGTCTCGCCACTGGTGCTGCATGCCAATATGACAACCGCTGCCTGGGGAGCGGACAGCCTGACCACAGCCTCGAACACCGGCTGGAGCAACCAGGTGCTGTACTCCACGCCCAGTTTCGGCGGCCTCAAGGCCAATGTGCATTACCAGTTCGGCGAGCAGACCAGCAGCGGCAACAAGGGCAAGAAGAATGTGGGTCTGAACCTGATGTACTCGGGCGGACCGCTGAGCCTGACCGCGTTCTACGAGCGTGCGCAGATCAGCAACCCGGTATCGCTGGCAGTGATGCCGACCAAGAGCAACTGGATGGTCGGCGGCAGCTATGACTTCAGCGTGGCCAAGCTCTATGCCACTTATGGTCAGGCCAGGATCGGCGCCCAGGACCGCGAGAACACCACCTACTCCCTGGGTCTGGACATTCCCGTCAGTGGAACGCCTGGAACCTTCAAGGCCGCAGCCGCGCGTACCAAGTCTGAAGTGGGCAATGTCAGCGGCACACGTACCACCGTCAGCCTGGGCTACGACCATTTCCTGTCCAAGCGTACCGATGTCTATGCCGTGGCCATGTATGACCGCGTGAGCATGGACATTCCCAACAAGTCCGGCACCAGCGCCCTGGTCGGTATCCGTCATCGTTTCTGAGGACAGGCATTGCCTTGCACCAGTTGCATGCATGAGCACCTGGCTTGTGCATGCGGTGGTGCAAAGAAAAAGTCCCTGCCGGCTTTCGCCGACGGGGACTTTTTTCATGCGCTGAAGACGCTTACTCGTCCATCTTCAGATTCTGCTTCTGCACCACGTTCTTGTAGACGGCCAGCTCTTCGGCCATCTGCTTGGCAAAGGCTTCGGGGGTGTCGGCCATGATGATGGAGCCGCTTTCCTCGATGCGCTTTTTCACATTGGGGTCCTGGACGGCCTTGCGCACGGCCGCGTTGATCTTGGCCACGACGTCCTTGGGAAGATTCTTGGGGCCGACGATGCCGTAGTAGGCCATGCGGTTGACCTGAGGCAGGCCGATCTCCTTGAAAGTGGGCACGTCGGGCAGGGCTGCCACGCGCTGAGGGGCGGCCACGACCAGGGCCGTGAGGCGCTTTTCCTTCACGAAGGGCAGGGTGGAGGGCAGGTTGTCGAAAATCAGCGGAACCTGACCGGCCACGGTGTCGTTCAGTGCGGGGCCGGAGCCACGATAGGGCACGTGGGTCATCTCGGTCTTGGTTTCCAGCTTGAACATTTCCATCATCAGGTGGGTGATGGAGCCCAGGCCGGGTGAGGCGTAGGAGTACTTGGCGGGATGGTTCTTGATCTCGGCCAGGAAGCTCTTGTAGTCCTTGCCGGCGAAGCGGGGATTGGCCGCAATGATGTTGGGTGTGGCGGCGATGTTCACGATAGGCGTGAAGTCGGTGGCCACGTTGTAGGGGATCTTGGGGTTGATGGCCGGATTGGTCGCCGTGGTGGACACGGTGGCAATGCCCAGGTTGTAGCCATCCGGGGCGGCGCGGGCCGTTTCGGAGGCTCCGATGCTGCCGCCTCCGCCACCCTTGTTTTCCACCACCACGGACTGGCCCAGTTCGCGGCTCAGAGGCTCGGCAATGATGCGGGCGATCAGGTCGGTCGTGCCGCCGGCGGCAAAGGGCACCAGCAGTCTGATGGGCTTGTTGGGGTAATTGCTCTGCGCGTGGGCTGCGCCGCAAAGCGCGATGGCAGCCACGACGGTGGCGGTGTACTTGAACATGCTTGTCTCCTTGGTGTGATGTGTGAAAGGCAGGCACTGATCTGGGCCGTGCTCTGCCAGCGTGAAAAGGGCGTCAGATCGCGCCACGCTCCCGCATCCCTGCCAGATCGGAGGGACTGAGGCCCATCTCCTGCAGCACCTCGTCCGTATGCTGACCCAGAGCGGGCGGCGCATGGCGGTAGGTGACGGGGGTGGCGGACAGTCGCATGGGACTGGCCACGGTGGCAATGGCAGCGATACCCTTGCCCGCGTTCGATGGCAATGTCTTGCGGATGCCCCGGGCCTTGACCTGCGGGTCGTCAAAAGCCTGGGCGATGGTGTTGATCGGGCCGCAGGGCACGGCCTTGTCTTCGAGCAGTGCAATCCAGTCGGCGGTGCTGCGCAGAAGCATCTGGGGCTTCAGCAGCTCGAGCAGCGCCGCGCGGTTGCGCACGCGGGCGGTGTTGGTGGCAAAGCGCGCATCCTGGGACCAGGCGAGCTTGCCGATCGCTGCGCAAAAGCGTGCAAACTGGCCGTCATTGCCGATGGCCAGCAGCACATTGCCGTCCAGCGTGGGGAAGTCCTGGTAAGGCGCGAGGCTGGGGTGGATATTGCCGGCGCGGCCGGGCGCCTGGCCGGTGGCCAGAAAACCTGCAGCCTGATTGGCCAGCACGGCCATGCCCACATCCAGCAGCGCCATATCGATGTACTGGCCCAGGCCCGTGCCGTTTCTCGCGTTGTCGCGGGCGTTGAGCGCGGCCAGGATGGCATTGCTGGCATAGAGACCCGTGAACACGTCGATCACGGCCACACCCACCTTCAAGGGGCCGCCGCCGGGTTCTCCGTCGGCATGGCCGGTGATGCTCATCAGTCCGCACATGGCCTGCACCATGAGGTCGTAGCCCGCGCGCTCGGCATAAGGGCCGTCCTGTCCGAAGCCCGTGATGGAGCAGTACACCAGGCGCGGGTTCAGCGCCTTGAGACTGTCATAGTCCAGGCCGTACTGGGCGAGTCCGCCGGTCTTGAAATTCTCCACGACCACATCGGCCTCTTGTGCCATGCGCTGCAGCAGCGCCCGACCCTCGGGGTGTGCCATGTCCACGGTGATGCTGCGCTTGTTGCGGTTGCAGGCCGTGAAGTAGCTGGCCTCGCGCGTATCGTTGCCCGCGTCGTCCCTGAGGAACGGAGGCCCCCAGTGGCGCGTGTCGTCGCCGGCGAGAGGGCGCTCGACCTTGACCACATCGGCCCCCAGATCGGCCAGCATCTGCGTGGCCCAGGGGCCCGCCAGCACGCGCGACAGATCCAGCACCTTGATGCCTGCCAGTGCGCCGGTGGGAGAGGTGGAGCTTGCGTTCATGTCGGATGATCCCGTAAAGCGAAACAATGAAATAAATAGCTGCTTACGCTTTATTTGTCTGGGTTCTGAGCTGAAAACTATTCAAAACCCAGACAAATCAAACGGTACTAGCTCGTTAATAGATAGTGATCAGAGGGGGCGGCAACAGCAATCTTTGCCATGATCCCGAGGCCAGGGCAACGAGCAAGGGCCTGGGCCGCCCCGCCGCCCCGCAGCGAGGTTGCCGTCCCCTGCGGCGCGAAGCGCCAGCGAGGGGGAAAGAGGCGTAGCCGCTCAGAGGGCGCTATCAGTTCGCAAACGCTGCAATGCCGGTCTGGGCGCGGCCCAGAATCAGCGCATGCACATCGTGCGTGCCTTCGTAGGTGTTCACGACCTCCAGGTTCACCAGATGGCGGGCCACGCCGAACTCGTCGCTGATGCCGTTGCCGCCCAGCATGTCGCGCGCCATGCGGGCGATGTCCAGCGACTTGCCGCAGTTGTTGCGCTTGATCAGCGAGGTGATCTCGATCACGTTCTGGTGCTCGTCCTTC
>NZ_SPEY01000054.1 GCF_009360615.1 Comamonas sp.
TCGGCGGCGCGCGCCGCGACGAGGAAAAGGCCCGCGCCAAGGAACGCATCTTCAGCCACCGCGACAGCTTCGGCCAGTGGCAGCCCAAGGCCCAGCGTCCCGAGCTGTGGACGCTGTTCAACACCCGCATTGCACAAGGCGAGCATTTCCGCGTCTTCCCCATCAGCAACTGGACCGAACTGGACGTGTGGCAGTACATCGCCCGTGAAAACATCGCACTGCCATCGATCTATTACACCCACAAGCGTGATGTCGTGGAGCGCAAGGGCCTGCTGGTGCCTGTGACCGAACTGACGCCTCCCAGAGACGGCGAAGAGGTCGTGGTACGCGATGTGCGTTTCCGTACGGTAGGAGACATCACCTGCACCTGCCCCGTCGAAAGCACGGCGGCAACCGCCGAGGACATCGTGATCGAAACCCTGGCCGCCGAGGTCAGCGAACGCGGGGCGACCCGCATGGATGACAAGACCAGCGAAGCGTCCATGGAAAAGCGCAAGAAGGACGGTTACTTCTAAGGCTCCCCTGAGCGGCTACGCCGCTTCCCCCTCTCTCGCTTCGCTGCGCTTGCGGGAGGGGGACGACGCCATTGCCGCGAGGCGGCTCTTGCTTGGCGTCTTTGAGTTGGGACATGCCTGTTTGAGGAAAGAATGCGATGACTGAAACAATTAATTCCGTGGCTGCTGGCGCAAACCCATCAAGCGCTTCAGGCCAGTTTGATGCACACAACAGCAGCGCGCTGCGCTTTATCACCTGCGGCTCCGTCGATGACGGCAAGAGCACGCTGATCGGTCGTCTGCTGGTGGACACCCGCGCCGTGCTGCAGGATCAGCTGGCCGGCGTCACCAAGTCCGGCGAGACCGATCTGGCCCTGCTGACCGACGGCCTGGCCGCCGAGCGCGAGCAAGGTATCACCATTGACGTGGCCTACCGCTATTTTGCGACCGAGTCGCGCAAGTTCATCATTGGCGATGCACCCGGTCACGAGCAGTACACCCGCAACATGGTGACGGCCGCGTCGAGCGCCGATGCCGCCGTGGTGCTGGTCGATGCCACCAAACTGGACTGGAAGAACGCCGACCTGGAGTTGCTGCCCCAGACCCGTCGCCACAGCCTGCTGGCCCATCTGCTGCGCGTGAACTCGCTGGTGTTTGCCGTCAACAAGCTCGATGCCGTGCAGGACCCCGCCCTGGCCTTTGCCCATATCGGTGCCGCGCTGCAGAAGTTCACGGTCTCCGCAGGCATCAAGATCACGGCCATTGTGCCGGTGTCGGCGCTCAAGGGCTACAACGTGGTCAACAGCGCCGACGGCTGGGCCGGCTACCAAGGCCCCAGCCTGCTGCAACTGCTGGAGCAGCTACCCAACACGCCCACCGACAGCGGTCTGGCGCTGGCCTTCCCCGTGCAGTGGGTGGAGAAGTTCTCCTCCTCGTCCGACACCCGCCAGGGCCGCCGCGTGTTCTGGGGCCGTGTCGCCACGGGCCTGGCCCAGGTCGGCGCCCAGGTGCAGATCCTGCCCAGCGGGCAGCTTGCCACCGTGGCCCAGGTCATCGATCACGCCCGCACCCCCAAGGAAGTGGCCGCCGGCCTGTCCGCCGGCATCACGCTGGACCGCGAAGTCGACGTCTCGCGCGGAGACTGGATCGTTGCCGCGCCCGTGCCAGCCGAGGTCGCCGACGATGACTTCGATGCCCCTGCCGCCGCAAGCCCCTGGCCCAGCAGCCGCGAGATCACCGCTACCGTGGCCTGGATGGACAACGAGCCCCTGGTCCCTGGTCGCGTTTACTGGGCGCTGCACGGCCACCGCTGGGTCAAGGCCAAGGCCCGCCGCCTGGTGCACCGCCTCAACATCAACACGCTGGACAAGGAAGATGCCCAGCAGCTGGAAGCCAACGCCATCGGCCAGGTGGAGCTGGTGCTGCAGGAAGCGATTCCGGCGGCTCCCTTCACCCAGGCTCGCCAGCTGGGCTCGCTGATTCTGGTGGACACCGCCAGCAACGCCACAGCCGGCGCCGCGCTGGTGAACTGAGGCAACCGAAGGCAGGGCCGTACCCCGATCTGGCCGTCAAACCGGATCTCCATACGGCCTTATCCGGCCAGGCACTGGCGCTGCGCGGGAAAAAACCTAAAATCAAGGGGTTTTACCAATCCCCACCCAAGAAGAAGATTCTCAATGACTCACGTCGTTACCGAAAACTGCATCAAGTGCAAGTACACCGATTGCGTGGACGTATGCCCCGTGGACTGCTTCCGTGAAGGCCCCAACTTTCTGGTGATTGATCCCGATGAATGCATTGACTGCGCCGTCTGCATTCCCGAATGCCCGGCCAATGCCATCTTTGCCGAAGAAGATGTGCCGGCCGATCAGCTGGCCTTCATCAAGCTCAACGTGGACCTGTCCCAGCTCAAGAGCTGGAAGAGCATCACCAAGCGCAAGGCCTCGCTGCCCGACGCCGACGAGTGGAATGGCAAGCCGAACAAAGTGGATTTGCTGGAGCGCTAAGCCAGTCAAGGCGTGGACTGCGCTACGCTTGCCCGCATGAGCCTGTCCAACGCAACGACCCACGCTTTTCTCACTCAACAACAACCCGCCGTGGAAACCGACGCCATCATCATTGGCGCAGGTCCGGCGGGTTTGTTTCAGGCCTTCCAGCTCGGTCTACAGGGTATTCGTGCCCAGCTGATCGATGCCCTGCCCCACGTCGGCGGCCAGTGCAGCCAGCTCTACGCGCACAAGCCCATCTACGATATCCCCGGCATTCCCGTCTGCACGGGCATGGAGCTGGTCCAGCGGCTGGAAACGCAGATCGCGCCCCTGCAGGTGACGCGCCACCTGTCCCAGCAGGTACAGACCCTGCAGGCCCTTGAAGACGGCCGCTGGCAGCTCGGCACCACCGCTGGAGCCATCTTTCACACACGCACCGTCTTCATCGCCGCAGGCGTCGGCGCCTTTGTGCCCAAGACACTCAAGGTACCCGGGGTGGATGGACTCGAAACGGGCCAGCTGCACTATCACGCGCAACAGCCGGACATGGCTGCAGGCCGACAGGTGCTGGTCTATGGCGGCGATGAGGAAGCCGTGGCCGCAGCCATTGCCTGCAGTGCCGATGCGGCCAGAACCGTGCTCATGCACCGCCGTGACAGCTTCAACGCCGAGCCCGCGCAACTGCAGAAGTTGCAGCAACTGCGCGGATCTGGCGCCGTCGAAGTGCTGATCGGCCAGATCACCGAAGTGCGGCATGGCAACGGCCGGCTGCAGGCCGTGCAGTGGATGGATGGCGAAGGCGATGAACAGATGCTGGCCGTCGAGCAACTGCTGGTGTATCAGGGCATCTCGCCCAAGCTGGGCCCTTTGACGGACTGGGGCCTGGCGCTGGAGCGCAAACAGCTGGCGGTGGACCCGGCAACGCTGGCGACCAGCGCCCCGGGAATCTATGCCATCGGCGACATCGTCAGCTACAGCGGCAAGAAGCGGCTGATCCTCTGCGCCTTCCATGAGGCGGCCATGGCCGCCTTCGCGGCTGCCGAGTACCTGCAAGGCAGCAAGCCTTTGCTCGAATACACCACGACCAGCGCTCGCCTGCATGCCATCCTGGGCGTGTCGCACTGAAGCGCTTGCGGCGCATTTGCCGCACTCTTTTGGAGGGCCGCCGCTTTTCAGACAGGCATAAAAAAAACCGCTATCCCAGCAAGGCAGGATAGCGGTATCAATCACGACGGGGTCAACCCCCACCGCGCGCACTTGGATCTCGGCTCAATGGCTGTGGGCCGGTTTGACCGGAATGATGGGCACTTCCTTGCCCTCCTTGTCGTAGACCTTGCCTCCTTCGACGCGGTCGCCGTCGGCCAGGGCTTCCAGCACATGCTGGCTCAGCGCACGGCCATAGCCGGCTTCGAACACGGAAGGCTGATCGGAATTGCCTTGCTTGAAGTGGTTGTAGAGCAGGTTCAGGGTCACGGCGACCAGAGCGGTTGCGCTGATGCCCGAGTGGAAAATCGTGGCAAACCATGCGGGGAACTGGTCATAGAACTTGGGAGCCACCACCGGCAGCAGACCCGCGCTCACCGAGGTGGCAACAATGATCAGATTCATATTGTTGTTGTATTCCACCTTGGCCAGGGTACGGATGCCGCTGGCAGCCACGGTACCGAACAGCACCAGGCCAGCGCCGCCCAGCACGGAGGGAGGCACGCAGGCCACGATACGCCCCATCACCGGCAGCACGCCGAAGACGATCAGGATCAGGCCGGAGAAAGCCACCACAAAGCGGCTCTTGATCCCGGTCACGGCCACCAGACCCACGTTCTGCGCAAAGGCGCTTTGCGTGAAGCCGCCGAAGATGGGTGCCACGATGCTGGACAGCATGTCGGCGCGCAGACCATCACCGAGACGGCGGCCATCCACGGGGCTGTCCACGATTTCGCCCACGGCCAGCACGTCAGCCGAGGTTTCCACCAGGATCACCAGAATCACGATGAACATGGAGATGGTGGCAGCCATGTCGAATGTGGGCCAGCCGAAATGCAAAGGGGTGGGGACGGCAAAGATGGGCCCGTTGAGCACCTGGGAGAAATCGGCCTTGCCGATGAACACCGCCGTGATGGTGCCCACCACGATGGACACCAGGATCGAGAGGCGTGACAGCATGGCATTGCCCAGCTTGCTGAACAGCAGCACCATGAACAGGGACAGCCCGGCCAGGCCGATATTGCCCATGCTGCCGTAATCGGCCGACTTGGCATTGCCGCCCATGGCCCAGTGCGCAGCCACAGGCATCAACGACATGCCGATCACCGTGATCACGCAACCATTGACCAGCGGCGGGAAGAATTTGGTGATGCGCGAAAAAACCGGTGCAATGATCAGGCCCAGCACCGAGGCGTACATGACAGCCCCCAGCACGCCCTGCATGCCGCCCCCGGTATGCAGAATACTGACCATGGTGGCCACGCCTGCGAATGAAACGCCTTGAACCAGAGGCAGACGGCAACCGAAGAAAGGGATGCCCAGCGTCTGCAGCAAGGTCGCCACACCGCCCATGAACAGGCAGGCAGTCACCAGCAGACCGGCATCGGCCGCGGACATCCCAGCCGCTTCCGCCACGATCAGAGGCACCGCCACAATGCCGCCGTACATGGTCAACACATGCTGCAAGCCATACATGAGGTTGGCGGTGATGCCAAGATTCTCATCTTCGGGGCGCTTGACGGCCGCACCCCTGGATGCTCCGGTCTGATCGTTCATCTTTGTCTCCTAAATTACCAACTCACCAAGGCTCTTGAGGCCTTTTGCTCTGTCCAGTCGACTTGCAGCACTGCCCTTGGCTGCGATCTGCTTTCCGATCGCCCCCTTCGGGGCCTCATGCCGCAGCCAGTCGCTCTTCTGCGAGAGCGATCCGACCTGTGAAAAGAGCAAACCACTCTTTCAATCACCCAAGTCAGTCCTTCAATCTCCTTCGATTGCCTGACATCCGTCGGACGGACTATTCCATGACGCAATCAAAGCCATACCCAGCAAGGCATGAGTCGAGACTGTACGTCGCCAGGACACCAAAATTGTCTACAGTTTTGTATACAAAGTGCTGACCAGAACCTTTCCAAAGCGCAGAAGCCCGCCTGCGACCGGCTCTCGAGCGTGAAAATTGACAACCTTCATTGCCCCATGCCCGGCAAGAAAACAGAAAGTTGCAAGGCTCGCGCCCACGAAGCCTTCCAACTGGTGGAAACCGGAGACGACGCTAGAACGCCAGCCGGTTCGGGTTCATTCGTCCTCGGCCTGGGCGATGCCGGGAAACAGCACATCGGTAAAGCCGAACTGGCTGAAATCGCGCACACGCATCGGATAGAGCTTGCCCCACAGGTGGTCGCACTCATGCTGGACCACACGCGCGTGGAACCCATCGACCGTGCGGTCGATCGGGTCGCCATAGATGTCAAATCCGGTGTAGCGCACCTTGCTCCAGCGCGGCACCATGGCGCGCAGGCCGGGAACGGACAGACAGCCTTCCCAATCCAGCTGTTCTTCGTCACCGATAGGAGTGATGACCGGATTGATCAGCACCGTCCGGGGCACGACGGGGGCATCCGGGTAGCGAGGATTGGGCTGGCCCGAGCCGAACACCACCATCTGAAGATCCTCACCGATCTGCGGCGCTGCGAGACCGGCACCGTGGGCTGCATGCATGGTGTCCAGCAAATCCTTGAGCAGCAGATGCAGGGCATCGGTATCAAATTCAGTCACCGGCTGGGCAAGCCGCAACAGACGGGGATCCCCCATCTTCAAAATGGCACGTACGGTCATAGATCAATATAGCGTGCGGCAGCCACCGGGCCGCTGCACTGGTTCAGTCTTCACAAAAGCATAGCGTCAGCACCAACCCATGTGAACCGTGCCGCCTGTTTGGAGCATCAGGCACAGAGAATTTGATGAAATTGCGATGAACTTCCTGCGAGCCTGTTTTTACACCCTATAATCTAGGTCTTCTTCCTCAATAGCTCAGTCGGTAGAGCGCCGGACTGTTAATCCGTAGGTCCCTGGTTCGAGCCCAGGTTGA
>NZ_SPEY01000075.1 GCF_009360615.1 Comamonas sp.
GCAAGAACTACCACTTCATCTTCCGCACCATCGGCCGTGATGACCAGCAGGGCCCCGCAGCCGCCAAGTTCATTGCCGAGAAGCTCAAGCCCAAGAAAGTTGCCGTGCTGCACGACAAGCAGTCCTACGGACAGGGCATTGCTTCCTCGGTGCGCGACGACCTGAAGAAGGCCAAGATCGACGTGGCCCTGTTCGAGGGCATCAATGCCGGCGACAGCGACTACTCCGCCGTCATCACCAAGCTCAAGGGCGCTGGCGTGGACTTTGTCTACTACGGCGGCTACCACCCCGAAATGGGTCTGCTGCTGCGCCAGGCTGCCGAGCAGGGCCTGAAGGTCAAGATGATGGGTCCCGAAGGCGTGGGCAACCCCGAAGTCAATGCCATCGCCGGCCCTGCCGTCGAAGGCATGCTGGTGACGCTGCCCGCAGACTTTGCCGCCAACCCCAAGAACGCCGCCGTGGTCAAGGCCTTCCAGGACAAGAAGCGCAATGCATCGGGCGCGTTCCAGCTGACCTCGTTCGCCGCGACCCAGTCCCTCCTGGCCGCCATCAAGGCCGCAGGCGACAGCCCCGCCAAGGTGGCAGACTGGATGCACAAGACCAGCGGCGTGGACACCGTGCTGGGTCCCGTCTCCTGGAACAAGCAGGGTGACCTGAACTCCTTCGACTTCCAGGTCTTCCAGTGGCACAAGGACGGCAGCAAGTCGCTCGCCAAGTAATTCCACCACCTTCTTCCGGGGGTAATGGCAGGGGCCATGCCTCCGGATATTTGCTATCTGGCCCTCGGGCCTTTTCCTGTTTCAAGGGTGGCGTTACATGTCAGACATTTTCCCCCAGCTGATACAACAGCTATTCAACGGGCTCTCACTCGGAGCCATTTACGCCCTGATCGCCATTGGCTACACCATGGTCTACGGCATCATCGGCATGATCAATTTCGCTCACGGAGACATCTACATGATCGGGGCCTATATCGGCCTGGTCACGCTTTCTGCCATAGGCACGCAAAGCGGCCTGCCGGTCTGGGCCATCATCGGCCTGATGCTGGTGGTCGCCGTCTTCGTCACCGGCGTCTACGGCCTGGTGGTCGAACAGGTGGCCTACAAGCCTGTACGCCAGAGCCCGCGCCTGGTGGCGCTGATCTCGGCCATCGGCATGTCCATCTTCCTGCAGAACTGGGTGGCCCTGGGCCAGGGAGCGCGCGACATGGCCGTGCCTTCGCTGCTGCCCGGTGCCATCAACTTCCACATGGGCGATTTCGAGGTCTTCATCCCCTATACCCGCGTGCTCATCATTGCGGTGACCGTGGTGCTGATGATCGCGCTGACCATGTACATCAAGCATTCGCGCATGGGCCGGGCCTCGCGTGCCTGCGCACAGGACATGCACATGGCCAACCTGCTGGGCATTGACACCAACAAGGTGATCTCCTTCACCTTTGTGCTGGGTGCCGTACTGGCCGCCGTAGGCGGCGTGCTGATTGCGCTGGCCGTGGGCAAGCTCAATCCCTTCATCGGTTTTCTGGCCGGCATCAAGGCTTTCACGGCGGCCGTGCTGGGCGGCATCGGATCCATCCCCGGTGCCATGCTGGGCGGTGTGATTCTGGGCGTGGCCGAGACCTTTGCCGCCGCCTACATCTCCTCGGAATACAAGGACATCGTGGCCTTCGGCCTGCTGGTGACCATCCTGATGTTCCGCCCCTCGGGCCTGCTGGGTAAACCTGAAGTGGAGAAAGTCTGATGAAGTACAGCTTTTCTGCCGCTTTGCGCGATGCGCTGATCGCCACCGTGATGACGGCCATCGTCGTCACTCCCATCTTCAGCCTGCACCTGGAGCGCGCCGGCGTGCGCACCATCATCACCCCTGACTGGAGCATGACCGGCTGGGCCTGTCTGGCCATCTTCGTCGTGCAGATGCTCAAGCCCCTGCTCGCCGGCAAGCTGCCCAGCCTCAGCCTGCCGGCCTTGCCACAGATGAAGTCGGGGACCCGCAATGTCGTCATCTTCGTGGTGCTGATGATGGCCGCGTCCTGGCCTTTCTTCGCGGGGCGCAATGCCGTCGATATTGCAACTCTGGCCATGATTTACGTCATGCTGGGCCTGGGCCTGAACGTGGTGGTCGGCTTTGCCGGCCTGCTGGACCTGGGCTTTGTGGGCTTCTACGCCGTGGGTGCCTACACCTACGCGCTGCTGTTCCACTGGGCCGGCTGGACGTTCTGGGAAGCACTGCCGCTGGCGGGTGCAGCCTCTGCGCTGTTCGGCTTCGTGCTGGGATTTCCCGTGCTGCGCCTGCGCGGGGACTATCTGGCCATCGTGACGCTGGGCTTTGGCGAAATCATCCGCCTGCTGCTGGTCAACCTGACCAGCATCACCGGCGGCCCCGATGGTATCTCCAGCATCCCCAAGCCCACCGTGCTGGGCCTGCCCATGACACGCACGCCGCTGACCGAGGACGGCACGACGTTTCACCAGTTCTTCGGCATGGAGTTCAACTCCATGCACATGGTGATCGCGCTGTATCTGATGGCTCTGCTCTTGGCCATGGTGACGCTGTTCATCAGCAACCGCCTGATCCGCATGCCCATTGGCCGCGCCTGGGAAGCGCTGCGCGAAGACGAGATCGCCTGCCGCTCCCTGGGACTGAACCCGATGAAGATCAAGCTCTCGGCCTTCACGCTGGGCGCCATGTTCGCCGGTTTCGGCGGAGCCTTCTTTGCGGCACGCCAGGGCATTGTCAACCCAGAGTCCTTCACCTTCATCGAGTCGGCCCTGATCCTCGCCATCGTGGTGCTGGGCGGCATGGGCTCCCAGCTCGGCGTGATCGTCGCGGCCATCATCCTGACCGTGTTGCCCGAGGTGGCGCGCGAGTTCTCCGAGTACCGCATGCTGATCTTCGGCCTGGTCATGATACTGATGATGATCTGGCGCCCCCAGGGCCTGCTGCCCATGAAGCGGCACCAGGTGGAGGTAAAGCCATGACACCGCACCTGAACGCCATCATTTCAATAACTACAACCACACGCAGGGCAATCGCATGAGCGAGTATTTGCTAGAAGTCAAAGACCTGTGCATGCGCTTCGGCGGCCTGCTGGCCGTGGACAACGTGGGCTTCAACGTACGCCCTCAGGAAGTGTTTGCCATCATCGGCCCCAACGGCGCAGGCAAGACCACGGTGTTCAATTGCATCAGCGGTTTCTACCAGCCTTCGGGTGGCAGCGTCATGCTGGATGGCAAGAGCATCGCAGGCCAGAGCAGCCATCATGTCGCCAACCACGGCGTGGTGCGCACCTTTCAGAACGTCCGCCTGTTCAAGAGCATGACGGCACTGGAAAACCTGCTCGTCGCCCAGCACCGGCAGTCGCGTGCCACCTTGCTCGGCGGTCTTTTCAACACGCCCGGCTATCGCCGTGCCGAACAGGAAAAGATCGACAATGCACTTCAGTGGCTGGACGTGATGGGCCTGCGCCAGTTCGCCAACCGTGAAGCTGGCAATCTGGCCTACGGTCACCAGCGCCGCCTCGAGATCGCCCGCTGCATGATCACCAAGCCGCGCGTGCTGATGCTGGACGAACCGGCCGCCGGCCTGAATCCTCAGGAGAAGAAGGACCTGCAGCACCTGATCGACCAGCTGCGCAAGCAGTACGGCGTCGCCGTGCTGCTGATCGAGCACGATATGGGCTTGGTCATGGGCGTGTCCGAGCGCATTCTGGTCATGGAATACGGCAAGCCCATCGCCATGGGCCTGCCCGAGGCGATTCGCAATGATGAACGGGTCATCAAGGCCTATCTGGGAGAGGCCTGATGAGCCAGCATATGTTGCAACTGGAGCAGGTCTCCACCCACTACGGCGCGATCTGCGCAGTCGATCACGCCAGCCTGCATGTCGATCAGGGCGAGATCGTCACCCTGATCGGCAGCAATGGCGCAGGCAAGACGTCGCTGCTGATGACGGTGTGCGGCAATCCGCGGGCCAGCGGCGGACGCATAGTGTTCGAGGGCGAGGACATCACCCAGATGTCCACCCACCACATCATGCGCCGCGGCATCGCCATCTCGCCCGAAGGCCGTCGCGTCTTCAAGGACCTGACGGTGACCGAGAATCTGCAGATGGGCGGATTTTTCCTGAACAAGGCCGAGATTGCCGACGGCATCGAGCATGTGTTCAAGCTCTTCCCGCGCCTCAAGGAGCGAGCGACGCAGCGCTCGGGCACCATGTCGGGCGGTGAGCAGCAGATGCTGGCCATCGGCCGCGCGCTGATGAGCAAGCCGCGTCTGTTGCTGCTCGACGAGCCCACGCTGGGGCTGGCACCGCTCATCATTGCGCAGATCTTCGAGATCATCCAGACCATCCGCGCTGCGGGTGTGACGGTGTTCCTGGTCGAGCAGAACGCCAACCGCGCCCTGCAGATCGCCGACCGCGGCTACGTGCTGGAAACGGGCAAGGTGGTGCTGGAGGACAGCGGCGCCAATCTGCTGAGCAACGACGCGGTGCGCAAGGCCTATCTGGGACATTGACCGCATACGCGGCCGGCATCGGGCCCCGCAGGACGCAAGTCTTGCGGGGCTTGATCTTGGGGGCCGGCAATCGACCTTAAGATGCCGGCATGACCAAGCATTTGACGATTCTGACAGGCGGCTCCCGTGGCATGGGCCTGTCCATGGGACAGCGGCTGCTGCAGCAGGGCCACCAGTTGCTGAGCATTGCCCGCAAGACCAGTACGGCCCTCGCCTCCAGCGCCAGCCATCCCGGGCAACTGCTGCAATGGGAGCAGGACCTGGCGCAGAGCGCTGCGGCTGCGCAACGCCTCACGACCTGGCTGGAAACGCTGGACCCCGGCGCATGGGCCGGCATCACCCTGATCAACAATGCCGGCGTCATCCCGCAGATTGCGCCACTGTCCCAAGTGCCCGCCACCGATATGATCCATGCCCTGCGCGTAGGTCTTGAAGCCCCCATGGCCCTGACCGGGGCCTTCCTCGGCGCGACCGAAAACTGGAAAATTCCCCGCAAGGTGCTCAATATTTCCTCGGGCCTGGGCCGCCGCGCCATGGCTTCGCAAGCGAGCTACTGCACCGCCAAGGCCGGTATGGACCAGTTCAGCAGCTGCGTAGCGCTGGAGGAAGCGGCCAAGCCCGACGGCGCACGCATTGTGTCGCTGGCCCCCGGCGTCATCGACACCGATATGCAGGTGCAGCTGCGCAGCGCGGCCCCGGCCGATTTCCCGGATGTAGGCCGTTTTGCCAGTCTGCACAGCAATGGCCAGCTGACCTCGGCCGACGAGGCTGCATCCCGCGTGCTGGCCTGGCTGGAGCGCCCCGATTTCGGCGACCAAGTGATTGCCGACGTACGTCAGGCCTGAGCCTGCGCCCGAAGCACGACGCTGCTCCCGCACCGCGGCAGATGCTTTATCCGTCGGCGCCTGCCGCTATTCGGCAGACGCCGGCAAACAAGACAGAAACCGGGGAGCAGTCCCCCCCTATTCGCGCCCCCAGCCCTCGCAAGTCCCGCATGCATGGCAGAATGTCCGATCTGTTCTGCAACCGCCCCGAGGCAGTGCGCAGAACCGCAATCCGCGCCCGTGGGCCACATCGGCAGCAACACCCGATCGGTACGCTGCCTCCGTGCTAGCAACGGCAGCAACCCTGCCGAGCAGCGCGTGCGGATGGCGATCATGTCCGTACAGCATGGCTCGCGCCCCCGGTAAAGACAAATACCCATTGATGGCGGAACCACCGTCCCCGATCATCGAAAAGCCCACCTTCCGTGACTCTGGCCTCTGAGTTCAAGACTCAGGTTCCAGCAGCGACTGCGTCGCCCCCTTTTGCGGGCCTGCGCTCCCCCGTTCGTCTCTGGAGTTTCTTTTTCATGTTTCGCCCAATCCTCATCAGCACAGCCGTGATCGCAAGCGCGGGCCTGAGCTTTTCTGCCGCTGCACAAGACCCTGCGGCCGATTACCCCAACAAGCCCGTGCGCATGATCGTGCCTTTCCCGCCCGGCGGCGGCACCGACATCCTCTCGCGCGTGATTGCCAACAAGCTCACCGAGGTCAGCAAATGGACCGTGGTGCCCGACAACCGTGCGGGCGCGGGTGGCACCATCGGCATCACGGAAGCCGTGAAGGCCGCGCCCACCGGCTACGACATGGTGATGGGCCAGAAGGACAATGTGGTCCTCGGCCCCTACCTCTACAAGAGCCTGCCCTGGAATCCCAGCAAGGACCTGAGCCCTGTGGCCCATGTGGCCTACACGCCGATCGTGATCGCCACGGCCGCCAGCTCGCCCTACAAGAGCCTGGCCGACGTGGTGGCAGCGGCCAAGAAAAACCCGGCCAGGATCACCTACGGCTCACCAGGCAACGGCACCAGCATTCATCTGGCTGGCGTCATGCTGGAAAAAGCCGCGGGAATACAGCTCACGCATGTGCCCTACAAGGGTTCCAATCCCGCGATGATGGATGCACTGGCCGGCAATGTGGATCTGCTGGTGTCTTCCGTGCCATCGGCCATCGCCCAGATCAAGTCCGGCAAGCTGCGCGCGATTGCCGTGACCTCGGCCAAACGTTCGAGCTCTTTGCCGGACACGCCCACGCTGGCCGAATCGGGCCTCAAAGGCTTTGATGTCAGCACCTGGTACGGCCTGTTCATGCCCAAGGGAACGCCCTCGTCCATCGTCGCCAAGGTCAATCTGGAAGTGAACAGGCTGTTGGCCATGCCCGAAGTGCGCGAGGCCATTCTGACCCAGGGCGCCGAGCCCCAATCAATGAGCGTGGCCCACTTCGACAAGATGTTCCAGACCGACTTCAAGCAGTCCAAGCAAGTCGTCGAGTCCTCGGGCGCCAAGATCGAGTGACGCCAAAGCGCGCCGGAGCGCGAGTTCCGGCACGCGCCCCTACAACGCCCGGCGATGGACAGGACTGATCCACATCAATGCACCCTTTGACAAGCTCGTGAATACTTCTCCGGAAATCCTCAAATTTCTGGAGAACACAATGGCATTGCTGGTCTGGGTCCCTGAGCTGGACACCGGGATTGCGGAAATCGACCGGCAGCACCGCCGCATCGTCGACTACATCAACCGGCTCTACGAGCTGCGAAGTTCGCCCGACCGAGAGGGCCTGGGCGATGTGATCGGCGAGATGATCGACTACACCGTCTCGCATTTCGTCTTCGAGGAAAGCCTGATCGAGAGCGCTGGCTACATGTTCGCCGGGCCGCACAAAAAGGTCCATGAGCTGTTCACGCGCCGCGTGATCGAGATGCAGACCCGCTTCGAGGCGGGTGAGGATGTGGCCGCCGAATTGCACGGCATGCTCTCGCGCTGGCTGTTCAACCACATCCGCAACGAAGACCATGGCTATGTGGATTCAGCCAAGGTCTATATACGCATGATGTCCAAAGAAAACGGGCACGCGGCAGAAAAGGAACGGCTCAAAACGGAAGTGCTGCAGGAGCTGGAATTGCAGCGCAAGAAAAAAGGCTGGCTGTCCCGCCTTCTCAATCGCTGAGAGAGCTTCCTTTCAGGTCCACAAAAACGGCTCCCACCGGGAGCCGCTGCTTCGTGGACCGCCGCGCAGCGCTCACTCGCGCACGACCAGCACTGGCACGCGCACCGCTCCAAGCACACGCTGCGTGACGCTGCCCAGCATCAGCTTCTCAAGGCCGCGCCGCCCCTGGGAGCCCATGACGACCAGATCGGCTCCCACGCTTTCCATGGTGCGCACAATGCCTTCATGCACGGCATGGCCCTCGCCCACCAGGGTCTTCACGGGAACTCCGGCCTCGTCCATGATGGCCTTGACCGCATCCAGTGCGGTGTTGGCCTCGGCCGTGGCCGCGCTCAGATACTGCGACTGTCCGTAGGCAAAGTCGGCGCCGACACCGGTGAAAGGATAGGGATCGACCACATACACTGCCGTCACGGCGCTGCCAAAGACCTTGGAGAGCTCGGCGGCCTTGCGTGCTGCCAGCATGGAAGGCTTGGAGCCATCGACGGGAACCAGGATGTGATTGAACATGGACATGTATTTCTCCTTTCAGGTTGCAGGCGACAAGGGCTTCAGGCCAGGGGCCCAGGCAGATGCCGCGCTTCGAACAGCATTCAGTCTGCCTTCATCATGCCTCAGCGTGTTGACATGAATCAACCCTAAAGTTCACAACAGGCCATGGGCCTCAGATGCAGACGTGCGCAGCCTGGTACTCGTAGCATTTGTCCAGCAGCCGGTCGGACTTGTCGGTGAGGGTGATGCGCGTGCCGTCGGGCCGCAGCAGGGAGACGTTCTTGAAGGCGGGCTCATGCAGCTTGCTGGGCGCATCGCGGCGCACGGTCCATGCTTCCTGGACGACGCCCTCGGGCATTTCGAGCATCACGACGATCTGCTCGGTATCGTCTGACAGCCGAATGCACTTGGCGTCATTCATCTCGACCACGGTTCCGGCAGGCGCTGCCAGCGCATAGGGGCATTGCTGAACGCCGCGAACCGGCACCGAGATACCGCCAAGGGCTATCTCCAGTCCGTTGCGGAAATAAATCGTGGGTTCCTTGAGATGGGCCGCCTGCGCTGGGCGATCTTCGGGGGGCTGACAAGCTGAGATCGTGACAAGCGTGGTCAGCACGGCAATGCAATGGGCGTAGAAGCGATTCATATGAAAAACCACGCCTGCAGGGCGTGGTGTGGGCCAGTCGATCTGGCTTCCTGGATGCGGGCTTACGCGGCGTTGTGAACACTTCGTCGCGACGAGCCCGCATCATGCAGCGCAGGGGGCGTCGTTTTGATGCGCTGAAAAGCTTACAGTTTTACCCAAATCTTTCGAGCCGGGCGGCCCGAGCCCTCAGAAGGACTGCCCCGCCTGCTCCTGAAGTTCGGCCCCCTGGAAGTTGCCGCGCCTGTACGTGAGCACCAGCGTGTCACGCACGCCACCGGGCTCAGCGGGTTGAATCGGCGTGGTCTCATGAATCATGCGTGCATCGTCGAGCAGCATCACGGACCAGGGTTCGGTCAACGTGAATCGCTGGCCGTTGGGGCCGCTCGCTTCAAACACGCGGGTCTCACCCCCTTTGACGCCCTTGCGCCCCACCAGCACCACCGCGACCAGATCGACGCCGTCGCGATGCGCGCCTTCAGGTGTGGGACGGCCGATACCGTCCGTGGTGTCGATGCGGAACTGGTGCGCCTCGACAAACCAGCGTTCGTGCCGCTCGTCGGTGCAGAACACCTGATCGGCCAGCTGGCCCAGCGCATTGATCATCTCCAGCCAGGCCGCACTCGTCGTCGTGCGGTCCAGCATGGGCTCGAACATGCGCTGCATGCCCCCATGCAGCGCGTTGTACTCCACGGGCTGCCAGTGGGCGCGGTGGGGCACCTGCCGCACCTGATCGCCTTCGCTGACAAAGCAGGAATGGCGACGGCGTCGATAGCGTCCGCCATCCTTGAGGAAAGCGTCGGGCGGCAGGCCCTGCCAATCCGCATCCATGGCGTGCAGATCGCTCACGCTCAGGCCCATCCACTGGGCAAAGTCCTCGGGCTGCAGCACGGCATAGCCGCGCGCGCGCAGAGACCGGGCTGCCTCGGCAGCGGCAATATAGGGAGGGGAAAACATGATGTGCGCCATAAGGTCGGCAAGCTTACTCCTCGCAGACCGTTGCGACCTGACCCTCGGCATCAAAATTTACGCAAGGCAGCATCAACCAAATTGCATGGATGAAAAAAGCCTGCATCGCAGGCTGCAATGCAGGCAGAGGGCAAGGTGGTGGAGCCGGTGCCGTCCTTCGTCACTTCCGTGACGAAAGCCGGCGGTCTCGGACTCACAACAAGGGCAGGCCCACATAGTTCTCGGCCAGCGAGGTGGAGCCGGCCTTGGAGTGGACGATGTAGTCCAGCTCTGCCTCCTGCACCTTGGTGTTGAACTCGCCCTCGCCAGGGAAGTTGTGCAGCATGGAGGTCATCCACCAGGAGAAGCGCTCGGCCTTCCAGATGCGGCGCAGGCACTGCTCGGAGTAGCGGTCGATACCGGCTTCGGACTGCTCTTTGTAGTACTCGACAAAAGCCTGCGACAGATAGCCCACGTCGGACGCCGCCAGGTTCAGGCCCTTGGCACCGGTGGGTGGAACGATGTGTGCGGCGTCGCCGGCCAGGAACATGCGGCCGAAGCGCATGGGCTCGGTCACGAAACTGCGCAGCGGGGCAATGCTTTTTTCCAGCGACGGCCCTGTCACCAGATTGGCGCGCGCTTCGGGGTCCAGGCGCTTCTTGAGTTCCTCCCAGAATGCCTCGTCACTCCAGTCCTCGACCTTGTCGGTCAGGGGCACCTGCAGATAGTAGCGGCTGCGCGTGGCACTGCGCTGACTGCACAGGGCAAAGCCGCGCTCGGTGTTGGCGTAGATCAACTCGTGCGACACGGGCGGCGTATCGGAGAGCAGGCCCAGCCAGCCAAACGGATAGACCTTCTCGAAGGTCTTGATCTTCTCCTGGGGCGCACTGGCGCGGCAGATGCCGTGAAAGCCGTCGCAGCCGGCAATGAAGTCGCATTCGATCTCGTGCACCTGGCCGTCTTTTTCGTAGCGCACCCTGGGCTTGTCGCCCTCGAAGTCCAAGGGCTGCACATGGCTGGCCTCATAGACCGTCGTCAGCCCTTCCTGGGCGCGCACTTCCATCAGGTCGCGGGTGACTTCGGTCTGGCCGTAGACCATCACCCGCTTGCCGCCGGTCAGGCCGTTGAGGTCGATGCGGTGACGCTGGCCCTTGAACAGCAGCTCGATACCATCGTGGGGCAGCCCCTCCTCATTCATGCGCTTGTCGGCACCTGCCTGCTTGAGCAGATCCACCGTCACCTGCTCCAGCACGCCGGCGCGGATGCGGCCCAGCACATAGTCTGCGCTGCGCTGCTCGATGATGATGTTGTCGATGCCCGCCTTGTAGAGCAACTGCCCCAGCAACAAACCCGAGGGACCGGCACCGATGATGGCGACTTGTGTACGCATGAATATGACTCCTTGTTATGGCTCAAAAACCTGTCAATCGGCGCGCGTGACGACGCCGTTTGCGCTGTGCAGCAAGACTAAGTTTTGTGCTGCATCAAGACAAAGGAGAGCATCGATGTTTGCGCGATAATCGCACAATGAGATCGATGATCGCGCAAAACACACTACGAAACCGGCCATGACTGAACCCGGCCTCTCTTCCATCGCTCCCGCGGACTTCATTGCCGGCCTGGCCAAGGGCCTGGCCGTGCTGGAGAGCTTTGACACCGAGCGCCAGCGCCTGAATGCCACCATGGCCGCCGAGCGCGCGGGCATCACGCGTGCGGCGGCCCGCCGCCATCTGCTCACGCTGGCCTATCTCGGCTATCTGGAGTCCGATGGCAGCTATTTCTGGCTGGCCCCCAAGGTGCTGCGCCTGTCGGGCAGCTATCTGGCCTCGGCGCGGCTGCCGCGCATCGTGCAGCCTGTGCTGCACCGGCTGGCGGCGCAGACCGGACTGTCGTACTCCTGCGTGGTACGCGAAGGCCGAGAAGTCGTCATCGTCGCGCGCAGCGCCGTGCATGAAAAAGGCGAGCGCCTGATGGCCCACGGTCTGCATCTGGGCACCCGTCTGCCGGCGCACGCCACGTCCACCGGCCGGGTGCTGCTGGCCTCGCTATCAGCCTCGGAACTCGATGACTGGCTGGATACCTATGACCTGCCCAAGCTGACGGCGCACACGGTATCTGATCGTTCGGCATTGAAGACGCTGCTCGGCGAAGTGCGCCGACTCGACTACTGCATGGCGCTCGAAGAACATGAGCTGGCCATTCAGGCCGTGGCCGTGCCGCTGCGCAATATGCAAGGACGCACCGTGGCAGCGCTGAACGTGGTGACATCGGCCAAACGCATGAGCCCCCAGACCATGCAGCGGGAAATACTGCCGCTGTTGCAGGAAGCAGCCAGAACCTTGCGTCCGCTGCTTTGATGGGATCAATACCAGAGCCGCTTGCGCATGCATCCTCTTGATTTCAGATCTAGCGATCACTGAAGGCTCTATTCGACAGGCGCAAGCAGCCCACCAATCCATCGCAGAGTCTGTAGCCCGCACCCGGCGCCCCCCTGTACAGCCGGGTCTTGAAGCCGGTTTGCGATCTCAGATATGACCGCTTTCCACGGAACAGACCTGCATGCTGAGTCGGCGCAGCAACTCGGCCGTGCGGCGCATCAGCGGCGTGGACTTCTTCTTGGCGGGCTGCACCAGGCACAGGGTGCTGACGATATGCGGCGACTTGATGGGCACCTCCACCAGCGATGCATCCGTGGCATGGCTGTGCATGGCACTATCGGTCAGCGCCGCATAGCCGTAGCCGCCGCGCACCAGATCCAGAATGGCGGGCACGCTGGAGACTTCCCAGACCACATTGAGCTTGACCTGGGACAGCGTGGCCTGGGCCTCCATCAGCTTGCGGAAAATCTGCCCGTGCTGGGGCATGATCAGCGGGAACTCGGCCAGATGCTCGAAGGGGATGCTGGTGCGCCCTGCCAGCGTGCTGGCCGGGCCGATCAGGCACAGACGCTCTTCGAGCACGGGCGAGACCTCGATCTGTGGATGCGGCTCCGGCGTATAGACCAGACCCAAGTCCATGCGCCCCGAGGTCAGCCACTCCGAGATGTTCATGGAAAAGCCCTCGACCACCGCCAGCCTGGCCTTGGGCATCTCGCGGCTGAAACCGTCGATCAGGGGCAGGGTCAGGCGCCGAGCCAGGCTCGGTGGCAGGCCGACGGTGATGCGCCCCACAGGCTCGTCGCGCTGGCTGCCCAGGTCTTCCTTGGCCATGGCCACGCGCTGCATGATGGCGTGACCATGCTCGAGCAGGCGGCGCCCCGCATCGGTCAAAGTGACGCCGCGCCCGGTGCGTATCAGCAGGGTCTCGCGCAACTCGGTCTCCAGCGCCCGCACCTGGCGGCTCAGCGCTGGCTGGGCGGTGTCCAGCAGTACCGCAGCCTTGCTGAAGCTCCCCACTTCGGCCACCCGAACAAAGGTCTCTATCTGCTGCAGATTCATGCTCACACCTTTCAAAACAAGCTATGCTATTTTGCTATAGCTGCTAGCCTCAGCTAGACCTAGGTGTTTATGCCTCAGGTGACACAATGTAAGCAGCTGGGCCTGAATATCAAAAAATAACAGCCGACGATATCAACAATGCGTGGTCCACACGCAATTCATCATCGACATCCTTCCTGGGAGACAAAATGACCCATCAGCTCACCATGAGCCGTCGCCAAGCTGCCTTCGCACTCGGCGCCATTGCCGCAGCCGTGGCCGCCCCCTCGTTCGCCCAGAGCGACAAGTGGCCCACCAAGTCTTCGCGCATCATCAACCCCTTCCCCGTGGGCGGCGGCCCCGATGGCATTTCGCGCCTCGTGGCCGACAAGCTGGGCCGCGCCTGGGGCCAGCCTGTCGTGGTGGAAAACCGTCCCGGCGGCAACGGCTTCATTGCGATCAACGAATTCAAGCGCGGCGCGGCCGACGGAACGGACATGATCCAGCTGGACAACGTCCACATCGCCGCCTACCCCCACCTGTTCAAGAAGCTGCCCTACGACCTGAACAAGGACTTCGACATCTTGATGCCCTTGTTCCGCAACTACTTCTTCGTCTGCGTGCCCGTCAACAGCCCCTACAAGACCATTGGGGACCTGATCGCCGATGCCAAGGCGCATCCCGGCAAGCTGAACTACGGCTCCTGGTCCGTCGGCAACCCCGTGCATCTGGGCTCCGCCCTGTTGGAAAACCAGACCGGCACCAAGATGGAGCACGTGATCTACAAGGAAACCAGCCAGCTGTACCAGGGCGTGGCCAACGGCGAGCTGACCTTTGCCCTGGGTTCCCTGGGAACCGCTGGGCCACTGGTGCGCGGCGGCAAGCTGCGCTTCCTGGCGGTGGCTGCGCCCAGCCGCATTGCCGGCTTCGAGAATGTGCCCACGGTGTCGGAGTCGGGTGGCCCCAAGGATTTTGCAGCCATCGGCTGGAACGCACTGGCCGTGCGCCCCGGCACACCTGCGGCCGTGATCGAGAAGATCCGCACCGATGTCCGCCAGGCGCTGACCGGCCAGGACGTGAAGGAAAAGTTCGCCGCCTTCGGCTACGAGTCCTTCAACCCCACACCTGCAGAGTTCAAGGCCTTCATGGCTTCCGAGAGCAAGCGCTTTGGCGAGGTGATCAAGAAGGCCGGCCTGGCGCTGGACTGATTCTCCCACCCTCAATAGAAAAACCGCCTCCTTCAGGCGGTTTTTTCATGCCCTGCGACCGCCGCGGAAAAGCCCGGTGTGGCGCACCGGGCTTTGGCAGGTACACCGAGACGGGCGTTTACTGATCGCGCGCCTCGATGGCACGGTTGATGCCCAGCGCAGCCAGCGTGCACAAGGCACCCGAGAGCAGATAGATGCCCAGAGCCACCAGACCGAACTTGGCCGAGACGCCCAGCGCCACCAGCGGCGCGAACGCCGCGCCGATGAGCCAGGCCATGTCGGTGGACAGGGCCGCGCCGGTGTAGCGGTAGCGCGACGAGAAGTTGGATGTCACCGTGCCCGATGCCTGGCCGTAGGACAGGCCCAGCAGCACAAAGCCCACGAGGATGAACACATTGTTGCCGGTGCTGCCGCTGCCCAGCAGCCAGGGCGCCAGAAAGCTGAAGATGCCGATCAGGCAGGCCATGGTTCCCAGAGTGTTGCGGCGCCCCACGCGGTCCGCCAGCCAGCCCGAGAGCACGATGGCCGCGCCGGCCAGCAGCGCGCCGATGATCTGCACCACCAGCACCTCGGTCATGGATTGATCGGAGTACATGGAAATCCAGGACAGCGGAAACACGGTCACCAGATGGAACAGCGCAAAGCTGGCCAGCGCTGCGAACGCACCGATCATCACATTGCGGCCTTCGTTGGCCATCAGACTGCTCACGCTGATCGGCTCCAGCTCACGCTCCTGCAGAAGCTGGGTATAGGACTGGCCCACAACCAGACGCAGGCGGGCAAACAGCGCCACCACGTTGATGGCGAAGGCCACGCAGAAGGGGTAACGCCAGCCGTAGCTCATGAACTCGTCGGCCGTCAGGCTGGAGTACAGATAGGCAAACAGCGCGGCCGCGATGATGAAGCCCAGGGGGGCCCCCAGTTGGCCAATCATCGAGTACCAGCCTCGCTTGTTCTGAGGGGCCGACATGGCCAGCAGCGAAGGCAGGCCATCCCAGGAGCCGCCCAGCGCCAGCCCCTGGCCGATGCGCAGGATCACCAGCGCCCAGACGGCCTTCATGCCGGCTGTCTCATAGCTGGGCAAAAAAGTCATGCCCACCGTGCAGACGCCCAGCAGGAGCAGCGCCAGCGTCAGTTTGGTGGCACGCCCCCAGACTCGCTGCACGGCCATCGACAATGCCGTGCCCACGGGACGGGCCACAAAGGCCAGCGAGAAGATCGCAAACGCGGCCAGCGTGCCGTCGAGCTTGGACAGATAGGGGAACAGCAGCGAGGGAAACACCAGCACGCAAGCGATACCGAACACGAAGAAGTCAAAGTACTCGGAAGAGCGCCCGATGATCACGCCCACCGCGATCTCGCCAGGGGTCACATCCTCGTCAGTCTCCGCATACGCCAGGGTTTCCGAATTCTCATAGTCTTGCTGAGTAAGACCAACGGACGGGTTCATGCTTGTCATAAAGGTACAACTCCTTGTCTTACTTTTCAGTCCCGGGGACGCTTTCC
>NZ_SPEY01000085.1 GCF_009360615.1 Comamonas sp.
GCCTGCCGGCAATCAGGCCCAGCTGATTCGGGTCGATATAGAGCAGCTTGCCCTTGCCCGGCGTGGTGATGGAGCTGACGGGCTCGGAGAGCTCGTCCCGATACCAGTATTTGCGCGAATATCCCAGGGGCACGTAGCGGCTGTGACCCAGGCGGCGTGCCACCAGCGGCGCGAAGGCCAGACCCAGCGTGGGCAGGCCGATGACCGCATCGAAGTCGTACGCCCCGGCGGCTTGCGCCATGTGCAGCGCCAGCTGCTCCACCACCTCCATCGACGCCTGGTTGGCAATCAGGGAGGCCACGCAGCGGTCCGGTGCAGAGCCATCGGCCGTCGGCATGCCGCGCAGCGGCAGCAGCAGATAGCGGCCGTCGGGCAACCGGGCCGGGTAGCTCTTCGCATAGGGCGGCAGAGGCGACTGGGTCAGCTCGGCCTCGGTGACGATGGCTTGCCAGTAGTCGGTCGTGGCATCGAAGCCGGGCAGGTTCTGGCCGCAAAGATCGACCACGGATGCAATTTCACTCATACAGGACTCAGTCGCGGCGCAGATAGCTCTCGGCCAGTTTCACCCAATACGAGGCCGTCACGGGCAGCAGGTTGTCGTTGAAGTCATAGGCCGCGTTGTGCACCATGCAGCCGCCTTCGCCCATGCCGTTGCCGACGATGAAGTAGTTGCCGGGGACCTGGTTGAGCATGATGGCAAAGTCGTCGCTGGCCTGCAGGGGCTGCAGATCGGGAATCAGCCATTCCTCGCCCAGGAATTCGCGCGCCACCGCGACGGCAAAATCCGTCGCTGCCTTGTCGTTCATGACGGGCGGATAGCGCCATTTGTAGTCCACCTCGGCCGTGGCGCGGTGCACGGCGGCCTGGGCATGGGCCATGGCCGTGATGCGCTCGCGCAGTTGCTGGCGCACCTCGGGGCAGCGCGCGCGGATGGTCACGCGCAGCTCGCAGGTTTCCGGAATCACATTGGGCGCATCGCCCGCATGGATGGCACCGATGGTGACCACGGCCATGTCGTTGGGGTCGATCTCGCGCGAACGAATGGTCTGCAGTGCCAGCACCAGATGCGAGGCCACGACGATGGGGTCCACGGCCACATGGGGCATGGCACCATGGCCGCCCTTGCCGCGGATGGTGATGATGGCGGTGTCCGAGCTGGAATACATCACGCCCGGGCGAAAGCCGAACTGCCCCGCCGGATAGCCGGGCTCGTTGTGAAAGGCGTAGAGCGCATCGCAGGGAAACAGCTCGAACAGGCCCTGCTCCACCATCTTTTGCGCACCGCCATGGCCTTCCTCGGCGGGCTGGAAGATCAGATTGAGCGTGCCCTGGAGCTGGTTCTTGCGCCCGGCCAGCACCCTTGCTGCGGCCAGCAGCGTGGCCGTGTGCCCGTCGTGGCCGCAGGCATGCATCTTGCCGTCGTGACGGCTGGCATAGGACAGGCCCGTGGTTTCACGGATAGGCAGCGCATCCATGTCGGCGCGCAGGCCAAGACGTTTGCCGATGTGCTTGCCATTCGCGTGATCGCCGCAGCGCAGCGTCCCCACCACGCCGGTTTCGCCCAGGCCGCGATGGACCTCGTAGCCCCATTCGGCCAGCCTGGCGGCCACGATATCGCCGGTGCGATGCTCCTGGTAGGCCAGCTCGGGATGGGCATGCAGATCATGGCGCAGGGCCAGCATCTCATCCGCGACGGCAGCCACTTCGGGCAGCACGGGCGGATGGATCTCGGCATGCACCGGGTTCAGAGGCGCGGCCATGGCTTATTCCGCCTGGATGTTGGCCGACTTCACGATCTGGGCATAGCCGGCTTTTTCCTTCTTCAGGAACTGGACAAAGCTGGCCTGGGTGCCGGAGCCGGGCGTGGCACCGCCATCTTCCAGGCGCTTGCGCACATCGGGCATCTTGAGCACGGCATCGAGCTCGGCAGCCAGGCGCGTGACCACGGCCTGAGGTGTCTTGGCGGGAACGAACAGGCCCGTCCAGGTGTTGAGGTCAAAGCCCTTGAGTTCGGCCGTCTCGCCAAAGGTGGGCACGTTGTGGATGGCATCGATGCGCCTGGCCGATGTCACGCCCAGGCCTTCGAGCTTTTTCTGCTGGATCATGGGCACCGCGCTCACGGTGGTGAGCATGCCCACATCGACCTGACCGCCCATCACGTCGCTGGTGATCTGGGCGCCGCCGCGGTAGGGCACATGCACCAGCTTGATCTTGGCGCGCTCCTGCAGCATTTCCATGGCCAGATGCAGCATGGTGCCCACGCCCGAGGTGGCATAGGTCAGCGAGCCGGGCTTGGAACGCGCCAGTGCAATCAGCTCGTTCAGATTGTGCGCCGGCAGACCGGGACGGGCCACGGCGACCACGGGTGCGATGGTGGTCAGCCCCACAGGGGTCAGATCCTTTTCGGCGTCGTACTTGACGGCGGAGTTCACCAGTTGCGCAATGCTGATGGGGCCGTCGAAGCCCATGAGCAAGGTATAGCCGTCAGCCGGGGCCTTGACGGCCTTGCTCACCCCGAGCACGCCGCCGGCGCCTGGCACGTTGTCCACCACGATGGACTGGTGCAGGCGCTCGCCCAGCTTCTGGCCGATCAGGCGCGCCGTGGTGTCCACATTGCCGCCGGCGCTGAACGGCACGATCAGCGTGATGGGCTTGGTGGCGGGCCAGGCGTCGGCGGCGGCGAAAACGGCGGGCGCGGTAAAGCCTGAGGCCAGCAAGGCGGCGGCGGCAACAAAGGAGCGGCGGGATGTGGACATGGGCATGCAGCAAGAATGCGGACAGGCTGACGGCTCCAGGCCCATCCCGGGGTCGCAGCGTCGCGGTACTGGCCGGTAAATTTGGGTGCGCCCTCCGGCGGACGGGCAAGCCGCCGATTATCCCAGAGCGCCTTGTCGGCTGCCATAACAGGAAATACTTAGCAATCCCGATTCACCCTTGAAACCCGGTAAAGCCTGCAGCGCCGGGCGCTAGGGTTCATGCCAAGCCGCCGGACACCGGGCCGCTCCAGAATCGGAGCCCATGCTCTCCCCCAGCCAAGTCATCGTTCTGGCCACACCGGTCTTTTTCGCACTGATTGCCGTGGAATGGATCATCAGCCGCAGACGCGGGCGCAATGCCTATGCGCTGGCCGATGCCATCAGCTCGCTGAACCTGGGCATCCTGAGCCAGACCAGCGCCGTCTTCACCAAGCTGCTGACGCTGGGCATCTACACCGTCGTGGCCAGCCATGTGGCGCTGATCGAGGCCGATGCCTTCTGGCTCAGCCTGCCAGGCTGGTTGCTGGCCCTGCTGTTCTACGATCTCTGCTACTACTGGCTGCACCGCATGGGCCACGAAGTGGGCGTGCTCTGGGCCGCCCATGCCGTGCACCACCAAAGCCAGGCCTACAACCTCTCCACCGCGCTGCGCCAGACCAGCTCCGGCGCACTGCTGGGCTGGATCTTCTATCTGCCCATGGCCCTGGCCGGCGTGCCGCCGCTGGTGTTTGCCGTGGTTGGGCTGATCGATCTGCTCTACCAGTTCTGGGTGCATACCGAGCAGGTCGGGAAACTGGGCTGGTTCGACCGCTGGTTCTGCGCGCCCAGCAATCACCGCGTCCACCATGCCGTCAACGAGCGCTATCTGGACCGTAACTACGGCGGGATTCTCATCGTCTGGGACCGGCTTTTCGGCACTTACAAGACCGAGGACGACGAGGAACCGTGCGTCTACGGAACGCGCGGCCTGCTCAAGAGCTGGGATCCGCTCTGGGCCAATCTCAGCGTCTACCGCCAGCTGGCCCATGACAGCTGGCATGCGCGCAGCTGGCTGGACAAAATCCGCGTCTGGTTCAAGCCACCGGGCTGGCGGCCGGCCGATGTGGCGCGGCGTTTTCCCAGGCCCGCCTTCGATCTGGAGGAGCACCGCATCCTCTATGCCCCGACCATGAACCGGGCGCTGCGCTGGTTTGCCTGCCTGCAGTTCGCAGCGCTGATTGCGGGCACCGCAGTCTTTCTCTGGCATGCCGACCAGTCGCCGCTGGCCACCAACCTGATCGGGTTCGGCGTGCTGCTCACCGGGCAATGGGCCTTGGGCGCAGCCATGCAGGGCCGCATCAGCCTGTGGCTGGCACTGATGCTGCAAAGCGGCGCACTGGCCACGGCCACGGCAGCACTGGGACTGACGACATGGCATTGGCTGTTCAAGCCTGCCACCATGGTTTTTGCGCTCATATGCATCGCGTCTTGCGCAAGGCAGACATCAACAACCATACAAAAAGTGTCTCAAAAGCATGTCCATCTGCTGCTGGCAGCTATTGGTTTCTCCATGTCAGGCGATGTCTTCCTGATGCTGGACGGACAGCTGCCGACCAGTCTGTTCATTCCCGGCCTGGTCAGCTTTTTGCTGGCCCATGTCTGCTACGTTGCGCTGTTCAGGCTCGATGTGAGCTGGTTTGCCGACCGCAGCGCACTGCTGCTGGTGGCTGTGATCGGCACCGCCATGTATGTCTTTCTCTGGACCCATGGCCTGCCTGGTGCCCTGCGTCTGCCCGTGGCCGCCTATGTCGGCGTCATCGCCCTGATGGCAGCGCAGGCCTGGGGACGCTATCGTCAGCTGCGCAGCCGCGCCGCACTGCTGACCGCCCTGGGCGCCAGCTTTTTCATGCTCAGCGACTCCATCCTGGCCATCAACCGTTTTGTGCAGCCGCTGCCCTGGTCCACAGTGAGCGTGCTCGGCAGCTATTACGCAGCGCAGACCCTCATCGTCTGGAGCTGCGTGCGGCAATGGGCCGAGCCCGCAACCCGCCAGGCCCCGGCGCAATTGCAACTGAAAGCCACCTAGGGTTGACCCTGGGACCGGTCTCGGCCGATAATCGGCAGATCGCAATTTCAGGAGTCCCCACGTGGACAGTGCCAGTTCAACCAGTGATTTATCGCACGCCGCAATGGCTGCGAAGCTGGCCGACTGACAGACTCCCCCGGATCGGGAGTCGTCATCGACCGCCCCGCATCCCTTGCCCCGCGCCCCTCGCAACTTGCTGTTTGGCTTCCCGACGTTCGGGGCGGCCTGCCGTGCGCAGCACGGATAGTGGCCTCAAGCTCGCAAGCTCTGCTCATCACTGAGTTCTCGCGTCGCCATCCCGCTCCGGCTACCCGCCGGTTCGTGGCCGCGCCAGAACGCTTGTGCCGCGCTGCCGCCTGGCCCGCTCCCTCAACCGATGAGGAGAACGCCATGAGCAACCGCCTGACCCGCTCTCTGCGTCCACTGCACCCGTGGCTGCACGGCCGTGCCGCGACCACGCAACAACAGGGCGTGCGCGCCGCCCCGGCTGCCCTGCCGCAAGCGCTGGAACAGACGCTGGCGCTCGATGCGCTGACAAGCTGGCCCACGCATCGCATCCGCAGCTTTCTGAGCAGCCGCAGCGCGCGCTGAGCCGCCCCGTCGCGGACCGCCACCGGCCCGCTTTTCATTCACACCTGACCAAGGAACACGTATGGATCCCGACCCGAGTCGATCGTGCAGCGCGCCCGGTGTGGCGCGCTGCCAAGCCTTTGGCCTGCGTGTGCCCCCGATGGCTGCGCGCAGGGACCGGAACCCCGTCCCGGGGCGGCACGCCTGATGCAGTAGCAGCGGCGGGCAGCTCCCGGGCCTCCCCAAGGAGTATGCCCATGCAACGCCTCGCCTGGCTGCGCGTGCTGCAACGCAGCCGCCCCGCCCCCCGCCTCGATGACACCCCCCGCCACCATGGCCTGACCCATGCCCTGATCGCGGCACTGTGCGAGCGCCGCACCGATGTGCTGCGCCACCTGGTCGACCGGCATTCCGCATCCCTCATGGCCAGTGCCATGGCCAATCTGAGCATGCGCCAGCGCGCCGATGCGCTGTCGCTGCTGACCCGGGAGCAGCGCCAGCGCATCGACGAGCAGTGGGGCGCCGGCCAGGCGCGGCAGCCATGGATGCAGCCCGGCCGCAGCAGCAAGGCACTGCACTGACAGGAGGCCGTGATGCCAACCCTCAAGAACCTGTTTCGGGCCTTCTTGCGCAGCCACCGCCTGGCGGGCCTCTTCGGCCGCCGGCCGATGCCTGCGGGCGGCCCCTCCACCGCCGTCAACCTGCCGCCGGCACAGGTGCAGACCCTGCAGGCCGCCGCCTGCAGCCCTGCGGCTGCGCTGCTGCAGCAGCTGGACACCTCGAGCCGGGGCCTAAGCCCCGAGCAGGCCCGCCAGCGCCAGCTCCGCCATGGGCCCAACGAGGTCGCGCATGAAAAGCCGCTGCCCGCATGGCTGCACCTGTGGCATTGCTACCGCAACCCCTTCAACCTGCTGCTGACGCTGCTGGCCGTGGTCTCCTACCTCACCGAGGACGAGAAGGCCACCATCGTCATCGCCAGCATGGTGCTGCTGTCCACGCTGCTGCGCTTTGTCCAGGAAGGGCGCTCGCGGCGCGCCGCCGCGCGCCTGCAGGCGCTGGTCGATAACCGCGTCACCGTGCGCCGCAGCAGCGATGCACAGGCCGCAGACTTTCGCGACAGCGGCGGCGGCCATGACGCCTCGCTGTCCGAGCTGCCCATGCGCGAGCTGGTGCCCGGGGACATCGTGGCCCTGTCG
>NZ_SPEY01000122.1 GCF_009360615.1 Comamonas sp.
TGAATCGCCTAGCTTCTATCCTTCCCGCCGCTCAAGTGCTTGTGAGCGTTGATGTCACCAGCAAGAAACGCGCTTTCGAGGAAGCGGGTTTGCTCTTCGAGAGCTTGCATGGTCTGTCTCGTGCCCTGATCACCGATAGCCTGTTCGCTCGCGAACGCCTGGGCTCTACCGGTCTGGGGCATGGAGTGGCCATTCCCCATGGCCGCATCAAGGGCCTGACGGCTCCCATGGCGGCGGTGTTCCAGCTGGCCAATCCCATCGGTTTCGACGCGCCCGACGAGCAGCCGGTCGGCCTGCTGATCTTTCTGCTGGTGCCCGAGGCGGCGACGCAAAAGCATCTGGAAATCCTGTCCGAGATTGCCGAACTGCTCAGCGACAGCCAGCTGCGCGAGCGCCTGAAGTCATCCACCGATGCACAGCAGCTGCACGGCATGATCGACAGCTGGCAGTCCTCCATCACCTCCCAGGCCTGAGTCCGGCCTCTTGCCATGAGACCCAGCGCCATCAGTGCCGACGTATTGTTCGAGGCATTTCGCAACTCCAGCCTGCGCTGGCAGTGGATAGCGGGGCTGGGGGCCTCCGAGCGTCGATTCGACGAGATGGCCGTGCGTTCGGCCCGCTCGGGTGCCGATCTGGTGGGCTACCTCAACTACATCCACCCCTACCGTCTGCAGGTGCTGGGCGAGCGTGAAATCGCCTACCTGACCAATGCCACCTCGCAGGACTGCCTGCGCCGCATTGCCCGCATCGTCACGCTGGAGCCACCGGTACTGGTACTGGCCGATGGCCAGGATGCGCCCGATGAACTGATCTCCATGTGCGAGCGCGCGCACATCCCGCTGTTCTCCACCAAGGAGCAGTCGGCTTTTGTCATCGACGTGCTGCGTGCCTATCTGTCCAAGCATTTTGCCGATCGCATCACCATGCACGGCGTGTTCATGGATATTTTGGGCATGGGGGTGCTGATCACCGGCGAGTCGGGCCTGGGCAAGAGCGAGCTGGGGCTGGAGCTGGTCACGCGCGGCAACGGCCTGGTGGCCGACGATGCCGTGGATCTGTACCGGATCAACCAGACCACGGTGGAAGGCAAATGCCCCGAGCTGCTGCAGAACCTGCTCGAGGTGCGAGGTATCGGCCTGCTCGATATCCGCGCCATCTTTGGCGAGACGGCGGTGCGCCGCAAGATGCGGCTCAAGCTCATTGTGCATCTGGTGCGCAAGGAAACCATGGAGCGCGAGTACGAGCGCCTGCCCGCCGAGCCACTGACCCAGGATGTGCTGGGCGTGCCCGTGCGCAAGGTGGTGATTCAGGTGGTGGCGGGCCGGAACATTGCCGTGCTGGTGGAGGCTGCGGTGCGCAATGCCATCCTGCAGCTGCGCGGCATCGACACCTATCAGGAATTCGTGATGCGCCACCGCCGCGCGATGGAAAGCGGCGAATCGTTCTAGACCAGCTGTAGCCGACCGGGCTGGGAGGCCGGAAAGATCTGCTGCAGCTGCGAGGCGCTCAAGCCGTACATGCGGGCAAACAGGCCGCCGAGCAAGGAGCGGTATTCGTTGAGTACGGGGTAGTCGCGGTTCTGGAACAGCGCTTTTTCGGTGACTTCGATCTGCTCGCCCAGCACTTTGCCGCCGGCCTGGGACGACAGTCCGCCGCCGAGAAACCAGTAAGCCGTGCCATGGCCGTGGTCTGTCCCCTTGTTGCCGTTTTCGCGGAAGGTGCGGCCAAACTCGCTGATCACTGCCACCACGGTGTGGCGCCAGGTTTCGGCACCCATGGCCTCGGCGAACATCGCCAGGCCCTGGCTCAGGTCGCTGAGCCGGCTGGCTAGGTTGCCACTGGCGGCTCCCTGGTTGACATGGGTGTCCCAGCCTCCGATATCGACGAAGCCCAGGTCGAACTGATCGCGCATCAGATGGGCCATGCGCTGGGCAACCAGGCTGAAGCCCTTGGCACTGATGGCATTGCGACCGGCCTGCTCCATTTCTTCCTGCATGCTGCGCTGCACTGCACGCTGTACCGCAAAGCCTTCGCGCACCGGCACTTCCAGGGTCGAGCCCTGGTACATGGAGGCAATGATCTGGCTGCGCTGTTCGTCCATCGCCGTCTTGCGCACCGAGGCCAGTGCCATGTTTGCCACCGGGGCGCTGCCGCGCAGGCACAGCGGCAACTGGGCGGTAAACGCCATGGGGTTGAGGCGGGCCCGGCTCTGGCTGTCGGTTTGCAGCACCCGGGTCAGCCGGTTCAGAAAGCCGCTCTGATAGCTTTTGCTTCCCTCTTGCGGCTGTCCCAGCTCGATCGAGTCCTGGGTTTCGAAATGGCTGCGCGAGAGGTCATTGCTGCCCGCAAAAGGCACAAAGCAGGCCTGGCCCTGCTCATACAGAGGCAGCAGACTGCCTTGCAGCGCAGGATGCAATCCCCACTGAGGGTTGAGGGCCAGCGCGCCGTCGGCCGATCCCGGGCGCGCTATGGCGATGCTGGGCCTGGCCTGATAGTAGAAGTCGCTATGAGTAGGCACCAGCAGGCTGTTGCAGTCGTAGGCGCCGCGCAGGAAGACCAGCAGGAAACGGGGCGAGCTGCTTTGCAAGGGTGTGGCCAGGCCCTGGCCCAGATGACAGACCAGCGGCAGGGCCGCGCCGAGGCTGAGAAATTGACGTCTTTGCATGGCTGCCATCCTTAGCGGTACATCATTTCGGGGGCGGAGAGGAAAAAGCTGTTCCAGTCCGCCGGGTTCCTGGTCTGGGCCAATGCGGTGCGTGTGGCTGCGCCAAGCGCCGGAACGCGAGCCTGGACGCTGCTGCGTTTGCCGAGTTCGGGATAGGGCGGCGTCTCCAGCGGCTGCTGTGGGCCGCTGCGGAACAGCAGTGCGCCGCGGCTGCCGATCTGCCTTGCCACATCGAAGCGGGCATTCATCTGGCCGGAGCTGGACCAGTCCGATTGGGCCAGAGGGTAGCCGTCTGGCGTTTCGTGGCCGTATATCGGCTGGCCCAGCTGGTTCAGCCAGTTCTGTACCGGCGACACATCGCTGGCCACGCGCCGGTCGTAGGCCAGGCGTGTGGCGCCGAGCACATAGTGGACCGGATCCTTGAAGCGTTGTCCGAATTGCTGGGCCTGCGGGTCGCTCAGCAGGGCTGCCAGCGTGGCGGCAATATCACCCTGGCTGCGCTCGAAGGCCCGGGCTGCGTGGTCGACCACGACCGGGGGCGGGCTGTCTCCCAGGAAATAGATGCACAGCTTGCTGGCGATGAAATGTGCAGTGGCTGGCGTCGCCACAATGCGGTCAATCGCCTCGTTGACCTGGGCCAGACCGGTTTGTTCCAGAGGTCTGCCGAGCAGGACCTGGGGCGTGTAATCGTGGCGATCGGGGTTGAATTCGAAGAAGCCATGGCGGACGTAGTCTGCCTGGCGTTCGCGGCGTAGCCTGGGCGGCGGGGCGGCGGCTTCCCGGGTGCTGAAGCCCACGCCGGTCAGCACATGGGCCATGGCCTGCACGTCGGCCTGGGTGTAGCCGCTGCCCACGCCCATGGTGTGCAGCTCCAGCAGCTCGCGCGCGTAGTTTTCGTTGATGCGGCCGGCGGCATTGCTGGCGTTGTCCAGATACAGCAGCATGGCCGGATGGCGCATGCTGGCGGCCAGCAGCTCGCGGAACTTGCCCAGCGCATGCGGGCGAATGGCCTGTTCCTCATAGTCGCCCACCCACATGCGGACATCGCCTTTGCGGGTACTGACATTGAAGTGATTCATCCAGAACCAGGTCATTTGCTCCTGCAGTTGCTGGGGCGAGTACAGCGCACGCCAGATCTGGCGCTTCTGGGCCTCGTTGCCCAGCTGGTTGAGCTGGCGCTGCAGTTCGCTGCGCAGTCTGGCAGCCTCCTCGGGGTCCTGGCTGTTGCGGATGGCCAGACGCTGGTCGGCAATCTCGCGCTGGATCTGCGCCATGGGCTTCTGGCTGATGCTCAAGGCGTCGATGTGCTGCTGCACCTCGGCCGGCATGGGCGCGGAGGAAGGGCTGAGCTGGGCGGCGAGCCAGCGCTTCAGGCCTTGCTGCTGCAACTGGGCGGCATCATGGTCGCTTGCACCCCAGGTGACGCGATCCAGCCATTGCTGGCTTTGCAGCGCGCTGGTCCGCTCGGGCAAGGCGCTGCTGGCCAGCGTCTGCCATGCCTGCGTGCTGAGGCGGCCTGATGGCGGGGACAGCGATGCGCAGGCGGTCAAGGCGACGGTAGCCAGGCAGAGCAGGGTCTTGGGGAATGAAAGATGCAGCAGCCGCATGAAACAGGCCTCCTCGACTAGGGGAATGACTGCAGCATAGGCCGTCCGGCTTGACATTGGCTTGATGCCCTGGCCGCCATCGGCAAAAAGTCCCTGCCCAATGTAAAAAGGGCAAGACATCGGCATGTCTTGCCCCAGGGTTCACAATCCCGTTCTTTACTTGGCGGCGCGTGCCGCACATTCGGCGCATTGGCCATAGAGTGCCATGGAGTGATCCTGAATCACCCAGCCCTTTTCCTTGGCGATCAGGTTCTGACGCTTCTCGATCTCGGCATCGTAGAACTCCTCGACCTTGCCGCAGCTGGTGCAAACGAAGTGGTCGTGGTGCTGGCCTTCGTTGAGCTCGTAGACGGCCTTGCCGCTTTCGAAATTGCTGCGGATCAGGATGCCGGCCTGCTCGAACTGGGTCAGCACGCGGTAAACGGTGGCCAGACCGATATCCGAGCGTTCGTCCAGCAGCACGCGGAAGACGTCTTCGGCCGTCATGTGACGCTGGGCACCCTTCTGGAAGATTTCCAGGATCTTCAGACGCGGCAAAGTGGCTTTGAGGCCCGTGCTTTTGAGTTCATCAATATTTTTCATGTCGGTATCTCTTGGTGGACTACGGGCACTTGGAAGGCTGGAATCACGGGTTTGAAGAAGCTTTACACGGGGATAAAGGGAATCTCCAAGTGCCTCCGGGGCCTGCCGCTACAATGAACCCGATCATATCCCTATGCCATTACCCATGCATGTTCAAGCCCGTAGCCGCGCAGGTCTGGCCCTGACGTTGGCAATCGCAGCGGCACTGGCCGGCTGCAACAGTATCGACGGTGCCGCGCACCGTGTCGCCAATGCCGTCACTCCCTACAAGGTCGATGTCGTGCAGGGCAATTTCGTGTCCAAGGAACAGGTCGAGGCCTTGCAGCCCGGCATGAGCCGTCAGCAGATCCGCGACATTCTGGGCACACCCCTCGTGACCAGCGTGTTCCACGGCGATCGCTGGGAATACGTGTTCACCATCAATCGTCCCGGCGTGGAGTCGCAGATCCGCAAGCTCACCGTCTTCTTCAATGGCGATGCCTTTGCGCGCGCCGAAGGCGACGAAATGCCTTCCGAGTCCGAGTTCGTGGCCAGCCTCAAAGGCATGAGAGGCACGCCCAAGGTGCCTCAGCTGGAAGCCAGCGAAGCCCAGCTGGCCAGATATCCTGCCCGTAGCAACAGCGAAGCCGAGCAGGCCGCGGCCAATCTGCCACCGGCTGCCACCAGCTATCCACCGCTGGAATCGCGTTGAGCATCACAACAGGCTTTTCCCCGCTTGAAAAAGCGGGGTTGCTCTCTTTTTTTGACGGCCCGGACGCAAACCTGCCGTCAGTTCATTTGACCGAGTGATAGCGCCATGACCGCATCCACCCCCCATTCCTCCACCCGCCAGCGTGTTGCCGTGGCGGGAGCCTCCGGCCGCATGGGCCACATGCTGATCGAAGCGATTCTGAACAGCAGCGACTGTGTGCTGGCGGCGGCACTGGACCGTGCGGACAGCCCTGCCATCGGCACCGATCCCTCGGCCTTTCTGGGCAGGCCCAGCGGCCTGAAGATCGAGAGCGATGTGCGTCAGGCCCTGTCCAAGGCTGACTGCCTGATCGACTTCACGCGTCCCGAAGGCACCCTCGAGCATCTGGCCGTAGCGGCCGACCTGGGCGTGGGCGTGGTCATCGGCACCACCGGTTTCTCGGAAGCGCAAAAGGCGCAGATCGCCGAGTTCGCCCAGAAGACTTCCATCGTTTTCGCCCCCAATATGAGCGTGGGCGTGAACGTGACCTTCAAGCTGCTGGAAATGGCGGCCAAGGCCTTGCAGCAAGGCGGCTACGACATCGAGATCGTCGAGGCCCACCACAAGCACAAGGTGGATGCCCCCTCCGGCACGGCCCTGAAGATGGGCGAGGTGATCGCCGAGGCCCAGGGCACCAAGCTGGCCGACCGCGCCGTGTACGAGCGTTTCGGTCATACCGGCGAACGCAAGGCCGACTCCATCGGCTTTGCCACCGTGCGCGGCGGCGATATCGTGGGCGACCACACCGTGCTGTTTGCCGGTACCGGCGAGCGCATCGAGATTTCGCACAAGTCCAGCAGCCGCGCAGGCTATGCCAACGGCAGCCTGCGTGCCGTGGCCTATCTGGCCGACAAGAAGAGCGGCCTGTACGATATGTACGATGTGCTGAACCTGCGCTGATTGCGCCGATGCAAAGGGGCCTGACGGCCCCTTGCTGTTTTGGGGAGCGAGGTGAGAGATGTCTGCAGGAATGTGGCAATGGCTGGCTGAGGGCGATGCGGTCACGTGGGCCACGGCGGCACTGATGCTGTTGATGTCGGTGCTCAGCTGGGTGGTCATTCTCTACAAGCTCTGGTTCATGGCGGCAGCGCGCCGCAGCGTGCCGCAGGCGGTGGCCGCGTTCTGGCAGATGCCTGATCTGGCCCAGGCCCTGGCGCAGGTCAAGGCGCGGGACAGGCAAGGTCTGGTGCAGCCCATGGTTGCGGCCTTGGAGCAGGACTGCGGTGCCGGGCAAGGCTCTCTTGCCCAGAGCGCTGCTCCGGCGCAGCGCCTGATGCGTGGGCTGCGCGAGACCCTGGGCCAGGCATCCACCCAGCTGCAATGGGGGCAGACCTTGCTGGCCACCATCGGCGCGACGGCGCCCTTCGTGGGTCTGCTGGGTACGGTATGGGGCATTCATCATGCGCTGGGCACATTGGCGGGCAGCGGTCAGGTCGACATCGCCCAGCTCGCCGGGCCTGTGGGTGAAGCCCTGGTCATGACGGCTGCCGGCCTGGCCGTGGCCTTGCCGGCCGTGCTGGCCTACAACCTGCTGGGCCGCTCGGCCAGCCAGCTGGAGGCTGTCCTGGAGGGCTTTGCCCATGATCTGCATGCCCAGTTCGGGGCGCAGGCTTCCTGAAGGACAGGTCCATGGCATTCGGTCGCATGAGCCATCGTCAGGGGGCGCAAACCCCGATCAATTCCATCAACGTCACACCACTCGTCGATGTGATGCTGGTGCTGGTGGTGATCTTCATTCTGGCCGCACCCATGCTGGCTGCCAGCCTGCGCGTGCAGCTGCCCAAGGCGCAGGCTGCGGTGCAGCCGCCTGCGGTAAGCAAGGTCGATGCCCTGGTGGTGGAGGTCAGCCCTGCCGGCGAAATCTGGATTCGGGGAGTCCCGATGGATGATGCTGCAGCGCAGCAGCAACTCGAGGACCTGGGGCAGCGCAATCCTCGCGCCGAGGTGCAGCTGCGCGCAGACACCAGCGTGCCCTATGGTCGCGTGGTGCAGGTCATGGGCTGGGCTCATGCGGCTGGACTGACGCGCATCGGCTTTGTGGCCGCGCCTGAAACGAAGTCTGGCAGTAACTGACGACCCAAGGCGTAAAAAGGCTTACTTTTTGCAAGTCATGACCCCGGATTTTTTGCTCTGGCGCAAGGGCAAAGCTCACCGGACCTACCCTTGTTGCTATCTCTTTCAAATCGCTGCGGAGCAGCCTCCACAATAGGCAAAAGGCCCTGCCCACGGCTGGCGTAACAAGCCCTGATGGGCAGAACAAGGTTCTGGCGTTACGATGTTTTCGCCTGCCTTTAAGGCACCCCTACTGATTTCGCCGCAGCGGTTGCGGCATTTGGTGACTAGGAGGATTTGCATGCAAGTACAGGTTCATGCCGACGATTCCATCCAGGGTGGAGAGTCTCTGGCTCAATGGGCGCAGGAGGAGATCAATGCCAAGCTGGCCCGCCTGAAGGAGTATGTGGTGCGTGTGGAGGTCTTTCTCACGGGCGTCGATGCCCTCAAGACCACGGGCGGCCCAGGCAAGCGCTGTGTGCTCGAGACCCGGGCTACAGGCCGCCCTCCCATTGCCGTGAACGCGGAAGCCGAAAAGGTCAAGGAAGCCTTCAGCGCCGCAATTGAAAAGCTCAAACGTGCAGTCGAAACCGATCTCGGCAAGCTCAAGGACAAGAATTTGCGGGAAAGCGTGCGCGGCGTGGATGACCCCAGTGACGAGAATGCCGCAGTGGCTTGAATGAGGTGCTTCGGGCTTGGCGCGCCAAGCGCCTGAGACGCCACCCCCAAGGGCATGTTCGCCAGAACATGCCCTTTTTTGCGGGTCTGGTGCGTGCTTATGCGGCTGTCAATGCGCCGGCCTGGGTCAGCTTGTCAGCGACCAGCAGCTTATTCATGTCGAGCTGGCTCATGATGCCCAGCTCCTCCGCCACCACGGCAATCTGCTTGCCGTTGGCAATGGCGGCCTTGGCAATCCTGGCAGCCTTCTCGTAGCCGATCAGCGGGTTTAGCGCCGTCACCAGAGTTACCGACTCGGCAATACGGCTGTCCAGCAGTGCCTCGTTGGCCACAATGCCTTCCACGCAGTGGGTCTGCAGCGTCTTGCAGGCGCTGCTCAGGTGACTCAGGCTCTTGTGCAGGGCCCAGGCCATCAGCGGCTCGAAAGCATTGAGCTGCAGCTGGCCGGCTTCGACGGCCATGGTGATGGCGGCATCGTTGCCGATCACCTCAAAGCAGACCTGGTTCATCACCTCGGGGATCACTGGATTCACCTTGCCGGGCATGATGGACGAGCCGGCCTGGCGTGCCGGCAGCTTGATGTCCGCCACACCTGCCTGAGGGCCGGAGGAGAGCAGGCGCAGGTCGTTGCTGATCTTGGAGAGCTTGACGGCAATGCGCTTCAGGATGCCGGAAATGTCGGCAAAGGCGCCGGTGTCGCCGGTGGCGGCGATCAGGTCTGCCGCCTTGACCACGGGCACGCGCGAGATTTCCGCCAGCGCCTTGACCACGGCGTCGGTGTAGCCCACGGGGGCATTGATGCCGGTGCCGATGGCCGTGCCGCCCATGTTCACCTCGGTCATCAGATAGGCGGATTCGCGCAGACGCTTCTCATCGTCGGCAATCATGGCTGCAAAGGCATTGAACTCCTGTCCCAGGGTCATGGGCACGGCGTCTTGTAATTGTGTGCGGCCGATTTTCAGGATGTGGGCAAATTCGCCAGCCTTGGCTTCGAAAGCCGCGCGCAACCCGGCCATGGCGATCAACAGCTTCTGGATACCAGCATAGGTGGCGAGCTTGACGGCCGTGGGGTAGGAGTCGTTGGTGGACTGCGATGCATTGACATGATCGTTGGGGTGGATCACGTCGTAGCGGCCTTTGGGTAATCCCAGGTGCTCGAGTGCACGGTTGGCGATCACCTCGTTGGCGTTCATATTCGTGGAGGTGCCAGCGCCACCCTGGATCACATCGACCACAAACTGCTCGTGCAGCTGGCCGGCAATCAGATCATCACAGGCTTGGGAGATGGCGGTGGCTTGTTGGGGATTGATGGCGCCAAACTGTAGATTGGCCTGGGCCGCTGCCTTTTTGACAAAGGCAAACGCGCGGATCAGCTCGGGCATGTGCGCGACCGAGTGACCGGTGATGGGGAAGTTCTCCACTGCGCGTGCGGAATGAACACCCCAGTACGCGTCGGGAGGGATGGTTTTGATGCCAATGAAGTCGTGTTCTTGACGCATCGATCTGCTTTCTTTGCAAGGTTGAATGGGCCAGCGGCCCAAGGGCAGGACGTGGCAACGCCCCGGACGAAAAAGCGGCGGTCGCAATCTCGTGGCCAGGGCGTTGGCTGGATTATGAAAGCTAGATGTGCATGAGTCCAAACGTTTCATGCATAACGTCGGGGCTGTGATCTCTTGCAGAAGATGTGTTGCGCCTAAATGCTTTTAAAAGCCATCAAAACGCGCAAAGATGGTTCTATTCATCTGCTCGGAAAATTCAATTCGCACCAATTTGGTGCGAATTGAAGCGGCGCCACAGGATTATCTGGACGCGCGCAGGCTGACGCCCGCCAAGGACGGCGAGTGCAGCGACTTCAGGGGTGAGGCCACGGGCTTGCCGAAGCGGCGCGGCTGGCCATTGACGAGTTCCGCATCGGTGGCGGCTTCGGCCTCCCACTGTTGCTGGGCCTGTTGCATTTCTTCGGTGGTGCGGGCCACAAAGTTCCACCACAACAAGATGGCCTCGTCCATGGGCTCGCCCCCGATGACGATGAGGCGGCTGCCAGGCGTGCACTCCAGCTGTACCTCCCGGGTGCCGACGGGCAGATAGATCAGCTCTTGCGAGGGCAGCATCTGGCCCTCCACCTTGACTTCGCCTGACAGACTCATCACCGCATGTTCGAAGTCGGCACGCAGCGGCATGGTGGCGAGCGACGGGCTGGTCGTGCCGCTGGCCAGCAGGTCCACGCCCATCAGCGGGGAGTGGACTTCTGCCGGGGCCGTCAGGCCGAGGGCTTCCCCGGCAAGCACCGTCACGGCAAAGTCGCCGATCTCGGTTCGCGGAAGGTCGGGGTAATGCTGGAAGCGGGGTTCAATATTGCGATGGCTGTCGGGCAGGGCAATCCACAGCTGGGCCGCATGCACGCCCAGAGTCTGGGCTTCTTCGGAATGGGCAATGCCGCGGCCGGCCGTCATGAGATTGACCTGGCCGGGACGGATGATCTGCTCGCTGCCCAGGCTGTCGCGGTGCAGTACTTCGCCTTCGATCATCCAGGTGAAAGTCTGCAGGCCGATATGGGGGTGGGGCCCGACCTGCATGCCGGGAGGAGGGGGAACGGCCGGGCCTGCGTGGTCGAGGAAGCACCAGGCCCCTACCTTGCGCAAAGCGGCCTGGGGAATGGCCCGATGGATGGGGATGCCGCCGACATCGGCGATGCGGGTGGGCAGACGTTGTAAGTTCTTTGATTCACTCATGACAAATCCTGACGGCCAAGGGATTCGAGTGTCGGGGATATGCGTATTTGGCGCAATCCGACGGCAGAATGCATCAGCGCCTTGCACGCAGTTACATCACTGCGAGGATTCAGCCAATCGGCTGACATGGACTCCGCCAGGAGTCGGCTAACGTCAGGCGCAGGCCGCTAGCAGTGGCTTTCACGTGGCGCGCTCATGTGCCGCGACCTAACAACTGCAGGAGGAATCAACATGAACCAACACAGCACCCAAGGCAACCAGATCTCGGCCGTCGAGATCCAGCGGTATCCCGAGCACTTTGCCGCTCGCGTCACCGGCAAGGTGGAACATCGTGTCGGAGATGGCCCATCCGAGCAGATTCCCATGGGCATAGAGATGAAGGTCGATACCGCCATTGCCAGCTACGTGCTGTCCTGGGTCGACCCCGAGGACCAGCAGCCCGAAACTGCCTCGCTGGCCAAACGCGAGTTCGAGCACTATGTGGAAGTGGGCGCGCTGGAAGTCTCGGTGTAATCAAGTTACACGCGCCGGCGATCCAAGCCCTGCAGGGGACTGCAGGGCTTTTTTCATGCCTGCGCGGCTTCTGTCAGGGCGGTGGGAATGGTCACCTTGCCTTCCAGCAGCTTGTGTACAGGGCAGGCATTGGCAATCTGCAGCAGGCGCTGGCGCTGCTCGTCGTCCAGCTCGCCATGCAGGGTGATGCTGCGCGTGATCTGGTTGGCGTCCGCGGGCTTGCCATCGGGGTTGAGCTGCAGGTCCACATCGACATGGCTGAGCGGCCACTGCTTGCGACCCGCGTACATATGCAGGGTGATGGCCGTGCAGGCTCCCAGGGCCGATAGCAAGAGCTGCATGGGGTTGGGCGCGGTATCGGCGCCGCCATCATTCACGGGTTCATCGGCATGCCAGACATGGCCTTGGGCATCGGTCAGGGTGATGCGATACGGGGTGGGGCTGCTTTGTGCGTGTGCGCTGTGAATCATTCGCTGCTTCTCCATAAAACCTGGGCCACTTTAAGTGCTGCGGGCAATTCTTGCAGTCGTATCCGTTATTGGTTCCAGGCGGCATGGCTGCAAAAGCACTTGCAGGGTTTCTGGCAAGCGAAAAAATCAATATGCCGGCGGTTTATCGGTATTTGAATTCAGGGTGAATTTCTACCGCAGAATTCCGCAATGATCCGATTTCAAAGAAAAATCGGGCAATACCAGCGCAGATGAGGTCGTTGCAGGCGGGTTTGCAGATGATTCATCGAACCGAGAGTGGGAGAGCAGGCATTGAATTCGATACGTGGTGTCCGCCAGAAAAGTGATTCTTCCGAGTGGAAAATCCCTCCGTTCTGGCAAAAGCTCAATAGCTTTTTTCTGTTTCCACTGCAGACCGAGCCTTTGCTTTATGCATTGCTGCTGTCGGCCTGCAGCTATGGCCTGATGTTCGGGTGGGTTGGCATCCTGCTCGTGGGTCTGGGTTTGATGTTGGCCGTTAGCCGCTATGCCTTCAAGGTTTCGGCGCTCGCCTCGCGTGGCATTACCCATAGTTCCGATTTCCGGTCCAGCCAGGTCGATGAGGACTGGAAATGGTTGCCCTGGAAGTTTTTCGGGGTGCTTGTCGTTTTCGGAATCTTTGTCGGTTTTCTGGCGACCCGCAGCCTGACATTGGGCGTGATTGCCAATTTGCTGGTGGCCTTTCTGATTCCTGCCACCTGGATGGTGCTCATCAATACCAATAGCCTGAGTTCGGCCGTTAATCCCTTCGAGCTGCTGGCCACGATTTTCGGTATCGGCAAGTCCTATCTGCTGCTGTGCTTCTTCCTGTTTCTGCTGCAACAGGGGTCGCCCATGGTCCTGTCCATGCTGCTCAAGGTGGCGGCGCCCGGATTGGTGCTCCCCCTGGTGAGCTTTGTGATGATTTACTTCAGCTGGGTGATGGCGGCCATGATCGGCTATGTGATGTACCAGCACCATGCGGCCCTGGATATCGATCCCGTGCAGGCCCCCGAGGGGCCGGCGACCGTGCAGATCGACCCTGCGGCCCTGGAGGCCAAGCGCCGCGATGCCGTGGTGGCCAGGCTGGTGCAGGACAACCAGATGGACGAGGCCGTGAACCAGGCGCGCGAATGGCAGCGGGAGGACTACGAGAGCCTGCCCGATTGCCGCCGTTACTTCCGGGTGCTCAAGCTGACCGAACGCGCGGAGGCACTGGCGGAGCTGGGCCGGCGTTTCATTCCCATGCTGCTCGCCCAGCAGCGCGCCAGCGAGGCCCTGGAGGCCTGGGTGAGCTGCGTCAAGCGCAAGCCGGACTTCAAGCCCGACTCGGCCCAGCTCAGTTATGAGCTGGCACAGCAGGCCTGGAAGGCCGGCAAACCCAGGTATGTGTTGATACTGGCCAAGGATTTTGAAAAGCGCTTTGCAGGCAGCACCCTGATCCCGCCCATGCTGGAGCTGGTGGTGCGCGCCTACAAGCAGGGCGTGGAGCAGCCCATGCAGGGCGTGTCGGTGTACATGCGCATGAAGCAGCTTTTTCCCGGGCATGCGAGCACCCAGGAAGCGCAGTGGGTTCTGCGCGATGAGCTGCAGGCGCTGGAAGCCAAGACCTGAGCGCGGCAAGGCGTTGGCTAGCGCTGATGTGCCAGCCAGCGTGTGAGGGCATCATCGGGAGCCGATTGCTGCAGCACGGGCAGCCAGGCTCTGGCTTCCTGAACCCGTCCGGCCTGGGCCATGCCGTTGACCAGCAGCAGCAGGCTTGCGGGCCATTGGGGATGGTCTGGGAGCTTGTGCAGGGAGCGGCATAGCTTTTCGGCCTCGGGCAGGGCTCCCAGGCGCACGAAGCTGCGCACCAGGCCATGCATGGTGTCCGCGCTCATGCGCATGCCGGGCTGGGCGCGCTGCTGATAGCTGCGATAGCTGGCCAGCTGCAACTGGCGTTCGGTGTCCGTGGTGGCCGGCAGCTTGAAGATGCGTCGTGCCGCAGCATGAAAGTCCTCGCTGGCGGGCTGATGGCGCGAGCTTTCGAACCAGGCCCGCAGAATGGCCGGGTCCGAGGGGGCCAGACGTGCCGCTTCGCGCCAGGCCGGTGCGGCGCGGCCGAAGTCCAGCGCATCGGTATGGCGCTGGGCCCGGGCCACGGCCTCGGCCAGGGGCCGGGCGGCGGCCCGGGCCTGCTCTTCTTCGTTGACCGGCGCAGCGACGGTCTGCAGACGCATATAGCTCCACATCAGCACACTGCCTGTCAGCAGGCCGCCAAAGTGAGCCATATAGGCCACCTGCTTGCCGCCCAGCAGATGTTGCAGCAACTCCACGCCCATCCAGACCGGCAGCATGATCAAGGCCGGCCAGCGCGCGTAGTTGAAGTAGAACAGCAGCATGTAGAAGAATCGGATGCGCCGCATGCGGTACATCACTGCATACATGGCCATGAGGGCCGAAATCGCTCCCGATGCCCCCAGGCCATAACCGCCCATGCCGGCATAGAACATCAGCGCGAACAGCGAGGCGCCGACGCCGCCGATCACGTAGAAGGCCAGATAGGTGACAGCTCCCAAAGCCCGCTCCAGGGTGAAGCCGAAGAGAAACAGAAACACCATATTGCCCAGCAGATGACTGGTGCTGCCATGCAGAAAGATGGAAGTGAAGGCCTGCAGAGGCTGCCAGCCGGCACCATCCTCATAGCGCATGGACCACCGCTCGGTAAAGCTGCCGCGCGGCTCGTGGGACGCGAAGGCCGCACGTGCGGCCTGCCACTGCGCATGGCGCGGGTGGTTGGCGGTGATGACCTGTCCGCCGAGCAGGCGCTGGCGGAATGTCCTTTCCTGCCACATCAGCACATAGAGCTGGGCGTAAGCCTTGTGCTGATACAGCTTTTGCGCGGCCTGCAGTGCGTGCTGGTCCAAACGCTTGCTGCCCTGGCTGGCTTGTTCCCCAAGATAGGTCAGGAAGGGGGGCAGCTCCAGCAGTGGCAAGGCGGTCTGGGCATATTGCCGGGCCGCTTTTTCCACGGCATGTTCCTCGGGCGCCTGCCAGCCCCAGAAGATCACGCAGTTGATGATGATGAGCAGCCCTGTCATCCAGGGCGGCAAGCGCCAGGAGGGCTTGTTCTCAAGAGGAATCGCAATAAACATGGCGGCCTTGTCCAAGGAGGTGGCAGCGCTTCACGCTCTTGGGCGCCGGTGGCAGCTGCGTGTTACAAATGTATCCGAGACATGCTCCGGCCGGCTCCGATCTTGCAGGATGAAAAAAAGCCAGCATGGCGTCCCATGTTGGCTTTTTTGATAGCTGTTATCGCTTATTTGGTAAGCGATTAAGCCTGTTTCAGCGGGTAATCCTTGAGGATTACTTGGCGACCACGCGCACCATTTCCAGGCACTTGTTGGAATAGCCCCACTCGTTGTCGTACCAGGACACGACCTTCACAAAGGTCTTGTCCAGGGCGATGCCGGCCTCGGCATCGAACACGGAGGTGCAGGTTTCGCCGCGGAAGTCGGTGGCGACGACCTTGTCTTCGGTGTAACCCAGCACGCCCTTCAGAGCGCCTTGGGACTGGGCCTTCATTTCGGCGCAGATTTCTTCGTAGGTGGCATCGCTGTTCAGCTCCACGGTCAGGTCAACCACGGACACGTCGGAAGTGGGCACGCGGAAGGACATGCCGGTCAGCTTCTTGTTCAGCTCGGGGATCACCACGCCCACGGCCTTGGCAGCGCCCGTGCTGGAGGGGATGATGTTTTCCAGGATGCCGCGGCCGCCTCGCCAGTCCTTGTTGGAAGGGCCGTCCACGGTCTTTTGCGTGGCGGTCGCTGCGTGCACGGTGGTCATCAGGCCGCGCTTGATGCCCCACTTGTCGTTCAGCACCTTGGCCACGGGGGCCAGGCAGTTGGTGGTGCAAGACGCGTTGGAGATGATGGCTTCGCCCTTGTAGGTGCCGTGGTTCACGCCGAACACGAACATGGGGGTGTCGTCCTTGGACGGAGCAGACAGGATGACCTTCTTGGCGCCGGCGTCGATGTGCTTCTGGGCGGTTTCCTTGGTCAGGAACAGGCCGGTGGACTCGATCACGATGTCGGCACCGACTTCGTTCCACTTCAGGTTGGCGGGATCGCGTTCTTGCGTCAGGCGGATCTTCTTGCCGTTGACGACCAGGGTGTTGCCTTCGACAGAAACTTCACCGTCGAAACGACCGTGCACGCTGTCGTACTTCAGCATGTAGGCCAGATAGTCGGGCTCCAGCAGGTCGTTGATGCCGACGATTTCGATGTCGGAGAAGTTTTGCACTGCAGAACGCAGCACGTTGCGGCCAATGCGGCCGAAGCCGTTGATACCAACCTTGATCGTCATAGTTGCCTCGTAGATAGTGAGTAATGAAAAACCGGAGCGGATTGTGCCCGGACTCGGCACCCAGGGGCCTGGTCCGGATGGCTGTGGACTGCGGGGGCGCAAGCTTCAGCCGGAAAAAAGGGGCACGAGGCCCCTTTTGCGCTTACTTGCCAGCGTTCTGCAGGGCCACCTGCACGGTATCGGCCACATTCTCGGCGGTGAAGCCGAAGTGCTTGAACAGCACGCCTGCAGGAGCGGACTCGCCGTAGCTGTCGATGCCCACCACGGCGGCGCAGCCGTACTTCCACCAGAAGTCGGTCACGCCCATTTCCACGGCGATGCGGGGCAGGCCGGCGGGCAGCACGGCCTTCTTGTACTTCACATCCTGCTTGTCGAAGGTCGTGGTGCTGGGCATGGAGACCACGCGCACGGCGATCTTGCGTTCGGCCAGCTGCTTCTGGGCCGCCAGGGCCAGCTGCACTTCGGAGCCGGTGGCGATGATCACGGCCTGGGCCTTCTTGCCCTTGAGGCCCACATCCTTGGGCTCGGAGAGCACGTAGGCGCCGCAGGCGATGTTGTCCAGCGCGTCTTCGCTCTTGGGCGAGTAGGCCAGGTTCTGGCGGCTGAGCAGCATGGCGGTGGGCCTGTTCTTCTGGCTCAGGGCCACGGTCCAGGCCACGGCAGTCTCGGTGGTGTCGGCGGGGCGCCACACGTCCAGGCCGGGGATCAGGCGCAGCGAGGCTGCGTGCTCGATGGACTGGTGGGTGGGGCCGTCTTCGCCCAGGCCGATGGAGTCGTGCGTGAAGACGTGGATCACGCGCTGCTTCATCAGAGCCGCCATGCGGATGGCGTTGCGGCTGTAGTCGGAGAAGGTCAGGAAGGTGCCGCCGTAGGGGATGAAGCCGCCGTGCAGCGCCACGCCGTTCATGATGGCGGCCATGCCGAACTCGCGCACACCGTAGTTGATGTGGCGGCCGATCTGGCCTTCTTCGGTCTTGACCACGGCACCCTTGTCGTCCACGCGGAAGGAGGGAGTGGACTTTGTGTTGGTCAGGTTGGAGCCGGTCAGGTCGGCAGAGCCGCCCAGCAGCTCGGGTAGAGCGGCTGTCAGGCCTTCCAGGGCCAGCTGGCTGGCCTTGCGGCTGGCCACGGTGGCGCCGGCGTCATGGGCGTCGGAGGCGATCTTGGCGGCGATTTCACCGAAATTGGCGGGCAGATCGCCAGCCATGCGGCGCGTGAACTCGGTGGCCTGCTCGGGGAACGCGGCGGCGTAGGCCGCGAACTTCTCGTTCCAGGCGGCTTCGGCCTTGGCGCCCTGATCCTTGGCGTCCCAGTCGGTGTAGACGTCGGCAGGGATCTCGAACGGGCCGTAAGTCCAGCCCAGGGCGGCGCGGGTCAGGGCGATTTCTTCGGCACCCAGAGGTTCGCCGTGGGCCTTGGCCGTGTCCTGGCGGTTGGGCGAGCCCTTGCCGATATGGGTCTTGCAGCAGATCAGCGTGGGCTTGTCGGCGCTCTTCTTGGCGGCGGCGATGGCCTTGTCCAGGGCGTCCACATTGTGGCCGTCCACGGCGCGGATCACGTTCCAGCCGTAGGCCTCGAAACGCTCGGGCGTGTTGTCGATGAACCACGGGGCCACCTTGCCGTCAATGGAGATGCCATTGTCGTCGTACAGGGCGATCAGCTTGTTCAGCTTCCAGGCGCCGGCCAGGGCGGCGGCTTCATGGGAGATACCTTCCATCAGGCAGCCATCGCCCAGGAACACATAGGTGTGGTGGTCGACAATCTCGTGCTTGTCCTTGTTGAACTCGGCCGCCAGCAGCTTTTCAGCCAGTGCAAAGCCCACGGCATTGGTGATGCCCTGGCCCAGCGGGCCGGTGGTGGTTTCCACGCCGGGAGTGATGCCCACTTCGGGGTGGCCGGCAGTCTTGCTGTGCAGCTGGCGGAAGTTCTTCAGCTCTTCGATGGGCAGCTCGTAGCCGCTCAGGTGCAGCAGCGCATAGATCAGCATGGAGCCGTGACCGTTCGACAGGATGAAGCGGTCGCGATTGGCCCAGTGCGGGTTCACGGGGTTGTGCTGGAGGTGGCGGCTCCACAGCGCTACGGCCATGTCGGCCATGCCCATGGGGGCACCGGGGTGGCCGGAGTTGGCTTGTTGAACGGCATCCATTGCGAGTGCACGGATTGCATTCGCCATATTTTGAGTGTTGGCCATCAGGGCGCTCCGAAAAGGAGGGGTAATTCTGCTAAGCCCGTCATTTTAATGGAGGCCCAATTTTCGCAGGCGGGATGCGGGTCAATGCTCTACAGTGCAACCCCAGAAACAGGTGTCCTGCACACCTCAAACCGTGTTGAAAAGCTGATTGCAATGACTGTAGAAAATGCTGCTACCCTCCTGGTGCAACCCCCTGCAATGCTGCTGGCCGCAGGCCGGGGGGAGCGCATGCGGCCGCTGACCGATGCGACCCCCAAGCCGCTCCTCAAGGTGCAGGGCGTGCCATTGCTGCAGTGGCACCTGCAGGCACTGCTGGCTGCCGGCGTGCCGCGTGCCGTCATCAACACCGGTTGGCTGGGAGCGCAGATTCCCGCGCATTTCGGCGATGAATTCGTGCCGCAGCCCGATGCGGGCGCGCGCGCGAAGCTATCGCTTTCCTATTCGGAAGAGCCCGAAAAAGCCTTTGAAACCGCGGGCGGCATCAGCCGCGCCCTGCCGAGGCTGGACCGTGTTTTCTGGCTGGCTGCAGGTGACGTCTATGCGCCGGATTTCGGCTTTTCGATACAGGATGCCCAGGCGTTTGCACAAAGCGATGAACTGGCACACCTTTGGCTGGTGCCCAATCCTGCACACAATCCGCGTGGCGACTTTGGCCTGAGCGGCGACGGCAAGGCACTGGATCTGCCTGCCGACGATGATCGGCCACGCTACACCTACAGCACGATTGCGCTGTTGAAAGCCGAGTTGTTCGCCGCGCCGTGGTTCGATGTGCAGCCCGGAAACCCCGAAGGCCTGCGTGCCCCACTGGCCCCGCTGCTGCGCCGTGCCATGCAGCAAGGCCGGGTGAGCGCCTCGCTCTACACCGGCCGCTGGGTCGATGTGGGAACGCCCGAGCGACTGGCCCAGCTCAATCAGCGCTGAGCGGGTGCGCCGCCGAATGCTCCGCAGGGCATGGACTCGGCAGAGATGCTGCCCGACGGTTCGAAACTATTTGCCATCGCAAGTGCATCGCCCGCGTCTGCTAAGCTCCGTCGCTCTTCAGACGGGCACTCCCGGATGCATCTGTGCGCATTCTCCTGGGTCCGTCATCGGGTGAGTGCATGCAAATCGTTTTCTTCATGGCGCTGGTGGGGTTGGCCGCGTTCTGCCAGAACCTCACGGGCTTCGCGTTCGGGCTGATCTTTGTGGGCGTGGCCGGCGCCACGGGCCTGATGAACATCGCCGATGCGGCGAATGTGGCCTGTCTGCTGTCCATCATCAACGGGGTCAGCTATATGCGCGCCTACCGCTTCGCGCCGGACTGGGCCATGCTCAAGCCCATGCTCGTCAGCAGCGTGCTGGGCGTGGTCGGCGGGGTGCTGCTGCTGCACTGGCTCAGCGGCAACACGCTCAACGGTCTGCGCATGCTGCTGGGCCTGGTGATCGTGCTGTGCGCCATGTTGCTGCTGATGCAGAAGAAGGCGCTGGACCGGCCCTGCGGCCCGGTCTCGATGTGGGTGGCCGGCGTGTCCTCGGGGCTGCTCGGCGGCCTCTTTGCCACGCCCGGCCCGCCCATGGTCTACCACCTCTACCGGCAGCCGCTGGATCGCCTGCTGGTGCGCCACTGCCTGTTCGCCATGTTTGTCTCCTGCTCCATGTTGCGTGCAGCCATGGTGGCGGTGGAGGGGCAGCTGAACTGGGCCGTCATGGGCTGGACGGCGCTGGCCTTTCCCGTCGTCACCGGTGTGACCTGGTGGAGTGCCAGACATCCGCCGGCCTGGCCCAGAAGACGGGTGGAGTGGCTGGTCTGCGGCCTGCTGATCCTGTCGGGCGCAAGCCTGCTCTGGTCGGGCTGGAGCGCGAGCCGGCCCGAGTCCGTGGTGCCCGGCGATGCGACGGCGCAGCTGGCGGCTCCACCTGGGGCGGGCATGGAGACCGGGCGGTGTCGAAATAGCTGACATCTGCAGATGTCAGCCGATGTACAGATGTCCGGCCAGCATTACGATATGCCCATGACTTCTGTATATGCCCAACGCCGCGCACGCTTGGCCGCCCAGTTGGGCGACGGCGGTGTCGCCATCATCCCCACGGCTCCCGAGCTGCATCGCAACCGCGATACCGAGTATCTGTATCGCCACGACAGCTATTTCTACTACCTCACGGGCTTCAGCGAGCCCAATGCCTGCCTGGTGCTGACCGGCGACGGCAATAGCGTGCTGTTCTGCCAGCCCAAGGATCTGGAGCGCGAGGTCTGGACCGGCTACCGTCTCGGTCCCGAGGCGGCCAAGGCCAGGCTGGGCGTGACTCAGGCCTTCTCCAGCGATGAAGTCGACGCGCGCCTGCCGCGCCTGCTGGAGAACCGCGAGCGCGTCTGGTTTCCCTTTGCCACCCACAAGGGCCTGGCCGAACAGGTCGAAGGATGGCTGGGCCAGGTGCGTGCGCGCTCGCGCTTTGGCGTGCTCTGTGCCACGCAGCAGGGTGATGCCTGCGCGCTGCTGGACGAGATGCGCCTGATCAAGGACGCGCACGAGCAAGGCATCATGCGCCGTGCCGCGCAGATCAGTGCCCAGGCCCATGTGCGAGCCATGCAGCGCTCGGCCCGAATGCTGCGCAATGGCGAGGAGGTGCGCGAATACCATCTGGACGCCGAACTGCTGCACGAGTTCCGCCAGCATGGCTCGCAGTACGTGGCCTACGGCTCCATCGTGGCTGCCGGTGCCAACGCCTGCGTGCTGCACTACCAGGCCGACAAGGCGCCGGTGCGCGCGGGCGAGCTGGTGCTGATCGACGCGGGCTGCGAACTCGATGGCTATGCCAGCGACATCACGCGCACCTTCCCGGCCGACGGCAAATTCAGCGGAGCGCAGCGTGCGCTGTACGACCTGGTGCTGGCGAGTCAGGAAGCGGCGATCGCCGTCACCAGGGCCGGCCAGCGCTTCAACGACCCGCATGACGCCACCGTGGCCGTGCTGGCCCAGGGCATGCTGGACCTGGGGCTGCTGGACCGTACCAGGTACGGCACGGCCGAGGACGTGATCGAGTCGCGTGCCTACTTCCAGTTCTACATGCACCGCACCGGCCATTGGCTGGGCATGGATGTGCATGACTGCGGCAGCTACGTGGAACCTGGCGAACTGGGCGTGCTCAGCGAGCGCAAGGACCCGATCTCGGGTGAAACCATTGCCAATCGCCCCAGCCGCATCCTGCGCCCCGGCATGGTCACGACCATAGAGCCGGGCATCTATGTGCGACCGGCACCCGGCGTGCCCGAGCAGTTCCACAACATCGGTATCCGCATCGAGGACGATGCCATCGTCACTGAAACCGGCTGCGAGCTCATCACCCGCGGCGTGCCGGTCAAGGCCGACGAGATCGAGGCGCTGATGCGTGACTGAGAGACGGGCGCAAGAGTTCAGCATGCCGCAGACCTTCCCTCACCTGAGCCATGGCGCTGCGGCCCGTCCCCTGCCCGCAGCGCGCATGGGCTTGTTGCTGTGGCTGCTGGGACTGCCCGGGGTTCTGGCCCTGGCCTGGAACCAGCCACCGGCCTGGTTGGCCGGAAGCTCCGAGCCCTTGACCCGCTGGGCATTGACCGCAGGGCTGGGCCTGCTGCTGGCGCTGGCGGTGGCGCTGGGCATCAGGCTGGGCCCGGGGCTGGGCCTGAGCGCACCCTTGATCCATGCCCTGGCCGAAGGGCGCATGCCATGGCGCGGCGTGCGGGTGCTGAGCCTGCCCGGTGTGGCAGGCGGCGTCATCGGTGCGGCATGGCTGGTGACGCTGGCCGTGGTCTGGCCGGAAAGCATGCCTTTTGTGGACCCGGTCTACGGCCTGCCGCTCTGGCCCAAGCTGCTCTACGGAGCAATCACTGAAGAGCTGCTGCTGCGGCTGGGCATGCTGAGCACCGTGATGTGGCTGTTGTGGAGGGTTTTCGGCAGCCCCAGGCGGCGCCCGGACTGGCGCCTGGGCTGGTTGGCCATCGCGCTGGCGGCCCTGTTGTCCGGCTGCTTTCCGGTGTTCCTGAACTGGACCGTGGCAGGCGATCTGCCGCTGCCTGTCGTGCTGCAGCTGCTGATGTGCGAAAGCGTCTATGGCCTGTTGGCCGGCATCATGTTCTGGCGCTACGGGCTCGAGGCCGCCATGCTTGCGCATGTGGTGACCTACCTGCTCTCGCACGGCCTGATCTGAGGCCCGGACATTTGAACCCGCCGGGCAAAACTGTTTCGACGCGGTCTTTGATGCGCTGCAGCAGGCTTGTCGGTTCCCATGCCGGTTTCCCTCGTATGCTTCGTTATCAATAGCTGAAGGCGATTGAAATATAAGCATCTCCTGCATTATTAGTCCTGAACTCAATAACGAGCAGGCGCCATCAGCTACTGTTTTTCCTGTTCTGCGGCTGGCTTGCCTGTTGCTGCGGCGCTGGGCACGATGCAGTCATGTAACCGCATTCGTGCCAGAATTGAAACCCGATTACATTCCATCGCGAGAGAGACATTTCATGCAAGTGAGTCGTGCTACCAAGATCGTCGCCACACTGGGCCCCGCTTCCAGCGATCCGCAACTGCTTGAGCAAATGGTGCGCGAAGGCGTGAACGTCGTGCGCCTGAACTTCAGCCATGGCAAGGCGCAGGACCATATCGACCGTGCCACCATGGTGCGCGAGGCCGCCCAGCGCGCGGGCCGCGAAGTGGCCATCATGGCCGACCTGCAGGGGCCCAAGATCCGCGTCGGCAAGTTTGCCGAGGGCAAGGTCATGCTGGAGCCCGGCGAGCGTTTCGTGCTGGATGCATCGCGCACCGAGCTGGGCGACATCAACGGCGTGGGCCTCGATTACAAGGAGCTGCCCCGTGATGTGAAGGCTGGCGACGTGCTGCTGCTCAATGACGGCCTGATCGTGCTGACCGTGGACGCCGTGCGCGGCGAAGAGGTGCACACCGTCGTCAAGCTCGGCGGCGAGCTGTCCAACAACAAGGGCATCAACAAGCAAGGCGGCGGCCTGACGGCGCCTGCACTGACGGCCAAGGACATGGAAGACATCAAGACCGCGATGTCCTTCCAGGCTGACTACGTGGCCGTGAGCTTCCCCAAGAACGCCACCGACATGGAGATGGCGCGCCAACTGTGCAACGTGGCTGCTGCCCAGTACGGCCACAAGCCCGGTCTGATCGCCAAGATCGAGCGCGCCGAGGCCATTCCGCGCCTGGAAGAAATCCTCAAGGTCTCCGACGGCATCATGGTCGCACGTGGCGATCTGGCCGTGGAAGTGGGCAATGCCGCCGTGCCCGCGCTGCAGAAGAAGATGATCCGCATGGCCCGCGACATGGACAAGGTGGTGATCACCGCGACCCAGATGATGGAGTCCATGATCACCAACCCCGTGCCCACCCGCGCCGAAGTGAGCGACGTCGCCAACGCCGTGCTGGACGGCACCGATGCCGTGATGCTGAGCGCCGAAACCGCCGCCGGCAAGTACCCGCTGGAAACCGTGCGTGAAATGGCGGCCATCTGCGCCGCTGCGGAAGCGGCCGAAGACCGCGTCAAGGATGCCGACTTCAGCAACAGCCCGTTCAAGCGTACCGACCAGGCCATTGCCATCGGCGCGCTGTTCACCGCGCACCACCTGGGGGCCAAGGCTATCGTGGCGCTGACCGACTCCGGCTCGACCGCGCTGTGGATGAGCCGTCATCGCATCCACATTCCCATCTACGCCCTGACGCCCAAGCTCGCCACGCAGCGCAAAATGGCGCTGTACCGCAACGTGCGCCCTCTGTTGATGGACACCAGCGCCGAGCGTGACATGGCGCTGGACCAGGCCAAGGGCCATTTGCTGGCCCGCGGCATCGTGCAGTCCGGCGATGTCTACGCCATCACCTGCGGCGAGCCCATGGGCCAGCCCGGCGGTACCAATATGCTCAAGATCTGCCGGGTGGAATGATCTCCCCCTGAGGCGCTTTGCCTAGGCGGCCCCGCGCCTTCCCCTCTCCCTTCGGGAGGGGCGACGCCATCGCTGCGGGGCGGCTCTAGCTCGGCGTCACTCGCATGGACAGTGCGATTTTTAAATAAAGAAAGCTGCCAGCGCTTGTTTTTAAAGCGCTGGCAGCTTTTGTTTGGATAGCGTCGATCAGCCGGGCCGGGGTTGCAGGCGGCGCTTGAGCTGTTTGCGACGGCGGGCTTGCTGGATCTGCAGTGCGCTGTGCCAGACAAGCACGGCACTGGCGGCGCCGATCAGCATGCCGGCCAGAACATCCGAAGGGAAATGCACGCCCAGCACTACGCGGCTGAGGGCCACGCTGACGGCGAGCAGCCAGGCGGTGGCCACCAGCCAGCGCCTGCGGCGGCCCACGCCCAGCTGGATGCCCTGAGCCAGGGCGAAGGCGCCGGCGGCGTGCATGCTGGGAAAGCTGGCGCTGGCGCCATGCGGTATCCATTGCATGCCCATGCCCAGCTGCGCCGGCCTGGGCATGGGCAAGCCCCAGCGGATCAGCCGACAGGCAATCCAGGCACAGGCCATGGACAGCAAGGCCAGTTGCAGGCTGCGCCTCCAGCCCTTGCCAAGCGCCAGCATGGCGGCGATCACGGGCAGGGCGCAGAGGCCGGGCAGCCAGTTGGAGGCAAAGCGCGCGGCCTGAATCCACCACAGCGGGCTCTGGGTGTTGGCATTCAGGAAATGAAATACGGGGGGGTCGAACAGCAGCATGAGTGACCTTCGGGTGTTTGCAGTGCTCAGTCCGGAGCCAGCAGGTCGTCAGGCGGCAGGGCTGCATCTGCGGGGGCCTGCTGCGCCAGACTACGGGTGGTGAACAGATCGCACAACCCGCTGACCGTCCAGCACAGCCAGGCGGTCCACAGCGTGTGGCTCATGAAGTGGGCGCCGCGCATCTGCTGCGCCAGTCCCAGGGCAAAACCGGCCACCAGGGCTGCGGCCAGCCACAGGCGCGCGACGCGCGGCTGGTTGTGACGCAGCGCAAAGTAGCCGCTGAGGAAGGCAAAGCCCGCCGAGGCATGGCCGGCCGGAAAGCAGTGACCGCTGCCGCCATCCGTGATGCCCCAGGCCCAGTGCGAGACATAGTGGCCCACGCCGCCGAAGTCGGCGATGTCCCAGGGGCAACTGGTGGCGCTGATGCGCTTCATGACGGCCATGACGACCAGTGACAGCAGCGCACCGACGACCAGCTGTATGCGTCTTGCGTATGGAAGCTTCCGCATCCAGCCTCTGGGCCACCAGATCATCAGGCTCAGCCCCATTGCGACGATCCAGGCGATCTTGCGCGCACCTTCATGGGCAATATTGACCAGAAACCAGTCGTTTTGCAGGGCAAACCCCTGGCTGTTGCCGAACCAGCGGGCGAAGGGCATGTCCTGGCCGCTCATGTCCCAGGCCAGTACACAGGCCAGAGCGGCGACGGTCCAGGCCAGCAGGGCTGCGGTGGAAGATTGGCGAAGAGGGAGGGGCGGGATCGAGGAGGCGGGCGACTTCATGGCCGCGACGATAGAAAGCGCTTCTTAACAAGCGCTTAAGAACCTGCTTGCGATCTCCTCGTCCAGGGACAGGGGCTTTGCGTGGTGGAATGCCAGGCGGCGCCCCACCGCGCGAGAAGCCGCAGCAACAGCCGCGCTGCTGTGAGGGATGGCGCGGCCGGCGCGGCAACGCCACAGACCGCCCCTGACCGGGCACCCGCAGAGACTCTGTCCCGACGGGGTGGAACGAAATCGGGCGAATTCTCCCGGCGCAAGCGGCGAGTCACCGCGTCGAATGCATCCCGATGGCGCTGCAACGCGGCTGCGCGGAGATCCTGAACACGTTCCGAGGTCTTGCTCAGCCCTGGGCTGTCCAGGCGCTGCGCAGTCGCTTGAGATGCGGCACGACGCGCAGATGGCGGCGTCGGCGCAGGCGAAAGCCGATGTTCCAGACAATGAGGGCGCCGCCGATGCCGACCAGCGCGCCGGCCAGCAGATCGGAGGCAAAGTGCACGCCCAGGTGGACGCGGCTCCAGGCAATGCCGAAGGCGGCCACCCAGGCCAGCCAGACCAGGGGCTTGCGGTGGCGGGTTGAGCCCAGGCTGAGGGCCATGGCCAGGGCAAAGGCACCGCTGGCATGCAGGCTGGGAAACCCCGCACGTCCGCCATGTTGAATCCATAGCGTGCCCAGGTTGAGCTGGAACGGGCGCGGTGCCGGGAAGCCCCAGCGTATGAGTCTGGCGATCAGCCAGGCCGTGGCCATGGACAGCAGCAGCATCAGCATGGTGCGGCGTGTCGCCGGCGAGCCCAGGACCAGGGCGCCGAGAACCAGCATGCCGCTGAGATTGGGCAGCCAGGCAGAGAGCGCCCGCGCCAGCTGGATGCTGAACCAGTGCGTCTGGGCATCGGCATTGAACAGCGCAAACAGAAATGGATCGAAGAAGAACATGAAGGCGCTGCGGCGGGTGGCGGCAATGTAAGGTGGCCGATGTTAAGGCGAAACGCCGACCTGCGGATGTCAGGGCCGTCTGCAGACCGGGAAAGAGGGCATTGGTGTGATCCGTGCACTTGGGCAAGTCAGGATTGACCCGCACAATGCGGGCATGCGAATTCTGGTGATCGAAGACAACGAAGGCATTGCAGCAGGGCTGCGTGCCAATCTCATGCAGCGCGGCTACGCGGTGGATGTGTGCGCCAGCGTGGCTGAGGCCTGGCATGCCCTGAGCACAGAGCGCTTTGATGCCGTGCTGCTGGACCTGGGCCTGCCCGATGGCGATGGCAGCGAGGTGGTACGCCGCCTGCGCCTGCAGACAGGACGGCCCGGGGGGCCGCAACTGCCCGATCCGGCCACGCCGGTGCTGATCCTGACGGCGCGCGATCAGGTGCAGGACCGGGTGGCAGGGCTCAATCTGGGGGCCGATGACTACCTGGTCAAGCCCTTTGACATGGACGAGCTGGAGGCCCGGCTGCGCGCCATGATGCGTCGCGCAGCCGGCCAGGCGTCGCCGGTGATCCGCCATGCGGATCTGGAGGTGGACCCCGCCGCACGTACCATCCGGCAGGCAGGGCAGAAGGTGGAGGTTTCACCGCGCGAGTTCGCCGTGCTGTGGGCCCTGCTGCTGGCGCGCGGGCGCGTGCTGTCGCGCCCGCAGATCGAGGAGCATCTCTACAGCTGGGGCGACACGGTCGAGAGCAATGCCGTGGAGGTCTATGTCCACCATCTGCGCAAGAAACTGGGCCAGAAGATCATCGTGACCATGCGGGGCGTGGGCTATTTCATGCCTCAGGAGCAGGAATGAACGTCATGTCCAAGACCGGCAAGCGCCGCAGCTCGCTGCAGCTGAACCTGCTGGCCTGGATGCTGGGGGGACTGGTGCTGGTCTGGTGCAGCTTCGTCATCTGGGGCTATCAGACCGGGGTGCACGAGGCCGACGAGCTGACCGACGGGCATCTGGCCGGAGTGGCCGCGCTGACCCTGAACTGGCATGTGCAGGGCGATGTGCCGGTCGGTGAGACCACGGCGGTCCAGCCGCCTGCAGGTCTGCACGCCCACGATTATCAGGAGTCGTTGAGTGTGGTGCTCTGGAATGCACAAGGCGTGCTGATATCGCGCACCGGTCAGGCGCCCTTGCCGGACTTCGGCATCGAACAGGGCTTTGCCACGATTGGTGCACACGGACGCCAGCCCTGGCGCAGCTACACGCAGTGGAGCCACGACAAAGCCGCCAAGGTCACGGTGATGATAGATCTGGCCGAACGCGACAGCCTGGCCGACGACATCGCCATGCAGATGATAGAGCCGGGCTTCTGGCTGCTGCCCGTGATCGTGATCGCGCTGGGCGCGGCGATGCGCCGCGGCATGCGCCCGCTCAATCAGCTCACGCAGCGCGTGGAGGCCCTGGATCTGAGCCTCGACCAGCGCCTCTCCGACGCCCATGTGCCGCGCGAGCTCGCGCCCATGGTCAGCTCCATCAACACCTTGCTCGACCGCCAGCAGGAAGCGCTGGAGCGCGAGCGAAACCTGGCCAACGAGGTGGCCCATGAGCTGCGCACGCCGCTGGCCTCCATCGCTTTGCAGGCCCAGGCGCTGAAGTCGCCGGCGCAGACCGACAACGCAACCCTGCAGGCCGCGTTGCAGCGCATCGGTCAGGATGCGCTGCATGCCGGCCATGTGCTGGACCAGTTGCTGACCCTGGCCCGGGCCGGGCGCGGCATGCTGGATGCGCCGTTGCAGACCGTGAACTGGGCCGATGTGGCGCGCAATGTGGCGGCTGCACAGGCCCAGCACGCCTGGCAGCGTGGGGACACGATTTCCGTGGATGCCCCGCAGGAGCTGCCGGTGCGCGGCAATGCGCTGCTGCTCGAATCGGCCCTGCGCAATCTGGTCGAGAACGCCGTGCGCCATACGCCGGGGGGCACGCAGATCGAGGTGCAGGCCGGCCTCGATCCCCTCCGGGCGCTGGCCTGGGTGCAGGTCTGCGACGACGGACGGCGCGACGCGGCTGCGGTTCATGTGCCACCGACGGACAGTCTGCATCTGGGCCATGAAATCGTCGGCCGCGTCATGCAGGCTCACGGCGGCCGCTTCACGGTGGTCGAGGCACCGCAAGGCTTCACCACCAGCTATCGCATGGAAATACCGCTGGCCGGTTAAAATGCCCGGTTACTAAGCGGTTACCGAAGTGTGGCCGCTGGTCTATCCCCAGGCCACAGCTGTCGTGCGGCGCACTGCAGTGATTCATCGCCGAGGGGTGTTGCCTCTCCAAACTTTGAACGGAACCCACCATGCCTTTGATCTCGATGCGCGAAATGCTGGACCATGCTGCTGAAAACGGCTATGGCATCCCCGCCTTCAACGTGA
>NZ_SPEY01000060.1 GCF_009360615.1 Comamonas sp.
CGGAGAAGGAGCCGTAGCTGCCCTTGCCGCCGTTGTTCACGCTCCAGGTGTGGGTGTCGGTGGTGTCGACGTCGCTGACGTCGAGCTTGCCGGTGGCCACCAGGGTGCCGTCTTCGGTCACGGCGCCATCGGCCTTGCCGGTGAGCACCGGAGCGTCGTTGGTGCCCACGATGGTGACCACGACCTGGCCGGTGGTGCCGTCCGCCGTGGTGACCGTGAAGGTCTCGGTCAGCGTCTTGCCGGCGCCCAGGCCCTGGACGGCCGCATCGCCGTTGTTCAGCTGGTAGCTCCACTTGCCGTCGGCATCGATGGAGAAGCTGCCATGCTGGCCCGCTGCATTGGTCTGGGGCAGGAACACGGCCTGGCCCGCATCGGGGTCGGTGACGGTCAGCTGGCCGCCGGTGCTCAGGGTGACGTCTTCGGTGACGGTGCCCTTGTCATCGCCGGGCTGGGCCGGGGTGATGATGGCGCCGTCGTCGGTGCCGTTGATGGTGACCGTGACGACCTGCGTGGCCTTGCCGCCGTGGCCGTCGTCGACGGTGACGGTGAAGCTCTCGGTGATGGACTGGCCGCTCTTGAGGGCCTGCACGTCCTGGTTGGCGTTGTCCAGGTTGTAGGTCCAGTTGCCCGAGCCGTCCACGGAGAAGGAGCCGTAGCTGCCCTTGCCGCCGTTGTTCACGCTCCAGGTGTGGGTGTCGGTGGTGTCGACGTCGCTGACGTCGAGCTTGCCGGTGGCGCGGGTAGCACCGTCTTCGACCACAGCGCCGTCCGTGTTGCCACTGAGAACGGGGGCATCGTTGGTACCGACGATGGTGACAGTCAATGTCGCAGTAGAGCTGGCACCGTCTTTATCGACCAGAGTGTAGGTAAAGGTCTCGACCAGGGTCTCACCTTCAGCCAATGCCTGCACGGCCTTCAGGCCGCTATTGAGCTGATAGCTATAGCTGCCATCGGAATTGAGGGTGATCTTGCCGTACTGTCCTTGGTCTGCGCCGACCAGGCTAACCCGGTGCTCTGTGATGCCGCCTGCACCCAGCTTGTCATTGGCGAGTACATTGCCTTGCAGCGCAGATGCTGCATCTTCGAAGATCACTCCCGAATCCGCACTGGCCTGAGGAGTGCTTGTTGCCGGTTGAATGGGCGTGACTGACTCGGTGATGTCTGGCAAAGCCCCCACCCCACTGAACACGGGAAGCACGGTCGTTGCTGGAGCAGAGCGCCCGTATTCCAGTGCCAGCGGTGCCACTGCCTCGATGATGCTGGAAAGGCGCACAAACGTGCTGCCGCCTTCGCTGCCGCCGGACAATGTGGCCGCCGTGGGATCCAGCTCATCGAACGGGTCCTGACCAGCATTGATGGCCGCAATGATCTGCTCGATCTGCGCATTCGCGGGACTGGCCACAGCAGCCTCTTCCACGGTAGGCGGCTGAATCAGGTCCGCCGTGAGATGCACGTCCTGGTTCTCGCCCACAATCAGCGGCGGCTGTCCATCCGCTTGCAACTGCACGGTGCTGCCGGACGCCGTGACGATCTCGGCATCGGCGGGGATACGCATGCCTTCGTGGAGCACCGTCAGATTGCCATCAGGACCACGCATCCAAGCCTGGCCGGTGAGTTTGGTAACGAGAACGGTTTGAGCTGCCATGAGGGTCTGCCTATCCAGTCAGAGTAAAAAGCGAAGGTGCACAGAGGCACCTCTCCAATGTTTCGGCTGACATGGTAGGAGCCGGGGCCCCGGGGCACTATTGGCGTCAAAGCCAATCGGGCTCTGTTTTATCCAATCTCTGCTGCTCCAGATCAAAAAAGCCTGAAGCCTGCAACATGCAGGCTTCAGGCTTTTCTGCAAGCAACACTCCAGCGGCAGGCACCGGAGAGCACCAGGTCGGACTCAGGCCAGTTGCTTGCGCCCGATACCATGAACCTTCAAGGTCAGCATCAGCCGATCCTGTACCTGCAGCTTTTCAAAAACCGCTGACAGATGGGCACGCACGGTACGCTCGCTGATAGACATGCGTTCGGCAATCTCCGCATTGCTGTCACCCATCGAGGCATAGCGGGCCACCTCCTGCTCACGTGCGGACAATGCTTCAGCCCAGTCCGACTCCTGCTCAGGCAGTCGGGCGTCCACATCGCGCAACAAGCGCTGCAACAGGGAGCGGCCAAGCCAGATGTTGCCGCCGGCCATGCTTTGCAACATCCTGGACAGCACTTCCGAGCCGGACTGCGCATGTGCGTAGCCACAGGCGCCTCGGGACAGCAGCTGCCGACCTTCCTCATCACTGGGACGGTTGCTGAGAACCAGAACCTGCAGATCCTTCAACAATTCATCCCATCGCGAGGCTGTCGACGCCGGCAAGGATGGCAGGGCGGCATCCAGCACCACCAGGGTACGGCCTTGCTGCTTCCAGCGTTGCAAATCGGCCAGGTTCTGGCCGCGCGCAGGCATCCACTGAGGGCCTGCGATCTGCTGCCATTCCTGCCACAGCGTGGCATCCTGAGTCAGCATCAATACAGGCAAGGCATTCATAGAGTTCCTTTTTAATTGTTGGTGATCCATGAACTAACGTTCGATCAATGCATTGGACTTGGCACGCAGGATGGGCTTGAGCAGATACTGCATCAGGGTACGCTTGCCGGTGAGGATATGCACTTCAGCCTGCATTCCGGGAATGATGGGGCGCGAGTCATCACCCACATGGGCCTTGTCCGTGCGGACCTTCACGACATAGAAGGAATTTCCCTTCTCGTCCGTCACCGTGTTGGCACCGATCTGCTCCAATTTCCCCTGCAAGCCTCCATAGATGGCAAAGTCATAGGCCGTGAACTTCACCTCTGCCTGTTGACCAAAGTGCAGGAAGCCGATGTCGCGCGGATTGATCTGCACTTCCATCAGCAAGGTGTCATCCAGCGGCACGATGTCCAGAATGTCCTTGCCCGGCTGCACGACACCGCCAATGGTGTTGGCCATCAGGGTATTGACCGTGCCGCGCACGGGCGAGCGCACTTCGGCCAGCTTGACACGATCCTCCAGCGCCACCTTGCCTTGTTCCAGGGTTCCCAGTTTGGCCTGGGTGTCAGAGAGCTCGGAACGGGACTGATTGCGCATATTCAGCTCGGACTCCTGAATCTTGCGCTCTGCCTCCTGAATCGCCGCCTGAATGCGCCCGATTTGCGCACCTGCGGCCTTGGCCTCGCCGCAGAAGCGCGCCACATCCCGTTGCAGGCGCAGCAAGTCCACCTCGGACACGGCACCACTCTTGAGCAAGGGGCGGGTCACCGACAGCTCTTCGGAAGTCAGGCTGCAGCTGGATGCAGCCTGGTCGCGATTGGCCTGGGTTTCGCGCAGTTCCTGCTGGCGTTGGCGCAACTGGTCACGCGCAATATTGACATTGGTGTTGAGCTCCTGGGACCGGCTCTCCCACATGCGCCGCTCCATCTCCACCAACTGGGGCGCCATGGCCTGCACATCTTCGGGAGCCTTGAACGGCTCGCCCGATGCCAGGGCCTGAAGACGCGCGGCTTTGGCCTTCAATGCCAGCAGCTCGGCCTTGTTCTCTCCCAGGGACGAGCTGTAACGCGTGGGGTCGATGCGCAGGATGACCTGCCCCTTCTCCACGTGCTCGCCAGGATGCACCAGGATTTCCTTGACGATACCGCCATCCAGGCTCTGCACCACCTGGACCTGGCGCGAGGGAACCACCTTGCCCTGCCCCCGCACCACTTCGTCGATGCGCCCCAGGCAGGCCCAGAGCAGCAGAACCAGCACGGTGACCAAGGCCACCCATATCAGCAGGCGCGAGCCGCGCGCCTGCTGCTGCCCTGCTGCCCACTGCGCGTCGGCCTTGAGATCCTCCGGATCATGGGTTCCCACCACCTCGCTGCCATCGAGCAGCCATCGCTCCAGCAGCGACCAGCGCGCCGCGATTGCGTCCCTGAAGCGCGATGTCTTTTTTTCCGATTGGGACTCGCTCATGCTCGCCCTCCTACTCCACCAATACGTCCCTGCTTCAAGGCCTCGATGACCTGCTCCTTGGCACCGTCGGCAACAATCTTGCCGCCGTCGATCACAATCAGCCGATCCACCAGGGTCAACAAGGCCGTGCGATGCGTGACCAGCAAAATGGTCTTGTTCTGGGCTGCCTCCTCCAGGCGGCGTTTGAGCTGCGCTTCACTCTGGTTGTCCAGATTGCTGCTGGGCTCATCCAGCAACAGGATGGCCGGGTCGTTGATCAGGGCGCGGGCGACCGCAATGGATTGGCGCTGGCCACCAGAGAGCGACTCGCCGCGCTCGCCCACCAGCATGTCATAGCCCTTGGGGTTGCGCGCCACGAACTCATCCACGCCGGCAATACGCGCCGCATGCAACATATCGGACTCGCCCGCGAACGGCGCCCCCACCAGCAGGTTGTGCTTGAGGCTGCCATAGAAGAGCATCGGATCCTGCGGCACGTGCCCGATGGCACGCCGCAGGTCCACGGGGTCTATCTGGCGAGCATCCACTCCATCGATCAGCACCGAGCCCTCACTGGGCTGATAAAGACCCAGAACCAGCTTTTCCAGCGTGGTCTTGCCCGAGCCAATACGTCCGATGATGCCAACCCGCTCACCGGGCCTGACCGAAAAACTCACACCCGAGAGACTAGGCTGATCGCTGCCCGGGTAGCTGAAGCTGACATTGCGAAACTCGATGCCCCCCCGCAGATCCGGACGTGAGACGAACTCCCGGTCGGCTTCGTGCTCCACGGGCATCTTCATGTAGTTGTCGATGGAACTGAGGGAGGTGCGTGCGTTGTGGAACTGCATCATCAGCCCCGCGACCTGACCAAAGGGCGCCAGGCAGCGGCCGGCAATCATGGAGGCGGCAATGATGCCGCCCATGGACAGCGCCGAATCCTGTACCTGGTAGACGCCGATGACGACCACCGCCACGGTGACCAGTTGCTGCAGGGTCTGGACAAAGTTCACCGTGCCCGAGGAGATGAACTTGATCTTGCCGCCCATATAGGCAATGTACTGGGTGGAGCTCTCCCACAGACGCTGCACTCCGCCCTGGGCATTGAGCGTCTTGACCGCTTCCAGATTGGTCAGCGACTCCACGAGCAGCGCATTGCGCTGCGACGAGGCCTGGAAGGTCTTGAGCGTCAGACTCTCCATGCGCGCCTGGGCCCAGAAGGAAACCAGCAAGATCGCGGCAATCGCCACCACGGGAGGAATCAGCATCCAGGGCGAAACCCAGGCAATCGCCACCAGGAACAGCAGCACAAAAGGGAGATCCACCAGCGTCGTGAGACTGGCAGATGCAATGAAGTCGCGGACCGACTCGAACGAGCGCAGATTGGCTGCAAACGAGCCCACGGATGCGGGCCGGCTCTCCATGCGCAGGTCCAGAACCCGCTCCATGATCTGCGCGGACAACTGCACATCCACGCGCTTGCTGGCAGCATCCACGACATAGGCGCGTGTCGTTGTCAGCACGAAGTTGAAGATCAGCACCAGGGAAATGCCGATAGCCAGCACCCACAGGGTTTCCACCGCATTGTTGGGCACCACCCGGTCATACACATTCATGCTGAACAAGGGCATGGCCAGTGCAAAGACATTGATGAGGACGGCAGCCAGCAAGGCATCGCGATACAGGCGCCGATTCTCCAGGATCACGGCCCAGAACCAGTGACTGCTGCGCGGCTCCATGCCTTGCTGCCGGGAGCGCGCTTCGAAGCGAAACTGCGGACGCACAAAGCACATCAGACCTGTGTAGTCCTGCTCCAATGCCTGGGCCTCAACCTCGACCGGACTGTCCGACTCCGGATACTGCAGAAGAACGCGGCCGTTCTCCTGTGCCCTGAGCAGCAGGCAGGCACGGCTGCCATGCAGCAGCAAAATTGCCGGCAGCAAACCCTTGGGGATGTCGTCAAGACCGCGCTGCACGATGCGCGTGCTGAACTGCGCGCGCGCCGCAGCCCGAGCCAGCAGTGACGGCGTCAGACGCTGGTCCACCAGCGGCAGACCATTGCTCAGCGCCTGCGCGGTATAGGGCTTGCCGTGCAGGTGGGTCAGCTGAACCAGGCAATCCAGCAAGGGATCAGAATGGGTCTCATGGGCCGGGATGCGCCAGTCTTCAGCCGCTGCACGCACCGAGCTGCGTGTGCCCAGAAACGCAGGGCCTGCCTGCTCCGCTGCAGCACCATGCCCTCGCTTCTGGACCGTATCCGGACCGCTGTCCGATGCCAATGTAGGTTCAACGTCTGGTTTGGTCATCTTCAACAATCAACCTATAAAAGCTCTTCGTCATCATCAATCAAGTCCAGCGAATTACGCATACGCTGGCGCGCCTGCTTGCGTTGGCTCAGCTTCTCGAGCGCCTGCGGCGGAAGGTCCGTCAGGCGCAAGGTGCCATTGGCAAGCAAGGCGTCAATCAAGTCTTCGAGCACACGGATGAAATCCGCGTCCAGTGCCGACAACTCCTGCCGGGAAGACCGCTCCGAAGGTGGCGAATCGCTTTTATCCATCTTGTTAATCAACTCCCGCAAAAGATGCGCCAGACGTCCCCGGCCATCACTGGCGGGCAGCTGCGGCAGGCGCTGACACCGGCACCGGAGCTTGGGCAGGAGCGCCCTGCTCGGCCGCCATGGCGGCAGGCACAGGCGTCAGATTGGTGGTGTCCGGCACGGAGGATTTGCAGCTGCGCAACAGATCATCCGGCAAGGTCAGAGCCTGCTGTTCATCCGGGCGGCTATCTTCATGTGGCTGCGCGAGTCCCAGCACCGGCAGGATCTGGCTGGACAAGGTCAGCCACTGATACTCGGCCTTCTTCAGATCGTATTGCGCATTGACCAGGGCACGCTGGGCATCGAACAGCTCGTTTTCCGTGTTCAACAGATCCAGCAGCGAGCGCTGGCCGATCTTGAATTGCTGCTGGTAGGCGACGCGCACCTTGGCGGTGGAAAGCACATGCTCACGCAGGAAGGGCGTTTGCTGACGCAGACGGGCCATGGTGTTCCAGGTGATCGACAGTTCCTGCTGGAGGTTGCGGCAGGTGTAGTCGCGCACGTCCTGGGCTGCATAGCCCTGGGCAATGGTCTGGCGCAGGCGTGCCTCGTCCGCACCACCGCGATACAGGTTGTAGGTCAGCATCAGCTGCACCCGCGAACTCTGCACATCCCGGTAGGAGGGCGAATTCTGGTCGCGATCGCGGCCGGTGGACGCCACCAGCTCCAGCTTGGGCATGTGCGCGCCCTTGGCCGCCTTCTGACCGGCCTCCGCCGCTTGCACCAGGGCCTGCTTCGACAGCAGCAGCGGACTCGCGCGCAGCGAATCGCCAAAATCCTTCGCAACCCCGGACACCGGCAGCTTGCCGGCCACCTCAGGCACGGGATCCAGCGTAGCCGCCGGGTACTCGCCCACCACACGACGGTAGCGTTGCATCACATCGTTGAGGTTGTTGCTCTCGGTCATCAGATTGGTCTGTGCCAGGGACAGACGACCGCTGGCCTGCTCCAGGTCCACGCCTCGTCCCACGCCGGATTGCTGGCGCTCGCGCAGCTGGCCCAGCGTCACCTGATGGGTGCCGAAGTTCTCACGCGCCAGCTTTTCCATTTCACGGTAGCGCTGCACATCCAGATAGGCCGCGACCACATCATTGGCCAGGTTCTCCGTGGTGGCACGCAGATCGTAGAACTTTGAAAGCTTCTCAAAGCCCAGCTGGCGGATATTGCTGCTGGTGGTGAAACCATCAAAGATCAGCTGGCGCAGTTGCAGATTCCAGCCCGGACGGTTCCAGTTCTGCGAGGGTGAATCCTGAATATGGCTGCGCCACTCGCGCCCGACCCAGCCTTGCGCAGTGACTTGTGGGCGCCAGCCGCCCCGGGCCACGTTCTGACCTTCAACCGACGACGTGAAATCCTGGAAGCGCGCCTGCACTTCGGGGTGAGTCATCAGCGCCTGCTCCACCACTTTTTGCAGTGCGACGCCTTGTTCGCTGGCCTGTTGCGCATTCATGGTCGTCTGAGCCATGCCTGCCATGGCCCACGATGCCACACCCAGAGTGGCAACCACTTGTGCAATCTGACTGAATTTCATTGATATCCCTCTTGTTGGACTCCGACCGGGCAATGCGATGTCTGACCCGCCAGAACGCTGGCGAGCGCAATCGGTGCAACCTTGAAAGTCGTTCCCGCGGAAGCTGGTTGTTAATGTGGACAGGCTCGCTGCAGCCCGACAAGGCATCGCAGACGGCCTCAGAACCCGCCATACGGAGTTCTGTAACTCTCTTGCTCACAACCTTTGGCGTCGTGCCAGCGCCGCGCAGGAGACTGAGGGTCAGGTCAAGCGGATTGCCTGATCGACAAAACTCATCCATGTTGCTTGACGAACAACCGCACGGCGGTGCCGGGGAAACGGCGTTTCCGCCCCCCGGATCAAGCAAATCACGCGGACAGGCTGTGAAGCAGCGACAGGCTAGACACAGCGCATTTGGAGATTTTCCTTTCCACGATAGCAAGGCGGAGCCTCCGGTTTCCGGCCGGTGTTCTTGACGCATAACCTTGCATGCGAAGCCGTGCGTTGATGGCGGATCTCCTGGCAACACCATCAAACAATTGGATTCAATTGCAAATCTAGCACAACGCATGCAAGGATTTGTTTCAAAAATCACTCAGACAGCCGAAGTTCAAATCTTTTTGCCCGGAATTGGCAATTCTTTTCATTTCTTCTTTATATCAAAGAAGCCAAGAATCAATACCGTTTACATGTCCGGCATTCCCCGACAGGGCCAGGTCCATTCGGCAGAATCAGACCGCCTCCTACAGGAAAGTCTTTACCGATTGCTACAGGCCGGATTGGCGCAGCAATAGAAAAAGGGCTTCTGACTGGATAGTCAGAAGCCCTTGTCTGATTGGTCGGAATGGCGGGATTCGAACTCGCGACCCCTTGCACCCCATGCAAGTGCGCTACCAGGCTGCGCTACATTCCGAAGACTTGAATTATACACAGAATTTCGGCATCAGAGAGAAAGCAGCGCCCTGATCTGCAAAAGCTCCTCTTTGACCTCTTCCATGCCCATGGCATCAACGGACTCCAGGGGGCTCTGCTCCAGCATGGCCGCCAGCAGATGCGTCTGCGTTTGCGACAACTCCTGCCCGAGCCCGGGCAAGACCGGCGGGTCGACCGCCCTGCCATGTCCGGTCACCAGTTCACGCAGACGATTACGGGCACCGCTGATGGTGAAGCCCTGCTCGTAAAGCAGCTCACGGATGCGCCGCACCATCAGCACCTCATGGTGCTGATAGTAGCGGCGATTGCCGCGCCGCTTCATGGGCTTGAGCTGCACGAACTCCTGCTCCCAGTAACGCAGCACATGAGGCTTGACGTCGCACAGATCCGCCACTTCACCGATGGTGAAATAGCGCTTGGCAGGAATTGCTGGCAAAGATGAAGCCATGGCTGGTTGCAAGCAGTCAGTGAAGGGATGGGTGAAAGAGATTCAATCACAGCTCGCGCAAATCCGGAGATGGCACGGCACTCCTGCCTGCGCAAGCCCTTGCAATATAGCGCGAAGAGCTGACAGGACCTTGCACCGCGCGCGACGCAAGACTGTCAGCTCTTCAGTGACCGATGCGCTGCTTGACAGGACATCGGCTGCGTGCCAGTTGCTCAGGATCCCGTGCCTTCGCCCTGGATCAGCTCCTTGAGCTTGCTGCTGGCATGGAAGGTCACCACGCGGCGCGCTGCGATGGGGATCAGCTCGCCGGTGCGCGGGTTGCGCCCGGGGCGCGGCGCCTTGGTGCGGATCTGGAAGTTGCCGAAGCCCGAGAGCTTGACATCTTCCCCCTGCACCAGCTTTTGCGAGATCAGGTCAAAGAACGCATCCACCATGTCCTTGGCTTCGCGCTTGTTCAAACCGATTTCGTCAAACAGCAGATCGGCCAGCTGCGCCTTGGTCAACGCGGGGCTGTCGATGCTCTCTACGGCAAGCTCCATGGGTCGATCTCCTTGTGGATTGAACATATCAGCGCAGACGAGCCGCAACGCGTTCCACCAGAGCCGCAATGGTGCCCTGCATGGCGGCCTCGATTTCCGCATCGGTCAGCGATGCGGTGTCGCTGCCCAGCGTCAGGCGCACGGCCAGGCTCTTTTCATCCTGTGCCAGAGCGCCCGCAGCAGCTTCCTCACCCGCCTTGAGCTTCTTGGGACGGAATACGTCGAACAGCACTGCAGAGCGCAGAATGCCGCCGTGCACACCTTGCTGCACGGCCTCCATCACCTGGGCGTGGGTCACGGCTTCCTTGACGACCACGGCAATGTCGCGCTCCACGGCCTGGTGCTTGGCCACGGGCTTGAAAACGGGCACCTGGCGGGCCAGCACGGCATCGAGCTCGAGCTCGAACATCACCGGAGCCTGGGCCAAATCCCATTCCTGGCGCCACTGGGGATGCAGCTCGCCGACAAAGCCGATGGCCTTGCCGTCCAGCAGCACGCGTGCGCAGCGGCCAGGGTGCATGGCCGGATGCTCGGCGGGCTCGAACACGGGCCTGGCCGGTGCCAGCAGTGCTTCCACATCGCCCTTGACGTCGTAGAAGTCGACCTTGGCTTCTGCCCTGCCCCATTGCAGCTGGTCGGCAGCGCCGTAGGCGAGACCCGCCACGCGCATGGGCTGATAAAAGCCCTTGACGGTGGTGTCGGAGTCGACCACGGAGTCGTCCTTGAAGAACACGCGACCCAGCTCGAACACACGCACGCGCTGAGCCTTGCGGTCCACGTTGAACTTGAGCACCTGCAGCAGCGAGCCCAGCAGGGACGAGCGCATCACGCTCAGATGGCTGGCAATGGGGTTGAGCAGCTTGATGGCGTTGCTGTTGCCGGCCAGCTCCTGCTCCCACTTTTCTTCGACAAAGCTGAAGTTGATGGTTTCCTGGTAGCCCAGGCCCGCCAGCTCGTGGCGCACGGCATAGGGGCTGCGCTCGTTCTCGGCGCGCAGCTTGGGCGAGATCGGGGCCAGCGGCTTGGTGGTCGGCAGGTTTTCGTAGCCGATCATGCGGGCCACTTCCTCGATCAGATCTTCTTCCAGATTGATGTCGAAGCGGAAGGTCGGAGCAGTCACCGAAATCACGCCTTCCGAAGCCACGGTGGCAGGCAGACCCAGGCCGTTCAGGGCATCCAGGCATTGCTGCTGCGTCACGGCCATGCCGATGACCTTGGCCGCACGCGCCACGCGCAGTTGCACGGCCTTGGAGGCGGGCATATTGGGCTTCTGGTCGTCCATGGCACCGACTTGCGTCTCGGGCGTGCCGCAGATTTCCAGCACCAGCGCGGTGATGCGCTCGATGTGCTCGGTGGTGAACTCGGGGTCCACGCCGCGCTCGAAGCGGTGACCGGCGTCGGTCGAGAAGTTGAAGTGGCGCGAACGGCCGGCCACGGCCTTGGGGAACCAGAACGCGGCTTCGATGTAGATGTTCCTGGTGTCGTCGGACACGGCCGTGGCGTCGCCGCCCATGATGCCGGCCAGCGACTCGACCTGCTTGTCGTCGGAAATCACGCCGACCTTGATGAAGTCGTCGATCTTGATGGTGTTGCCATTGAGCAGCTTGAGCGTTTCGCCCTCCTTGCCCCAGCGCACATTCAGGCCGCCGCTGATCTTGTCCAGATCGAAGATATGGCTGGGACGGCCCAGCTCGAACATCACATAGTTGGAGATGTCCACCAGCGGGCTGACCGAGCGCTGGCCGCAACGCGCCAGACGGTCCACCATCCACTGGGGCGTCTTCACCTGGGTGTTGACGTTGCGCACGATACGCCCCGAGAAACGCCCGCACAGATCGCTCGCCTCGATCGTGACGGGCAGCTTGTCTTGCGAGGCCACGGCAGCAGCGGGGAAGGACAGGGCTTTAAGAGGCGTGCCGGTCAGCGCCGACAGCTCGCGCGCCACACCGTAGACGCTCAGGCAGTGCGCCAGATTGGGCGTGAGCTTGAGCGTGAACAGCGTGTCGTCCAGGTTCAGGTACTCGCGCACGTTCTGACCCAGGGGCGCATCGGCGGGGAACTCCAGCAGGCCGCTGGCGTCTTCGTCGATGCCCAGCTCCTTGGCCGAGCACAGCATGCCAAAGCTCTGCACGCCGCGCAGCTTGCCGATCTTGATCTTGAAGGGTTTGCCATCGGCACCGGGCGGCAGCTCGGCGCCCACGGTGGCGCAGGGAATGCGGATGCCCACGCGCGCATTGGGCGCGCCGCAGACGATGTTCAGCAGCTCGGGGCCGCCCACGTCGACCTGGCAGATGCGCAAGCGGTCGGCGTCGGGGTGCTGCACGGCTTCCTTGATTTCACCGACCACGATACCGGTGAAGGGAGGCGCCACAGGATCCAGCTCTTCCACTTCCAGACCGGCCATGGTCAGGGTATCGGCCAGTTGCTGGGTGGTCAGATTGGGGTTGCAGTATTCGCGCAACCAGGATTCAGGAAATTGCATAGTCAGACTCTTTGGCGTTCATGCCAGTCGCACCGCAAGCGGTCTGCCACTGGCTGGGCATGCGTATCTCAAAAAGATGAGCTATTAGCGCGCGGCTAATAAGGATTTCAGCATCAAAACTATCTGAAATCATTTCATAGCATGCGCTAGCAGCTCACTTTTTTATTACTGAAACTGCGACAGGAAACGGATGTCGCCGTCGAAGAACAGGCGCAGGTCGTTCACGCCATAACGCAGCATGGTCAGGCGGTCGGGGCCCATGCCAAAGGCAAAGCCGATGTATTTTTCGGGGTCCAGGCCCATATTGCGCACCACATTGGGGTGCACCTGGCCAGAACCCGCCACCTCCAGCCACTTGCCGGCCAGCGGACCGCTCTGGAACTGGATGTCGATTTCGGCCGAAGGCTCGGTGAACGGGAAGAAGCTCGGGCGAAAACGCAGGACCAGATCATCCTGCTCGAAGAAGGTCTTACAGAAGTCGGTGAAAACGACTTTCAGATCCTTGAAGCTCACGTTCTCGCCGATCCACAGGCCTTCGCACTGATGGAACATGGGCGAGTGGGTGGCATCCGAGTCCACACGATAGGTGCGGCCGGGAGCAATCACGCGGATCTCGGGCATGGTCTGGCCGGCATCGAGCGCATTGCGGTAATTCTTGACATGCTGCACGGCATGGCGCACCTGCATGGGGCTGGTGTGCGTGCGCAGCAGATTGGGCGCGTGCTGGGTGCCGCCTTCGACATAGAAGGTGTCGTGCATGGAGCGCGCGGGATGGTCTTCCGGCGTGTTCAGCGCCGTGAAGTTGAACCAGTCGGATTCGATCTCGGGACCCTGGGCCACATCAAAACCCATGGAGCCGAAAATGCCCTCGATACGCTCCATGGTGATGGAGACGGGGTGCAGCCCTCCCGCGCCACGACGGCGACCGGGCAGAGTCACATCCAGCACCTCGGACTTCAGATGGGCTTGCAGCTCAGCGTCTGCCAAAGCCTTGCGACGGGCGGTCAAGGCCGCTTCGATCGCCTGCTTGGCCACGTTGATGGCGGCACCGCGCGACTTTTTCTCTTCGACGGAAAGCTGCGCCATGCCCTTCATGAGCTCGGTCATCTTGCCCGACTTGCCCAGAAACTGCGCCTTGGCATTTTCCAGATCAGCGGGGGTGTGGGCTTGCGCAAACAGTTGCTGTGCGCTTTCGACCAGAGAATCCAACTCGTTCATATCGACTCTTTATCGACTTGTAAAAATAAACAAGGGCTAGTGCCTTTTCAAGCCCTAGCCCTTGCTGTTTGTGCATCAGCAGCTACTGAACAAGACACGACTTCTGCAATCAAGTTCAAGCAAGATGCTCGCCCATCGGCAAATGCCTTTGAGGATCCTTGTCTGCAAAAGTCCTACAAGAAGTAACTACCGATCGTGACCTCAGGCAGCCAGCTTGGCCTTGACTTGGTCGACGATAGCTGCAAAAGCAGCCTTGTCGTGCACGGCGATATCGGCCAGCATCTTGCGGTCGATTTCGATGGCAGCCTTCTTCAGGCCGTTGGCGAATTGGCTGTAAGTCAGACCCAGTTCACGTGCAGCAGCGTTGATACGAGCGATCCACAGCTGACGGAACACGCGCTTCTTGGTACGACGGTCACGGTAGGCATATTGACCAGCCTTCATGACCGCTTGCTTGGCAACGCGGAAGACGTTACCACGGCGACCGCGGAAACCCTTGGCCAGATTCAGAACTTTTTTGTGACGGGCGCGAGCCGTTACACCACGTTTGACGCGAGGCATGTGTTTTCTCCTAGTTCGTCAGTGAATTACAGGCCTGCGGAAGGCAACATCTTTGCGATGGAGCCCATATCGCCGGAATGCACGTTGACAATGCCACGCAGGTGACGCTTGTTCTTCGTGGTCTTCTTGGTCAAGATGTGACGCTTGAAGGCTTGACCGCGCTTGACGGTACCACCGGGACGAACGCGAAAACGCTTCTTCGCGCTGCTCTTGGTCTTCATTTTGGGCATGTGAATGCTCCTATTGAATTTGTGCTCGCAAGGCGGTGTGCAACCCGCACACACTTCGCTGGCCTCCGAGGCACTTGTTTGTCAGTCCGGCCAGGCCGGACTGACTATTGCAGGCAAGCCTGCAAATTCTTTGTCTGCCGCACAAAACAAAAGTGGGCCAAGCCCACTCTTGCCCGAAAGGCAAAACCGCAATTATGCCTTATCTGCAGCCTCAGGTGCAGCAGCGACACCATCGCCTTGTGGTTTTGCACCACCAGCGGGCTTCTTGCCACCTGCACGAGCCGGCGCAACCATCATGATCATCTGACGGCCTTCCAGCTTGGGGAACTGCTCCACCTGGATGGAATCGGCCAGATCGTCACGCAGACGGTTGAGCAGATTCAGACCCAGCTGCTGGTGCGTGATTTCACGGCCGCGGAAACGCAGCGTGATCTTGCACTTGTCGCCTTCCGCCAGAAAACGGCGGATATTGCGCAGCTTGATGTTGTAGTCACCATCATCCGTACCAGGGCGGAACTTCACTTCCTTGATTTCGATGACGGTCTGCTTGGCCTTGGCTTCGGCAGCCTTCTTCTGTTCCTGGTACTTGAACTTGCCGTAATCCATCAAACGGCAGACCGGAGGAGATGCGTTGGCCGCGATTTCCACCAGGTCGACATCCAGCTCGCCGGCCATGCGCAGCGCTTCTTGCAGCGGCACGATGCCCAGCGGCTCGTTGTCGGGACCAGACAGACGCACTTCAGGCGCCATGATTTCTCGGTTCAGTCGATGCTTGCGCTCTTCACGGTGGCGCCGATCGCGAAATTCAGTAGCTATGGTTTTCACCCTTGGTTTGAAATGGCTACAACAGCGTAGCCGGCTAGCGTGCCTTGCACGCTGACCGGCCCGCCACAAAAATTAATCTGCTTCAGGCCTTGGCCGCGATGTCCTTGGCGAGCAGTTCAATGAATGCATCGACCGACATCACACCGAGGTCTTTGTTACCCCGGGCGCGCACTGCAACCGCACCAGCTGCCTTCTCCTTGTCGCCTGCGACAAGGATGTAGGGCAGCTTCTGCATGGAATGCTCGCGTATTTTATACGTAATCTTTTCATTGCGCAGATCTGTGACCACCCTAAGGCTTTGATTCGGCAATGCTTTTTGCAGCTTCTGCGCAACTTCCTGCGCATAGTCGGCCTGAGCGTCCGTGATATTGAGCACGGCAGCCTGCACGGGAGCCAGCCAGGCAGGCAGCGCGCCCGAGTGATGTTCGACCAAAATGCCGATGAAACGCTCGAGCGAACCCAGAATCGCTCGGTGCAGCATGATGGGACGATGGCGCTCGCCATCCTCACCCACGAATTCCGCATCAAGGCGCTCGGGCATGTTGGGATCGACCTGGATGGTGCCGCACTGCCATTCGCGGCCCAGAGCATCCTTCAAGGTGTACTCGATCTTGGGGCCGTAGAAGGCTCCCTCGCCGGGCAGGTATTCGAACTCGCAACCCGATGCGCGCAGACCTTCGGCCAGGGCGTTCTCGGCCTTGTCCCAGGCCTCATCGGTGCCGATGCGCTTTTCGGGACGGGTCGACAGGCGATACAGAATATTGGTGAAGCCGAAATCGGCATACACCTTCTGCAGCAGCGAGGTGAAAGCCGTCACCTCCGCCTGAATCTGGTCTTCGGTACAGAAGATGTGACCATCATCCTGTGTGAAGGCACGCACGCGCATGATGCCGTGCAGCGAACCCGTGGGCTCGTTGCGATGGCAGTTGCCGAACTCGCCAAAGCGCAGCGGCAGATCGCGATAGCTCTTGATGCCTTGCTTGAAGATGATGATGTGGCCCGGGCAGTTCATGGGCTTGAGGGCATATTCACGCTTTTCCGAATCGGTGGTGAACATGTTTTCGCGGTACTTGTCCCAGTGGCCGGTCTTCTCCCACAGGCCCTTGTCCAGAATCTGCGGACCCTTGACTTCCTGGTAGCCGTTGTCCTGATAGACGCGGCGCATGTACTGCTCGACCTGCTGCCAGACCGCCCAGCCCTTGGGATGCCAGAAAACGGTGCCAGGCGAATGCTCGTCGATATGGAACAGGTCCAGCTCGCGTCCCAGCTTGCGGTGATCGCGCTTCTCGGCCTCTTCCAGCATGTGCAGATACTGGTTCAGCTCATCCTTGGTCGCCCAGGCCGTGCCGTAGATGCGCTGCAGCATTTCGTTGCGATGGTCGCCGCGCCAGTAGGCACCGGCCACCTTCATCAGCTTGAAATGCTTGAGCTTGCCGGTGCTGGGCACGTGGGGGCCGCGGCACAGATCTTCGAAGGCGCCTTCGCGGTAAAGACTCACATCCTCATTGCTGGGAATGGAGGCAATGATCTCGGCCTTGTAGGCTTCGCCGATGCCCTTGAAGTACTGCACGGCCTCGTCGCGCGGCAGCACACGACGCACCACCTGCTCGTCCTTGTTGGCCAGCTCGGTCATCTTCTTTTCGATAGCGGCCAGATCTTCGGGCGTGAAGGGGCGCTTGTACGAGAAGTCGTAGTAGAAGCCATTTTCGATCACTGGACCGATGGTGACCTGGGCATCGGGAAACAGCTCCTTGACGGCATACGCCAGCAAGTGAGCGGTGGAATGGCGGATCACTTCCAGACCGTCCGCATCCTTGGCGGTGATGATGGACAGTGGCGAATCCTGCTCGATCACAAAGCTGGTGTCCACGACCTTGCCGTTGATCTTGCCGGCCAGTGCCGCCTTGGCCAGGCCGGAGCCGATCGAAGCAGCGACTTCGGCAACCGAAACCGGGCCGGGATACTCGCGCTTGGAGCCATCGGGGAGCGTGATGTTGATCATGAAATTCCTTGTCAAACCAAATTTGTGTGGGTGAGGGCCAGCGCCAGAGCTTTGGAGTTGCCTGAAAGCAAAAAGCGCGGAACCAGTCCGCGCTTTGATGAGGGTGTCGATCAATCTCGGGCAGGCGCGAACCTACAGCTGCCATCAGCAGCTGAAATACATCTCCGATGTAGTTCGCGGTGTCATAACCGTTGATGCCTTTCTCGCCCTTGTGAATTGAAGTCACGTCATTTTAACCCGGCAAACAAAAAAGCGCCCGAGACTTTCGCCCCGGGCGCACAACCCCTTTTTCACCTGGACAGAATCACGATTCAACGCGACTCAATGGAACTGCTCTTCCTCGGTGGAACCGGTCAGCGCCTTGACGCTGGAAGAGCCGCCCTGGATCACGGTGGTCACGTCGTCGAAGTAACCTGCGCCCACTTCCTGCTGGTGCGAGACAAAGGTGTAGCCCTTGTCACGTGCCGCGAATTCGGGCTCCTGGATCATTTCCACGTAGTGCTTCATGCCCTCGCCGCGAGCGTACTCGTGGGCGAACTTGAAGGTGTTGTACCAGTTGCTGTGAATGCCGGCCAGCGTGATGAACTGGAACTTGTACCCCAGTGCGGACAGGTCTTCCTGGAAGGAGGCGATCTGGCTGTCGTTGAGGTTCTTCTTCCAGTTGAACGAAGGCGAGCAGTTGTAGCTCAGCAGCTTGCCGGGGCAGGCTGCGTGAACGGCCTGGGCGAATTCGCGGGCAAATCCGATGTCGGGCACGCCGGTTTCACACCACACCAGATCGGCGTAGGGTGCGTAGGCCACACCACGGCTGATGGATTGCTCCAGGCCGTTCCTGACACGGTAGAAGCCTTCCTGCGTGCGCTCGCCCGTCAGGAACGGAATGTCGTTCTGGTCGTGGTTGCTGGTGATCAGATTGGCCGCTTCGGCGTCGGTACGGGCCAGCACGATGGTGGGCACCCCCATCACGTCAGCCGCAAAACGGGCGGCAATCAGCTTCTCGACCGCTTCACGCGTGGGCACCAGCACCTTGCCGCCCATGTGGCCGCATTTCTTGACCGCTGCCAACTGATCTTCAAAGTGGACCCCGGCAGCGCCCGCCTGAATCATGTTCTTCATCAGCTCGAACGCGTTGAGCACGCCGCCAAAGCCGGCTTCGGCATCCGCCACGATGGGCAGGAAGTAGTCGATGAACTCCTTGTCGCCAGGGTTGATGCCCTTGCCCCACTGGATTTCGTCGGCACGCTTGAAGGTGTTGTTGATGCGGCGCACCATGGTGGGCACGGAGTCATAGGCGTACAGCGACTGGTCGGGATACATGGTCTCCGAGGTGTTGCCGTCGGCGGCCACCTGCCAGCCCGAGAGGTACACGGCTTCCAGGCCGGCCTTGGCCTGCTGCATGGCCTGGCCCGCAGAAATGGCACCGAAGGCATTCACATAGCCCTTCTTGGAGCTGCCGTTGATCTTGTCCCACAGCACCTCGGCACCGCGCTGGGCCAGGGTGTACTCGGGCTGCAGGCTGCCACGCAGGCGCACCACATCGGCAGCGCTGTAGCCGCGCTTGACGCTCTTCCAGCGAGGGTTTTGAGCCCAGTCTTTCTCGAGGGCTGCGATTTGCTGTTCACGGCTCAGTTGCTGAGTCAGGGATTGGGGCATGGTGCACTCCTTAGCGGTTAAACAAGATGGGGTTGGTGTTCGTCCTTGGGATGTACTTTATGTCTGCAAGATGATTTTTCAGAGTCTTATGTCTTATAAAAGACTGAAATTTATATTCAATAAAATCAATTACTTATTTTTATTTTTCACAATAAGAAAATCAATTTCTCATATCGAGAAATTTTGCGGCAGCGCAACATCGCGATTTTTCATAATAAGAAACAGGATTCTTGCTTCATGAAAAATCCACGGGCTTGCCGTCGGCGGAACCGGAGTCCCCCCAGGCAACAGCAAGCATGCGGCGACGCATCCGCTAAGACACTCGCCTGGCAGATCCCTTACCCGGCCAAATCATCAGAACAGAGGCAGGCGACACGACCAAGACAATCGCCAGTCATGCGAGAGCCAAAAAACAACAGTTCCTTGCGCCCGCGCCACACGCATCCAAACGCCCTGCCACACTGCTTGGCCTCCCTCCACACTCCATTCCGCCACGACATGCATACGCCCAGCCGCCCTATTGCCTATCTCTGTCTGGCGCTCAGCATGTCTCTGGTGGGCAGCTATGTGGCGCTGTCCAAGCCTCTGGCAGCCATCTTCCCGGTGATGCTGCTGGCATGGCTGCGCTTCGGCATCGGTGCCGTGGCCATGCTGGGCTGGCTCAAAGCCCCTGCGCACGAGGCGCCTCTGACACGGCAGACCCGGTGGCTGCTGTTCCTGGAATCGTTCTTCGGCAATTTCCTGTTCACGCTCTGCATGATCAGTGGTGTGGCGATGACCAGTGCCGTCACGGCCGGAGTGACGATGGCCGCGATTCCCGCCGCCGTCGCCATCATGAGCTGGCTTTTTCTTCGCGAGGCCGTGGGCGCACGTACGTGGACAGCGATTGTTTTCGCGGTGGCCGGAATAGGACTGAACGCCCTGAGCAAAACCGATGGCAGCAACGTTGCACCCGCCACTCAGCAAGGCCTGGGCCAGTTGCTCCTGATTGCCGCCGTGCTCTGCGAAGCGGCCTACGCCGTGATCGGCAAAAAGCTCACCGCCAGCGTCAGCCCCAGGCGCATCACCGCTCTGATCAATCTCTGGGGTTTCACGCTCTCCGCCCCGGCCGGGCTCTATCTGGCGTGGCAGTTTGATTTTTCCCAGGTTCCGGCAACGGTGTGGGGTCTGCTGCTGTTCTACGCGCTGGCCGCCTGCGTCTGGACGGTCTGGCTGTGGATGACGGGACTGCGCGCCGTGCCCGCATCGCAGGCCGGCATTTTCACCGTGCTGCTGCCGGTCAGCGCAGCGCTGGTAGGCATGCTGGCTCTGGGCGAGCGCATCAGCACCATGCAACTGCTGGCCTTCGGCATCGCCCTGACCAGCGTGGTGATTGCCACCTGGCCCAGCGCATTGCAGATCCGGCGCTAGGCAGAATCAGTCCGTCAGGCAAGCAGGTTGCGGCGGCTGAGAACAATGCCATCGGCATCGGCATACAGCCAGTCGCCGGGGCGAATCCACAGGCCGGCGATCTGCACATAGACGTCGCGCAGCCCCTGACCCTGCTTGACCGTCGGCATGGGGTTGAGTGCCAGCGCATAAAGCCCCACGGATGCCGCCCTCAACTCCTCCACGTCACGGACGCAGCCGTAGACAAGCACCCCTGCCCAGCCGTTCTGGGCCGCCGATGCCGCCACATTGCCGCCCACCAGGGCACGACGCAGCGAACCGCCGCCATCGACCACCAGCACACGGCCATCGCCGGACTCGGCCAGCGCTGCCCGTACCAGGCTGTTGTCGTCAAGGCATTGCACGGTGCTGACCTCGCCCATGAAGCCAACATGCGCGCCGTAGCTGTGGAAAACGGGCGGCAGGACGCGGAAATCGCTGCTGTCGTCGCTGATATGCGCATCGCAAAGATCGCAGGTGCTGAAGGGCAGAGAAGCCGGGGAATTGCTCATGAAAATCTCCACAGGGTCAGGTTTCGCCCATCTTGCCTCTAGCGCGAGCACTAGCACAAGCACAAGCGAGCACCCACGGAGAGCAACTTTTTCACAACACTCTCGAGGAAAAACCCATGAAAACAGACACTAAAAGGCCCGAGATCAACAAATCGAGGCAAAAAAACGGCCGACGAGCTTGGAAGAGCGATTTTTTGCCATTAGCATCAGACTCAGCCAGTGGATTGCAGCTGTATTTCGCTGGTGATAAGTCCACTACCCAATTAGGAATAAGCAAAATGGCAACTGCAAAGAAGGCACCCGCTGCAGCACCGGCAGCAGCTCCCGCCGCTAAGAAGCGCACTCCCAACGCTGCCTTCATGAAACCCCTGACACCCAGCGCTGCTCTGGCCGCAGTGGTTGGCAAGGACCCCCTGCCCCGTACCGAAATCATCAGCAAGCTGTGGGTCTACATCAAGGCCAACAACCTGCAAGACGCCGCCAACAAGCGCATGATCAACGCCGACGCCAAGCTCAAGGAAGTCTTCGGCAAGCCCCAAGTCTCCATGTTCGAGATGGCCGGCCTGATCGGCAAGCACGTCAAGTAAGCACTGCGCTTGCGCTGACCACAAAAAAGCTGGCCCGAGCCAGCTTTTTGTATTTCTGAGACAAGTGTCGCGTACAGGCCGACGCGACTGGGGCGGCTTTACCGCAGCAGTGCATGCGTGCATGCCTCGGTGTCGACGCCAGCGGAATCATGGCCGCGAACGCTGGTCCGGATGGAACCGGCCGGCAGGTCTTTCCGACAACCGCGCGGCCCACCGAATGGCGCGGCCCTCACGAAGCTGACCCCGGGCTATCGCCGGCATCTTGCCCGTCATGCTTGCACCCTGAACCGCACATTCCTGCAAGACGGCAGCTGCCGGGTAGCCAGGACACGGGCTCCACAGGCATGGAGACGCGAGCGCACGTTCGGGACTCGGTGTATGCCTCCCCGGCAGCCCCGGCCCTGGGAGGTGCACAAGCTTGAGCGCTGCCCCTCAGTAACCGTCCAAAGCCGTCACGACGCCGGCAATGCCCATGAGACATCCGCAGAGGAGACCGGCCAAGAAAATCAGTGCTGCAATTCCAAAGCTCATTGAACGCCTCTGCTGCCGCGCAGGGCTGTGTGATTGGGGCACGCCATGCGACTCATGGCGCCCTCCTTGCGATACGCGCGTCCGCGCCTTCTGGGCGTGTGCTGTGCTGTGCATGGCGCTCGTTGACAGGCGGCCAGAGCCTGTCGACGGGCATGCCTGTGATTTCTGCAATGCGCTGTCGAATGCGGGCCGATACCGCACGACCACTGATGACTTGCGACACGCTGCTGTTGGCCACGCGCATTTCGGACGCCAATGCCGTGGGGGAAATGCCTTTCATGCGCAGCGCCGCTTTGATTTGCTCGGGATGCATCTGGTAGCCTTTCGCCTAATTATTTAGGTGAAAGCACGTCGTCGTGCTTTTGGCGAATTATGGGAAAGATTTCTTTCCCATGCAATACACCTTGGACAAGTTTTTATGACCCTAGGGGAACGGTTGCGCGAAGAAAGAAACCGGCTGGGCATGAGCCAGCCGGCCTTCGCTGCACTTGCTGGCACTACGAAGCAAACTCTTTTTTCCTGGGAATCCGGCAAGACAGCGCCGGATGGATTTCAGATGACCGCGCTGAGCGCACACGGAGTGGACCTGTTGTATGTGCTGACAGGACACCGCACACCGGCAGTTCACCCTGCAGAGGCTCTGTCTGACGATGAACTCCGCCTCCTTCACGGGTATCGCAGGTGCAATGCGGATGGAAGGCAGCACCTCATACGATCCGCAGAGCTGCTGTCTGCGGCACATGCCATGTCCGCCGAAGACCACAGGCAGGCCCTCCAGGATCGGCCACATCGATCGGGTGAAGACGCCCTCTGATCCGTCCTGCCCGATGTCCAAGCGGTGCGGCACCTACAGGATGCGGTGCCGACCTGCTCCAAGACGGTGACAGGGCTTGCTGCCACCCCCTGCCTGGACGTGCTCAGTACACATCGCGCCGGTAGCGACCCGAGCCCAGCAACTCCGCCACCTTGGCCTCGCCCAGAACGGCCTGCAGCGTCAGATGCACGCCTTGCCCCATGCCATGGAGGCTGCCGCTGACATAGATGGCCGCACCACGCGCCACCCATTGCCGCACTTCCTCTGCGTGGCTGCGCAGCAGATCCTGCACATAGCGAGAGTCCTTGCCGTTGCGCGACCAGGCCTGATCCAGACGCGCCAGACGCCCCTGCTCCACCCAGGCCGCCAACTGGTCGCCGAAGACGGCGTCATGCCGAGGGCTGCGTTCCCCGAACAACAGCCATTGATCATTGCAGTCGTGCTGGACACGCGCCCTGATATGGCTGAGCAGGCCCGCCAGACCCGAGCCATTGCCGATCAGGATCAGCGGCCGCCCGGCGTTGTCGCCGAGCCTGAAGCCACGGTGCTCGCGCAGCGTCAGCGGCAAGACATCGCCCTCGGCCATGCCGCAGCACAGCCACTGCGAGGCCAGACCCGGCGAGCCGTCGGCACGAGTGCTCTGGCGCACCAGCAACTGCAGACTGCCGTCGGCGGTGACCGAGGCGATCGAGTAATCACGTGGGCGCTCCGGGTCGGCAGGCACGCACAGAGACACCAGATCGCCCGACTCCCACTGCGGCAGCTCCCCGGACTGTGGTGTCCACTCCAGCAGATACAGCGCTCCGCCCTGGCTGCCCGGATTGAGCAGACGCCGCCGACGAAGCACAAAAGGAATGCTGACCGGTGCCTGCAGCCAGTCCGCATCCAGCTCCTGATCCGGGGCGCACTCGCCCAGCAGGCCCTGACGCATCTGCCCGACCTGGGCCCGCCAGCTCTGCAAGCTGGGCCCGTCCATGTTGTCCACGCAGATCAGATCGCTGCGTGCGCCGCAGGCCTGCAGCCATTCGTGCACCTGCACACCAAAAGCACAGAACTCCTGATACTCGCGATCCCCCAGCGCCAGCACCAGGCTTTGGTGCCGGGTCAGCACAGGCTGCGCAGCCTTGAGTTGCCGCACAAAGCCCAGCGCATGATCAGGCGCATCGCCCTCACCCGTGGTGGACAGCATCCACAGGCTATGTGCATGTTCCTGCAGCAACTCGGCCGTCAGCTTCTCCACGGGCAGCAGGCGAACCTGAAGCCCGCCATCGACCAGCATCTTGGCCGTGGCACGGGCCAGCGCCTCGGCCTGCCCCGTCTGGCTGGCATAGGCGACCAGTACGGCAGGCGCCCGGGCATCGCCCCGAGATACCTGGCTCTGGGCTTCGTCGGTCAGGCGCTGCCGGCGTACCCTGGAGCCGATGCCCCAGCACATGCCGGCGTAAGCCGCGACCAGGCCCATGGCGCCATAGATGCGCTCGGGCGTCAAAATCCATTCCACTGTCATGCCTCGAATTGGTTGATCCAGACGGGTGTCTTGATCACCTGCCTGCGGGTCTCATGGCCATCGGATGCAAGATGCGATGTCAGCACGGCTGCAATCCCGTGCTGACGGGCAAAGTCCATGCCTTGCTGCGGCCCCAGCACCGTGAGCACGGTGGCCAGGGCATCGGCATGCATGCACTCCTCATGAAACACCGTGACGCTGGCCAGATCATGCGCCACCGGCCAGCCGGTGCGCGGATCCAGCGTGTGCGAATAGCGCCTGCCGGCCTGCGTGAACTGGTGCCAGAAGTCGCCCGAGGTGGCAAAAGCGCCCTCGCGGCAGGCCACCACCAGGGGCTCAGCCTCGGTGGAGCCGCCGGTGCCCAGTTGCACCTGCCAGGGCCGGCCATCGGGCCTCTGCCCCCAGCTGCGCAGCTCGCCGCCGATTTCGAACAGGCCCGCAGCCCAGCCCGTCGCCTGCAGCTTCTGTACCGCCCAGTCCACGGCAAAACCTTTGGCAATACCGCAAAAATCCAGCTCCAGACCGCCGCTCTGCTGCAAGCGCCGGGTCTTCGCATTCCAGCGCAGATGGCGACAGCCGCTGGTCTGCAGCACGCGCTGGATCTCATCAGCGGGCGGAGTTTGCCCGTGATGCGGCTGCAAGGGGTTCTGACGCGGGCCGAACCCCCATAGCGAGACCAACGCCCCCATGCAGGGATCCATGGCTGCGCCAGACAACCGGGCCCAATGCAAGGCCGCTTCCAGAACCTGCGCAAACTCCGCCGGCATCACATGCATTTCACCGGGTCTTGAACGATTGAACCGGGTGATCAGCGAATCGGTCTCCCAGTTGCTCATCTGGGCGATCACATCCTCGAAGACCTGCTGCAACAGTGCCTGCACCGGCTCCATGGGCCGGTAATCCGGGTTGACCAGTCTCAGTGACCAATGCGTGCCCATGGTCTGGCCGGACAGGCGATGAATGCGCCCATCCTGCTGGTGCTGCAGGCTTGCCGGCCTCCAGCGCTGAACGCCAAAGTCCGGCGCCGGCGTCCGCTCATGCGTCTGGCTCCGCCCTTCAGGTGAGGGCAGTTGCCGGAGACTGGCATCGAAGCGTACGCGGACAGAGGTGGTCATGGGCATGCGGAAAAGGGCACAACAGCAGTGAAAACAACGACGCGCCCGGATCGGGCGCGTACTCATTCCATCAAGCGACAGCGCTTAAGGCAGAACTTCCAGGGTCGCGATATAACCCAGGCGGCGCTCCGTGGCCTTGGCGACGCTGGTCTTCTTGTCCGTGGCATCGGCGTTCAGCCAGAACAACCCGGCGCGGGGGAACCTGATCTTGACCTGGCCATTGGCATCGGTCTTGAGCTTCATGGCGTCCACACCGTCGCGGTAGCGAATGCCGTCGGCCACCAGCTCCAGCTCCAGATCCGCAGCGGGCTTGCCGTCCAGATGGAATTCGAAAATCGCCTCTTCGCTGGCCACCAGATCATTGGGGTGAGTCACAGGCTTGAGCTCCAGGCCCTTGCCGGTCAGCGCCAGCGCAGATGGCTTGCCCAGGGAAACAAAGGTCTCCATGCGGCGCAGGTTCTCGGTCACATGCACGTCCTTGGCATCGGCCGGAATCTGCCTGAGCACTTCTTCCACCGAGCCACGCAGGCGCTTGGGCTGGCCGTTGGCATCCTTGTAGCCGCCCATCACGCCGGTCATCAGCATGGTGACGCGGTAGGTGCCGGTCTTCTCGGGCTTGAAGTCGAAGCTGCTGCGCAACTCGCCCTTGGCGACATTCTTCATGTCCACCGCAGAGCCATCGGGCGCGATCACCTTGACGGCCTCCAGACCCAGCGGACGGTGGTTGAAGAAGAACACGTCGTTGGACACGGCGGCATCCACCGTGACCCAGTCAGACTTGGACAGCACGGTGCTGGAAGGCTTGAACCACAGATCATGCGCCTGGGCGCCCAGGGCAGCCAGAGCCAGAGTTGCAGCGACGATGGCACGAGTTTGGAACTTCATATCGGTCCTTGGAAAACAGAATCACAAGTCAGTGGAGTGAAGGGCGCCAGCACGGGCAAAGCCCCACTCAGAGACACCGCGCAAGGGCCGCCCTGCCGCGCCGGTGTCGTCCCGCTCCGCGAAGCAGAGAGGGGAAAGGCGCAAAGCGCCTCGGGGGGTGATCAAGGCTTCAATTCCAGCTTGATCGCCCCCAGCTCGGTGCTGCCCTGGGCGCTCAGGCTGGTGGACTGCCTGACCGGCCACTCGAAGGGAATGGAGACCAGCTCGCGGCCACCGACTTCGCGGGCAGCTTCCACCATCAGCTTGTATTGACCGGGAGCCAGCTGGGGCAGCGGGTTCTTGCCTTCGGCAAAGGACAGCGCATGGCTGCCCACGGGCTTGGTCGGCTGGGTCACGCCGTCAATGGGAAAACTCAGCTCGCGGCCAGTGCGACGCCACCACTGGCGCATGTCCTTGAGCCACTTGGTGCCCTCGGCATTGCGCATCTTCACGTCATACCATACGGACAGATTGGCCGCCACGCCGCCATCGGCCTTTTCCAGCCACACGGCAACATAGGGCTTGTGGTACTCGGCGACCTGTAACTGGGGCACGGTCACCGCCACGTTCATACCGCCGGCGATGGCCGGCAGGCCCACCACGGCGCTCAATGCCACCGAGGTCTTGAAAATCCGCTTCGACATTTTCTTTTCCTTCACAAAATTCCGGGGTTCAGTGCACGAGCAGCAAAACCAGCAGGGTCGGCAGCACCAGCCCCAGCCCCACCATGGGCCAGGTCATGGGCCGACGCTGCGCATGCATCTTCAGGATCAGCAGGCCCGTGATGCAGAACACCAGGCAACCGATCGCAAAGACATCGATGAACAGGCTCCAGGCGGCGCCGGCATGACGTCCCTTGTGCAAGTCGTTGAGGTAGGAGATCCAGCCACGGTCGGTCTTCTCGTACTCCACCGAGCCTTCCTTCAGGTCCACGCGCAGCCAGGCATCGCCGCCCGGGCGCGGCATGGGCACATAGGCCTCGTCCTCGCTCCATTCCACGGCAAAGCCCTTGGCAATGACCTTGATCTCACGAGCCAGCCAACCCTCCACATCGGCAGGCAAACCCACCGCATCCCTGCCCGCGGCCTGCACACCCTGCTTCTGGGCTTGCTGCAGCCTTTCGAGCAGGTCCGGGGGCAGTTGTGCTTCACGCGATTCGACCCGGGGCTTGGACTCGATCTGGCCGGCGTGATTCAGGGTGAATCCCGTCACGGCAAACAGCAGCATGCCGATCAGACAGATGGCGGAGCTGATCCAGTGCCACTCATGTAGTTTTTTGAGCCAATACGCCCGCAGCGGGGCGTTGGAGGAAGCCGCGGTCATTCAGAACTTTCTGGGATTGCATTGCCGCCGGACCAAACCGGCCCGCGCGACATCGCGCCACAAGGCCCGGCCTCGGGTACACGGCAAGGCGGCATTCTAGTTGCGCAAAATTCTAAATGCATCTCACTTTTATTCACTTTACCTGGCGTAAACAAAGCGCCCGAGCACAAGGCTCCCAAGCATGTGCGGCTCAACGGCTCCTCCATTCTGTTGCCTTGGTGCAACAAATCGCCGGGCATCCTCCTCCATTATTGAATGGTATCGAGAATTATTATCAATATCACCTAGAATCCGCACGCTTTTCAAAAAATCGACTCTTCATCAAAAGCATGTCCAACAACCATCTGACCCCGACCGACTCCAACGGCTTGCGCTGCGAGCTCAAGCAAATCGTGATTGCCGCAGGCCTGTGCCTGATGGGCGCCAGCGCGATGGCTCAGCAGGAAACCACCCTGTCCACCGTGAATGTGGAAGCCGCAGCCGACGCCAGCTTCAAGACCGATGCCAGCCCCCAGGGCAAGTTCACCGCCCCCCTGCTGGACACGCCCAAGACCGTTCAGGTCATCAATGAAGAGATCATCAAGCAGACCGGTGCCACCAGCCTGCAGGATGCCCTGCGCTCCACCCCCGGCATCACCTTCGGCAACGGCGAAGGCGGCAACCCCAGCGGCGACCAGCCCTTCATCCGCGGCATGGACGCCCAGTCCAGCACCTTTGTGGACGGCCTGCGCGACATCGCCGCAGGCACCCGCGAAGTGTTCAACGTCGAAGCCGTGGAAGTCATCAAGGGTGCGGACTCGGCCTACGCCGGTCGCGGCGGCGCCGGCGGCTCCATCAATATCACCACCAAGAAGGCCAGGAACGAGAACTTCATCTCCGGCGACGTGGGTCTGGGCACCGACAACTACCTGCGCGGCACCCTGGACATCAACCGCAAGATCAACGACACCACGGCCTTCCGCCTGAACGCCATGGGCCACAGCGCCGATGTTCCCGGTCGCAACGGGCCGGACAACAAGCGCTGGGGCATTGCCCCCACCGTGACCTTCGGCATGGGCACGCCCACCGAAGTGACCTTGTCCTGGCAGCATCTGCAGACCAACAACACGCCGGACGGCGGCGTGCCCTATCTGTACAGCAACACCGCCATGGCGGGCCTGCGCGGCGGCAGCACCGTTCGTCCCACTTACGGCAACAGCCGCGACAACTGGTACGGTCTGAACAACCGCGACTACGAGAAGGAAAAGAGCGACCTGTTCACCGCTTCGGTCACGCACAAGTTCACCGACACCAACAAGATCCGCAACAGCCTGCGCTACAGCAGGACCAAGCAGGACTATATCTGGACCCAGCCCGACGACTCCAAGGGCAATGTGATCAACGGCTACGTCTGGCGCCGCGGCAATGCCCGCCTGTCCGAGACGACCACGCTGCAGAACGTGACCGAATTTACCGGCAAGGAACAGACCGGCTCCATCGGCCACAGCTATGCCTTCGGCCTGGAGCTGTCCAAGGAAAAGGCCGATGTGCGCTCCGCTGCCATCCAGAACACCGCCACCAGCTGCACCTCGGTCGTCGATCCCTGGTGCACGACGCTGAGCAACCCCAGCGGTGCCGATGCAGCATGGAACTACGCCTGGGCTCTGCCCGCGCAGTCCACGATCAACAAGATCGACACCATTGCCGTCTACGGCTTTGATACGCTGAAGCTCAACGAGCAATGGCTGGTGAACGCCGGCCTGCGCGTGGACCACTACAAACTCAACGCCTCCGGCCCTGCCGGTGGCCGCGGCACCAGCGCCTACCCGGCGTATGACCTGAGCCGCAGCGACACGCTGTTCAACTACCAGTTGGGACTGGTCTACAAGCCCGCCGCCAATGGCAGCATCTACGCCAATATCGGCACCTCTTCGCGCCCCGGTGGCTCGACCCTGGGCAATGGCAGCGAAGACCTGACCACCACCACGGCCGCCCTGGCCGATCTCAAGCCGGAGAAGACCAAGTCCATCGAGCTGGGCACCAAATGGGACCTGCTGGACAAGAAGCTGGGCCTGACGGCTGCCATCTTCCGCAACGAAGTGACCAATGTCCGCATCACCGATGCGACCGGCACGTACATGGGCGGCAACAAGGAAGTCAATGGTCTTGAACTGGGCTTTACCGGCCAGATCCTGTCCAACCTGAGCGTATTCGGCGGCTATACCTACATGGATAGCGAGCAGAAGAACATGGGCATCGGCAGCGTGGCCAACGGTCGTCCCTTCGTCAACACGCCCAAGCACAGCTTCAGCCTGTGGACCAGCTACAAGCCCATGCCCAAGCTGACCCTGGGTCTGGGCATCTATGCACAAAGCAGCGTCAATGCAGCTTATGCGGTGTCCACCGTGGATGGCGGCATCGTGACCAAGGGCGCTTCCGGCTATGCCCGCTATGACGCGATGATGGCCTACCAGATCGACAAGAACCTGAGCTTCCAGCTGAATGTCTACAACCTGGGCAACAAGGCTTACTACACCGGTGTGCGTTCTCCCCACTACGCCAACCTGGGCGCAGGCCGCTCTGCCGTGGCTTCGCTCAAATTCACGTACTGATGCATGCCCTGTCTGCGCTTGATCTGGCGCAGGCATTCAGCAAAGCATCGCCCCAAGCCCCGCAGGCCCTGGATGCCAGCGGGGCTTTTTACATGCACACTTGCCAGAACACTGTTTCAGAATGCCGGGTTCCGCTCCATAAAACCATAGCTGCCTGCGCCTTCCCTGCAATGATTTCAATACGAAAAATATTGAAAACCATATCCAGAAAGCGCTACCAGCCATGGTTAATGAGGGACCGGATCCACAACCGCCAGATACCGCCCCATGCTGCTACGCATCCCCAGCCTGCTCACTCCCGATGAAGTTCGCCACTGCCGCCAGGCGCTGGAAGCCGCCAGCTGGCAGGACGGCAAGGCCACGGCCGGTCATGTGGCCGCGCAGGTCAAGAGCAATCTTCAGCTGCCGCTGGATAGCAAGACCGGCCAGCAGATCGGCGACCTGATCCTGGACCGGCTGGGCCGCAACCCGTTGTTCATGTCGGCGGCCCTGCCGCTCAAGGTCCTGCCGCCGCGCTTCAATCGCTACGAGGGCGGAGGCACTTATGGCAACCATATCGACAATGCGTTCTTCACCATTCCGGGCACGGCCATCAAGGTCAGAACCGATGTCTCCACCACGGTCTTCTTCAGCGATCCCGACGAATACGAAGGCGGCGAGCTGATGGTGGAAGACACCTTCGGCCAGCAAAGCGTGAAACTGGCGGCCGGCGATGCCATCGTCTACCCCGGCACCAGCCTGCACCGCGTCAATCCCGTCACGCGCGGCACGCGCTATGCCTCGTTCTTCTGGACGCACAGCCTGGTCAAGTCGGCGGAGCAGCGCCGCCTGCTGTTCGATCTGGACCAGAGCATTCAGCAACTTACCCAGGAGCAGCCGCAACACCCGCGAGTCGCCGCCCTCTCGGGCACCTATCACAATCTCTTGCGCATGTGGTCTGAAAGCTAGCCGCCTGAGCTTCGGAGCGGCTTTGCCGCTTCCCCAAAGAGGGCCGCGACCTTTGCCGGGACAGCCCATGCTGTGCGCCCCCCCCTCGCCGGCTGTCTCCTCCTGCCCCATGCCTGCTCTGCCACCCCATCCCCATCCAACCGGCTTGATTTATGACTGTTGAACGTTTGAATGCCGCAGGCCAGCCCGTCAAACCGCCACTGACGCAGATTTCGTCGCAGATGGGCTCCCTGGCGGACTACGCCCGGCTGGCGCGCGAGCATATGGAAGCCCACGCCTGGGCGCATATCGAAAGCGGCGCCGATCAGGGGCTGACGCTGGCCCATAACCGCCAGGCGTTTGACCGCTTTCGCCTCTGCCCGGAACCGCTGGCCGATCTGTCAGGTGCCCATGCGCGGCAAAGCCTGCTGGGCCGGAGTCTGGACTGGCCCTTGCTGCTGGCTCCTGTGGCCTATCAACAGCTGGCGCATCCCGAAGGCGAGCTCGCCACGGCACGCGCGGCCATGGCCATGCGCACCGGCATGGTGGTCAGCACCCTGTCCAGTTGCACCCTGGAAGCCATTGCCCAGGCCGCACAAGCCGCAGCCCAGGAGCTGGGACGCAGCGGCCCGCTGTGGTTCCAGCTCTACCAGCAGGCATCACGCGAGCACACGCTGCAGCTGATCCGGCGCGCCGAAGACGCCGGTTATCAGGCGCTGGTCTGGACGGTGGACGCCCATATCAAACGCTCCAGCTACCCGCTGCCGCCAGGCGTGGAGGCCGTCAATCTGCACGGCATGCCCCAGCAGCGCCAGAGTGGCGATCTGATGAGCGAGCACATTCTGTTCGGCTCCGAGCTGGCCCGAAGTGCCCCCACCTGGGACGACCTGGTCTGGCTGCGCCAGCAAACCCGGCTGCCGCTGGTCGTCAAGGGCCTGCTCTCGGCCCGCGCCGCCGCGAGGGCCGTGGAACTGGGGGCCGATGCCATCGTGGTCTCCAACCATGGCGGCCGGGTGCTGGACACCGCAGTTTCCCCGCTGGAAGTCCTGCCAGCCATACGCTCAGCCACGCCTGCCCATATTCCCTTGCTGATGGATGGCGGCGTGCGCCAGGGAACCGATGTGCTCAAGGCCATCGCCCTGGGCGCCAACGCCGTGCTGCTGGGCCGACCCCAGATGCATGCCCTGGCTGTGGCCGGCATGCTGGGCGTGGCCCATCTGCTGTACTTGCTGCGCGCCGAGCTGGAGCTGGCCATGGCCCAGACCGGCTGCGCCAGCCTCGATCGGATCGGGCCCGGGCTCTTAACCACTTGCTGAATGTGCGTAATTTGGCGGCATGCATTGCAAATGCGATGGATTCTCATTTATACTCCCGCTATTGCATCAATAGCCAGCAACAACTGCCTGTAGCCATGATCGTCTGTGTATGCCGCCGGGTTTCTGACCGAGAAATAGCACGCCACGCGCATGCGGGGATGAGCTTTGACGAAATCCAGTTTGAATTGGGTGTTGCCACACAATGCGGGCGCTGCGAAGGCTGCGCGCGCGATGTCGTCGCCCAGTGCAGCGCCAGCCATCCGATCGCGGCCATCCACAACGAAGCGCAATCCTGCGCCTCGGTGCAGGCCGTTCAGCTTGCCACCAATATCCTGGAAAGCAAAGCATGGCCCACCTCAGCGTCCTCTCAGCCGTCTTCGGCAGTCTGATTCTTGTGATGGTATGCACCTGGTGGATCCTGCGTGAATGATGCGATCCTGACTACGTGCCCTGCTTTCCGTGTCTGCCATTGCCGGTTGCCCAGCGCTCTTCCCTTCTGATTCCAGCCTGCGCTGGTTGCCCTTCCCGCTCTTATGTCCCAGTCTGATCGATTCGCACCTGCCAGCGGCACGAGCCGCAACATGGCAGTTGCTGGTGCTGTGGTTGTTGTACATGCGGCTGCCCTGTGGGCCATGCAGCATGGCCTGGCGCAGCAGAAACTGCCGGAGATCGTGATTCCCGCCAGCGTGATTGCCCAGTTCGTGGCTCCTCCGGCCGCAGAACCCGCCCCACCGGCTCCACCTCCGCCCAAGCCTCCTGCGCCAGCCCCCAAGCCAGAGCCCAGGCCACAGCCCAAACCCGAGGTCAGGAAGGCCCCGCTGCCCAAGGCCATCAAGGACCCGACACCGGCACCGGCCGCGCCACAGGGCGCCCTGGAGAACAGCGACAGCAAGCCGGACAAGACGCCGCCGGCGCCACCCGCGCCCCCGGCTCCTCCGGCACCGCCAGCGCCTCCCGCACCGCCGGCTCCACCCAAGATCGAGCAGCCATCGAGCAATGCCGCCTATCTGAACAACCCCGCTCCGGCGTATCCTTCGGTCAGCAAGCGCATGGGGGAACAAGGCAAGGTGCTGCTGCGCGTCTACATCAACGAGCAGGGCCTGCCCGAGAAAATCGAAATCAAACAGTCCAGCGGCTTTGACCGACTGGATGATGCCGCCGTCAATACCGTGCGCCAGTGGAAGTTCGTCCCCGGCAAGCGCAACGGCGTGGCCGAACCCATGTGGCACATCGTGCCCATCAACTTTGTTCTCAAATAAATCCGCAGTTCTCAGGAGTACCCATGGAATCCCAATTCGGCATTGCCCACGTCTGGACACAGGGCGACTTCGTGACCAAAGGCGTGGCCATCATCTTGCTGGTCATGTCGGTGGCCTCTTGGCTGGTCATCGTTCTCAAGGCGCTGGATATTGTGAAGTTCAAGAAGTTCGCCACCCAGGCACAGGACTTCTGGCACAGCCCCGATCTGGCCACCGGTCTGGAAAAGCTTGGTGACGACAAGCAGAACCCGTTCCGTTTCATGGTGCTCGAAGGCCGCGAAGCCTCGGCACACCACCGCAAGACCAGCGCCCACCTGCACGACACGCTGGACATCAGCGACTGGGTAACCCGCTGCCTGCGCAACGGCATCAATGAATTCACGGCCCGTCTGCAATCGGGTCTGGCCATTCTGGCCTCCGTGGGCTCCACCGCCCCCTTCATCGGTCTGTTCGGCACTGTCTGGGGCATCTACCACGCGCTGGTGGCCATTGGCATGTCGGGCCAGTCCTCCATCGACAAGGTGGCGGGCCCCATTGGCGAAGCGCTGATCATGACCGCCCTGGGCCTGGCCGTCGCCATCCCCGCCGTCCTGGGCTACAACGCACTGGTGCGTGGCAACAAGGGGATCCTGAACGCCCTGAACAGCTTTGCCCACGATGTACATGCCTATTTCGTGACCGGTGCCCGCGTTTCCGTGGACGGCCAGGTTTCCGGAAATGTGCTGCCGCTGAAGAAAGGTGCCTGAGCCATGTCGTTCGGAACCATGGATGAAGGGGACAGCGATGATGTGATGAACGAAATCAATATGACGCCCCTGGTGGACGTCATGCTGGTGCTGCTCATCATCTTCATCATTACCGTGCCCGTGATGAAACACTCGGTCAACGTGGACCTGCCCCGCGCCACCAACCAGCCCGAGGAGACCAAGCCGGCCACCGTCCAGCTGGGCATCACGGCCGATGGCAAGTACTCCTGGAACGGCAAGGACATCAGCGACGAACAGCTGGAGACCCATCTTCAAGCCGAAGCTGCCAAGGAGCCTCAGCCCGACCTGCATATCCGCGGGGACAAGGAAGTTCGCTATGAACGAGTGGCCCAGGCCATGGCCGCCGCCCAACGTGCCGGCGTCAGGAAAATCGGCTTTGTGACCGACCCTTCCAGATAGACGCACGACTGTCCCTCAAAAAACGGCCCTCAGGGGCCGTTTTTTATTGCACCCCAGCATCGACCTCCTCCTCCCCGGCGTGATCCTCGGCGGCGCACGCAAGGAGTGCCCAGGAAATAGTCTCCATTGCCCACAAATGAGACTAAGTATCACTTGCGTTTTAATTGAGAATTGTTATCATTACACCAGTTTTTGCTCTTAAGGAATCACGGCATGTCTGCACCGCTTGTTGCGACCTCACAGCCCAACGACCGCAGCGCCTCCTCCATGGCTGCTGCAACCCCTTCCGCCGCGGCGGGCTCCAGCCTCGGCCTGGACAGCGCTCAGCTGCTCAACGGCCAGAAGGCCGTCACCATCCTGCACAACGGCACGCCCTATCGCCTGCAGGCCACCAAGCTGGGCAAGCTCATCCTGACCAAATAAGCCGTTTCATCGTGGGGCGACACCGCAAGTGTCGATTCGCCAGCCACAGTCGCCGCAGAGCACCTGCCCTCTCTGGTGCTCGCGCTTCACATAGCCACGCGTTTTTTACCCATTCGCCAAGCGCCAAAACAAAACCCCTGCACGCACCCGGCGGCAGGGGTTTTGTTTTGGAGTCTGCCGCCGCAGCAGCAGAAATTACGCCATCACAGACCCAGGGCAGCGATGCCGGCCTTGGCCACCTGTGCGTCTTCATTGGCCTTGACACCGGAAACACCCACGGCGCCCAGCACCTGGCCGTCCTTGACGATGGCCACGCCGCCTTCGAGCAGACCATCGACAAACGGAGCGCTCAGGAAAGCGGTACGGCCGTTGTTGATCATGTCTTCGAAGGCCTTGGTGTCCTTGCGGCCCACGGCGGCAGAGCGCGCCTTGGCGGGAGCGATATGGGAAGAGATGGGAGCAGCACCGTCCATGCGCTGCAGCAGCAGCAGATGGCCGCCGTCGTCCACGATGGCGATCGTCACGGGCCAGTTGTTCTTCAGTGCTTCAGCTTCGGCAGCCGCAGCGATGGCTTTCACATCGGCCAGTTCGAGTTCGTGCTTGGTCTTCATAAGATAAAAAGCTCCGTTGGATTGTCAATGCTGCAAGCATATTCTGTACTTTGCAGGCAAAAATAGATGCGATGTGAAAAACATTCCATCCTAAAACTGCCGCATTGCAACGGGGTATTGCAAAGGCTTCTCAAGACCCCCACCTAGAATGACAATGTTTCCACCCACAATTCCTGAAGGAGGAATGGCTACATGAACGAACAAGTCACCACACTGGGCTCTGCGGGCTACGGTGTCTCGCAGCAAGAGCGCAACCGTGTCTTGCGCAATACCTACTGGCTGCTGGCACTCAGCCTGATCCCCACCGTGCTGGGCGCTTGGCTGGGCGTAGCCACTGGCATGACTCGCGCGCTGACGGGCGGCGTGGGCCTGATCGTGTTCATGGTCGGCGCCTTCGGCTTCATGTTTGCGATCGAGAAGACCAAGCACAGCGCCGCTGGCGTGCCCGTGCTGCTGGCCTTCACCTTCTTCATGGGCCTGATGCTCTCGCGCCTGATCGGCATGATCCTGGGCTTCTCCAACGGCACCCAGCTGATCATGACGGCATTTGCGGGCACAGCCGGCGTGTTCTTCGTGATGGCCATGCTGGCCACCGTGATCAAGCGCGACCTGTCGGGCATGGGCAAGTTCCTGTTCGTGGGCGCCCTGGTGCTGATGGTGGGTGCCATCATCAACGTCTTCGTGGGCTCCACCGCAGGCATGATGGCCATCTCCATGCTGGCAATCGGCATCTTCTCCGCCTACATGCTGTATGACCTCAAGCAGATCATCGACGGCGGCGAGACCAACTACATCAGTGCCACCCTGGCCCTGTATCTGGACCTGTTCAACGTGTTCCAGAGCCTGCTGGCCCTGCTCGGCATCATGGGCGGCGACCGCGATTAAGCCTCGCTGCTGCCCGATCAAAAAGGAGTGCCTTGCGCACTCCTTTTTGTTCGCAGCAATCTGCCGCTGTCGGGCACGGCCAACGCCGCAATGGAAATTTCAGCCATGGCCTAAATTACCGGCTGCCGCTGCCGATAAGCAGACAAGATGAAGCCAAACCACCTTCCCCGCGCACTTGCCATTGCCCTGCTACCTCTGGTACTGGCAGGCTGCAAGATCGAAGATATCCCGGGCCTGGGCCCTGATCCACGCACCGTGGCGCGCGAATCCGAAGCCAAGGCCATTGGCGGTGCCTGTCGGCACGCCATGCGCGGACTGGAAGACTGCTACGTCCTCAACCCCAAGGCCCCCAAGGCCCTGGTGTTTGCGGGCTGGAAGGACATGGATGAATATATGCGCTCCAACAAGATCGAAGGCGTGCCTTCCGTGCTGGGGCAGAGTGCCGCCGAGAAACGCGGCGCTGCGGAGTCCGACAACGGCAGCGGCCGTAACCGCAGCTGAAATCGCTGATGGCAGGCCCGGAGCATGAGCTCCTGGCCCTGTCAATGAACATCGATCGGCACAGGCCGTAGCAACACTGCTACGGCTTTTTTTATGTCCGGCAATCACCCTGCCCACGCATTCCCGGATGTCATATTTTCTTTGCGTGTATTGAATACAAACAATTCTCATTTATATTCATGGACTATTGATTCCATTCTTAGCTGCACATACGCGCATCCCAGCGACGAGTTCTGTTGTGCTCTCAACCATGGGGACAAGACTGCCGTGCCAGATGATGACTTCAACCAACTACGCCTCGAGCATGAGGCCCTCATGCTGACCTACATGGAAGTGCAGACCCGCTGCACGGCACAGATGCAATCGCTGGCACGCGAAGTGGAGGCGCTCAAGCGCCAGCTGGTGTACCTCAGGGCCAAAGTCATTGTCCGCGACAGTGCTCTGGCCTGGGAGCGTGAGCAGCGCCACGCGCTGGCCCAGGCCATGGCACTGAATCTGGTGCAGGTCCCCCCAGCATCGCAGGCAACCACGGCGGCCGGCATTGACTGGCCTTTGGTCGAGGCTGCAGACAGCCAGGCCCTGACCGAGCAGCAGTTGCTGGAGGACAGTCTGCACGCTGCCGATCTGGTGATCTGCCAGACGGGCTGCATCAGCGATGGCGCCTACTGGCGCGTGAAGGATCACTGCAAGCGCACCGGCAAGACCTGCCTGCTGGTGGATCAGCCGACCGCCTTGCGGGTGGTGCGCATACATCCATCGGGAGAGGACGGAAAAGTCGTGGCAGCCCAGGCCTGCATCGAGGGCTCCTCATGAGAGTCCGCACGACAAACGCCTCGGCTGCCGATTTGCTGTCCGCATGGAAGCGTCACACCCGCACGGCGCTGGAGGCAACGCTGGAGCATCGCCATCTCGCGGCCCAAAAGCACTATCGCCATGCGCAGCGGCTGGGTCTGCAACTACTTGGCGCGGAACCCGGAGACATTGCCGACGATGACCGCGTTGCGGCCTTTGTCGTGGCCCACCTGAATCTGGCGGATGCCTTTGCCGCCGCAGGCCAGCCGGGTTCGTCCTCCGAATGTCTGCATGAGGCGCAGCAGACCCTGATGTCACTGCTGCAGCAGGGCTGCGCCAGCCCCTGCCTGAGTCTGGCGCTATACCGTCATCTGCCCCAGCTGCTGGCCGCGCGGGCCGAGCGCGGTGCCGCAGACCCTCATGCCGCCGCGGGCGTCTGCGCCTCGACATCCGCTTTCCCTCTCACTCACCCCGCCAGCGACAGGCAGTCCCGCCTTGCCAGCGTCGAGTCCGTGCACTCATCACTGCACTGACCTCCCTCTCTCTCACTGCCAAGGCATTCACTCATGAGCCATACCCTGCCCCCACTGGCCTACGACTACGCGGCACTGGAGCCGCATATCGATGCGCAAACCATGGAGATCCACTACGCCAGGCATCATCAGACCTACGTCAACAACCTCAATGCGGCACTCGAAGACAGCGAGTACGCGCAATGGTCGCTGGACGATCTGCTTGCCAAGCTTGAATCACTGCCGCAAACGCTGCGTCAAGCAGTGCGCAACAACGGCGGCGGCCATGCCAATCACAGCCTGTTCTGGCAAGTCATGTCTCCCGGCGGAGGAGGCCTGCCGCAGAACGCTCTTGCAGCCGCCATTGACAAGGACCTTGGCAGCTTCGAGAACTTCAAGACCGAATTCACCAAGGCTGCCATCAGCCGCTTTGGCAGCGGCTGGGCCTGACTCAGCGTGGACCGCAGCGGCAAGCTGCATGTGGAAAGCAGCGCCAACCAGGACAACCCTTTGATGCCTGGCATTGGCAGCGGCAACACGCCGATTCTGGGCCTGGACGTCTGGGAGCATGCCTATTACCTGAAATACCAGAACCGCCGCCCCGAATACATCGCCGCCTTCTACAACGTGGTGGACTGGAATGAAGTGGCGCGCCGCTTTGCTGCCGCCACCCAGGCTGTCAGGAGCTGAACCATGGGCCCGGACGGACTGCAGACCGCCTCCTCCAGCCAGACGCCCCTGCCGCTCAGGACCAGGCTCGGGCTGCTGATCTCTGCGGCCGGTGCTCTGGTGCTGGCATCCATGGTCTGGAAGCAGCTGCAGACCAATCCCGCAGCACTGAATGCACTGCTAGGCGGAAGCGTAGCGGCACTGGCGACCGCGCTGGGCGCTTTGCCGGTGCTGCTGACCCAACATCCATCCGAGCGCACACAGGACACGCTGTTTGGCTTTGGCGCAGGCGTGATGCTGGCTGCCTGCGCCTTTTCACTGATCCTCCCCGGACTGGAAGCCGCCAAGGCAGCGACCTCGCCCGCCAGCAGCGAATGGCTGAGCGGTGCCTTGATCGGCGCAGCCATCTTGCTCGGAGGTGCAGCCCTGCTGGTCATGGATCGCCTGCTGCCGCACGAGCACTTCATCAAAGGCCGTGAAGGTGCCGATGCCAAGCAGCTGCGGCGCACCTGGCTGTTTGTCATTGCCATCACGCTGCACAACCTTCCGGAGGGCCTGGCCATAGGCGTGGGTTATGCCGCCAACGAGGGGCTGCGTGCCAGCTCGCTGACACTGGGCATTGCCATACAGGATGTGCCCGAGGGTTTTGTCGTCGCGGCCTCTTTGCTGGCAGCCGGCTATACCCGTGGTTTTGCAGTGGTGCTGGGGGCTCTGACAGGGTTGATCGAACCCCTGGGCGCCGTGACTGCCACCATCGTCGTCAGCAGCTCCACCATGCTGCTGCCCTCGGGTCTTGGCTTCGCCGCTGGTGCCATGCTGTTTGTCATCAGCCACGAAATCATTCCCGAATCGCATCGCAAAGGTCATGAAGCCTGGGGCACCACAGGGCTCATGCTGGGCTTTGTCTTGATGATGATTCTGGACACTACCCTGGGCGGCTGAACTGCGCCGTGCCGGCGCAGTTCAAGCGCTTGCGCTCTTATGCGCGCTCGAAAACGGCCATGGATTCCACGTGCGCCGTGTGCGGGAACATGTTCACCACGCCCGCAGCCACGCAGCGGTAGCCTGCCTGGTGCACCAGCAGACCCGCATCACGCGCCAATGTGGCCGGATTGCAGCTCACATAGACGATGCGCTTGGGAAACTGCCAGCTTTCCTGACCCTCGGGCAGGGGCGGCAACAGATCGGGCTGCTCTTCGCTGGCCACGCCGGTCTGCTTGGCGCCAATGCGGATCTGGTGAATATCGGCCAGTGCCTTGGACAGGGCAAACGCACCTTCGCGCGGGGGATCGACCAGCCATTTGTCGGAATTGCCGTCGGCAATCAGCATGGCAGGCGTCATCTCGAACAGATTGCGCGCCACAAAGCGGGTGGGAGCCAGCTTGTCTTCTTCGCTGCGCGCGGCATTGTTGCGCGCGTAGTTCTCGTGCGAGCGCCTGACCAGGGTTTCCGAGCCTTCGATGCCCAGCACCTCGCGTGCCATGGTGGCGATCGGCAGCGTGAAATTGCCCAGGCCGCAGAACCAGTCGATGACGCGCTCGTCCTTTTTCGCGTCCAGCAGGCGCAGCGAGCGCGTGACCAGCACGCGGTTGATATGCGGATTGACTTGGGTGAAGTCAGTGGGCTTGAACGGCATGGTGATGCCGAAGTCTGGCAGACCATAGGACAGCTGCGTGCCGCCCTCCTCCATCAGATGCACGGTATCCGGGCCCTTGGGCTGCAGCCACCACTGCACGTTCTGCACGGCAGCGAAGTCACGCAGGCGCTGCTTGTCGGCATCCGACAGAGGCTCCAGATGGCGCAGCACCAGGGCCGTGACGTGGTCACCGCAAGCCACTTCGATCTGCGGACAGGTTTCGCGGGCATCCAGGCTGGCGATCAGCGCGCGCATGGGCATGAGCATGGCATCCACATGGGGCGGCAGAATCTTGCAGACCTCCATGTCGGCGATATAGCGGCTCTTGCGCTCATGAAAGCCCACCAGCACCTTGCCCTTCTTGGCCACATAACGCACCGACAGGCGCGAGCGGAAGCGATAGCCCCAGGCCGGTCCTTCGATGGGGCGCAGCAGCGTCTCGGGCTTGACCTTGGCCAGATGCCAGAGATTGTCCTCCAGCACCCGCTGCTTGATCGCGACCTGGGCCGCCACATGCAGATGCTGCATCTTGCAGCCGCCGCAGGCTCCGGCGTGCAGGCCGAAATTGGGGCAGCCGGGCTTCACCCGCTGCGAGGACTCTCGGTGGATTTCGGTCAGCGTGGCCGCTTCCCAGTTGTTCTTCTTGCGATGGGTGTTGGCGCTGACGATTTCACCGGTCAGGGCACCGTCGATGAAGACCACCTTGCCATCGGGCTTGCGGGCTACACCCTGGGCGTCCATGTCCATGGACAGCACTTCCAGCCAGCCCTCGGGCAACGCCGGGGCATCGGATGGGACTTCGGGCAGGTTCTCGGGAATTTTGTTGTCGCGGGATTCACTCATGGTGGCCGATTGTCTCAGGCCGCCCCATACCCGAGGGCAGACCACGGCAAAAAACTGCACGGGCTGCGGGATGACGCCCTGGCCCCTGCGCCGGCCGCACGTCAGATAGCACGCGTCAAAAACACCTCAAACGCTTGGCGATCAAGCGCTGACCGCTATGTAATCAGAAGCGCTGATCTTCGCGCAGGCGGCGCTCGCGGTTGTTGCGCGCCACAGCAAGCTGGGCACGCTCGGCAATCAGATTGACCTCGGTGGCGCAGTTGTACTCGTCGAGCGAGAAGAACATGCGCGCTCCGGGGGAGAGTTGCGACACCGTCTGGTGCAAGGGCAGGGAAAGATCGACCGGTGCCACATTGGAGCGATAGATCAGCTCGTTATTGGGCGCATAGACAAAATAGCAGGCCGCCGATGCGGCCTGGGCCAAGGCACAGGCCGACAAAATCAAGGCAGCACGCAAGACGGATGCAGCGGTCATGAACTCTCCCTTCCCTGACGGGGCTCCATGCCCCTGTAATGCAGCCATTTTACGAGTACGGCATGGGGGAGCGAGTCGGCTCGGAATTTCTTCCATTAAAGAAATACCGCTTCCAGCCCTGACCGCCAGATCGTGGTGCTCACCTGAGCTTTGCCTGAAGCAGCACAGCGATTTTTCAAAACATAAATTTCTGTATTGACAGAAATTTCAAGCAAGACCACACTGCATCTCATGCAACTGAGTCCTATCGCTGAACGCTTTGTGCACCACTGGGGAGACATGGGAAGCGCCTGGGGCGTGAACCGTACGGTGGCGCAAATCCATGCCCTGCTGTTCTTTCACGGCCGCCCCCTCAATGCCGACGAAATCTGCGAAACCCTGGGCGCGGCGCGTTCCAACGTCAGCAACAGCCTCAAGGAGCTGCTGAGCTGGAACTTGATTCGCACCAGCCGCAGAAGCGGCGACCGGCGCGAGTATTTCGAGACTTCGGCGGATGTCTGGGAGTTGTTGCGCACCATTGTGCGGGAGCGCAAGCGGCGCGAGTTCGACCCCACCAGCGCGCTGCTGCGCGAACTGATCGCCCGGCCCGAATTCGAGAGCGAGACAGCCGATACCCAGGACCGCGTGCACGAGACCTTGCGCCTCATGGATTCGCTGGGCATCTGGACCGACGAGATGCTGCGGCTGTCCCCCGCCACGCTGGACAAGATCCTGCGCCTGGGTGCCAGCGTCCAGCGCTTTGTCCGCGGCAGGGATGGCGGCCAGGGCAAGGATACCGACTGAAACCGGACTGAATTCTGTCAAGGCAGAAAACTGTAAAGGAGTAGCGTATGCGAGTTCTGATCTGCGGCGGCACCGGCTTTCTGGGCCGGCATATCGTGAATGCCCTCGCCCTGCTGGACCATGACCCCGTGGTACGCAGCCGCCACAGCCAGCCGCCTCTGGATTTCGGTGCCTGCACGACGGCCGAGGCGTGGCTTGCGCATCTGCAGGGCATTGACGCCGTCATCAATGCCGTGGGCGCCCTGCGCGACAGACCCGGCCAGGACCTGCAGACCCTGCACTCTCTGGCACCCATGGCGCTGTTCGATGCCTGCGCCCGGGCAGGCGTGCGCCGCGTGGTTCAGGTCTCGGCGCTGGGCGCGGGTCAGGGCGGCACCCAGTACGCCACCACCAAGCGCGCTGCCGACGAACATCTGCTGACGCTGGGCAGGCAGGGCCTGCTCAAGCCCGTCGTCGTGCGACCCAGCATCATCTTTGGTGCAGGTGGTGCCAGCAGCCAGTTGTTGATGAATCTGGCCAGGCTGCCCCTGTTACTGCTGCCCGGACTCATGCGCAGCAGCCGGATACAGCCCGTGGCCGTGCGTGATCTGGCCGATGTGCTCGCGCAGATGGCGACATCGGATACCCCTGAAGGCATGGTCGAGATCGGTGGCCCCGAACCGCTTTCGACAGAGGCCTTCATCGCCAGCCTGCGCAGCCAGATGGGTTATGGCCCGGCATCGGTCCATGCCCTGCCCGACTGGATGAGCAAGGGCAGCGCCAGAGTCGGCGACCAGATCCCCAGCCTGCCCTGGTGCAGTGAAACCATGGCCTTGCTGGAGAACGACAACGTCACCGACCCGCAGACCCTGGTGCGCTTGCTGGGGCGCGCGCCTGTGGCTCCGGGTGCCATGCTGGGCACCGTGCCCAGGGAAGGCCACCGTCATGCCTGATCTGCAGAACAGAAGCCAGGCCGGCGATCAGGCCGCCAAATGCATGCACGCCAGCCTGGTCGTCGTCTGGCTGGGGACGGCCCTCGTCAGCGCACTGGACTATTTCGGCCTCTCGGGACTGCAGCACGAAGGTGCACGTCTGCTGTCTGACGGCGGCATTGTCGATGCACGCTGGCAGGCACTGCTGATCTGGTCCGGCCTGCTGGCCGATTTGGCTCTGGGTCTGGCCTTGCTGCTGCGCCCGGGCCGGGCCAGCTACCTGACAGCGCTGTTGCTGATGACGGCCATGACCGTCATCGGCACGGCTCTTCAACCCGCGCTATGGCTGCATCCGCTCGGGCCACTGCTCAAAAACCTGCCCATCGCCGCCATGCTGTGGTTTTTGCTGCAGGCACACAACCCCTCCGACAGACTTGAATCATGAATACCTATCTGCTGCTCAAGACGCTGCACATTCTCTCCAGCGTGCTGCTGGTCGGCACGGGCCTGGGCTCGGCCTTCTATATGTTCTTTGCCAACCGCAGCGGCTCGGTGGCGGCACAGGCCGTGGTCAGCCGCCTCGTGGTGAGGGCCGACTGGTGGTTCACCACCCCCTGCGTCTTCATTCAACCGATCACGGGCATTGCCATGGCCTATCTCGCAGGCTGGCCGCTGACCACGCCCTGGCTTGCGCTATCGCTGGGCCTTTATGCGCTGGCCGGCATCTGCTGGCTGCCCGTGGTCTGGCTGCAGATCCGCATGGCCGCGATGGCGAATCAGGCACATCGCCAAAGCCAGGCTCTGCCGCCGCTTTTCCGGCAGTACCAGCTGCGCTGGGAAGCCCTGGGCTACCCCGCCTTTGTGGCCATGGCCGGTACCTATTACTTGATGGTGAACAAGCCGCTCCTCTGGGGCTGAGTGGCCGGTCGCACGCAAATCGGCTCCATCGTGCCGAATCAGGGCTGCCCAGATCCGATCGCAGTCATCGGACGGCCCTGCGATTCGCCGTCTACCGGAACACGCCAATCGCTTCCACGAGATTTTTCACCTGCCATTGCATGCTGCTGGAGGCCTGCGCGCCCTGGGTCACCAACTGCGCATTCTGCTGCGTCAGATAGTCCATGTCCGCCACGGACTTTCCGACCTGGGTGATCTCCTCGCTCTGCTCGCGCGTGGCCTTGCTGATCTCCGCGATGAAATCCGCCACGCGGCGGGCCTGGGAGACGATATCCCCGATGTTTCGCCCCGCATCGTTGACGACGTGAGAGCCGGCCTCGATGGTGGCGGTACTGGCCTGAATGAGCGCCTTGATCTCCTTGGCGGCGTCGGCGCTGCGCTGGGCCAGGGCCCGCACCTCGCCGGCAACGACCGCAAATCCCCTGCCGTGTTCGGCCGCACGGGCGGCCTCCACGGCCGCATTCAGCGCCAGCAGATTGGTTTGAAACGCAATGCTGTCGATCACTCCGACGATGTCGGCGATCCTGCGAGAGTTGGCGGTGATGGAGTCCATGGTGGAGACGATCTGATCCATGGACTGCCCCCCGCGCAGGGCGGCCTCGCTGGCCTCGCTGGCAAGCACACCGGCTTTTTGCGCCGTGTCCGCGCTGGACTGAACCCGGGCCGTGATCTGCTCCATGGATGCCGAAGTCTGGGCCACATTCACCGCCAGTTGCTCCGTCTGCCCGTGCAGGAAGCTGTTGCCTTGCTCTATTTCATTACAGGCTTGCTGAACATTCAGCGCCTGCTGATTCACATCGTCCACCAGCCAGCGAAACATCAGGCCGATCTGGTTGACCGTCCGCAGCGTGGTGCCGATTTCATCCGTGCGCTGCAGATATTCCGTCTGCCGGTTGTTGCCGGTTGCCACGTTCAGCGACTGACGCTTCAGCAGCTCCAGCGGCGTGGCGAACTGGCTCTCCAGCAGCAGTGTCATCACCATCAGAGCAACCGTCATGAAGGCCGTCATCGACAGGACCTGTGTCGGGCTTTGACCCAGCAGCCAGGCTCCAAGCACCAGGGCACCCCACAAGGCCAGCGAGTTCAGGCGAATGCGCCGTCGCACCCCCAAATGCCGCCAGATGGACAGCACCTTCCCCAGCCCTTTCTTGGAGACAATGCCTTTGTGCAGTTCATGGGCTGATCCGCCCTTGTCGTGCATGGACTCATACAGCTTTTGCGCCGCCTCGACCTCCTTGCGCTCGGGCTGGGTGCGCACCGACATATAGCCCTTGGCCTTGTCATTGCGGATGATGGGTATGGCATTGGCCCGGACCCAGTAGTGGTCCCCGTTCTTGCGGCGGTTCTTGACGAGTGCGCTCCAGGGCTCGCCACTCTTGAGCGTGGCCCACATATCGGCAAAGGCAGCCGGCGGCATGTCCGGGTGGCGCACCAGGTTGTGGGTCTGACCGAGGATCTCCTGCGGCTCGAAACCGCTGACCTCCATGAATGCCTGATTGGCATATTTGATGTAACTCTCCGTGTCCGTGGTGGACATCAGCGTCGCATTCTCATCAAAGCTGTACTCGCGCTGTGTCACTGGTGCATTGACTCGCATAAATGCCGCTTTCTGGTCATGAATCGAGAACGACTGCACAGCTTTGTGTCGCAGCCAGCATCGCGCTTGCCCTGCGGCAACCACTCTGTGTGTATCAATTATTTACATGTTTTCTGCGGCCCATCCATTCCTGAAAAATGCAGTTGTTGCTCGCTCGCGTCAACACAGACACCGAACCCTGAGCCCTTCATTCAAACGCGCTTTCCTCCTACAAGGGCAGCCGCGCATCATCCTTGATCTCTTCCATCACCGCATAGGTTCTGGTCTCGCGCACGCCCGGAAGCTGCCACAGCACCCTGCCCGCAAAGTCTCGGTAGGCGGCCATGTCGGCCATGCGGGTCTTGAGCAGATAGTCAAACCCCCCTGCCACCATATGGCATTCCATGATGGCGGGGTAAGCCAGCACGGCAGCCTTGAACTCGTCAAACACATGGGGCGTGGTACGGTCCAGCAAGACCTCGACAAACACCGTCATGCCGACCCCCAGCTTCTGCGGATTCAGGCGAGCCTCGTAGCCCAGGATGTAGGCGTCGCGCGTGAGCCGGGCCACGCGGGCCTGCACGGCCGTGGGCGAAAGCGCCACCTGCTCTGCCAGACGCAGATTGGAGATGCGCCCGTCGGTTTGCAGAATCGCCAGTATTTTCCGGTCAATCCTGTCAATATCAACTTCTAAAGCATCAGTCATTAGTGAATTCCTCTTTATGAAGGATTCAATATAGTGATTCATTCTTCATTGAACCAGCAATGATTTTCCCTATGTAGACAGCCGCGTCCGGGCCGCATGCAATGCAGCTGTGAACATGGTGAAGGCCGCGCACCTGCTCGCGTCCAGCCTTTCCGACACCCGCACCGACATGCCGATCTTCACAGCGCTGCCAGATTCCAGCCGCCCCGCCGACGCACTGCGCAGGGCCATCACTGCCTCCACCCGCATGGCCGAACCCGCAGCCGTGGCCCGGCTGCTGCCTGAGGCCACCCTGCCGCCAGCCCAGGCAGCCGGGGTTGCCGTCCATGCGCAAAAGCTGGTGGAGCAGTTGCGTTCCCAGCCCGCCAGCGCGGGACGCCAGGGGCTGGTCCAAGGATTGCTGCAGGAGTTCTCCCTGTCCTCGCAAGAGGGCGTGGCACTGATGTGCCTGGCCGAGGCCTTGCTGCGCATCCCCGATGCCGCCACGCGCGACGCGCTGATCCGCGACAAGCTGCGTGGCGGCGACTGGCAGGCACACCTGGGCAAGAGCCCTTCGCTCTTCGTCAATGCAGCTGCCTGGGGACTGGTGGTCACCGGAAAGCTGGTCGATACGCACAGCGAGCCGGGCCTGCTCTCGGCGCTCAGGCGCATCACGGCCAGGGGGGGCGAACCACTGGTGCGCAAGGCCGTGGACATGGCCCTTCGCTTGATGGGCGAACAGTTCGTGATGGGCGAGACCATTGACCAGGCGCTGGCCCGTGCACGCGAACTGCAGGCCAGGGGGTTTCGCTATTCGTACGACATGCTGGGCGAGGCCGCGCTCACGGCCGACGATGCGCAGCGCTATCTGCAGTCCTATGTGGAGGCGATTCATGCGATCGGCAAGACCGCAGACGGCCAGGGCCTCTATGAAGGACCGGGTATTTCCATCAAGCTCAGCGCCCTGCACCCACGCTACAGCCGCGCCCAGCGGCAGCGTGTGATGGGCGAATTGCTGCCGCGCGTGCTGGAGCTGTGCGAGCTGGCACGCGGATACGACATCGGTCTCAACATCGACGCCGAAGAAGCAGACCGGCTCGAGCTTTCGCTGGATCTGCTGGAGCAGCTCGCACATGCCCCCAGCCTGGCGGGCTGGAACGGGCTGGGCTTTGTGATTCAGGCCTATCAGAAGCGCTGCCCCTATGTGATCGACTACCTGGTCGACCTGGCGAGGCGCAGCGAACGCCGCCTCATGGTGCGGCTGGTCAAGGGTGCCTACTGGGACAGCGAAATCAAGCGTGCCCAGATCGACGGCCTGAGCGACTATCCGGTCTACACCCGCAAGCATCACACCGACGTGGCGTATATCGCCTGCGCACGCAAGTTGCTGGCCGTGCCCGACGCCATCTACCCGCAGTTCGCCACCCACAATGCGCAGACCGTCGCCTCTATCGAGTCACTCGCGAGTGCGCATCCCTACGGGCCGGGCAGCTATGAATACCAATGCCTGCATGGCATGGGCGAACCCCTGTACCGCCATGTGGTCGAGGCCGACGACAAGGCAGCGCGCCGCCCCTGCCGCATCTATGCCCCCGTCGGTACGCACGAGACGCTGCTCGCCTATCTGGTGCGGCGACTGCTCGAAAACGGAGCCAACAGCTCGTTCGTGCACCGCATTGCCAACCCTGACTGGCCGCTCTCCGACCTGATAGCGGCACCCGCGGATCTGGTCCTGGCGGAAAGCCGGATGGATGCTCGGGCTGCCGTCGGTATGCCGGGTGCGCCAGAAGCCATTGGCCTTCCCCACCCTCGCATCAGCCTTCCGTGCGACCTGCTGGGTGCACAGCGCCTCAACTCGCCAGGGCTGGATCTGAACGATGATGGTGTGCTGTTCGCCCTGTCCGAGGCGCTGGTGACACACCGCCCGGCCACCCAGTCCCTGGACGGCACCATCGGCAATGTCATTGTCAATCCGGCCGATCATCGGCAACTGCTGGGCCGCGTCAGCGATGCCACGCCTGCGCAGATTCAGCAGGCACTGGAGACTGCAGAACGGGCCCAGCCCGCATGGGAGGCGATCCCGGCCGAGCAGCGCGCAGGTCTGCTGGAGAGCGCTGCCCGGTGCCTCGAAGCCCGGATGATGCCATTGATGACCCTGCTGATGCGCGAGGCCGGCAAGACTGCGGCCAATGCCGTGGCAGAGGTACGCGAGGCATCCGATTTTCTGCGCTATTACGCGGCCCAGATCCGGCGGCAGGCCGAGGCGGATCTGCTCGCCCCCGGCATCGGGCCGGTGGTCTGCATCAGTCCCTGGAATTTTCCGCTGGCCATCTTCACCGGACAGATCGCCGCTGCCCTGGCAGCCGGCAACACGGTGCTGGCCAAGCCCGCCGAGCAGACTCCGCTGATCGCACAGGAAGCCGTGCGCCTGCTGCATCAGGCCGGCATTGGACCGGGCGTGCTGCAGCTGCTACCCGGCCGCGGAGAAACCGTGGGCGCTGCGCTGGTGGCCGATGCGCGTGTGGCCGGCGTGCTGTTCACGGGTTCCACCGAGGTCGCGCGCCTGTTGAATGCGCAGACTGCCAACAGGCTTCGCCCCGACGGCCGGCCCGTGGTACTGGTGGCAGAGACCGGCGGCCAGAACGCCATGCTGGTGGACTCGTCGGCACAGGTCGAACAAGCCGTGCAGGACATCGTGGCCTCGGCCTTTGACAGCGCCGGCCAGCGCTGCTCGGCGTTGCGCCTGCTGTGCGTTCAAAGCGACTGCGCCGACCGGCTGCTGGCCATGCTGCGCGGTGCCATGCAGGAGCTGCGTTGCGGCGACCCGGCCGAGCTGGCCACCGATGTGGGGCCGGTGATCGATGCCGATGCCAAGGCTGCCATAGAGCGGCATCTCGCCCGTCTGGGAGCCCTGGGCCTGCATATCCACCAGTCGCCGCTGAGCGCCGACATGGCCGTACAAGGGCATTTTGTGCCCCCCACACTGGTCGAGCTGCCCGATCTGCAGCCTCTCGGGCGCGAAGTCTTCGGCCCCGTACTCCATGTGCTGCGCTATCAGAGACGCGAGATGCCGCAGTTGCTGGAGCGCATCAACGCCCTGGGCTACGGACTGACCATGGGTTTGCACACACGCATCGACGAGACCCTGCAACAGGTCGCCCGGGGAGCCCACGTGGGCAATCTGTATGTGAATCGCAATATGGTGGGGGCCGTGGTCGGTGTTCAGCCCTTTGGCGGCGAGGGACTGTCGGGCACCGGCCCCAAGGCCGGAGGGCCGCTGTACCTGCCACGCCTGCAGCAGGCGCCCGGATCGCCCCTGCAGCTGCTTGGTCTGCTGCTGCATCAGTCCGGCGAAGCCCTGCGCGAAGCCAATCCGGCCCTCTCAGCGGCAACGGACGCCTTGCAGCAACTGGGCCACTGGGCCCGGCAGCGCGGAGAAGCCGTCGTCAGCCACGATTGCGAGCGCCTGCGAGCGGCTTTGCCCGGTCTGCATGCCGCGCGCCTGCTGCCCGGCCCCACGGGCGAGCGCAATCTCTACCAGTTGCGCGGGAAACCTCGAACGCTGTGTTCGGCACAGGACAGAACCTCGCTGCTGCAGCAACTGGCCGCCGCACTGGCCTGCGGCTCGCTGGCCCTGTGGCCCGCCAGCCGACTCGGCAACGACGTACACCACCAGCTGCCAGAAGCACTGCATCGCCATGTGCGGCTGTTGCCTGCCAAGCAGGGCATCGAGGAAATTGCGCAGACCGAGCCACTGGATGCTGTGCTGCTGGAATGCGACGATGCCGTTTTTCTGCAATGGTCGCAGGCCTTGGCAGCCCGACCAGGCCCCTTGCTCCTGCCCACGCGCTGCCAGACAGGCCAGCCCGTGCGGCTGGAGCGACTCTGGCACGAGCGTGCGCTGTCGCACAACACGGCAGCCGCCGGCGGCAACGCCGCCTTGATGGCCCTGGAATGAGGCCTGGGCACTGCGCGACAGCGCATTGCCCCCCCAAAGAGAACCCCCGGCGCAGACAGCTGCGCCGGGGGTTGTGCGTAAAAGGGTTTGAGGATTACAGCTTGGCGATGGAAACCTCGGTGGACTTGACCAGGGCCACCACCTCCGACCCCACCGCCAAGCCCAGATCGTTGACCGAGCGCGTGGTGATCACGGAAGTGACGATGCCCCAGGGCGTCTCCACATCCACCTCCGAGACGACATCGCCACGGATGATTTCCTTGACCTTGCCCTTGAACTGGTTGCGCACGTTGATGGCTTGAATAGACATGAGAGTTCTCCTGAGAAAGCGTGAAAGGTGGTGAAAAACAGTGCTTGCGGCACTGCATGAAAACGATTCTGAAACCTTCTCAACAAAACTCAAAAGAATAAAAACAAAAATTTTTATGCCGAAAACATCTTACGCACAAGATCGCTCCAGGATTGGTGCCACCACAGCGGGGCAAAGGCTCTCGCCACCGCTGCAAGGCCTGAAGCAGCGGCAAGCCCGCTCCCGCCTCAGTCCAGGGCCAGGCCCTGCCTGCGCAACTGCGCCACGGGCCCCGATCCGACCCGAGGCTTCGCAAGCCGGCGCAGGCTTTGCCAAGCCCCTCTGGGTGGGGGGCGGCAGGATTGGGACGGTGAGCGACGCCAAGCAGCCTGCAGCGCATTGACAGCAGGCGCTCGGGCCTTGGCCGACAAAGCCGACTGGTACTCTTCAGCCTTCGGCCGATTGCAGCGCGGCACGCACCACCTCGGGTGTCAGCGTGGGCACAAAGCTCTCGATGAACGCATAGGCATAGCCACGCAGCCAGGCATCGCGGCGCAGGGCCAGGCGTGTGAGATTGACCTCGAACAGATGACGCGCATCGATGGCACGCAGATGTCGGTCGCGCTCGGCATCGAAGGCGATGGAGGCGATGATGCCCACGCCCATGCCCAGCTCCGCATAGGTCTTGATCACGTCGGCGTCCATGGCGGTGAGTACCACCTCGGGCACCAGTTCTGCCGCAGCAAAGGCCTTGTCGATATGGGCACGCCCCGTGTAGCCCTGCTCGTAGGTGATGATGGGGTGGCGTGCCAGATCCTCCAGCGTCAGTGGCCCCTCGGCCTCGAGCAGTGCATGGCCGGGCGGGACAACCACGCTGTGCGACCAGCGGTAGCAAGGCAGGGTCACCAGATTCTCGTAGCTACCCAGTGCCTCCGTGGCCACGCCGATATCGGCCTCGCCCGACAGCAGCATCTCGGCCACCTGGCGCGGCGAGCCCTGGTGCAGGTGCAGCGAAACCTGGGGATAGAGCCGGCGGAAATCGCGCACCACCTGGGGCAAGGCATAGCGCGCCTGAGAGTGCGTGGCGGCAATCGAGAGACCTCCGCGCTCGCTGGCATGGAAGTCCTCGCCCGCGCGGCGCAGATTGTCGGCCTCGAGCAGCATCCGCTCGACGATGGGCAGCAGGGCCGTGCCGGGCGGCGTGAGCCCCGTCAGGCGCTTTCCTGCACGCACGAATATATCGATACCCAACTCCTCCTCGAGCTCGCGAATCTGCCGACTCACGCCAGGCTGCGAGGTGTGGAGCATGGCCGCCACTTCGGTGAGATTGAAGCCACGCCTTGCCGTTTCCCGGACCGAACGCAGTTGCTGAAAATTCATATCTTGATGGCAGGCGGCACAGCTTGCGGCTGCGCCCGCCGCCTGTTTCTCTTTGGTTTCGTTGGATGCTCAAATCGCCCAGCGCAGCCCCGTAGCCGGCACGCCAGGCCAGCCCTGCAATCCGGCGTCCTGTTCTGGCTCGGGCTTTTGCAGCACGCGGTCCAGGATGCGGGTCTCCAGTGCAGCAAAGCGGGCATCGCCATGCACGCGCGGACGCGGCAGGTCGATGCGCTCGTCGAGCGCAATGCGTCCGTCCTCGATCAGTACCACGCGATCGGCCAGAGCCACGGCCTCCTGGACATCGTGAGTGACCAGCAAGGCCGTGAAGCCATGGCTGCGCCACAGCCCTTCGATGAGACGGTGCATCTCGATGCGCGTCAGGGCGTCCAGAGCGCCCAGCGGCTCATCGAGCAACAGCAGCCGTGGCTGGTGAACCAGGGCACGGGCCAGCGCCACACGCTGGCGCTGACCGCCCGACAGGCGGGCAGGCCACTCGTTCTCACGATCGGCCAGCCCCACCTGCGCGAGCACCTTGCGGCCGTGCTCGCGTGCCGAATCGGGCAGACCCAGAATCACGTTGTCCAGCACCCGCTTCCAGGGCAGCAGACGCGCATCCTGAAACATGATGCGCGTGTCCTTGTTCTGCTGACCCGGCTCGCCGGCCTCGCCACCATCGATCCGCAACTGTCCGGCGCTGGCCTGCTCCAGACCCGCGACAAGGCGCAGCAAGGTGGACTTGCCGCAGCCGCTGCGCCCCACGATGGCGATGAACTCGCCAGGCTGGACATCGAGCTGCACCTGCTTGAGTACTTCACGCTCGCCATAGCGCTTGGTCAGCTGCAGCGTCTGCAAATGCACACCCAGGGCCTCTTTCTGCTGCACCTCGGGCGGCTTGCCGCCGCCCTGCGGTTTTTCTTCCGCATCCTCGGTCCGCTGCCACAGCTTTCCGCTCGCCTGCAAGGCCTCGGCCTCGTCCCAGGACGCCTCCCAGGCCACCAGCGGCTGGCGCGCATTCAGGGCCCCCGCACTCACCAGAGACTGCGTCAAACGACTCCATAAACTACTCATCGCAAGCTCCTCTCATTCTTTCCACCAAGCCCCAAAAAGCGCACTACCCAGGCCAGAGACATCCAGCAAGAGCCGTCTCGCAGCGAGGATGTCGTCCCCCTCCCGAGGAGAGAGGGGGAAGCCGCGCAGCGGCTCAGGGGCACTCACCCCTGATACCCCGGATGCCAGCGCAGCCACCAGCGCTCCAGCGAACGGGCAAATACATCGGCCAGCTTGCCCAGGATCGCGTAGAGCAGAATGCCCACCAGTACCACATCGGTCTGCAGGAACTCGCGTGCATTCATGGTCAGGTAACCGATGCCTGCCTGCGCCGAGATCGTCTCGGCCACGATCAGAATCACCCACATCAGGCCCAGCGAAAAGCGCAGGCCCACGAGAATGGAAGACAGCGCCCCCGGCAATACGATGTCGCGGTACAGCTGCCAGCGCGTGAGGCCGTAGCTGCGTCCCATCTCGATCAGGCCCGGGTCCACATTGCGAATGCCGTGGAAGGTGTTGAGATAGATGGGGAAGAACACCGAGATGCTGATCAGGAACAGCTTGGCCGACTCGTCGATGCCAAACCACAGAATGACCAGGGGAATCAGCGCCAGCGCAGGAATGTTGCGCACCATCTGGATCGTGGAATCGAGCAGCGTCTCGGCCCAGCGCAGCGAACCCGTGAGCAGACCCAGCAGCAGACCCAGGCTGCCACCGATGGCCAGCCCTGCCAGCGCGCGCCCGGCACTGACCTTCACATGCGTCCAGAGTTCGCCCGACTCGGCCAGCGTCCAGGCCGCACGCAGCACGTCCAGCGGCGCGGGCAGCACCCGCGTGGACAGCCAGCCCGAGGCCGATGCCGCCTGCCATGCAGCAATCAGCGCGACCGGAAGAAGCCAGGGCAGCAGCCGCAAGGCGAACTGGCGCGCCAGCAGCTCCAGACGAGGCACCGGCGGGCGCTCAGCCGGGGCTGCAGCCTGCAACGTCAGTGTTTGAACATCACTCATGCTCTCTCCTTCAGCTTTGCGATACCCGGACCGGCTCGCGACCCGCAGCAGCGGCTCCTGATGCCAGGGAACCCGGCGAGTACAGATTGGCCACGGTCTCGCCAAACGGGCCGCCGGGATTGCCTCCGGCGAGCTTGTGCTGCACGTTGACGGGCAGCAGCGGGAAGACCAGCTCGGCGAAGCGATAGGCTTCCTCGAGATGCGGGTAGCCCGAGAGCACAAAAGTGTCTATGCCAAGATCGGCATATTCCTTGATGCGGTCGGCCACGGTCTGGGCACTGCCCACCAGCGCCGTCCCTGCACCACCACGCACCAGACCCACACCGGCCCAGAGATTGGGGCTGATTTCCAGGTCCTCGCGGCTGCGCTTGGTGCCGCCCGCATGCAGCCGGGCCATGCGGCGCTGCCCTTCGGAGTCCATGCGCGCAAACGCGGCCTGGGCCTGGACCACGGTCTCGTCCTTGAGACGGCTGATCAGTCGCTCGGCATCGGCCCACGCTTCTTCATCGGTCTCGCGCACGATCACATGCAGGCGGATGCCGAACTTGACCTGGCGGCCCCGGCGCTCGGCCCGTTCGCGCACGTCGGCAATCTTTTTGGCGACTTCGGCCGGTGGCTCGCCCCAGGTCAGATAGGCATCGACCTGCTCTGCCGCCAGCTCGTGGGCGGCGGACGAAGAGCCGCCGAAGTACACGGGCGGATAGGGCTTCTGCAGCGGCGGGAACAGCAGCTTGGCGCCCTTGACCTGCAGGTGCCGCCCTTCGAAATCCAGCGACTTGCCCTCATGGCTGCGCGCCAGAATCTCGCGCCAGATCTGAATGAACTCCGCCGATTGCTCATAGCGCGTCGCATGGTCGAGAAACACGCCATCGCCCTCCAGCTCGGCCTGATCGCCGCCTGTGACCAGGTTGATCAGCAGACGTCCGCCCGAGAGGCGGTCGAAGCTGGCCGCCATGCGCGCAGCCAGGCTGGGCTGATGCAGTCCCGGGCGCACCGCCACCAGGAACTTGAGGCGCTTGGTGACAGGCAGCAGGCTGGAGGCCACCACCCAGGGATCCTCGCAGGAGCGGCCCGTGGGAATCAACACGCCTTCGTAACCCAGGCTGTCGGCCGCCACGGCCACCTGCTTGACATAGTCGTGGCTCAGCTGGCGTGCACCTTCGCTGCTGCCCAGGTAGCGGGCATCACCATGGGTGGGAATGAACCAGAACACTTGCATGACGAAATCTCCTTGAACCTGACTTAGAACCTGGATGCCACGGTGGGCGTGATGGATGAGGCGGCAGGGCCGGTCTGCCCAGGGCGGGCGTACTCCGCCGCTGTGGGTTGCCAGACGATGTCAGCCACCTTCACCTGGCGCGGAATCACGCCCAGACGAAAAAAGGTATCGGCCACCCGTTGCTGCTCGACCACGATGGCGGGACTGAGCAGCGTGGTCGGCGAGCTGGGCCTTCGGCCGATGAAACGGCTGACCACATTCGCGTCCAGACCGCTGAAAGCGGCCAGCAGCTGCACCGTCTCCCGGCGCGAGGCCTGCACCAGCTGGTCGGCACGCGTGAGCTCGTCGAACAAGGCCTTGATGAGCTGGGGATGGTGCTCGACCAGGCCCCGCGAGGCCAGATAGAAAGAGTTGTTGCCCGTCAGACCTTCACCGGTGGTCAGTACACGCGGTCGGATGCTCAGCTCGGTGGCCGCGTAGAACGGGTCCCAGATGGCCCAGGCATCGACGCTGCCACGTTCGAACGCCGCGCGCGCATCGGCCGGAGCGAGATATACGGGCTGGATGTCGGCCCAGGCGATACCCGCCTTGTCCAGCGCGCGTACCAGCAGATAGTGGGCGCTGGAGCCTTTTTGCAGCGCCACGCGCCTGCCCTTGAGGTCGGCCAGGGTTTTCAGCGGCGAATCGGCCAGCACCAGAATGGCCGAGCTTTCGGGCTTGGGCGGCTCGGCCCCGACGTAACGCAGATCCTTGCCTGCAGCCTGGGCGAACACGGGCGGCGAATCGCCGGTCAGGCCGAAGTCCAGGCTGCCGGCCGACAGAGCCTCCAGCAATTGCGGCCCGGCAGGAAATTCAAGCCAGCTGATCCTGGTGCCCGGAAAACGCTTTTCCAGCACGCCGTGCTGCTTGAGCACGACCAGGTTGACGGCCGATTTCTGGTAGCCGATGCGCAACTGGGCCGGTGCCGCGACGGTCGGTGCAGACTGGGCCAGGGCCTCGTCGGCGTAATAGGCCGCCAGCGTCCAGCTGAAGGCCGTGGTGCCCAGCAACTGCAGCGCCTGACGGCGGCCGCGATGAAAACGGGGTGCAGAGGATGCGGAACTCATGGCGGTGGCCTTTTCATGCATCAGCGGCTGGCCAGCAAGTCCACGGGCGCGGCATGCAGCAGATTCAGTCTCTTGGGGATCAGCTTGAGATCGAAGAAGGTGTCTGCGATCTTCTGCTGCTCGCCGAGGATCTCGGCGTTCACGGCCCTGGTGCCGAACTCGGTACGGTTCAGGTACAGCTCTGTCACCGCCGTGTCCAGGCCCAGAATCTGCGACAGCTCGGCTGCGGCTGCACTCTTGTTCTTGCCGGCCCATGCATCGATGGCGGCGATTTCCTCGATCGCGATGCGCAGCACATCGGCATTGCGGCTCGCATAGTCGCGCGAGGTGAAGTAGTAGGCTCGGTTGTTGACCACACCCCTGGCATCGGCCAGCAGGCGCGCATCCAGGGTCTTCTGGGCCGAGGCCAGGAACGGGTCCCAGATCACCCAGGCATCCACGGACCCCTTCTCGAACGCGGCACGTGCATCGGGAGGTGCCAGAAAGACCGACTGCACGTCGCCGTACTTGAGGCCATGCTTTTCCAGCAGCTTGACCAGGAAGTAATGGACGTTCGAGCCCTTGTTGTAGGCAATGCGCTTGCCCTTGAGATCGGCCACGCTGCGGATGGACGAGCCCTTGGGCACGATGACGGCTTCCAGGCCGGGTCGCGCCACCGTGGCACCCGCATAGACCAGGGGAGCGCCGGCGGCCTGGGCAAAGATGGGCGGAGCCTCGCCCACATCGCCAAAATCGATGGACCCCACGTTGAGCGCCTCCAGCTGCACGGGGCCGGCATTGAACTCGACCCAGCGCACGGCCACACCCAGCGGGCTCAGGCGCTTTTCCAGCGTGCCGCGATTCTTGAGAATCGACAGCCAGCCTTTTTGATGGCCCACGCGCAGCACGCGCTGCCCGCCTGCCGTGCCATTGCCCTGCTGCGCATGCAGTCTGCCCGAGGCCAGCGCCAGCGCCGAAGCTGCCGTACCCGCCAGCCACTGACGGCGTGTGGTGTTCAGCAATTGCGACGAAATGATGACAGAAGTGTTGTTGCGATCGGTCATGAGAAATCAATCCTTGGAGCTTGCAGTCCACACACTTCAGGCGCACCTTTGGCCTGATTTCAGGCGCAACTCGGCCTTCGCAGTGCGGGGACTGCTATCAAAAACAGAGACATGGAGAAATGGGCGCCGCCCCATCAGTGAGGCAGCAAGCAAGGGGCACCCCGCAGCGATGCTGCCGTCCCCTCGGGGGAAGCCGCGTAGCGGCTCAGGGGGGCGCTAGTTCAAACGCTACATCGCACGTCGGCAAACGCGATGCTTTCAAAGTCATTGGCGGCAGCCCACTGGGCACTGCGGCGCAGATCGGTGGCCAGCAACTGGGCGGCATCCTCGACGCGTTCGGCAATCTCGGGGGCCAGGCCATAACCGCCTTCGGGCAGCAGGGGCACGCCCTGGTCGGTGGCATAGATGCCCGGCAGAATATGCCGCGCGCCCAGCGACTGCAGCACCGGGCGCAGCGCGTAGTCCAGGGCCAGCATATGGTGAGGACTACCGCCCGTGGCCAGGGGCAGGACCAGCTTGCCCTTGAGCGCCGTCTGCGGCAGCACATCGAGAAACACCTTGAGCAGACCGCTGTAGGCTGCCTTGTAGACGGGGGTGGCCACCACCACCGCATCGGCCCGGGCCACGCGCTCGGTCACGGCACGAATCTCGGCATGATCGAAGCGTGCATGCAGCAGGGCTGCGGGGTCCAGCTGGTTGAGCTGCAGCACGGGCTCGGTGTTCAGACCCTGGGCCTGGAGACGCGCGGCCACGGCATTGAGCAGGGCACTGGAGCGCGAAGGCTGCGAGGGGCTACCGGCAATCAGCAGAATCGACATGGCTTGGTTCTATCTTTTTGTTATTGCAAAGACAGGAGCACTCATCGCCCTCCTGTCTTGCATTTCACTTATTTCTTGGTGTAGATCTGATCGAAGCTGCCGCCATCGGCGAAGTGGGCCTTGTCTGCCGCAGCCCAGCCGCCAAATGCCTTGTCGATGGTGAAGAGCTCCAGCTTGGGGAACTGGCTGGCGAACTCGGCGGCGACCTTGGCATCGGTGGGACGGTAGAAGTTCTTGCCGGCGATGCGCTGGGCTTCTTCGGAGTACAGATACTTCAGATAGGCCTCGGCCACGGCACGCGTGCCCTTTTTATCCACCACCTTGTCGACCACGGCGACCGAAGGTTCGGCGAGGATGGACAGCGAGGGGGCAACGATCTGGAATTTCTCGGGTCCAAACTCCTTGAGTGCCAGATAGGCCTCGTTCTCCCAGGCCAGCAGCACATCGCCCAGACCGCGCTGCACAAAAGTCACGGTGGAGCCGCGCGCACCAGTGTCGAGCACGGGGACGTTCTTGTAGAGCTTGGTGATGAAGTCCTTGGCCTGTGCATCGCCGCCGTACTTGCGCTTGGCAAATTCCCAGGCGGCCAGATAGTTCCAGCGCGCGCCACCCGAGGTCTTGGGGTTGGGCGTGATCACCTGGATACCGGGCTTGACCAGGTCGTCCCAGTCCTTGATGCCCTTGGGGTTGCCCTTCTTGACCAGGAACACGATGGTGGAGCTGTAGGGTGCGCTGTTGTGCGGCAGGCGTTTTTGCCAGTCCGGCTTGACATTGCCGTTCTTGACCAGCGCATCGATATCGCCGGCCAGGGCCAGCGTGGCCACATCGGCTTCGATGCCATCGATGATGGAGCGCGCCTGCTTGCCCGAGCCTCCATGCGACTGCTTGATGGTCACATCCTGGTTCTGCGTGGCTTTCCAGTACTTGACGAACGCCTGGTTGTAGTTCACGTAGAGTTCGCGTGTGGGGTCGTAGGAGACGTTGAGCAGTTGCACGCCGGTCTGGGCGAAGGCGGGCAATGTGGGCAGAGCCGAGAGGGTCAAGCCAGCAATCAGACCGGCAGCCAGAGGAAACTTGATAAAGTTGCGACGATTTTTCATTGGACTGTGTTCTTGGAGTGAATGGATAACGGGCTTCTGCCCCGTTGCCTTGCATTCTTGAGCCGCATTCTTAAAACTCAAACTACTAAGATTTCAGTTTGTTATTACCCAAACATCTGAAATCAACCAAGAGGACCCAACACATGGCACGTACCGTTCACTGCATCAAGCTTGGTCAAGACGCTGAAGGCCTGGATTTCCCACCCGCACCTGGCGATCTGGGCAAGCGCATCTATGAAAACGTGAGCAAGCAGGCCTGGGCCGACTGGCTCAAGCACCAGACCATGCTGATCAATGAAAACCGCCTGAACCTGGCCGATGCCCGCGCCCGCCAGTACCTGGCCCGCCAGATGGAGAACCATTTCTTTGGCAGCGGCGCAGATGCTGCAGCCGGCTATGTGCCACCCAGCGCCGAGTGATTGCGGACGGCTGGACACTAAGCCCCGTGGCCCAGGCCTCGGGGCTTTTTTCTTGCGTGCCGGCAACCGCAAGACCGCTGAAACCCGGCTGATACAGGTATTAACCCGAATGAAGTCTCCGGAACTGGCTAGAATCGCGCCCATCCTGCGGGAGAGCGGAACCTGCCAACGGTTCCCGCCGAAGGCGCAAACTCCCATAATCGCTCAGGCAGCAAGTACCGCAGGTGGGTCTGACAGGACCCGGATTTCGCCAACTGGAGAGCAGTCCGCGACCACAAGTCTGCAGGACTCACCGAAGGGGCAAGCATGGGCATCGCGAAGGTGCCCATGTGCAACTCTCAGGTAAAAGGACAGCGGGAGAGGCAAGCCGGACACTCGCGCTGATGCGAGTGGCTGGTCTATTTTCAAGTGCCTTCATGCTTCCCTCCATCTCTTTGCTGGACTCGTTCCAGGCCTCCAACTTCACCGTCATGCTGGTCATCTATCTGGTGGCCATTACCGCCGAAGCCATGTCCGGCGCCCTCGCTGCGGGCCGGCGCAATATGGATATCTTCGGCGTCGTCGTCATCGCCTTTGTCACTGCCCTGGGCGGCGGCACCATCCGCGACATGGTACTGGGCCACTATCCCATCGGCTGGACCCAGCACCCCGAATATGTGTATCTGGTCATCAGCTTCGGCCTGCTGACCACCGTGATCGCGCGCCATATGCACCGCCTCAAACAGGTCTTCCTCCTGCTGGATGCCATGGGCCTGATCGCCTTTTCGCTGATCGGCTGCCATACTGCACTGGAACTGGGCTACCCGACCATCGTGGTCATCATGGCCGGCATGATTACCGGCATCAGCGGCGGCATTTTGCGCGATGTGCTCTGCAACCAGGTCCCAGTGGTGTTCCGTCGGGAGTTGTATGCCAGCGTGTCGCTGTCCATATGCCTGATGTTCCTGGGCCTGCGGTATCTGGAGGTCGGCTCCAATATCAGCACCCTGGTCTGTTTTGCGGGGGGACTGGCCTTTCGTCTGGCCGCCATTCGTTTCAAATGGCGTCTTCCGGTTTTCTCCTACCAGCAGCGCTGGGAATAAGATCAGGCTGACGGAGGCACTTTGCGCCGCCTCGGCCTTCGGCAGTGCAACGACCGCCTCGATGCGAAGCGGCAAGGCTGCTGATCGGTGTCCTTTTTTCCTTCAAGCTGCTCCAGTTTTGCCCGCAATATCACTTGGCGCATTTTCCTGCCATGTCTGAACCGATCACCTGGATGCCGGATGGCACTCCCTACAACCCCCGATTTGGCGACCGCTATCACAGCGAGCTGGGCGGCCTGGACCAGGCCCGCAAGGTCTTTCTCGGCGGCTGCGGTCTGCCTGCGGCCTGGGCTGATGCGGCGCAGTGGCGCATTCTGGAAACCGGCTTCGGCCTGGGCCTGAATTTTCTGGTGACCTGGGCCGCCTGGAAGGCCGACCCCAGGCGACCGCGCCTGCTGCATTTTGTCTCGGTGGAAGCGCACCCGGTGTCGCGCGAGGATCTGCTGAGATCCTTGCCCCGTGACGAGACACTGCGTCCGCTTGGCGAGCAACTGGCCGCACAGTGGTGGGGACTGCTGCCTGGCGTGCACCGCCTCTCGTTTGACGACGGCCGGCTCCTGCTGACGCTCTATATAGGCGACGCCAAGACCATGTTGCGCAAGCAGCAGATGACGGCTGACAGCGTGTACCTGGATGGCTTTTCTCCCCGGCTCAACCCCGAGATGTGGGATGAAGACACCATGAAGAACATTGCCCGCCATTGCCGTCGGGGGACGCAGCTGGCCAGCTGGTGCGTGGCCGGTCATGTGCGCCAGGCGCTCAAGGCACAAGGCTTTGAAGTCAAGAAATGCGCCGGGGTGCCACCCAAGCGCCATAACCTGCATGCGGCCTACAACCCGACCTGGGAGCCGCGCCATCGCAGCGATGGCCTGCCGCCACCGGTGAGCCGGGCCGGCAGCTGTCTGGTGCTGGGTGCCGGTCTGGCTGGTGCCGCAGCCGCAGCCAGCCTGGCCCGACGCGGCTGGGATGTGACCGTTCTGGATGCGGCGTCTGAGCCTGCTGCCGGAGCCTCCGGCCTGCCTGCCGGCTTGTTCTGCCCGCATATATCGCCCGACGACAGTGTTTTATCGCGCCTGTCCAGGAGCGGCGTTCGCACAACGCTACAAAATTTGCAGCAACTGAGCGAAACGAACAGATTGCGACCGGGCCTAGACTGGGCCCAAGGTGGTGTGCTCGAGCACGACCTGAACGAGCCTTCACACCTGCCCAAGCCCTGGCTGCAGCCCGAAAGCGATAGCCACCCCTGGGGCCTGCACTGGAGCGCGCCCGTGCAGCCGGCCCAGCTGGCAGCGGCGCATCTGCCTGAAGACAGTCACGCCGTCTGGCATGAGCAGGCAGGCTGGGTGCGCCCTGCGCAGCTGGTGAGGGCGCTGCTGCAATCCCCCGGGATTCGTTGGCAGGGCCATGCTCCGGCCGCAAGACTTTCACGCGATCCGGTACGCCGTCTCTGGCAGGTGCAGGATGCACCGGGCCAGACCCTTGCCGAAGCCCCGATGCTGGTGCTGGCCCTGGGCCCGGACACCCAACCCTTGCTCCAGGCCAGCGGCCTGGCAGCAGGCGCATGGGAGCTGCAGGCCATTCGCGGGCAGGTCAGCGTGGCCGAGCATGATGCCGGGACCCGGGCAGCCATGCCGCCCTTCCCCGTCAACGGCAACGGCAATCTGGTGCCCGACTTTCCCTCGGCCAGCGAGGCAGGCGCGCACCAATGGGTCATGGGATCGACCTTCGAGCGCGATGTGACGGAGCTTCCCCCCACGGCCGCCGACCAACGGGCTGCCCATGCCAGCAATGGCGAAAAGCTGGCGGCTCTGCTGCCCCGGTGCAGACAGGCGCTGCATGCCTTCTTTGAGGCTTCGCAGACGCCCGACACCTGGGCGCGCGTGCGCTGCGCCGCCTATGACCGCCTGCCGCTGACCGGCCCCGCCGGGCAGGTGGCCGACGAGCTGCCGGGGCTGTGGGTGCTGACGGGGCTGGGCTCGCGCGGGCTGACGCTGTCATTGCTGTGCGGCGAACTGCTGGCGGCACACCTGCATGGCGAGCCGCTGCCTCTGGATGCCAGGCTGGCGCAGGCCCTGGGCACACGGCGTCTGTGGAGCCGAGCCCTGCAGCAGCCCCGGCAGAGCGCTCGCTAAAAAGGGACACCGCGCCGCTCGGTGCCGTCCGGAGACCCGGAGCTGGATGCCCGAGCTTATTCGCTGCTCAACGATGCCACGGTGACCAGGGGCTCCAGCCGGGTGGCCAGCACCTTGTCCAGCGTCTTGCCGTCCATGTCGACGACTTCAAAACGCCAGTCCTCCCACTCCACCACATCGGCCTCGGCGGGCACGCGACCCAGCAGCAGCATGATCATGCCGCTCAGGGTGTGATAGCGACCACGCTCTTCCTCGGGAACGGCATGCAGGCCCAGGCGATCCTTGAGCTCGGGCACAGGAATATGGCCATCCAGCAGCCAGCTGCCATCTTCGCGCTGGACGGCCCAGCTGGTCTCGGGGTCGCGCGGCTGGAATTCGCCGGTGATCGCCTCGATCAGGTCCTGCAGCGTGACGATGCCCTGCACCTCGCCGTACTCGTCGATCACAAAAGCCATCTGCAGATCGGAGGTGCGGAAGTTGTCCAGCAGTTCCATGCCGGTAATGGTCTCGGGCACGTAGAGGGCCGCCTGCAGAGGCTGGTCCTTGAGCGCCTGCTGGCTCTGGTTGCGCAGGGCCTGTGCCAGCCACTGACGCGCATTGAGCACGCCCACGATATTGTTCATATCGCCGCGCACGACCGGGAAGCGCGCGTGATCGGCCTGCTCGATGCGGGCCAGCGTCTCTTCCAGGCTTTCGTCGATATCCAGGCAGATGACATCGCTGCGCGGCACCATGAGCGAGCCGATCTGGCGATCGTCCAGACGAAACACATTGCGCACCATGGTGTGCTCCTGCGACTCGATCACGCCAGCCGTATGGCCTTCCACCAGGATGGCCTGGATTTCCTCTTCGGTCACCACACTGCCATTGCTTTCCTTGACGCCCAGCACCTTGAGCAGACCGCGCGTCGATGCCGACAGCAGCCAGACAAAGGGTTTGGTGGCCAGGGCCAGGAAGTTGATGGGGCGCGAGATCAGGCGGGCCAGCGCCTCGGGATGGGTCTGGCCCAGGCGCTTGGGAACCAGCTCGCCCACCACAATGGAGAAATAGGTGATCAGCACCACCACCAAGCCGGTGGAGAGGTAGTCGGCATATTTCTGGGTCATGCCCAGGGTGATGAGCCAGCTCTCCAGCGGGCCGGCCAGGGCCGCCTCGCCGACAATGCCGTTGAGCACGCCGATGGAGGTGATGCCGATCTGGATGGTGGACAGGAAACGCGTCGGATCCTCACCCAGCTTGATGGCCGCTGCCGCGCCGCTGTCGCCCTCATCCACCAGCTTCTGCATGCGGCTCTTGCGGGCGGTGACCAGCGCGATTTCCGACATGGCGAACAGGCCGTTCAGACAGATGAGAGCGAAAAGTATGGCTATTTCCATAGTCAGGCACCCGCTTCGATCCAGGCGCCTCAATCATTGAACAAGCCCCGATTCTAGAGAATGACTGGCGCAGGGCCGCCCGCAAAATGCAAGCGCGCAGGAAGGAAATTCGCCCTAACACCCAGTCCGGACTCTCCGCCACCCGTCTCACATGTTCATTCAGATATATATGAAGCACTAAATAATCGTTTGTTTTTATATAAAGCCTCTCTACAGTTCAGCCCAACGATCCAAGTGCAATGCCACCCGTGGCAGGGCACCCGCTCCACGGAAGAACTGAAGACATGTATCAATACACCGATTTCGACAAAGCGTTCGTCAAGCAACGCGCCGACCAGTTCCGTGACCAGCTCCAGCGCTGGCAGGCAGGCAAGCTCTCGGAAGACGACTTCAGGCCGCTGCGCCTGCAAAACGGCTGGTACGTGCAGCGCTATGCACCCATGCTGCGTGTGGCCGTTCCCTACGGTGAAATCAATTCCGCCCAGATCCGCGTACTGGCCAAAGTGGCGCGCGAATATGACGAACCCGAGGCCGAAGTCTTCAAACAGGCCCTGGAGGGCCAGGGCAAGCTGGGCACCACTTATCTGCCCAAGAACTGCGCCCACTTCACCACGCGCACCAACGTCCAGTTCAACTGGATTCCCCTGTCCAAGGCCGCCGATGTGATGGATCTGCTGGCTTCCGTGAACCTGCACGGCATCCAGACCAGCGGCAACTGCATCCGCAACACCACCACCGATGCACTGGCCGGCATCGCCCCCGACGAGATCATCGACCCCCGCCCCTACGCGGAAATACTGCGCCAGTGGACGACGCTGCACCCCGAGTTCGCGTTTCTGCCGCGCAAGTTCAAGATCGCCATCACCGGTGCCAGCGAAGACCGCGCCGCCACGGGCTGGCATGACGTGGGTCTGCACATGGTCAAGAACGAAGCTGGCGAAATCGGCTTCAAGGTCTTCGTGGGCGGAGGCATGGGCCGCACCCCCGTGATCGGCACCGTGATCCGCGAGTTCCTGCCGTGGAACCAGATCATGAATTACATCGAGGCCATCGTCCGCGTCTACAACGAGCTGGGCCGCCGAGACAACAAGTACAAGGCGCGCATCAAGATTCTGGTCAAGGCCGAAGGCCAGGCCTACATCGACGCCGTCGAAGAGGAGTTCCGCCAGATCGTCGAAGTCGACGGCGGCCCCCACACCGTGCCCCAGGCCGAGTTCGACCGCGTGGCGGCCATGTTCACCACGCCCGAGCTGCCCACCGTCAACGACGCCGCAGCCGACGAGCAGACCCTGATCGCGCAGGCCGCCAGGGAGCCCGCCTTCGCACGCTGGATTGCCCGCAACGTCCACGCCCACCGGGTGAGCGGCCTGCGCGCCGTGACCCTGTCCTTCAAGCGGGCGGGCCAGGCCCCCGGCGATGCACAAAGCGAACAGCTCGATGCACTGGCCCATCTGGTGGACAAGTTCTCCGCCGGTGAAGCCCGCGTGACCCACGACCAGAATGTGATGCTGCCCTGGGTGCAGGTCGGCCAGCTGCATGCGCTGTGGACCGAGGCCAGGGCCCTGGGTCTGGCCAGCACCAATGTGGCATTGCTCACCGACATGATCGCTTGCCCCGGCGGCGACTTCTGCGCACTGGCCAATGCACGCAGCCTGCCGATTGCCGACGCCATTACGGCGCGCTACCAGGATCTGGACGAACTCGACGATATCGGCGAGATCGACCTGCACATCAGCGGCTGCATCAACAGCTGCGGCCATCACCACAGCGGCCATATCGGCATTCTGGGTGTGGACAAGGACGGCAAGGAGTGGTATCAGGTCACGCTGGGCGGCTCCGACGGCTCGACCCTGTCCGGCCAGGCGGTGGCCGGCAAGGTCATCGGCCCCTCGTTCAGTGCAGCGGAAGTGCCCGATGTGATCGAGGCCGTGCTCTGCACCTATCGCGACCTGCGCCTGCCCGGCGAGCACTTCATCGACACCGTGCGCCGCGTCGGCCTGGATCCGTTCAAGGAAGCCGGCAAGGCAGCCCGCCATCCCGCGCAAGCCGAGGAAGAAGCGCTGGCCTGAAGCCATAAGAACAAGGATAGAGTCATGAAAATTCTGGCAAGCAACGAGTACCAGTCACCCACCGAAAGCACCGGCAATGTGCTGGTGCTGGCCAATGACGTCAACGCCCTCGAGGTGAATCTGGACGGGATCACGCAAGTGGACCTGTTCTTCCCCAACTTCACCGACGGCCGCGCCTTCAGCCAGGCCTATCTGCTGCGTCGCCGTCGGAAGTTTGGCGGCGACATCCGCGCCACCGGCGACGTGCTGATCGACCAGCTGGTGCAGATGCAGCGCACCGGCTTCAGTAGCGCCGTGCTGCGCGAAGGCGTGGACGCTGCCGATGCGCAGCGCCAGTTTGAACGCTTTGGCGGCTTCTACCAGGCCGATGCCGTGCACACCCAGCCGCATTTCGCCGAGGTGCAAGCATGAGCCAGCTCGCTCCCGTAAGCACCCTCGACCTGGATCTGGCACCAATCAATGCCGAGCTGGGCCGCGACGCCCAGGCGCTGGTGGACTGGGCCGTGGGCCTGGGTCAATCCACCATAGTCACCACCAACTTCCGCCCCTTCGAGGCCGTGATCCTGCACATGGTGACGCGCGCGAAGCCGGACGTGCCCGTGGTCTGGATGGACAATGGCTACAACACCGAAGCCACCTATCGGTTCGCCGATGCGGTGACCCGGCAGCTGGGGCTCAATCTCAAGATCTACCTGCCGCTGCGCTCGCGCGCCCATCGCGAGGCCGTCGACGGTGCCACACCGCCACTGGACGACCCGCGCCATGCCGCCTTTACCGAAGAGGTGAAGCTGGAGCCCTTTGCGCGCGCCCTGCGCGAAACCGCACCCAAGGTCTGGTTCACCGCCCTGCGCGCCACCGATACCGCCGTGCGTGCACAGATGGAACCCGTGAGCATCAACCCCGACGGCCTGATCAAGGTTGCGCCGCTGCTGCACTGGTCGTCCAAGGAGCTGTATGAATACTGCGAAAAGCACGGCTTGCCCAACAATTTCGACTATGTGGACCCGACCAAGGGCGAAGACAACCGCGAGTGCGGACTCCATATTGCTCACTAAAACACAGCAATCAGCGCTTGCTACATATGCGCCAGAGAACTGTTTCGCTTGAAAGTGTATTTATGAACGCCCGTGTGGATACTTCCGTGTTGAGCCATCTCAGCAATCGCCACCTGGATGCGCTGGAAGA
>NZ_SPEY01000102.1 GCF_009360615.1 Comamonas sp.
CGGCTCCTGCGCCACGGCAGCCATCTCCAGCTGCGCCTACAACCCCACGGCCGATTACGCCATCAATGTGGACAAGGCCAAGACCTGGGGTCTGGAGTTGAGCAGCCGCGCCCAGCTGGCCAGGGACTGGGCCGTCAAGGCCGGCTACACCTGGACCCATAGCGAGGTGATCGAAGGAGGCCGCAAGAACGGTCAGCTGGCCAACACTGCCAGGCATATTGCCAGCGCCCAGCTCGACTGGACCCCGAGCAGCCAGTGGCGTCTGTGGGCGCGCGGCGAGTACCGCAGCAAGAGCCCGCGCTTCAGCGGCGCCTACGACAATCTGAGCGCCGCCAACAAGGCCGTGTTCGATGCCGTGGGCGATATCAAGGGCTATGCGCTGTTCCATCTGGGCGGCAGCTATCAGGTCAACAAGCGCCTGAGCCTGAACGCCAGCATCTTCAATCTGTTCGACAAGGACTTCCGCAAGTACCAGCAGGTCAGCATCAACGGCACGCCGACCTGGGTGAACAGCTACTTCCAGGGAGGCTCCTCGGTGTCCGGCGTGACCCAGGCCGGTCGTACCTTCTGGATCACGGCGAACATGAAGTTCTGAGGCCGAGTGCTCTTCTAGCGGCATGAGCCTCTGAATCGGGAGCTGCCAGCGCACTGCATCCATGGGTTTCAAACTGTTTTAGTTCTGAAACCCTTTCTGGGGTGGTGCAGGCAGCTCCTGTTCTTATGCTTCTGACAATTGCTTACACTTCTGGCAATAAGGGTTCTGCACGGGGTGAGCCCTTGCCAGGTGAGGGGGAAATCGCAATGTCAGCAGCCAGAGGCCGCGTGCTCATCGCCACGCTGGGACTGGCCTGGGCCGGTGCCCTGGTGGCGCAGCCCGTCTACAAATGGGTGGACGCGCAGGGGCAGACGCATTACGGATCGCAGCTGCCGCCGCAGCAGGTGGATGCATCCCAGGTCAAGGTCTCGCCCAATGGCAGCTCGGGTGCGGGGGCGGGGCGCTTTGGCGAAGGAGCCGAGCCACGCAATCCCGACGGCACCAGGAAGCTGCCCAAGGGCGCGCAGGAAATGGTCGACGGTCTGGCCCCGGGCCTGAGAAAGGTCGACGGCAAGGAGGTGGCGCTGAACTGCGCGCTGGCGGTGGACAACATTCGCAGCCAGATCGAGACCATGCTGGAAAACGGCCAGAAAAACCTCAAGGGCGGCTATATCACCCAGGCCCAGTACGACAGCTCGGCGGGCAACTTCGTGAAGCTGCGCTCCCAGGCCACGGTCAGCGACTGCAAGGCCGCCACGGGCCGCTCGCGCGACATGTACCAGTGCATGACCAGCATGCACAACCATCTGGTCGGCTGCGCAGAAAAGCACAGGCCCTGAGCGGCTCGGTCGCTTGCAGAGCACGCTCTCAGGTCTCGGCCCACATGCGCAGCAGGTTGTGATAGTGGCCGGTCAGGCTGACGGTTTCCTCGGTTTCGCCGAATTTGCCGCGCAGGCCCGTGATGGCCTGATCCATCTCGAACAGCAGGGTCCGGCGTGCATCGTCACGAACCATGCTCTGGACCCAGAAAAAGGAGCAGACCCGCTCGCCGCGCGTGATCGGCTCGACCCGGTGCAGGCGGGTCGACGGGTAGAGGATGAGATCGCCCGCCGGCAGCTTGACCTCGTGCGTGCCGTAGGTGTCCACCACCACCAGTTCGCCGCCCTCGTAGTCCTCGGGCTCGCAGAGAAACAGCGTGCAGGACACATCGGTGCGCAGCCATTGCTCGGAGCCCGCGACGCGGCGTGCCGCGCCGTCCACATGCAGACCGTAGGTCTCGCTGTCGCTGTAGCGGTTGAACAGCGGCGGCATGGTGCGCGCGGGCAGGGCGGCGCTGAAGAACAGCGGGCTGGCGGCCAGCGCCTGCAAGATGATGCGGCCCTGCGCCTGGGCCACGGGCGAGTGCTCGGGCAGCTGCCGGTTGCGCTTGACCTGGGCGCCCTGGCTGCCCACGGTGGCGCGGCCGTCGACCCAGTCGGCGGCATCGATGGCGGCACGCATGCTGGCGACCTGCTCGCGGCTCAGGACCTGGGGGATATGCAGCATCATGGTGAGAATTCTTTGAAGTGGAGAAGCCCCGCTTGGGCGAGGCTGCTAGTCGGAAAGTGGATCGCTGCTGCTGAAGACGGCGCGATCCAGGTAAGAGACAGCGAGCAAGCGCTGCCGCGCAGCAAGGGCTGCCCCAGCGAGGCTGTCGTCCCCCTCCGGCGCTCGGCGCCAGAGAGGGGGAAGGCGCGCCAGCGCCTCAGGGGGAGAAGTTCCAATCAGAACTTGAAATTGGCTGTCAGGCGGGCCGAGCGTGCAATACCGGGGAAGTAGCGGTAGCCGCTCTTGTTGATGGCTGCCACATAGTCCTTGTCGAACAGATTGAAGACATTGAGCTGGATGTCCAGGTTCTTGTTCACGCGGTAGCTGGCCATGGCGTCAAACACCCAGTAGGCATCCGTGTGGTTGGGCGTGCCCACGGCACCGTCGGTGCCGCGCTTGAGGCCGCCCGCATGGCGCGCGCCGCCGCCGACCGTCAGGCCGAAGGGCAACTGGTAGGTGCTCCACAGGCTGAAGGCATTCTTGGGCGTATAGGTCAGGTCGTTGCTGGCGTCGGCTGCCACCAGGGCGCCGGTGTCGACCTTGGTGTTCTGCACGGTGTAGCCCGCGCTCACGCCCCAGGCCTTGTTGATCTGGCCGATCACGCCCAGTTCCAGGCCCTGCACGATTTTCTTGCCAGTCTGGCCCACGGTGCCGTCGGAGTTGGTGACGATCTCATTGGTCACCTCGGTACGGAACAGCGCGCCGCTGAGCATCAGATTCTTTTCCGCCAGCTCCCATTTGCTGCCCAGCTCCAGCGTCTTGGCCTTTTGCGGGTCCATATTCGGGTTGGCGGCATTGTTCAGCGCGGCCGACAGCGCAAAGTTGCTGCCGCCGGGTGGCTGCTGCGAGAGCGCGTAGTTCAGATAGACGCTGCCATTGGGGGCGGGCTTGTAGAGCAGGCCGGCCTTCCAGCTCAGCAGGGTGCCGGATTTGCTCAGACCGTCCGACGTGGTGGGCACCACGGTGCCCACGGGGTTGCTGCCGCAGGGCTGGGTGGTCGAGGTGGCCGTGCAGACCGCCATGGCGTTGTACGAGGTCTTGTAGCGGTCCAGACGCAGGCCCAGATTGGCCTGCCACTGGTCGTTGAACTTCAGCGTGTCGAAGGCATACAGCGCCACGGTGTCGGTCTTGCCCTTGCTGTCGGCACCGTTGCGTACATAGGCAGGCAAAGTGACGCTGGAGTCAGGGTTGTATACGCTGACCCGGGTAGGCACTGAGCCAGAGGTCACCAAGCCGTAATTGGTCTGTTCCTCGCGCGTCAGCTCCAGGCCCAGGCTCAGATCATGCTGCACGCTGCCGGTGGCAAGGCTGGTGCTCAGATTGGTCTGGTTGGTCAGGATGCGGTTGACCTGATCCTTGGTGTTGATGAGGCGCGCCATCGACCATGTGGATGGATCGGCGGGGTTGGGAGTCTGCAGCCCATTGCTGCCAAGCACGCCATTCGTAGAATATCCCTGGCCCATGATGGCCGAGAGCAGATAGTCCTGCTTGGTCTCGCCCCAGCGCGTGGTGTTGCGCAGCTTGGTGGTGGATGTGAAGTCATGCTCCACCTTCAGCGTGGCCATGGTGGCCGTCACATCGTCGTGATCGGAGGCCGTGCCGTAGAAGTTCTTGCTATTGACGCGTGCTGCCGAATCCAGAAAGGCGCGGCGGCCTGCATAGCCTGCAGCGTCGGGCGAGGTGTAGCCGGGCAGGCCGATGGTGGCGACGCCGCCGTCGGGCACATTGCTCTGCTTGATGTGCAGCAGGTTCACGAACACGCGGGTGGGCGAGTTCAGGCCGAAGGCCAACGAGGGCGCAATGCCCCAGCGGTTGTTCTCGATGCCGTTGCGGCCCGCCACATTGGCGTCCTGGGCCATGGCGTTCAGGCGCACTGCCGTGCCGGTCTCGGCATTGATGACGCGATTCAGGTCGATGCTGGCACGCTTGTAGCTGGCCGAACCCAGGCCCAGAGAGCCGCCGAAGCTGTTGTTCAGATGGGCCTGCTTGCTCACCAGATTGATGGCACCCGTGGGGGCGCTGCGGCCATAGTCCGTGCCGGCCGGGCCCTTGGTGACTTCGACCTGGTCGATGTTGAACATATCGCGCGAGATCGAGCCGATGTCGCGCACGCCGTCCACGTAGATGCTGCTGGAGCTGTCGAAGCCGCGCATATAGACGGCGTCGCCCGTGCTGGTGTTGCCGTTCTCGCCTGCGTAGAAGGTGCCGGCGCCGGGCACATTGCGCAGCGCCTCGGTCAGCGTGGTGGCGCCTTGCTCCTGCAGCAGCTGCTCCTTGATGACGTTGACGGTCTGCGTGGTGTTGACCAGCGGCTGGGTGAACTTGGGCGAGGACAGCTGGCCGGGCGTGTAGCCGGTGTCGGCATTGCCCTCCACCTTGACTTCCTTGAGTGTGGTTTCGGCGGACTGGGCCATTGCCGGCATTGCCAGGGTGGCACCGGCCAGCACGGTGGCGCAGGCGACCAGACCGGCGGAGGAAGGCAAGCGGCCCGCGGAATGCTTGCGGCTTTGGATATAGATGTTGGATTGAGCCATGTTGACAGGACTTGGGTGAAGACAGTTGGCTGGCGGGTGTGGGCTGTCTGCACTTGTGATGCGACCGCAGACGCTGGAGGGCGTGCTGGCGAAGTCCTGGCTGGCTAAAGCGTACTCGGGTACGAATGCAGTGAATGATAATGATTCTTAATACAACTTTGCGAAAGTTTACGGAGAATCATGTCTTGCGTTGTTGCACAGCAACATGATCGGGATAGGCGGGCACTCGCTTCACTTCGGATATGAGAGCGGCTACCGCCTTTCCTATCTGTATCTCAAGGTGCCAGGCCATTGAAATCATCTAACAGCATGCGCTGCCTGCTTCTTTTTTGAGAGTCTTTACGGTCGCGTAGCCTGGGCGCTGTCCCTGGCTTGCAGCAGCAGCCCGTGCAGCAAGCCCTGCTGGGCTTCGGGAAAGTCGCTGAGCAGCTCGGCGGCGATCTGCTCGCGGCGGCGACCGAGCTGATCGAACAGCTGCTGTCCCCGGGCGCTGAGTTGCAGGCAGCGTACGCGCTTGTCGGCTTCGCTGGCCGAGCGCTCCAGCCAGCCCTTGTCCTGCAACTGGGCCAGGGTGCGCGCCATCTGGGCCTTGTCGGTGTGGCTATGCTCGACCAGTTCCTTTTGCGTGATGCCGGGGTGGCGACCGGTGTGCATGAGGATGCGGAATTCGTTGAAGGTCAGACCCGGTTGCACCGCTTCAAGCGACTCAAGCAGGCGCGCGCGAAACAGGTGCAGCAGATCGTGCAGCACCTCGAACACATCGGCGGCAATGGATGAACTCATGGTGGGAAAGGTTGTTTGTTGACTTAGTCAACTTATTAATGGATATTTCGTGGACTTTATCAACTTAATGAAAATCATGTCCAACACCGAGACAGTGTCCATCATGCAGCGTGTACGCCACGAATTCCGCTCGCGCCATGTGCAGTTGCTGGCGCGCGAGCAGCTCAGCCCCGGCTTTATCCGCCTGACCGTGGGCGGCCCCGAACTGGCAGGCTTTGTCAGCGCGGGCTTTGACGACCATACCAAGCTCATCCTGCCCCAGGCCGGGATGGACAGGCCCAATCTGCCGCAGATGGTCGACGGTCGCCCGCATATCGACGGCGAACGCCCCACCATGCGCGACTACACGCCGCTGAACTACGACGCGGCCCGCAACACGCTGCAGCTGGAGTTCGCCGGGCATGGCTCGGGCCCTGCCGTGGAATGGGCACGCACAGCCCCCATCGGCCAATGGCTGGGTCTGGCCGGCCCGCGCGGCAGCCTGGTTGTCCCCGCCGATCTGGACTGGCATGTGCTGCTGGGCGATGAAAGCGCCATGCCCGCGATGGAGCGCCGTCTGGCGGAACTGCCGGCCGGCAGCCGCGCCATCGTGCGGGTGCAGATCGGCAACCCGGCAGACCAGCGTTGCTGGAGCAGTGCCGCGCAGCTGGATCTGCAATGGGTGGAGTCCCTGGCCGCTGCCGTCGATGCGCTGGAGCTGCCGGAGGGCGAGGGCTTTGTCTGGGCGGCGGGCGAGAATCGTGCCATGGCCGATCTGCGCAAGCGCATTCTGGCCAAGTCCGGTGCCCATCCCAAGCGCATGCGGATTGCTTCCTACTGGAAGCAGGGCGAGGCCGCCCACCACGAGGAACTGAGCGCGAATGACTGAAGAGCCAAGTCCGCCTTCACGACTCACTGCAATACCGCGTCGCAAGCTGCACAAGCGCTACACACCCCTGGTGTTTGCCTTCTACATGGCGCTGATCATGGCGTTCTTCATGTGCTGCATCATCGTGGCTGCCAGCGGCGGTCTGGGGGATGGCTATGGATGGCGAGTGCTCAAGGCCTATGCGCTGGCCATGCCTTCGGCCTTTGCTTGTGTGGTGCCGGTGCGTCCGCTGGTCATGCGGCTGGTTGCCGCCACCGTGCAGCACTGAGCGTTCCTCACTGATTGAGCAGGATGGGAGTACCGGCCCCATCGCGCCGCAGCTCGGCTGCGCCGCTGGCCACAAGGCTCTCGATCAGGCTGTCCAGCCATTGCTGTGCCGTTTGCGCGCCAAAGTAGCTCTGGTGCAGAGTGCCGAAATAGGGAGTGGCATGGACCCAGTTCTGCAACTCCTGCACCCTGATGCTTTGCCACTCCAGCAGCTTGTATTTGAGCAGCACCTTGGCGGCATAGCTGGCATGGCGCTCCGGCGCCCGGACAAAGCCGGCCAGCCGCTTGCGTGCAATGTCCAAAGCCTTGTGCACATCGCCAAACAAGCCACCATGGCCAGGAACGACCAGGCGGGGTTCGAGGCGCTCGATCACCTCCAGCGTCGCGGCGACCTCGTCAAAGGCGGCAATGCCTTCGATTTCGGGGAAGACCACGCCAAAGCCGTTCTCCCACAGCGCATCGGCAGAGATCAGGATGCGGCTGTCGGGCTCGAACAGAATCACCGAATGCGGATCATGGCCGGGGGCTGCATGGATCTGCCAGTCGCGGCCCGACAGGCGCACCGTGCTGCCGGGCTGCAGCGTGCCCGTGATGGCAAAACGCGGGCATTCCTGGCCCGTAGGGGCATAGCTGAGGGCGGCTGCGTCCCAGCTGCGCACCTGCTCGGCCTGGCCCGGTGCGATAAAGGTCTGCACCTGTGGATAAGCCTGCTGCAGCGCGGCATTGCCGCCGCAATGGTCGCTATGCAGATGGGTGTTGAGAATGCGCGCCAGCGGCTGACCGGCCAGCGTGCTGTCGATCAGCGCCAGGGTTTGCGCGCTATGCGCGACATAGCCGGTGTCGATGACGGCGGCGCCTTCGGCATCGCCGGCCTGCGCGGCAAAGACGATGTTGTTGGCCGACAGCCAGCCGCGCTCCAGCACGGTCATGCCGGGCGGCAGTAGGGCATGCATTGTCGGGGATGCATTCATCGGACTGGTCTCCTGTGCGGTGCTTTGTGTTTTGCACAAGCCTAGCAGACCGCTCATCACGCAACTGTCGCGCGGGCGGGCCGCTCAGTGCAGTTCAGTGCGATTCGGCTGAAGACAGGATGTTGCGGCGAATCACCACGGGCTTGCCGCCAAAGCGCTGCTTGGACAGCCAGTGCGCCAGGGCCGAATCAAGATGCGTGGCGTGGCCGGGAAACCACTCCACCAGGGCCCGGGTCAGATCGCGGCAGAGCGCGACATGGCCTTCGGCGAGCTGGATGCGGACGTCCGCCACGGACTTGAGCACGGCCGCATGTTCGTCGATATGGCAGTCGCGCGGCGGGAACCCGGTGCTCAGCATCCACTGGTCTTCTTCGGCAAAGTGGTGCAGCAGATGGCTTTCCATGGCTTGCAGCAGGCCGGGCAGCTCGCTGTCTTCGCCAGTTTGCAGTAGGGCAATCAGCTCGACGAATTCCTCGTGCAGCTCGTCCATGGGCCCGTTGCCCATGAGCAGATGGTCTCCCCAGACCAGGGTGGCGGTGTGGCTCATGGCAATGTCTTCTTGTGAGTGCTTCGGAGTGTGCGCAGCTTGTCTCTGAAGACTATTATGCAAGCCGTATCGGTGGGCAGGCATCCTCCAAAAAGAGGGGGGGGGCGGTCTGCCGTGCGGGCAAAGAAAAAGCCTCTTGAACCGAAATTCAAGAGGCTTTGTCTGGTGCGCGATACATGGATCGAACATGTGACCCCTGCCGTGTGAAGGCAGTGCTCTACCGCTGAGCTAATCGCGCTTTAACTGGTGGGTGATACATGGATCGAACATGTGACCCCTGCCGTGTGAAGGCAGTGCTCTACCGCTGAGCTAATCACCCGAAGACCGCAATTCTAGC
>NZ_SPEY01000088.1 GCF_009360615.1 Comamonas sp.
GCTTCGCGGCCGTGATGGTGCCCGTGGTGCTGTTCATCAACGGCTACACCAAGGGCGACTGGGGCGAGGCCTTTTTGTTCGCGCTGTCGGTGGCCGTGGGCCTGACGCCCGAGATGCTGCCCATGATCGTCACCTCCACGCTGGCCAAGGGTGCCGTGGTGCTGTCGCGCCAGAAGGTGGTGGTCAAGCGCCTGGATGCGATTCAGAATTTTGGCGCCATGGATGTGCTGTGCACCGACAAGACCGGCACGCTGACGCAGGACCGCATCGCGCTGGAGCGCCACACCGATGTGCTGGGCCGTCCCTGCGACGAGGTGCTTCAGCTCGCCTACCTCAACAGCTACTACCAGACCGGGCTCAAGAACCTGCTGGACCGGGCCGTGCTCGAGCATGTGGAGCTGCGCACGCGGCTGCATGTCAACGAGGACTATCGCAAGGTCGACGAAATTCCGTTCGACTTCCAGCGCCGGCGCATGTCCGTGGTGGTGGCCGAGCGCAATCACCACCATGAGCTGATCTGCAAGGGGGCAGTCGAGGAGATCCTCGAGGTCTGCACGCATATCCGGGACAGCGGGCCAGACGGCGAGACCGTGCAGGCCCTGACGCCGCAGCGCCGCGAGCAAGTGCGCGCCGTCACCGAGGCCCTGAACAGCGAGGGGCTGCGCGTGGTGGCGGTGGCCATGAAGGAAGTGCCGCCCGACAGGAACACCTACGGCATCGCCGACGAGTCCGGACTGACGTTGATCGGCTATGTGGCCTTTCTCGACCCGCCCAAGGAGTCCACCCGGGCCGCCATCGCTGCGCTGCTGCAGCACGGTGTGGCGGTCAAGGTGCTCACAGGCGACAACGAGCGGGTGGCATGCAAGGTCTGCCGCGACGTGGGTCTGCAGGTGGACGAGGCGGTTGTCGGCAACGACATCGAGGCCATGGACGAGGAGCAGCTGCGCCGCACCGTGGAGGCGCACCGGCTGTTCGCCCGCCTGACGCCGCTGCACAAGGAACGCATCGTGCGTGCGCTGCGCGCCAATGGTCATGTCACGGGCTTCATGGGCGACGGCATCAACGACGCGCCCGCGCTGCGTGCCGCCGATATCGGCATCAGCGTCGACAGCGGCGTGGACATCGCCCGCGAAGCGGCCGACATCATCCTGCTGGAAAAAAGCCTGATGGTGCTGGAGCAGGGCGTGCTCGAAGGACGCCGCACCTTCAGCAATATGCTCAAGTACATCCGCATGACGGCCAGCTCCAACTTCGGCAACGTGTTCTCGGTGCTGATCGCCTCGGCCTTCATCCCCTTTCTGCCCATGCTGCCCATGCAACTGCTGATGCAGAACCTGCTCTACGACCTGTCGCAGATCGCCATTCCCTTCGACAACGTGGACGAGGAAATGGTCGCGCGGCCGCTGCGCTGGAACCCTCAGGACCTGGGCCGCTTCATGCTCTTCTTCGGCCCCATCAGCTCGCTGTTCGACGTGCTCACCTTCGCGCTGATGTGGTTCGTCTTCCAGGCCAGCACGGCCGGACAGCAAAGCCTGTTCCAGTCGGGCTGGTTCGTGGTGGGACTGCTGACGCAGACACTGATCGTGCACATGATCCGCACACCGAGGATTCCCTTTCTGCAAAGCCGCGCCTCCTGGCCGCTGCTGGCCACCACGGCAGCCATCATGGCCATCGGCATCTTCCTGCCCATGGGCCCGCTGGCCGGGAATTTCAAGCTTCAGGCCCTTCCGTTCGGCTATTTCCCCTGGCTCATCGTCATATTGCTGGCCTATGCTGTGCTGACGACGCTGCTCAAGCGCGTCTATATCCGCAAATATGGCTGGTAAGCCTCAAGACTGCCGTGCGTCTTCGCTGCGGGGCAGGCACGCCAGCCCGGGCGCATGTTTCATGAACCCAGGCACCGATCCGTCGGCCACAACAATCAGAACTTCATGCAATCCCTACAGAACTTCAATCTGCTCGCCACGCTGAACACCGTGCTGTGTCTTGTCGTGGCCTTTGTCTGCGGCGGCATCATCGGCCTGGAGCGCCAGATACGCCAGCGCACGGCGGGCCTGCGCACCAATACCCTGGTCGCCGTGGGCGCGGCCGTGTTCGTCGACCTGGCCATGCGCGTCTCCGGCGCGGACGGCGCCACGCGCGTCATCTCCTATGTGGTCTCGGGCGTGGGCTTTCTGGGCGCCGGCGCCATCATGAAGGAAGGCGCCAACATCACGGGACTGAACACCGCCGCCACGCTGTGGGGCTCGGCCGCCGTCGGCGCCTGCGCGGGCGCGGGTCTGCTGCCAGAGGCCGGCATTGCCACCCTGTTCGTGCTGGCCAGCAACACCTTGCTGCGCCCTGTAGTCAACTACATCAACCGCCACCCCGTGGCCGAGCATGCCAGCGAGGCCACCTACTATGTCTACGTGATCTGCGGCCAGCAAGCCCAGGCCGATGTACGCGAGGGCATGCAGGAGCTGCTGGAGGCGGCCAACTACCCGGTGCGCGCGGTGGAAAAGCACGAAATCCCGCCGCACAACACCGAAATCGAGGCCGAGCTGTTCGCCACGGCCGTGCATGCCGAGGAGCTGGACCAGGTGGTCACGCAGATCGAAACCCTGCCGGGCGTGCTGCAGGCGTTCTGGAGTGCCGGCCCGCAGAATAATTGACTTCCCCGAGCTGTTTTGCGCCCCCCGGAGGGGGACAACGCCCTCGCTGCAAGGCGGCGGGGCCGCCCGGTCCCTTGCCGACCGCCTCTCGCTCCAGGCGTGGCGACTCTTTGCGTCGTTGCCTTGCCTAAGCCGCCGAATCGTCCGAAGGGGCCTGCAGGCCCAGATGGCGGTAGGCGGCCTGCGTGGCCATGCGTCCGCGCGGCGTGCGCTGCAAAAAGCCCTGCTGGATCAGATAGGGCTCGATCACGTCTTCGATGGTGCCCGACTCCTCGCCAATGCTTGCCGCGATATTGTCGAGGCCGACCGGTCCGCCATCGAAACGATGCACCACGGCTTCGAGCAGCTTGCGGTCCATGATGTCGAATCCCTGAGGATCCACATCGAGCATGGCCAGCGCCTTGTCGGCAATCTCGCGCGTGATGCGGCCGTCTCCCTTGACATCGGCATAGTCGCGCACGCGGCGCAGCAGGCGGTTGGCGATACGCGGCGTGCCGCGCGAGCGGCGTGCTATCTCGAAGCAGCCCTCCTCGTCAATCGGCGCGTTCAGCAGGCCTGCACTGCGCCTGACGATGCGCGAGAGCTCCTCGGAGCTGTAGAACTCCAGCCGCGCCACGATGCCGAAGCGATCGCGCAGCGGGTTGGTGAGCATGCCTGCGCGCGTGGTCGCACCGACCAGGGTGAAGGGTTGCAGGTCCAGCTTGATGGAGCGTGCGGCCGGCCCCTCGCCGATCATGATGTCGATCTGATAGTCCTCCAGCGCCGGATAGAGGATTTCCTCGACCACCGGGCTCAGGCGGTGAATCTCGTCGATGAACAGCACATCGTTGGGTTCGAGATTGGTGAGCAGCGCCGCCAGGTCCTTGGGCTTTTCCAATACCGGGCCGCTGGTCTGGCGCAGGTTCACGCCCAGCTCGGCCGCGATGATGTGAGACAGCGTGGTCTTGCCCAGGCCCGGGGGGCCGAACAGAAGCACATGATCGAGCGCCTCGCTGCGCTTCTTGGCTGCGCCGATGAAGATCTCGAGCTGCTCGCGGGCCTTGGCCTGGCCCACATATTCGTCGAGCAGCTTGGGGCGCAAGGCGCGCTCCAGGGCCTCTTCGCCCTGGGAGGAATGCCCTGCCGAGACCATGCGCGGCGCCGCCGCATCGGGGTCTGCAGCCGCACTTCTGGGCTTGCGTGCAGGTGCGGGACTGGCCGCAAATTCGTCGACATGAATCGTCATGGCGGCCATTGTGCCCCAAGCATGGCCGGGATACTGATTAAAAATACAGGGGCACACAAAATCCCACAGTGGCAGCACATCCGGCTTGACGCCTGGGCCCGGGCTTTGCGCACAATGGGGGCAAAGACCTCAGGAGCCCCCCATGCGTATTCACACCCTGGCCGCCACGACCGTCCTGCTTTGCCTGTCCGTTTCGGCCCAGGCCGCGCTCAAGGCCGGCGATGCAGCCCCCGGCTTCAAGACGCCCGCCGCCGTGGCCGGCAAGGCCTTTGACTTCGACATGGCCGAGGCGCTCAAGAAAGGGCCGGTGGTGCTGTATTTCTTCCCCAAGGCCTTCACCTCGGGCTGCACGCTGGAAGCCCATGCCTTCGCCGAAGCCACGCCCCAGTTTGCAGCCATGAACGCCACGGTGGTGGGGATGTCGCATGACGCCATCGACACCCTCAAGCGCTTTTCCACCGAAGCCTGCCGCGACCAGTTTGCCGTGGCCTCGGACCCACAGGCCACCACCATCAGGGCCTATGATGCGGCGGCTGCCGCCAACCCGGCCAGGGCCGACCGCATCTCCTATGTGGTAGGCCAGGACGGAAGAGTGAAGTTCGCCCTCGTCAGCAGCGACCCGCTGGCCCATGTCGAGCAGACCAAGGCGGCCGTCAGGCAGCTGCAGGGGAAATAGGCCCGGCCAGCCCCCTTGATCACTGCGCCAGCCAGTTCCCGATCTGGCTGCTGAAGGTCCGGTCAAAACGGCTGTAGACGTCGGAGCCGCCGCTGACCGTGCACGCGCTGCTGCCGCCGGACAGCGTGCCCACGACACGCCCGCTCACGAAAATGGCCGAGCCGCTGCTGCCGCCTTCGGTAATGCCCTTGCTCCATCCCACGTTCACGAAGTCGCTCTGGGCATTGCCTGGGTTGCAGCTGATGCTGCCTGCACCCAGCGTGCAGTTTCGGTAGCTCTGCACCTGGCCCTCGCCGTACTTGAGGAGGTCGCCCTGCGGGTGATGCAGGCCGTAGATGGCCGTCCCGATCACCGCCGTTCCTCGCGCGTCCCAGCCGGCCAGCGTGACACCGGGAGGCGCTGCGTCATTGAGCCGCATCAGCGTGGCATCATGCGTCGCCGTCGCGTACAGCAAGGTGGCACCGCGCTGCAGCGCCGTGGTCTGTGCAATGGGCTCGAAGCTGTTGCAACTGGCCGAGCGGAAGAACCAGTCCGTGCGCAGCGAGGTCGCCGATGCCTGGGTCGAGATGCAGTGGTTGGCCGACAGGAAATACGGCGTGTAATCGCGCCGGGTGTTGTTCAGCAAGGTGCCCGTGCAGTAGTAGTAGCGGTTGTCGGAGCCCACATAGGTCATGCGCGCCACGGCATTGCGCTCGGTGGCATATTGATCGGCGCAGCTGGCGTCGAGCTCGCAGCCCGCAGCACCGCCCAGATTCTTGAGCACGAGGCTGTCGCGCAGTTCCTGCTCCATCGGCAGGGCCAGGTTGACATAGGCATGGGTGAGCGTGGGAATGGCGATGCGCAGCTGCGAGGTCGAGACTCCGGCAGGCAGCGCGATCTCCAGCGTGACCTCCTCGGCCCCCATATCGGGGGTCCACCAGATGCCTGCAGCCCGGGTATCGCCGTCTGCGCGGCGGTTGCGCGCAATGGCCTCGTTGATGGCCCTTCCCGTGGTCTCGAACCCGGTCTGGCTGCGATCCTGCCGGTACAGCCTGAGCTGGGCGGCGTCGGGCATGGCATCGACCGCCAGGCCCAGCCGCAGGCCGTGGGCACCGGCCGACGTGATGCTGATCGCAGCCACTTGCCCGCCGTCAGGCGCTGTGCTCCAGCGCAGCGCGCGCGCCATGTCGCCAGGGGACTGCAGCGAGGAGAGCTGCCGCGGTGCACCGATCTGCATGGGTTCACCGGGACCGGGCATGACCGGCGAAGGCGCATCGCTCCACTGCGGCAATGCCAGGTTGACGGCCTTGGGACGCACCGCCACGGATGCCACCGCCACGTCTTTGGTCGCAGCCTGGGTAGCCGGGACTGTCAGGGAATCCAGCACATAGACCGTGGGGGGGCCCGGTGGTGTACTGATCTCCGCGCCGCCGCCGACGATCGCCCCTCCGCCGCCACCTGCCCCGTTGGAGCCACCCGCCCCGCCGCCAGGACCGGGATCAGGCACGCTGCCTCCGCCTCCGCCTCCGCAAGCGGTCATCAGCACCACCAGCATCAAGCTGGCGCATCGTGAGGGAATGCGCCTACCCTGTGTCCACCCATGCATAACGTGTTCTCCGAGACCGGCACAGGGCCAGCAAAGCTATTTGGTCAACGCCTTGAGCGCGAGCTTAATGCCCTCGCTCACCCCTACGTCGGGTGGGAGTTTCTTGAGGGCGGCCGAGGCTTCCTTGTCGGAATAGCCCAGCGCCATCAGCGCCTGCTGGATATCGTTTTGCTCATGGTTGTTCGAAAACAGCGACTGCGCACCGGTATCGGCGCCGATCTTGCCCTTGAGCTCGAGCAGCAGGCGCTCGGCGGTCTTCTTGCCAATGCCCGGCACCTTGACCAATCGCCCTGCTTGCTGCTGCGATACCGCGTCCGCGAGATCATCGATGCTCATGCCGCTGAGCACGGCCAATGCCATGCGCGGACCGATGCCGGTAATCTTGATGAGCTCACGGAAGGTCTGGCGCTCGCGGGCCGTTGCAAAGCCGAACAGCAGCTGGGCGTCTTCCCGCACCACGAAATGGGTCAGCAAGGCCACCTTGGCGCCGTTGGCGGGCAGGTTGTAGAAGGTGCTCATGGGCACCTGGACCTCATAGCCCACGCCGGCGCAGTCCACCAGGACTTCGGGCGGGTTTTTTTCCAGCAGCGTTCCCGTCAATTTGCCTATCATTGAAATCCTTTGCCGCACCGTGCGGCGATTCTTTTGAGAAATTATCCGCGTGATCCTGCGCCATACCTTCACTCCCCACAACAATACCCGCCTGACACACCTCTGCGGCCCGGCAGATGCCCATCTGCGCACCGTCGAAGTCGCGCTGGGCGTCAAGATCGCCCACCGTCACGAACAATTCAAGATCGACGGATCCAAGGCCCAGGCCAATGAGGCGCTGGAGCTGCTGCAGGCGCTCTATGAAATCGCAGACCACGTGATTGCCGACGACACGCTGCAGCTGATGCTGGCCGGCGATGTCGAAATGCTGGAGGCCGATCTGACGGCCCCGCAGCTGACCACACGCCGTGCCGACCTGCGCGCCCGCACGCCCAACCAGGCGCTGTATCTGGAAAACATCGCCAATCACGACATCAGCTTCGGCATCGGACCGGCCGGTACCGGCAAGACCTACCTGGCCGTGGCCTGCGCCGTGGACGCACTGGAGCGCAGCGCCGTGCAGCGCATCGTGCTGACCCGGCCTGCCGTGGAAGCCGGCGAGCGCCTGGGCTTTCTGCCCGGCGACCTGACGCAGAAGGTCGACCCCTATCTGCGCCCGCTGTACGACGCGCTCTACGATCTGATGGGTTACGACAAGGTGCAGAAGGCCTTCGAACGCAATGCCCTGGAGATCGCGCCCCTGGCCTTCATGCGCGGGCGCACGCTGAACAACGCCTTCGTGATCCTGGACGAGGCACAGAACACCACGCCCGAACAGATGAAGATGTTTCTGACCCGCATCGGCTTTGGCGCCAAGGCCGTGGTCACGGGCGACGTGAGCCAGGTCGACCTGCCCAAGGGAGCGCCCAGCGGTCTGGTCGATGCCGAGCGCGTGCTCAGGCGTGTCAAGGGCATCTCCATCAACCACTTCACCAGCGCCGACGTGGTGCGCCACCCGCTGGTGGCGCGCATCGTGGACGCCTACGATGCACGGGGGCGCGTGTCCGAAGGGACTTCGGCGCCCAAGCACCGCGCCAGCAGCCCGCGCACGGCCCGCCCCCTGCCCACGGCCGACGAGCTTTAATCACAATCCATAGCTACTAGCGCTTGCTGAATAAAGGCCAGAAGCCAATATGACCTTGAATCAACTGCAACTATCGCTGCAATTCGGCCCCAGCGCCGAGGCCGCTGCCCACCGGGAGCTGCTGAGCCGCAGCCGCGTCACGCGCTGGATCCGCCATGCGCTGGCCGTGGACGCCGAGATCACGGTGCGCATCGTCGATGCCGAGGAAGGCCGCAAGCTCAACCGCGAGTACCGCCAGAAGGACTACGCGACCAATGTGCTGACCTTCGACTATCAGCAGGAGCCGACCGTGATGGCCGACCTGGTGCTCTGCGCCCCCGTGGTGGAGCGCGAGGCCCAGGAGCAGAACAAGACGCTGGAAGAGCATTACGCCCATCTGCTGGTGCATGGCACGCTGCATGCCCAGGGCTGGGACCACGAGACCAGCGAGGAAGACGCCGAAGAGATGGAGGCCTACGAGACCGACATCATGAAGGAAATGGGCTACGAAGACCCCTACGCCAAATAGCGGACAGGCATCGGCCCACGTGCCGTAGACTCCTGAAAACAGAGCTGCCTGCGCAGGTCAATCATGTGTTTCAAAGGTATTTAGCCTTGAAAATCAAGAATGACCAGCGCAGGCAGCTCTTTTTATGAGAGTACCCCGGCCGGGTTTACTCCACGCTCAGGCCGATGCTGCGCACCAGCTGGGCCACGCGCACATCTTCGGTCTTGATCTGTCTGGCAAACACCTGCTGGCCCTCGCCCACGGGAGTGATGCCCTGCTGCAGCAGGCTCTTGCGCAGCTCGGGGTCCTTCAGCGCCTTGTCGGTATCCTGGGCAATGGCCTGGACCACGGCAGCCGGCGTGCCCTTGGGTGCGAACAGGCCGAACCAGGCACCGGCCTCAAAGCCCTTGTAGCTCTCGGCCAGGGTCTGCACCTGGGGCAGCAGCGCATGACGCTGCAGGCCGGACACGGCCAGCGCCGTGAGCTTGCCGCTCTGGATCTGGGTGAGCGCCGGAGCGATCGCAATCAGCATCACATCGACCTGGCCGGCCAGTACATCCTGCAGGCCCTGAGGGCCGCCGCGATAGGGAATGTGCGTGGCGAAAAAGCCTGCGCGCTGCTTGAACTGCTCCATGGCCAGATGCTGGGCACCGCCCGTGCCCGAGGAGGCGTAGTTGATCTTGCCCGGGTGGGATTTGGCGTAGGCCACAAAGTCCTGCAAGGTCTTGAAGCCCTTCCTGGGATTGGCCACCAGCACGAAGTCGGACTGACCCAGCTTGGTCACCGGCACCAGATCGTTCTTGACGTCATAGGGAAGATTGCGCTGCACATTGGGCATGATGGTGATGGCGCTGTCGCCGCCCACCAGCAAGGTGTAGCCGTCGGGCTGGGCCTTGACCACGGCATCCACGGCCGCGACGCCGCCGGCGGCCCCCTTGTTTTCCACCACGATGGCCTGCTTCCAGTCCCTGCCGACGAGATGGCCCACCTGACGGGCCAGCAGATCCGGAGCGCTGCCGGGGCCGTTGGCCACCACCAGCCTGACGGAATGCGCCGGAAATTCCGGCTGCTGCGCCATGGCTGCGCCCGACACCCAGGTTGCGGCCAGCATGGCCCATGCGGTGCGGGAGAGGAAACGGGGCAGGTTCACGGCAAAACTCCTTAACGAAGGAGTGGATTGTCAAAACAATCACTTATTCCTCAAAATATTGTTTTCACATTCTTTTATTTCAAAAAATAATTACCTGCGCAAGATAGAAGCGATGCAGGCCCGCACCTGAAATCGCTCCACCACAAGGCGCAAAGCCGACAGAGACAATCAGGAGACAAGAACATGGAGAACCTGGGCCACCTCGCCCTTTTGCTGGCCGCAGCTTTCACGGCCGGCGCACTCAACGCCGTCGCCGGTGGCGGCAGCTTTCTGACGCTTCCCGCCCTGGTCTTCACCGGCGTGCCGCCGGTGATTGCCAATGCCACAGGCACCGTGGCCCTGCTGCCGGGCTATATGGCGGGCGCCTGGGGCTTCAAGGACGACATGCAGTCCCCGCCGGGCCTGTCCATGAAAAAGGTGCTGGCTCTGTCCCTGATCGGCGGCTCCGCCGGTGCGGCGCTGCTGCTGTTCACCCCCGACGCCACTTTCCGCAAGGTCGTGCCCTGGCTGCTGCTGGCCGCCACCGCCATGTTCGCCTTCGGCCCGCAGCTGCGGGCCTGGGCTGCGGGGCAGAATGCCGCACAAGCCGCCCCATCGGCGGTCAAGGCCGCAGCAGGCATGCTGATCGTGGCCATCTACGGCGGCTACTTCAACGGCGGGCTGGGCATTTTGCTGCTGGCCTTGTTCGGCCTGCTGGGTCAGACCTCGCTCAACGCGATGAACGGCATGAAGAATCTGGTCTCGGCCCTGCTGACGGCGATTGCCGTGGTGATCTACGCCGTGGGCGGCATCGTGGAGTGGAAGCTGGCCCTCCTCATGATGGTGGCCGCCACCCTGGGCGGCTACCTGGGAGCCCGCGTGGCGCGCAGGATCGCGCCCCATGTCCTGCGCTGGGGCATTGTGGCCACAGGGCTGGTCATGGCCGGGCTGTTCTTCGCCAAAGGCTGAAACGCCGTCCAAAGCCAATGCATTCTCGTCACCGAGAATGCATTTTTGCGAGCATCCTACGCTTTGCGCACAGGCGCTGGAGATCAACCGGATGGGTGAGGCCTAGAGTAGCCGAGCCTTCACGTTCTTGCCCTTGACCTTGCCCGCATTGAGCTTGGCGCAGGCTGCCGAGGCGATCCTGCGGTCCACCGCCACATAGGTGGAAAAGTCATTGACGCTGATCTTGCCGATCTGCTCACGGCTGTATCCGAAGTCAGCGCACATGGCCCCCATCACGTCGCCGGCGCGGATCTTTTCCTTGCGCCCACCGATGATCTGGATGGTCATCATGGGCGGCAGCAGCTCGCCACCTGCGGCGGGCGTGAGCTCGTCCACGGAGAAGAACTGCGAAGCCCGGCCTTGCAATTGTTCGATCTTGCCTACGCTGCCCATCTCGTCCATGGACACCAGATTCAGCGCCAGCCCTTCGGCATCGCCGCGACCGGTGCGGCCGATGCGGTGGATATGGACCTCGGGGTCGGGCGTGACATCGACATTGATGACGGCAGACAGATCGGCGATGTCCAGACCGCGCGCCGCCACATCGGTGGCGACCAGCACGCTGCAGCTCTTGTTGGCGAACTGCACCAGCACTTCGTCGCGCTCGCGCTGCTCCAGCTCGCCAAACAGGGCCAGGGCGCTAAAGCCCTGGGCCTGCAGCTCGCTCACCACGTCGCGGCACTGCTGCTTGGTGTTGCAAAAAGCAATGCTGGACTCGGGACGGAAGTGCGCCAGCAGCCTGGCCACCGTGCCCACTTTTTCTCTAGCGCCGACCTCGTACCAGCGCTGCGCGATCTTGCCAGCGCTGTGCTGGGTCGCAACCTTGACGGTCTGCGGATCGCGCATGAAGCGGCTGGCCAGCGAGGCAATGCCTTCGGGGTAGGTGGCCGAGAACAGCAGGGTCTGGCGATCCACCGGGCATTGGCGCACCACGGTTTCGATGTCGCCGAGAAAGCCCATGTCCAGCATGCGATCGGCCTCGTCCAGCACCAGGGTCTTGAGGTTGCCGATATCGAGCTTGCCGCGCTCCATCAGATCCATCACGCGCCCGGGTGTGCCGACGACGATGTGGGCGCCGTTTTCCAGCGAGGCGATCTGGTTGCGCGAGGGCACGCCGCCATAGACGGTGACGACCTTGATATTGTCCTGCGCGCGCGCCAGGCGGCGGATTTCGGTGGCGACCTGGTCGGCCAGTTCGCGCGTGGGGCACAGCACCAGGGCCTGGACGGCAAACCAGCGCGGGTTCAGGCGATCGACCATGGGCAGGCCGAAGGCAGCCGTCTTGCCGCTGCCGGTGCTGGCCTGGGCGATCAGGTCCTTGCCCTGCAGGGTCAGCGGCAGGCTGGCGGCCTGGATGGGCGTCATCTGCGCATAGCCGAGCTGCTGGAGATTGGCCAGCATTTCAGGGGACAGGGGCAGCGCCGAGAAAGCGGTGAAATCAGAGGCCTGGGCGGCGCTGGTGGAGGTATTCATGGGAGCGGATTATCCCGGGCCTGCGCGACAAAAGCCTTGTGCCATCGTTATTCACGGTGCCATTTGCGGGTTGCCCCTCTTCAATTCAAGCCGGCCATGCTCCTAGTCTGAAAGCGCGCTCTCCATGAGCTGCCTCTGTTTGAAGCCAACCACAGACCCTCACATGCACCCTATCCTTACCCGCAAGTTCTGCGCCGTCGCCGCGCTGGCCGTCACTCTGGGCTCGGCCCAGGCAGCGGAGCTGGATCCCCAGCCGCTCAAGCCCCAGCTGCAGCAGCTGATCGCCCAGATGTATCCGCAGATGCGCGGAATCTACGAAGACCTGCATGCCAACCCCGAACTGGGCTTTCAGGAAACGCGCACCGCCGCCAAGCTGGCTGCCGAGATGCGCAAGCTGGGCTTTGAGGTCACCGAGGGCATTGGCAAGACCGGTCTGGTCGCCATCTACCGCAATGGTGCGGGCCCCACCGTCATGGTGCGCACCGAGCTGGACGCCCTGCCGATGGAGGAAAAAACCAGCCTGCCCTATGCGAGCAAGGCCAAGGCCCAGTACAACGGCAAGGAGAGCTTTGTCGCCCATAGCTGCGGCCACGACATGCATATGACCAGCTGGCTGGGCACGGCGCAGGCGCTGCTGGGCCTGAAAAACCAATGGAAGGGCACGCTGATGTTCGTGGCCCAGCCATCCGAGGAAACCGTGACCGGAGCCAAGGCCATGCTGGCCGACGGTCTGTTCAAGAAATTCGGCAAACCCGACTACGCTTTTGCGCTGCATACCGGCTCCATGCCTTATGGCACGGTCGGCTATGTGGCCGGGCCGGCGACCTCCAATTCGGACTCGCTGGACATCACGTTTCATGGCCGTGGCAGCCATGGCTCCATGCCGGACAAAGGCATCGACCCCGTGCTCATGGCCTCACGCTTTGTGGTCGATGTACAGGGCGTGATCAGCCGCGAGAAAGACCCCATGGAATTCGGCGTGGTCACCGTGGGTGCCTTCAATGCGGGCAGCGCGGGCAATATCATTCCCGACCAGGCGCGACTGCTCGGAACAATCCGCAGCTACAAGAGCGAGGTGCGCACAAAAATGCACGAAGGCATTGAGCGCACGGCCAAGGCCGAAGCCGCCATGTCGGGCGCTCCTGCACCCGAGGTCAAGCTGGTCAAGGGCTCGGATGCCGTGGTCAATGACGCGGCACTGGTAGGCCGCACGGTCAAGCTGTTCAAGGCCGCACTCGGCGACCGCAATGTGATCCCCATCTCACCCATCACGGCCAGCGAAGATTTCTCGGACTTCATCAATCAGGGTGTGCCATCCATGTTCTACACCCTGGGCGTGTACGACCCCAAGAAGGTGGCCGAGGCCAGTCAGCCCGGTGGCAAGCCCCTGCCCTTCAATCACTCACCCTTCTTCGCCCCGGAACCCGAACCCACGTTCAAGACCGGCGTGGAAACCATGACCCTGGCGGTCATGAACGTGATGCAGTAAGCAGCGCCAGCCCCGCCACCGGGGCTGCCGTCACTGCATCTGCTCCAGATTGCCGATGCGCACCAGCATCTCGGTGAACATCTGCATGTCCGTGCGCAGATCCGGCAGCTCCTGGTACTCCAGCGCATTGTGGGCCGTGTACTTCTTGCCGGGCATGGCGGGGCCGAAGTTGATGGCGTTGGGCATGAGCTTGGCGGTGGTGCTGCCGGCAGTAGGAACGGGCTTTGCATCCAGCCCCGTGGTGTCGCCAAAGATATTGAGCAAAGTGCTCAGCCATGCGCCCTTGGGGTCGCGGGCCATCCAGTTGCCCTGGGTGTATTGCACGCTGACCGGCACCTTGGCCGCCTCGCTCCAGCGGGCAATGCCCTGCTCGACCTCGGCGCGCAGCTGCTCCGGCGTCTTGCCGCGCGGCATGCGAGCATTGGCGGTCACCTCGAGCTTGCCGTCCGCGAATTTGATGAGATTGGGCGACAGCGTGAGCGGCCCCATGAAATCATCGGCATAGGCAATGCCCAGCTGCCGGCCCAGATAGTCCAGACCGAACACGCCATTGATATAGCGCACGGCCTGGCTGTACTGATTGGGCTGCAGCAGTGACGCACCCTGTTCGGGCATCAGGCTCTGCTGCAGGAACAGCGACAGACGCGGCACGGGATTGACCCCTTCCTCAGGGCGCGAGCCGTGGGCCGAGGCTCCGGTGACCTTGACCGTGACCACGCCCTCGGCGCGCTGCACCTCGATGGCGAACCGGCCCTGTGCCTCGTGACGACGCACAAACTCATCCTTCTCCATGGACAGGCGCTGCGCAATCTGCTCCAGCGCGTCCGTATCGGTGGCAGAGACGGTGGCAGAGGCCGTCTGAGCAATGGAGTTGGCCGAAGCGGCACCGGTCATCGCCGTGATGGCGGGCCTGGCGGCATCGACGGCCACCTCTGCAAACAGGGCCTTGAGCGCGCCCGTGCCCTTTTCCGCAACCACGGCCGGGTACTTGCTGTCCAGCACGATGTTGTACTGAGGCAGCGCGGTCTTGCCCTGGTAGTACTTCATGGCATCGCCGCCGGTTTCCTCGGTGGTCTCGATCATCAGACGAATGCTGCGCGACAGCGGCAGACCGCTGTCCTTGACCGCCTTCATCGCGTACAGCACGGTGGCGATCGAGCCCTTGTCGTCAATCGTGCCGCGCCCATACAGCCGATCGCCCACACGGGTGACCTGGAAAGGATCGATCTGCCTGCCGTCCAGCACCCACTCGGAAGGCACTGCCGGCACCACATCGGCATGGGTCAGGATGCCGAACTCGGCGGCCTCACCGGCCCGATATGCCGTATTCGCAGGCAATGTCACTTCAAAGATGCGGTTGTCCACATTGCGAAAGCGCAGCCCGAATTCAGCAGCCATGGACGCCACAAGCCTGCCGAAGTCCAGGATGGCCGGACTTTCATGCGGAGGCACCTTGGGATCGCGCACCGTGGGCAGCGCCACCATGCGCTGCAGACTCTCCAGTACCGCTGTCTCCTGAGTCAGACGGTTGTAGACCCCCAGCAACCGGGCGATATCCGCGAGCTCGCCCTCCGACAGCGTCTGGCCGAGCGTATAGCGCTGCACGGCTGCCGCCACGCCAGGCTCGGCCCTGGCGGCCTGCTGTGCAAAGGCCTTGAACGATGCGGGCGGGGTCGCGGCAGACGCGGCGATCAGTGCGTCCAGCGCTGGTTTCTTCAGGGTCTGCGCCTGGATGGGCAGACTGACGCCTGCCAGACCGAGAATCAGGCCGGCGGCAATGAGGGACAGAGAGGGCTTGCAGGATGGCGTCATGGAAAGCTCTGGTTGAAATCGCGGTGACGGATGGGCTCGCAGGCGCGGCCTTGCCTAGGCCTGCGGCTCCATGCGCAGGGGAATGGTGACGGGCCCGTCATTGACCAGATGCACCTGCATGTCGGCGGCAAACTCGCCGGTCTGCACCTGAGCATGGGCCAGCCTGGCCTGGCCCACAAAGTATTCATAGAGGCGCCGGCCTTCGTCGGGCGCGGCGGCGGCCGTAAAGCTGGGGCGGTTGCCGCCCCGGGTATCGGCCGCCAGTGTGAACTGGCTGACCACCAGCAGTCCTCCGCCGACGTCCTGCAGGCTTTTGTTCATCTTGCCGCACTCGTCGCTGAAGATGCGCAGCTTGAGCAGCTTGGCCAACAGCTTGTCGGCCTCGGCCTCGGTATCTCCGCGCTCGGCGCAGACCAGCGCCAGCAGACCCTGGCCGATCTGGCCGGTAATGCGACCCTCGACCTCCACGCGCGCCTGCTTGACGCGCTGAATCACACTCATCATGTACTGAAACCTTCCCTTGCAGCGCCCTGGGCATCGCTGCCCAGCTCTCCGTCCGCCACTTCACTGACCGTGTTCATGCCCGTGGGCAGCAGCTCGATGCGGGCATACAGGCCCGGAACGGCCTGCAGCAGCGCGGCTTCGATCTCCGAGCGCAATTGTGCCGCGCGCTGGACGCTCCACTGCCCGGGAACATGCATGTGAAAGTCGACGAAGCTGCGCTCCCCCGCCTGGCGGCTGGAGATATTGTCGAAGCTCACCCCTTCGCTGCGCCTGGCAAAGCTGTCCAGCAGGATGTCGATCCTGAGGCGCTGCGGCGCATCCAGCGCCTGATCCATCAGACCTTGCGAGGACTGCCAGACCAGTTGCACACCCTGCACGCAGATATGCACTGCCACTGCCAGAGCCACCAGCGCATCCACCCACAGCCAGCCCGTCAGTGCCGCCGCCAGCAAGCCGACCACCACGCCCACGGAAGTCCAGACATCGGTCAGCAGATGCCGCGCGTCGCCCTCCAGTGCCATCGAGCGGTACTTGCGCGAGGATCGCAGCATGACCCAGGCCAGCAGACCGTTGAAGACCGTGCTCAGCAGCGACAGCATCAGACCCCAGCTCAGCTGCTCCAGGGGCTGCGGATTCCACAGGCGCGACAGCGCTGCCCAGGCGATGGCCAGGCTGGCGCCGATGACCAGCACACCTTCGAAACCGGCCGAGAAGTACTCCGCCTTGTAATGACCATAGGGGTGCTCGGTGTCCGCCGGTCGCTTGGCCACGGTCACCATGGTCAGGGCAAACATGGCTCCGGCCAGATTCACGAAAGACTCCAGCGCATCGGACAACAGGCCCACCGAGCCGGTCAGCCACCAGGCCAGAGTCTTGAGCACAATGGTGAGCAGCGCCACCACCACGGACAGACGCAGCAGATTGTGCGGCTGCAACCATTGTGAAGAGGTTGAAACGTCGGAATTGAGCATATGTGGATACTGAAGCCTATGTCACCAAGTGTTCTGATACATCAATAGTCTTTGCAAGTTGCCCCCGGGACAATTCACAATCCCTTATCGTGACGGACATGTCATGGTCGCGGCCGACCTGATTCCTATATAAATACTCCCAGAAAAAAGGGAGGCGCATGCCTGATACGTTGACAGCACAGCAACCGAGGGATGAGGACGCCATTCTTCGACTGGTGGCCGATACAGCACCCGCAATGCTGGCTTATTTTGATGCCGAAACCCGTGCCTGCCGATTTGCCAACGCGCGCTACGCCGAGCACTTCGGTCACACCCTGCAATCCATCGTGGGCATGGATGTGCGCGACATCGTGGGCGAGCCGGTCTGGACTCAGATCGAACCTTATCTGAACTCCGTGGCTGTGGACAGCACCCAGACGCTGCGCATCACGCGCCAGGTCGAAAACGAAATCGGCCGGCTGCAGCACTTCGAGGCGGTGCTGCGGCCTCATGCGGAAAAAGGCGTCCTCAGGGGGGTGGTGGCGCTGATGACCGATGTCAGCCACCACCATCAGGCAACACAGCAGATACGCGACAGTGAAGAGCGCATGCGCAAGTTCGCATCCATCACCACCGAAGCCATCGTGCTCCATCGCGACGGCGTCATCATGGACGGCAATGATGCGCTGTCCCGGCTGGTTGGCTACTCCCTCGATGAGTTGCGTGGAACGCCGGTGCTCGATTACGTGGCCCCCGAGGCGCGCTTGAGGGCCCTGCAGAACATGCGCAGCGAGCGCGAAGACCGGCTTGAGTCCGTGGTCGTGCACAAGAACGGCCAGCTCATCCCCGTGGAGATAGAGGCCAGCACCATGCCCGGTGAAAAAGACCGGCATCGCATCGTCCTGCTGCGCGACCTGACCGCGAACCTCCAGACCCGGCAGCGCATGGACTATCTGACCCAGCATGACCTGCTGACGCATCTGCCCAACCGTGCACGCCTCAACCATCTGCTGACCGATGCCATCGCCAGGGCCGCAGGCGAGCAATCGCGACTGGCGGTGCTGTCGCTGGACCTGGACCAGTTCAAGGCCGTGAACGATTCGCTCAGTCATCAGGCGGGAGATCTCCTGCTGTGCGAGCTGGCGCAACGGCTCAGGAGCACCGTCGGCGCTCAGGATATCGTGGCACGCACCGGCAGTGACGACTTTGTGGTCGTGCTGCCCGACAACCCCGGCCTGCTGGAGACCGAGGCCCTGCTGGCCCGGCTGCGCGCCACGGCGGAGGCCCCCTACCTGATAGAAGGCACCCAGCTGGTGATTTCCGTCAGTGTCGGCATCGCCATGTATCCCAAGGACGGGAAGTGCCCGGCCTCCCTGCTGAGCAATGCCGAGGCCGCCATGCAGATGGCCAAGAGCCGCGGACGCAGCTTCTCCCAGTTCTACACGCCGGCGCTGGAGAGCCGGGCCACACGCATGCTGATGCAGGAGCAGATGCTGCGCAACGCCGTGGAGCATGGCGAATTCGAACTGCATTACCAGCCGCAGACCCTGATGCAGACCGGCGAGCTTGCAGGCTTCGAAGCCCTGGTGCGCTGGCGGCACCCGCACCGCGGCCTGGTATCGCCCGACGAGTTCATCGGCTTTGCCGAAAACCGGGGGCTGATCGCCGCCGTGGATCGCTGGGTACTCCATCAGGCCTGCCGCCAGGCCCATGCCTGGCAGCAACAGGGCTTTCCGGCCATTCCCGTGGCCATCAACCTGTCGGCACAGGAGTTCCGCCAGCGCGATGTCGTCAAGGAAGTGGCCCAGGCCCTTGCCGACACGGGGCTGAAGGCCTGCCATCTGCATATCGAGGTGACGGAGACCACGCTGATGCTCTCGGGCAACCAGATGCAGCAGACCCTGCATGCCCTCAAGGCGCTGGGGGTGGGACTGGCCATCGACGATTTCGGCACGGGCTACTCGTCTCTGGCCTATCTGCGCAAGCACCCCATAGACCGGCTCAAGATCGACCGCTCGTTCGTGACCGACCTGCCCCACAACCCGGATGCCGCCGCCATCGTCAATGCCATCGTGCAGATGGGCCAGAGCCTGCACCTGGAGATTCTGGCCGAAGGTGTGGAAAGCACGGAACAGCGGGACATGCTCAGAAAGATGGGCTGTGCCATGATGCAAGGGTTTCTCGTGTCAGCGCCATTACCTGCCGAGCAGGCTTCGGCATGGATGTCGCAACACTGTCAACGGCTCCGAAGACAATAATGCATGGCCTCGAATACACCGACACCCTCTCATAAGAACAGCAGCATGTTCCACACCGATGCCCTCCAGGCACTAGCCCATGTGCAGCAGTTGTACCGCGAGCAGATTGATCACCTGCGAGCTGCCATGCAGCGCTTCGTGGCGGGCGAGACCCCGGCCGCGCCCATACACGCCTACTACCCGTTTGTGCGCATCAAGACCACAACCGTGGCACAGGCAGACACCAAGCTGACCTACGGCTTTGTGGAGGGGCCCGGCACCTATGAGGCCACGCTGACCCGGCCCGACCTGTTTGCCAGCTATTTCGGCGAACAGCTGCGCCTGCTGATCCTGCACCACCAGGTGCCCATCGAAGTGGGTCTCAGCGACAAGCCCATCCCCATCCATTTCTCGTTTGCCGACAACGACCATATCGAAGGCTCGCTCTCGCCGGAGCGCCGCATGCTCATGCGAGATGTGTTCGACCTGCCCGATCTGGAATCCATGGACGACGGTATCGCCAACGGTACCTGGCGCGCTGCGGCGGGCGAGGCCCTGCCGCTGTCGCTGTTCACGGCGCCACGCGTGGACTATTCGCTGCACCGGCTGCGCCACTACACGGGCACGGCCCCCGACTGGTTTCAGAACTTCGTGCTGTTCACCAACTACCAGTTCTATATCGACGAATTCATCCGCCTGGGCCATGCCGAGATGGCCAAGGAGGACAGCGAGTACATCGCCTTTGTCGAACCCGGCAATGTGGTGACCCGCCGCGCCGGCCTGCCCGCGGAAGCCGTCGACGAACTCGGGAATGCACCGCCGCGTCTGCCGCAGATGCCGGGCTATCACCTGGTGCGCGCGGACAACAGCGGCATCACCATGGTCAATATCGGGGTGGGCCCGGCCAATGCCAAGACCATCACCGACCATATCGCCGTGCTGCGCCCTCATGCCTGGATGATGCTGGGCCACTGCGCGGGCCTGCGCAACAGCCAGCAACTGGGCGACTATGTACTCGCCCATGCCTATGTGCGCGAGGACCATGTGCTGGACGAAGAGCTGCCGCTGTGGGTGCCGATTCCCGCGCTTGCTGAAATCCAGGTCGCGCTTCAGCAGGCCGTGGCCGACGTGACGCAGATGGAGCGTGCCGATCTCAAGCGCATCATGCGCACCGGCACCGTGGCCAGCACCGACAACCGCAACTGGGAGCTGCTGCCCGACAACCTGCCCCAGCGCCGCTTCAGCCAGAGCCGCGCCGTGGCGCTGGACATGGAATCTGCCACCATTGCCGCCAACGGCTTCCGCTTCCGCGTGCCCTATGGCACCTTGCTGTGCGTCAGCGACAAGCCGCTACATGGCGAAATCAAGCTGCCCGGCATGGCCAACCATTTCTATCGCGAGCGCGTGGACCAGCATCTGCGCATCGGCATGCGTGCCGTGGACATCCTGCGCGAAGGCGGCTCCGACCGCCTGCACAGCCGCAAGCTGCGCAGCTTTGACGAGGTGGCCTTCCAGTAAGGCTGGGCCCATGCTCGAGGTCGATCAGTTCTCCATGACGTTGATGGTCGCCATCAACCTGATGCTGGTCGCCTTCTCGCTGCCATGGTTCATGGGGCCCCTGCTGAGCCGGGCGGCCCGCAATGCACAACAGTTCCTGCTGCTGCAAAGCCTGGCCTGGCTGCTGGTGCTCAGCGCCACGCGCTCCACCTCGCTGGCCTGGAATACCCTGCTGTCCGTCGCGGCGACCGCTGCCTCGGCAAGTGCCCTGTGGCAGCTGCAGAAGGCCCTCAAGGGCTGGCTGGGCCCCAGAAGGCAGTTGCTGGTGCACGCCATCGCCGTGCTCTGCCTGCTGGCACTGTGCGGAGAGCTGTTGCTGATTCAGCACCAGGCTTACCGGCTTGTCTGGTTCAACATCTGCTATGGCCTGGCCATTGGGTCGCTGGCCAGCCTGGCCTTGTTTCCGCGCACCCCTGCCGCCAGGACCTGGCGCTATCTGTTCTTCGGCATCGGTCTGTGCACGGCCCTGGCCCTGCTCGCTCGCAGCTACCTGGCTCTGCATGCGCATTGGATCTACAGCTTCGAACAAGAGCCTGATGCCGGTCCGTCCCTGTCCTGGCTGGTGCCCCTGTTCACTGCCGTCCTGTTTGTGGCGATCCTGATGGCCTGGCGTGACGAGGAACATCGCCGGCAGCAGGCGGACAGACCCGAAGACAGCCTGACCGGTCTGCCGCTGCGCCAGGCCATCCGCAACCAGGCCCGCCTCATGCTCAACCGGGCGCAACGTGAAGATCTGCCGCTGGCCTTGATCCTGATCGACATGGATCAT
>NZ_SPEY01000100.1 GCF_009360615.1 Comamonas sp.
AGACCAACTTCTTCGTGGAGTGGATGGCGCTGGACCTGATCCGCAACACCCAGGGCGATGTGGTCGGCGTGACCGCACTGGAACTGGAAACCGGCGACCTGTACGAACTGCACGCCAAGGCCGTGCTGCTGGCCACCGGCGGTGCCGGTCGCATCTTCCAGGCTTCGACCAACGCCTTCATCAACACCGGTGACGGTCTGGGCATGGCGGCTCGCGCCGGCATTCCTCTGCAGGACATGGAGTTCTGGCAGTTCCACCCCACCGGCGTGGCCGGCGCGGGCGTGCTGCTGACCGAAGGCTGCCGTGGCGAAGGCGCCATTTTGCTCAACAGCGAAGGCGAGCGCTTCATGGAGCGTTACGCTCCTACGCTGAAGGATCTGGCACCACGTGACTTCGTGTCGCGTTCGATGGACCAGGAAATCAAGGAAGGTCGCGGCTGCGGTCCCAACAAGGACTACATCCTGATGAAGCTGGACCACCTGGGTGCCGAAACCATCCGCAAGCGTCTGCCTTCCGTGGAAGAAATCGGCCACAACTTCGCCAACGTGGACATCACCAAGGAACCCATCCCCGTGGTTCCCACCATCCACTACCAGATGGGCGGCATCCCGACCAACATCAACGGTCAGGTCGTGGTCTGGGACGGTCAGCAGAACAATGTGGTGGGCGGCCTCTACGCCGTGGGCGAATGCTCGTGCGTGTCCGTGCACGGCGCCAACCGCCTGGGCACCAACTCGCTGCTGGACCTGCTGGTCTTCGGCAAGTCTGCCGGCAAGCACATCGTGGAATTCGTCAACGGCTTCGGCGCTCACCACGAAGTGCCCGCCGACGGCGCCGAGCGCACCCTGGCCCGCCTCAACCAGTTGCAGGACTCCAAGGACGGCACCTACGCCCAGGACGTCGCCGGCGAGATCCGCCAATCCATGCAGACGCATGCTGGCGTGTTCCGCACGCAAAAGAGCATGGACGAAGGCGTGGAGAAGATCAACGCGATCCGCGACAAGGTCGGCTCCGTGACCCTGAAGGACAAGTCCATGGTGTGGAACACCGCCCGCATGGAAGCCCTGGAAGTGGACAACCTGATCGAAGTGGCGCAAGCCACCATGACCTCGGCCGCAGCCCGCAAGGAATGCCGTGGCGCACACACCGTGTACGACTACGAGCACCCTGCCGACCACGCCGAATTCCCGCTGGGCCGCAACGACAAGGAATGGCTCAAGCACACCCTGTGGGACAGCGCCACCAACAGCCTGACCTACAAGCCTGTGAACCTCAAGCCCCTGACCGTTGCCAGCGTTCCTCCCAAGGTCCGCACGTTCTAATTCAGCAGCCCACGAGAGAAGATCAAAATGAAGCGCACATTCAAAATCTACCGCTACGATCCGGACAAAGACGCCAAGCCCTACATGCAAACCGTGCAAGTGGAGCTGGACGGTCACGAGCGCATGCTGCTGGACGCCCTGGTCAAGCTCAAGGCCATGGATCCCTCCATTGCCTTCCGTCGCTCCTGCCGTGAAGGCGTGTGCGGCTCCGACGCGATGAACATCAACGGCAAGAACGGCCTGGCCTGCCTGACGAACATGAACACCCTCAAGGGCGACATCGTTCTCAAGCCCCTGCCCGGCCTGCCGGTCATCCGCGATCTGATCGTGGACATGACCCAGTTCTTCAAGCAGTACCACTCGATCAAGCCCTACCTGCAAAGCGATGTCTACGCATCGCCCAGCAAGGAGCGCCTGCAGTCGCCCGAAGAGCGCGAAGAGCTCAACGGCCTGTACGAGTGCATTCTGTGCGCCAGCTGCTCCACCAGCTGCCCCTCGTTCTGGTGGAACCCCGACAAGTTCGTGGGCCCGGCCGGTCTGCTGCAGGCTTACCGCTTCATCGCGGACAGCCGCGACACAGCCACGGGCGAGCGCCTTGACAATCTGGAAGATCCTTACCGTCTCTTCCGCTGCCACACCATCATGAACTGCGTGGACGTGTGCCCCAAGCACCTGAACCCCACTGCAGCCATTGGCAAGATCAAGGAGCTGATGGTTCGTCGAACCGTCTGATGCTGATGACGAATACTCTGCTCGACGAACGTGAGCGCGACCTGCTGAGGTGGCGCAGCCGCCGTGGTCTGGTTGAGAACGATCTGTTCATCGAGCAGTTCTTCGCCACCTACGGAAGCCAGCTCACGCGGAGACACGCGACTGGCCTGTCTGCCTTGATGGATCTGGCAGACAACGACCTGATGGATCTTTTCTTGCGTCGCAAGGAACCTGAAGGACAACTCGATACCCAAGAAGTCAGGGAAGTGCTGGAGATGGTGCGCAAGCGCCCGCCCGGTAACTGTCCCCAGTAGGCTAGGCAAACTAGAGAAGGAAGTTTGGAAATGAAACTCGCTGACAACAAAGCAACGCTGTCTTTCAGCAATGGCGCTCCCAGTGTGGAAATGCCGGTGTACCAGGGCAATATCGGCCCGGATGTGATCGACATCCGCAAGCTCTACGCCCAGACTGGCATGTTCACGTATGACCCGGGCTTCCTCTCTACCGCTGCCTGCCAATCCGCCATCACCTACATCGATGGCGACAAGGGCGAGCTGCTGTACCGCGGCTACCCCATCGAACAACTGGCCAAGAACTGCAACTTCCTGGAAACCTGCTACCTGCTGCTGTACGGGGAGCTGCCCAACGAGAAGGAAAAGGCCGACTTCGAAGAGCTGGTGACCAAGCACACCATGGTCAACGAGCAGATGCAGTTCTTCCTGCGCGGCTTCCGTCGTGATGCTCACCCCATGGCCGTGCTGACCGGTCTGGTGGGCGGCATGTCGGCCTTCTACCACGACAGCACCGACATCACCAACCCAGAGCACCGCAACATCGCCGCGATCCGTCTGATCGCCAAGATGCCTACGCTGGTCGCCATGGCATACAAGTACGGTATGGGCCAGCCCTACATGTACCCCAAGAACGACCTGTCGTATGCCGGCAACTTCATGCGCATGATGTTCGGCAACCCTTGCGAAGAGTACAAGGTCAACCCCGTGGTTGAGCGCGCTCTGGACCGCATCTTCATCCTGCACGCCGACCACGAGCAGAACGCTTCGACCTCCACCGTGCGTCTGTGCGGTTCGTCCGGCACCAACCCCTTCGCGGCCATCTCCGCTGGCGTGGCCTGTCTGTGGGGCCCTGCCCACGGCGGCGCCAACGAAGCCTGCCTGAACATGCTGGAAGGCATCCAGGCCAACGGCGGCATCGAAAAGGTCGGCGAGTTCATGGAACAGGTCAAGGACAAGACCAGCGGCGTGAAGCTGATGGGCTTTGGCCACCGCGTCTACAAGAACTACGACCCCCGCGCCAAGCTGATGCAGGAAACCTGCAACGAAATCCTGGCCGAACTGGGTCTGGAAAACGATCCCCTGTTCGCCCTGGCCAAGAAGCTGGAAAAGATCGCCCTGGAAGACGACTACTTCGTCCAGCGCAAGCTCTACCCCAACGTGGACTTCTACTCCGGCATCGTGCAGCGCGCCATCGGCATCCCCGTCAACCTGTTCACCGGCATCTTCGCCCTGGCCCGCACCGTGGGCTGGATCGCCCAGCTCAACGAACAGATGGCCGACCCCGAGTACAAGATCGGCCGTCCCCGCCAGCTGTTCACCGGCTCCGTGTCGCGCGACGTCAAGCCTATCGCTCAGCGTTGATCGGCACGCCCAGGCCCGGACTTCCGGGTCTCAGGGTGGCTCGAAGCCCGCAGACTGCAAAGTCCGCGGGCTTTTTTACGTGCACTTGCCATCTCGGCACCTGGAAAGAAACCATAGCTTGTCGCTCGCTATCCATATGTATTTCAGATTTAGATCGCCATGAGATCCTTTTGCAGAATGCGTCATTCGCTATAAACATTCATGAATCGGTCCGGGACAGAAAAGCCGGGCAAACCCGGAATCGGATCTTCCATACCGATCTCCATGCGGGCACAACGACAGCGCAATCTGGAACGGTCCCAGGTCGTGCCGGACTGGAACCAGCGCCACAGGAACCGACACACCACGCGGAGCTGCGAGCAGGTCGCGGAATGCTTTGCCGGGAAATTCATGGCCGAACCCAACGGCCGCCACCATGCGTCCGACCTCGAGAACCATCGCGAATTGCTCGAAGGCATGAGGCAGGACATGGAAGGTATTCGCCACGACATCCGGCACACCACGGCCGACGCGGACTCGGTGGTCCTCTCCATGGAGGTCTGCATCACCAAGGCCGAGGCGGTGCCCGGCACTTTGCCGCCATGCTGCCCATGCGCTGTGACGAGCATGAAAAGCTGAGTCTGTGGCGAGAGGTCTATGCGCCGCGCCCCCAAGCCGGCGCGCGCCGCAGACCTCTGACGCCGACAGCCCGCCTCAGGGCACGAGCAGGATCGGCTGCTGGGCGCCATGCGCCTCCAGCTGCCGGTGGGCCTGCGCCGCATCGGCCAGTGCAAACTCCTGCGGCTCGCCCATGCGGAAATGCTTTTTGCGCAGCGCCTCGAACAGGCGCGCGGCCATGGCATCGCGCTCCCTGGGCTTTTTGACGAAGTGAAACACCATGGGCCGGCAGACGCTGTTCGACTTGGCGGCCAGACGCGCAATCTCCAGCGGCGGCACCGGGCCGGAAGACTGTCCGTACATCACCAGCTGGCCGCCGATGCCGAGGCTGGCCAGCGAGGCGTCGAAGCTGTCCTTGCCCACGCCGTCGTAGGCCACCTCCACGCCTTCGCCGCCGGTCAGCTGCTGTACACGCGCAGCCACATCCTGGGCGCCGGTGCCGCGATAGCGGATCACCTCCACACAACCGGCCTGGTCGGCCTTTTTTGCCGTGGCATCGCTGCCCGCCGTGCCGATCACCATGGCTCCCAGTTGCGTGGCCCACTGGCTCAGAATCTGCCCCATGCCGCCACCGGCCGCCTGCACCAGAATCCGCGAGCCCTGGCTGATACGGGCCACGCGCTGCAGCAGCACATCGGCCGTCAGCCCTCGCAGCAGGCTGGAGGCGACCAGTGCGTCGCCGAGGTCATCGGGCACGGCCATCAGTTCGTCACCCGCAATCACGCGCTCGGCGGAGTAGATGGAATAGGCGCCGGAGACATAGCAGACCCGGTCGCCGGGCCTGAAGCGAGTCACGCCCTCCCCCACTTCGGCCACCACTCCCACGGCTTCGATGCCGGGCGTACCCGGCAGCGCCAGCGTCTTGTAAAGCCCGGAGCGCACATAGATATCGTGAAAGTTCACGCCAATGCGCGTGTGCCGCACGCGCACCTGTCCAGCCGTCAGCGGCGGCGAAGCGACCGAGGCGATCTGCAGGACCTCGGGGCCTCCGTATTCCGTCATGACAATGGCTTGATGCGTGATCTGACTCATGGCTGGTGCTCCTTGCGGGTTGTAATCCTGCGAATGTAGCCTGCGCCGCGCTTGTCCCTGCGCCTCGCTGCGACGCGGCAATTCCCGCACAATGCGCCTCCTGCACACCGCTATTGATTCTTCTATGTCTTTTGCCCCCCTAGGCCTGCGCGCCGAGCTTCTGGATGCCACCCTCGACCGGGGTCTGCGCGACGCGACGCCGATCCAGACCGAGGCCATCCCCGCCGTGCTGGCCGGGCGCGACCTATGGGCCTGCGCGCCCACAGGATCAGGCAAGACCATGGCCTATCTGCTGCCCCTGCTGCAGGCCTGGCTGGCGCAAAAGCGCGGCCAGACCGGCTTTGTGCGACCGCTGTCCACCCTGATTCTGGTGCCCACGCGCGAGCTGGCCCTGCAGGTTCATGAAAGCCTGAGCGACATCACGCGGCAGTTGCGTGAGCAACCACGCAGCCGCGTGGTCTACGGCGGTGTCTCCATCAACCCGCAGATGATGCAGCTGCGCGGCAGCGCCGACTTTCTGGTCGCCACGCCGGGCCGCCTGCTGGATCTGGTGGAGAACAACGCCGTGCGCCTGAATACCGTGCAGCGTCTGGTGCTGGACGAAGCCGACCGCCTGCTGGACCAGGGCTTTGCCGAAGAACTCAACCGCGTGCTGGCCCTGCTGCCCGCGAAACGCCAGACCCTGCTGCTCTCGGCCACCTTCCCGCAGAACGTGGAAGCGCTGGCGGCCCGTCTGCTGCACGACCCCGTTCGCGTGCAGGTCGATGCCGACCAGGCCGCCGAGCATTCGGCCAGCCCCGAGAACATCAGCCAGCGCGCCATTGCCGTGGACAGCACCCGTCGCACCCAACTGCTGCGCCAGCTCGTCAAGCAAGGCGAGAACCAACCCGAATGGGAGCGCGCCCTGGTCTTTGTCGCCAAGCGCCACACCGCCGAAATGCTGGCCGACAAGCTTTACAAGGCTGGCATCTACGCCACCACCTTCCACGGCGATATGAGCCAGGGCGCACGCAAGGATGTGCTCGATCAGTTCAAGGCCAAGCGCTGGCAGCTGCTCATCACCACCGATCTGGCCGCGCGCGGCATCGACATCGCGCAGCTGCCCACGGTCATCAACTACGACCTGCCTCGCTCGCCCGCCGACTATATTCATAGAATTGGCCGTACGGGTCGCGCAGGGCACGCGGGTTGTGCCATCACCTTTGTAAGCCCCGCCGACACTGCTCACTGGCAACTGATCTGCAGGCGCAATCAGCTGGAGATCGATCTGGAGCAAATCCAGGGCTTTGAGCCCACCGAGGCCCTGCCACCGCCGCCAGTCGCGCAGGACGGCAATGGCGGCATCAAGGGCCGCAGGCCCAGCAAGAAGGACAAGCTGCGTGCGGCGGCGGCAGCTGCCAAGCCGCAGTCCGACCGTTGAGCGCAATCCCTGCGAGGCCGGGATCTGGCCCGCCTCAGCCCGTCAGAAGGCCGCGCATGCGGCCTTTTTTTTGACGTCCGGCGGTGACGGGCTCCACCAGCCCGGACGCAGCCGCGCCCTCCTGGTGACGCTTGTACGACAGCGCAAGCTCCAGTTTTCCATAAAACCAATTGAAATTTGTTCACCAATTGATAAGGGCTATTCCTACACCACCCGCGTCGATAGTCAGAGACATTACGAAACATGGTTTACATGGTTTTTTTAAATAGAAATCGGTAGACCAGGTCCCTTGGGAGCACTGTGAACGCGCACCAAGGATGTCACTGACCTGTCTGTATGCGCATGCGAAGCGAAGCAGGGGAACGGCAATGAAATCGTTAAAAGCACTGGCAGGACTGACCATCGTCTTTGCCTGTTCCGCAGCCCGGGCCGATGAGGCCAGCCCGACCGCAGCCGAGACCGCCCCGCCTGCCGAGGCCACCCAGTCCTCGCAGCCCTGGCTGCCTGCGGGCGCCTGGCACATCAATCTGCACACCGTCAGCCACCACTTCAGCGAAAGGCAACATGGCAAGACATGGAATGAGGACAACCTGGGTCTGGGTATCAGGCGCGAGTTCTCCAGCGATTTTTCCGTGCAGGCCGGCTTCTATCGCAACAGCATCGACCGCTGGAGCACCTATGCCATCGGCGAGTACACGCCGCTGGCATTCGGCAGCTTCCACTCCGGGGTATATGCCGGCTTGCGCACCAACTACTCTCGCCCCGTCATGGCCGCCGCAGGAGCCCTGGTGCGCTGGCAGGGGGAACGCTACAGCGTGACCGTGCGCGCCGCGCCCAAGATCTGCGGCCAGTGCTCGGCATTCATCGCGCTGGAGCTCGGCTGGAAACTGTAGTCCCGAAGGAGCTGCCCCGCTGTGCAGCTCCGTTTCCGACACGGCAGACTGGCACCACTTCCACGCGGGCGACCTCCAGGAAGCCGTAGCAACTGTGAAGTTTTATCATAGGCAGAAAAATCGCAACCCAATAGAGTAAATTAAATAGAAATAACGATCAATAGAGAAATTTGAATTCTGATGCCAGAGAAAGTGAACAGAACAGATCCCGATCTGGTCGCTCCGCAACTTGCACCCGCCAGGATTGAAAGCCCTTCGAGCACGGACAGGAGCGAAGTTCCAGCGCCGGGCACCACTGAAGTGGCATGCGATGTGGTGCCCGAAGCCGCGCCCATATCGGCGCGCAGGCGCCTGTATCTGCCCCTGCAGGCCAAGTTCGCGATCGCCCTGGCTGCCAGCGTGCTGTGGGCGTGGATGGCGGCCACCGTGGCGCAACGCTGGATTCACGACCTGTCACTCGTTGTCGGAACGGTGCTTTCCCATCTCGTTGTCTGGGGCATTGCCGTCATTCCGGGATTCATGAATGCCTTTCTGGTCGTGAGCCTGCTGATGGACCGGCGCCCCGCCTTCACCGTCCAGTCCTACGAGACACGCCTGCCGGCCATCACCATTCTGGTGGCCGCCTACAACGAAGAAGCCAATATTCTCTCGACGCTCGCCAGCATCGACAGGCAGAACTACCCGGGCGAGCTGTCCGTCATCGTGGTCGATGACGGCTCCACCGACGGCACCGTGAAGAAGCTGGAAACCGTTGCCTACCCCTGGCTGGAGGTACTTCGCATGCCGCAGAACGTGGGCAAGGCGCGCGCACTGACCCAAGCGCTCGAGCGGGTCAGGACCGATATCACACTGACGGTGGATGGCGACTCCTATCTCTACAAGAACGCGCTCGCCAACCTGATCCGTCGCTACATCAGCGACCCGCCGGACACCCGCGCCGTGGCCGGAGCCGTGCTGACCCGCAACTCCCGCAGCAACTTCGTGACCAAGATTCAGGAATGGGACTACTTCCACGGAATCGCCGCCATCAAACGGCTGCAGAGCATGTACCACGGAACGCTGGTGGCGCAGGGCGCTTTTTCCGCCTATGACACCCGGCTGCTCAGGGAGCTGGGCGGCTGGCCGCATACCGTGGGAGAGGACATCGTGCTGACCTGGGGCATCCTGGAAGCGGGCTACCGCGTCGGATTCGCCGAGAACGCCTGCCTGTTCACCAATGTGCCCGAAACCTGGACACAATTCATCCGCCAGCGCCAGCGCTGGTCACGCGGCTTGATCGAGGCCTTCAAAAGTCACTGGCGGCTGCTGTTCAAGCCGAGGATGACAACCCTCTTCATATGGTGGAATCTGCTGTTTCCGTACATGGATCTGGTGTTCACCTTTGCCTTCCTGCCGGGCCTGATCCTGGCCTGCTTCGGCATCTACTGGATTGCCGGCCCCATGACGCTGCTGGTGCTGCCCTTGGCCGTGCTGGTGAACTATCTGATGTTTCACATTCAGTCCCACATGTTCCGCAGCCAGCGTCTGCGCGTGCGCCGCAACATCGTCGGCTTTGTGGTGTATGCGCTGTTCTACAGCGTGGTTCTGCAGCCTGCGTGCGTCTGGGGCTACCTCAAAGAATTAGTCAGTCGAACCAAGAACTGGGGAACCAAATGAACAAGCACGCCCGCCCGTGGGGATTGCTGACAGGCCTGCTGTTGCTGGCCTGCAATATCCATGCTCAGCCTTCCCCTGCCACGCCCGGCTATGTGCTGGGCGGCCTGGATGCGAGCAATGACTCCGACGGATTCAACGAATTCAAGCCCTGGGCCCAGTACGAAGCGGCCAACGGCTGGGGACTTCGCGCGGGCTGGCAGCGCTATCGGATGGACAGCTGGTCTGCCACCGGCCAAAGCCTCTATGCCACCCACTACCAGAAGAGCAAGCTCTGGTCTTCCCAGGCTCGCCTGGGCGTGAACCGCACCGACGGTCACGACAATCTGGTCGGGGCATGGGATGCCAACTACCAGTTGCGCCCTTCCACGGCCGTCGGCCTGAGTGCAGAACGCGACATCGTCAATTCACGCCGTGGCATACAGCAAGGACTGACGTCGACCAGCCTGCTCGGCGTGCTGGACCATCAATTCCTGCCCCGTTTCGCCGTAGGTGCCGCATTCGGCAGCACCTGGTTTTCCGACGACAACCGTCGAGACCTTCTCAGAACCCGCTGGACCTTCACGCTCAGCGAGGATCAGGGCTGGTACCTGTACGCTCTGACCCGCCACTATCGCAACAGCAGGCCCTATGGTGGCAGCTACTTCGCTCCCGAGCGCTTTCGCGAGGCGGCCCTGGGCGTGATGTGGAAGAAGGCGATCACCGATGGTCTCGTGCTGAGCGTGAACGCGGATGCCGGACGCCAGTACATCGATGGCGAAGGTCAGCAGCTTTGGCATGCAGGCCTGTACCTGTCATCCCCGCATCGGGCTCCCGTGCAGTGGAAAGTGGGGCTGACGAGCAGCCAGGACCATGCATCGGCGCTTTCCAGCAGCGGCAGTGGCTATCGCTACACAAGCCTGGTTGCCTTCGTGCGCATGCCGCTCTGAGAGGCACGAAATCGCGGCCAGGTGCGCAGCTGCTTCGCAGGCGGTTTTCCCGGTACAGTGAGCGGCTACTGATTGATCTGGGAAATCCATGTCCGCCAATGTGAATCACAGCGCAGCCGAAGACGCTGCCGAATCCATGGCTGCCGAGGCCGCTGCCCCCATCACCCGCCAACTCGAAAAAAGCCGACAGGCACTGCTGGACCTGTCCACCCGCAACCGCCTGCTGAGCCTGCCGCAGGCCGCCACGGCACGCGTGCTGCATTTCGCGGATGAGCGCACGGACGAGGTCTATCGCCTGCTGGCAGGCGAGGGCAAGTCCATGGGCTTTGTCCCGGCCAGAGCCGGGGAGGAAGAGCAGGTGGCAGCCACCCCGGCAGAGGCGCAGGAGAGGCTGCACCTGCCTGCCCTGCCCCAGCCCGAGGAGGAGGAAGACGACCAGCGCGATGCGCGCGGTGTGGCCCTGCGCCACCGTGACCTGAAACTTCAGACACGCCTGTCCAGCGAGAAGCTCCAGCGCCGCCTGCTGGACATGTACTCCGATGCCCGCACCTTCATCGAGGAGCAGGGCGTCAACATCCTGTTTCTGGCGCTGGGCCAGCTGCAGTGGTTCGACCGCAACGCTCCCGACAAGCCTCGCTTGGCGCCGCTGATTCTGCTGCCCGTCGCACTGGAGCGCAAAAGCGCCGCCGAGCGCTTCACCCTGTCCTGGCTGCAGGAAGACGCCGCGGAGAACCTGTCGCTGGCCGCCAAGCTCAAGGCCGACTTCGGCATGGAGCTGCCCGAATTCCATGCCGGCGACGACTTCGATCCCGCAGCCTATCTGGCGGCAGTCGCCACCATGGCCGCCGCCCGGCCCGGCTGGCAGGTACTGCCCGACGCCATGACGCTGGGCTTCTTCAGCTTTGCCAAATTCCTGATGTACCGCGATCTCGATGCTGCGACGTGGCCGCCGCAAAAGCGACTCGACCGGCAGGCGCTGATCGCCGCCACGCTGCAGGACGGTTTCCAGGCTTGCGAACACCTGTTCCCCGAAGACGCCGATGTGGACCAGCTGATCCCCGTGGACAGCCAGCGCCATGTGGTCGATGCGGACAGCTCGCAGTCACTGGCCATCGAAGCCGTGCGCCGTGGCGAAAACCTCGTCATCCAGGGCCCGCCGGGCACGGGCAAGTCCCAGACCATCACGAACGTGATTGCAGCAGCGATTGCCGACGGCAAGAAAGTGCTGTTCATCTCCGAGAAGATGGCCGCGCTGGAGGTGGTGAACCGGCGACTGAAATCCGTGGGCCTGGGACCCGCCTGCCTGGAGCTGCACAGCCACCACACCCACAAGCGCAAGGTGCTGGAGGAGCTCAAGGCCACACGCGATCTGGGCAAGCCGCGTGTGGAGCACCGCGAGCAAATCATCCATGAACTGAGCAGCGTGCAGCAGCAGCTCAATGCGCACAGCCGGGTCATGCATCAGGCACTGGCTCCCTGTGCACTCACGCCCTACCAGATCCTGGGCCAGCTGGCACGGCTGGATGCGGTGCAGATCGCACACCTGCCCGATCTGCTGCAAGACGCACAGGACTGGTCGCCCGAGGACTTTCGTTCACGCCAGCAGATTGCCGAAGCGCTGCGCCAGGCGGCGTACAGGGTGAGCCCGGTGACCGGGCACGCATGGCGCGGCGTCTGCCACCCGGCACTGCTCAAGCTCGATGCACAACGTTTGGCCCAGCAACTGCCGCCGCTGCAGGCATTGCTGGCACGGTTGCAGCAGGACAGTGCGCAGCTCGCGCAATTCCTGCGCATGCCGCCGGCGCACGAGTTGCAGACTCTGCATGAGCAGATCATGCTGGCGCAGCAGCTCTCCAGTGCCCCGCAGATGGACCGGCAGGCCGTCGCCAACAGCATCTGGGATCAGGGTCTGGACCCGTTGCAAAGGCTGGTGGAATGCGGCGCCCGGTTCAGCCGACAGGCGCAGAGCCTGCGCGGCAGTTTTGCCGAATCGGCCTGGACAGCGGACTGGAACAGCGTGCGCCAGAGCATTGCGGCCCATGGCGATTCGCTGTTTCGCATTTTCAACCGCAGCTACCGCGCAGCGATGGCCGGCTTCAAAGGCCAGCTCAGCACGGAATTGCCAGGCTCGCGCGCAGAACGCCTGCATCTGCTCGACAGCCTGATCGAAGCCCAGCAACTGCGCCAGACCCTGGGCCAGCAGCAGAACCAGGGCATCGATGCCTTTGGCAGCCTGTGGCTGGGCGAGCAAAGCGACTGGGCCCGTCTGCAGGCCGTGCTGGACTGGATGACCGGCACGGACGGACAGGGCCGCAGTGCCACCTTTCGCCGGCTTCATGCCCAACTGCCCTCACCCGAACAGGGCGCCGACCTGGCCGCCCAGACCGCTGCATCGCTGCAGGCATTCGAGGAGGCGGCGCAAACCTTGCTGAGCGGCTACCGGCTCGATGTGCGGGAGGCCTTTGACAGCGCGGATCTGTCCAGCATCCCGCTGGCGAATTTCGCCGAGCGACTTGGCCAGTGGATCGACGGGCACGACGCCTTGCTGGACTGGACGCACTACCACGCCTGCCGCGAGCAGGCGCGTGCCGCCGGCATGGCCCCCCTGGTGCAACAGCTCGAGAATGAAGCGGTCGCGCTGGATGGCCTGTCCGCCAGCCTTGAGCGCGCCTACTACGAAGCGCTGCTGCGTCGGGCCACGCAGCTTCACCCCGAGCTGGTCGCTTTCAACGGCGATCAGCACAGCCAGAGGGTTCGGCAGTTCCGGGCCCTGGACCTGGAGCGCATCGAACTCGCGCGCGCCCAATCGGCACTCTCTCACTATGAGCGCGTCCCGCGCAACGCTTCCGGCATCGGGCCGCTTGGCGTGCTCAATGGCGAGATTGCGCGCAAGCGCGGCCACATGCCGCTGCGCAAGCTGTTCAGGCTCGCGGGCGAAGCCGTCCAGGCCATCAAGCCCGTGTTCATGATGAGCCCGCTGTCCGTGGCCCAGTTTCTGGAGCCTGGTGCGGTCGAGTTCGATCTGCTCGTGATTGACGAGGCCAGCCAGATCGAGCCTGTGGATGCGCTGGGCGCCATCGCCCGCTGCAAACAGCTGGTGGTGGTTGGCGATGACCGGCAGTTGCCGCCCACGCGATTTTTCTCGCGCATGACCAGCGAGCAGGATGTCTTCGACGACGAGGACGATGACCAGCGCGTCGCCGCAGCCGCGGATGTGGAGAGCATTCTGAGCCTGTGCCTGGCCAGGGGCATGCCCCAGCTCATGCTGCGCTGGCACTACCGCAGCCGCCACCAGTCGCTGATTGCCGTGTCCAACCAGCAGTTCTACCAGAGCGGCCTTTACGTCGTGCCCAGCCCCTACACGGCCCGCTCGGGCATGGGTCTGCGCTTTCACCATCTGCCCGAAGGCCGCTTCGACAGCGGCGCCAGCCGCGTCAACCGCGTCGAGGCCCAGACCATTGCGCGCGCCATCATGCAGCACGCGATGCAGTCGCCGCAGCTCAGCCTGGGCGTGGCCGCCTTCTCGCTGCAGCAGAAAGTCGCCATCCAGGACGAGCTGGAGCTGCTGCGTCGCCAGCAACCCGAGGCCGAGTCCTTCTTTGTCGCCCATCCCGACGAGCCCTTCTTCATCAAGAACCTGGAAAACGTACAGGGTGACGAGCGCGATGTGATCTTCATTTCCGTGGCCTACGCGCGCAACGCGCAGGGCTATCTGCCCATGCGCTTCGGACCGGTGAGTGCCGATGGCGGCGAACGCCGTCTGAACGTGCTGATCTCGCGCGCCAAGCAGCGTTGCGAGGTGTTTTCGTCCATCACCGCCGACGATATCGATCTGGAACGCGGCAAGGGCAAGGGCGTGGCGGCGCTCAAGGTCTTCCTGCAATACGGGGCCACCGGCCAGCTCGCCGTGGCCGGTGTCAGCGGACGCGATCTGGAATCGCCGCTTGAAGAAGATGTGTACGAGGCGCTGACCGCCCAGGGTCTGCTGGTGCAGACCCAGATCGGCATTGCGGGCTTTTTCATCGACCTGGCCGTGGTCGATCCCGAGCAACCGGGTCGCTACCTGCTGGGCATCGAGTGCGACGGCATGAACTATCACCACAGCCGTAGCGCGCGCGACCGCGACCGCTTGCGCCAGTCGGTGCTGGAGAGCCAGGGCTGGACACTGCTGCGCATCTGGGGCTGCGACTGGTTCCGCCAGCCGCGTGCCCAGACCCAGCGCGTGCTGGCTGCCGTCGAAGCGGCCAGACAATCCAGGGATACTGCAGAAAATCAACCCTCAGCCCCGCCCCCTCAGGCACCGGCTGCGACAGAAGGCGTCGTACGCGCAGCGCTGTCCGAGACCGGCAGCGCCGACACCGGATCGGCCGCCGTCCCTGACGACAGCCGCTATCAGGAAGCCCGCTTTGCGGTTCCCGCCGGCGAGCTGCATCAGCAATCCACCGCACAGCTGGCCCAGCTGATGCGCCGTGCGGTGGAGCTGGAAGGCCCGATTCATCGTGACGAACTGGTGACCCGCATGCGCACGCTCTGGGGTCTGCAACGCGCCGGCAGTCGCGTGCGCGAAGCGCTGGAGCAAGCCCGGCAATCGCTGCTCGCCGACGGGACGCTGGCCGCCGAGGGAGATTTTCTCGACCTGCCGGGACGCGCAGTGCGGGTGCGCAACCGTGCCGAGGTCCGCTCGGCGAATCTGCGCCGCATCGACTGCCTGCCGCCGGCCGAGATCCGTGCAGCGATTGCCCTGACTCTCAAGACCAGCCTGGGCGGCCAGCGCGACGAGCTGCCCGCCGCCGTGGCCCGGCTGCTGGGCCTGAGCGCCGTCACCGCACCCGTGCGCGAGCTGGTGCTGACGCAGCTCGATGTACTGCATGGAAGCGGCGCCGTGGCATTGAGCGGAACGCTGTACCGGCTGCCGGCATGAACCATGCGCCTGGCACACGCAACGCCCGAAGCGGCTCCTGGCGTTTTCTGGGTGACGTCGCCGGCGGCCAGACACCTTCCTCTCAGAGGTCGTCGCTGACCTTGCGATCCTCGCTCTTGGCCTGCTCCATCGCCTCGGGCTCCAGCTCTTCCGCCGAGCGGTTCAGGTGCACGAACACCCCCCATCCCGCCAGCAGGACGCCCACGGAAACCAGCAGGGCTGCGGGGTAGAGCATTTGCTCGGGGGTTTCCTGCGCCTTGAAGGTGGCCACCAGACCCTCGATCGCCAAGGCCACCACCAGCACCACCATGAAACGCGACAGGAAGCGGCGCACCCGCGTCGGCCCGCTGATATGGGCCTCGCGCACCACCTCTTCCTCCACCATGGTCTGCGAGATCTGCAATGCCACCACGCCCGAGGCCAGGATACCCAGCGCTTCCACCGCATGCAGCGTCGACTCCGGCTGCAGGCCGCCCACGATGACGCCCCAGGCCTTGGTCACCGCAATCCACACCAGACTCAGCGCGGCGAGACCGAACAGCAGGGCAATCAGGGAATGGGTGGCGGCGTAGATCAGGTGAACAAGCTTCATGGTGCAACCTCCGGAGAAGCCGTCAATGCTCGCAGACCTCGGGGGCACACTCCGTAGGACAGACATGGCACTCGCGCCTCGCTCGCAACACGCGGAAGAACCGCGGATGTCCGTCCCTGGCGCTTGCCTCCTGCCCGCCGGCGACAGGCCGGCAGGCGCTTTTGTCCCATTCGACCACCAAATCGAAATACCATTGCGCAATGCCCCGCCAGAACACCCGCCCCGCAGACTTTCCGCCAGCCATCCTGGCACAGATCGAAGAACTCGCCCACGTCATCGTGGCGCAACGCAAGCAACGGGGCGAAACACAGGCACAGTGGGCAGAGAGGCTCGGCATCTCCCAGCCGACCATGGCACGCATCGAGCGCGGCGACCCGGCCGTTGCCATGGCGACCTATGTTTCCTGCCTGTGGCAGCTCAATCCCGCGCTGGACCTGACACAGCTGCTCGCTCCGTCGGCAACGCCGGTCAGGACGCCGGCACTGGCACCCGCGTCCCGCTCGGATACAGCCGGCCCCGGCAGCAAAAGACCTGCAGCGCCAAAGAGAACGACACCTGCCGCCGAGCCAGCCGTCGAGACCGCAAGCCACGACGCGCAACAGGCGCAGATCGAACGCAATTTTGCGGCGGCCAAGGCCGCCCTGGACTTCTTCAGGAGCCCGCTGTTCTGAGCGGCTGCCCGAAAGCCCGGGGCCTGCAGCCGGATGCCGCCAGGGCATCAGTCCCCGAAGCGCTCCCGGTAGGCGACAGGTGTGATGCCCAGCTTGCGCACGAACAGATGCCGCAGCGCCTGCTCCGACCCCAACCCCACCTTGGCGGCCACGGTCTTGAGCGGCAATGAGCCCAGATTCTCCAGCAACTGCTTGGCCCGCTCCAGGCGGGCATTTTCCACAAAGCTGCTGGGGCTGCAGCCGGTCTCCTGCTGAAAGACACGGCGAAAGTTGCGCTCGCTCATCGCCGCCTTGCCGGCCAGCAGCGCCAGCGGCATGGGCTGGTCCAGATGCTCCAGCACCCACTGCTGGGCAGCCTGCACGGCGCGGTGCTGCGTGGCCTGAGCGGCCAGGGACACGCTGAACTGCGACTGCCCGCCGGGGCGCTTGAGATACATGACCAGATCGCGCGCCACCTGCAGCGCCAGCGCATGGCCGAAATCATGCTCCACCACCGCCAGCGCCAGATCGATACCGGCCGTGACGCCGGCCGAAGTCCAGAGCTGACGCAGGCCGTCGCTGTCCCTGATTTCGTCGCACACATAGATCGCATCGGCATCCACCTGCACCCGTGGGTAACGCTGGGCCAGCGCCCCTGCCACGCTCCAGTGCGTGGCTGCGCGGCGATCATCGAGCAGACCGGCTGCCGCCAGAAAGAAACTGCCGCTGCACAGTGCGATCAGGCGCCCGACCCCGGGTGCCACCCGCGCCACCCAGTCCACCAGCTCGGGCGAGGCCGCCAGCACCTGCTCGATATGGCGTGCGCCCACCAGCAGCACCGTGCACCCCGTGCCCTCGGCCTCGACCTGCGCCAGGGTATGACTGGCCTGCAAGCCCATCAAGGTGTCCGAGGGCACCAGACCGGCCTGTGACGCCACCACCCGCACCATATACCCGTCAGGCAGGCCTTTCTGCCGCAAATGCACATTGGCATAGTCAAACACGGACATGGGGCCTATGGCTTCCAGCGCCTTGAAGCCGGGGTAGACAACCAGATCGACGCGGTGGGCGCCAGCGTGATGGTGTTCCATACAAAAATCAGAGCAGTTCGAGCATACAAAACCTGCGCTGCAGGCACTTGCAACGCACAGGCCTCGACTATACGCAAGCCCTCCGGGCACCTCGGGTCGGTGGGCTCATCCACTGCTAAAGTCCGGGGCTTCTGTGCCCCTTTGCATGCCCATGATTCCCGGACCTCTTTTTTCCCTGCCCATGCTGTTGCTACTGCTCGCGCCCTGGGTGGCAGCCGGCCTGAGCCTGTGGCTGCTGCTGCGCGGGCTGCTCTGGTGGCGGCGCCACAGGCGCGCCCCTTCTTCCGGCCGGCCACCTTTCTGGCGATGGCCCGTCGTGCTGGTGGCGATACTGGCACTGGCAGGCGACCTCTGGGGTCTGGTGCTGGCGCACAAGCTGGCGCAGATCGAAGAGGCCGTGACCCTGCGCGCCCACTACCGAGAGAGCCGACAGCGCTTCGTGCTGCCCGAGGATTTCCGCTACGGCGAGCAGCTATTCCCCCAGGGCACGCTGATCAATCGCTACGACGCCTTCGACAACGGCGAACGCCAGCGCCCGCTCGGCTTGCGGGGGTTGAACGCGGCACGCTTTGTGCAACCGGTCCGGATCGCTGGCGCCTGGGTCAGCGCCATCGACAGCCAGACAGTGGAGCTGGCCCGCGACCAGCGCCTCGGTCCGGTATTCCACTTCGATCCCGACGCCGAGCCAGGTTATGGCGCCTGGGTCGTCGATCCGAAGCGCGCCTACCTGGAATGCCGCAAGGGCGATATCGCCCGCCTGCATGTTCCCTTGATCGCCTATGACATCCAGGCCGAGTTTCTGGTCGGAGCCCCCGATGGCCCCGAAGCGCGCTACCGCCCCAGTCAATGGGGTTTCATCGACTGCCAGGCGGGCAAGCCCGCGATTGAGGTGCTGCCGGCCTATGACGGCCCGGCACCTGCGGGCGCTCACCTGCCGGTATGGGGGACGCTGATACCGAACGAGGATTGAGCCGGCGACGCGCGCAGCGCCGCAACACGCCGTCCCGCCCGACGGGCCGCCGCCCTTGGCGGGCTTGCACCGAATCGCGCCAACGCGTCCTTCCCGGCAACGCTGCCGGCAGCAAGATCAGCGGACTGCCGAGGGCAGATATCCAAAGCGCGCGCGGAAACGTTCGGCAAAACGGACGCTTGACCTGTAGCCACATGCCTGGGCAATCTCCGGGACACTCAGCGATGTGGTTTGCACCAGCATCATGGCGTGGAGCATGCGCACATCCCTCAGCACCTGCTCAAACCGCACCTGTTCACCCGCCAGGCGGCGGCGCAGCGTGGCCTCGCTGACGGCAAGCGCCTTTCCTGCAGTCTGCGCCGTCCAGTGCTGGCCGGGTGCTTCGCCAATCAGGGCGCGCAACCGCCCGGACATTCCCGGTGCCACGGGGGGCCTGAATGCGAAGCCGCGCTCGGCCAGGGCCGCCAGAAAGTCCAAGGCCCGATATCGAAGGCGCTCGTCACTGACGGGCCGGGCTCCTGCACCCGCAAGCACATGCTGCAGCGAGGATCCGAGGTCGGCGTCCAGGGGAATCTTCCGAAAGGATGCAGACGCTGGCAAAGTCTCGGACTCCAGGGCGCGTCCCCGGCGAAAAGCGGCAAGCAGTTCTGGCGACAGCGTCAGATAGATCGAGCGAAAGCGCTGTTCCATGCCGCCAGGTGTTTTGATCAGATCTGCACAGGCATTGGCCTCGACGAGCAGCAATGATGTACAGGCTTGCACTGCGATCCGGTCGATGCGGCAGTCAAGGTCCAGTCGCCCCGCCGCGATGAGCAGCACGGTCGCCTCCTGAAACAGGAAGCGGGGCGTGTGCTGCGCCTGCGTCAGACAAGGCTGGGCCACGGTGCACAGGCCACGCCGCCATTGGGGCGCGCCTGCGGGAAGCAGCCATGGTAGATCCCCCGACGGGTTCTCCGGTGTCGCAGAGGCTGCCCTCGCGATTGCCATTGCAGACTTTGTCCTACCGGGCACCGGTGGGCAGCGAGACAGCAGGATTGAGGCTGTAGACGCCTGTGAGGCGGGCCTGTCCAAGCACCTCGGCCGATGCGAGTGCCGCACGCACATTCGCCCCCGTCAGGGCTCCGGACACCTCCAGCGTGGGCGTCGCCACGGCATAGACGGTGAACACGTAATGATGGATCCGGGTGTCGTTCCAGGGCGGGCAAGGGCCGTCATAGCCGAAGTACTCCCCCTTCATCTGTTCGTCGGTGGCAAACCATCCCGTGTAGTCGTTCAGGCCGTGACGCCATCCTCCTGGCGCGGCGGGTCCAGTCTTGCCCCTTGGCGTCACGCCGTCCGAATGAGCGCCTGCGGCGATGGACCTGACATGGGCCGGAATGTCGAGAAGCAGCCAGTGAAAGAAGTCCACACGGGCCAGGGAAAACGGAACCTCCCGACCCTCCTGGTTCACATCATCCCCCTTGCTGGGCACGTCGGGGTCATGGCAGACGACGACAAATGACCGGGTTCCCTCCGGCACGTCACTCCAGGCCAGATGCGGGTTCCGGTTGGACGACAGGGTCACATGGGATGCGGCATCAGGCACTGCGAATGCGAATTCGCCAGGAATGCGCTGACCATCTTGAAAACTCTGGCTGATAAGTTGCATGGGGATCCGTCCTTGCGGGAGTTGAGCGTGTGTGACGTGCATCGACGTCCTGCACAAGTGTAGGAAATCGAGCGCGCCCGAAAGCACCAAATCCGATCAATCGCTTCACGCACCCTGTCAATTCGGATGCATCCGGATCACAGCGTGCCCTGCCACCGCATCGTCAGTGCTCGGACTTGCGTGCCTGCGCGGGGGTCTGCTGCGCCTGCAGCCGGCAGCATCCTGGCCGGCAGGCGCTTCGCGAGCCCCCCGGCATGCCCTCCAAACGGAGCATGTGCCTTGCTGATGCGCCGCGCGCGGCGAGCGAAAGGAATGGCAGCCCTATTGTCTGGCAAGGCACACTTGGTTGCGCCCTTGTTCCTTGGCTGCGTAAAGGGCTCTGTCCGCCCTGTCGACGAGCGCGGAGGCTGACGACTGCGGCGCGGATCCGCTTGCGCACGCGACGCCAATGCTGATCGTGATTCGCACCAGTCTGGTTTTCTCGTTACCCAGGGACATCAACTCAACCTGCTGCCTGATGAATTCAGCCAGCTTCGCGGCACCGGACAAGTCTGTACCGGGTAGCAGAACGGCGAATTCTTCACCTCCGTAGCGCGCGAGAAGGCTTCCCGAGCGTTGTACGCAGTGCGCCAGCAAAGCGGCAAAACACCTGAGCACCTCATCTCCAAACGGATGGCCAAAAGTGTCGTTGAGATGTTTGAAGTGGTCCACATCCAACATGAGCAGCGAGAGGCTCGACCCCGATCTGTGCGCCCTGCGCCACTCCGACTCCAGTTCTGCGTCAAAGCGCCTGCGGTTCACGAGGTTGGTCAGGGCATCTTTTCCCGCCAGGGACTCCAGATGTGTCGTCAGCTGCCTCAGCTCCTCCTGTTGCCGTCGCGACACGGTGATGTCCACGTGCGAGAAAAAGCTGCAGCCATCGGCCTGAGTCCCACGCAGCTCCACAACCCGCACCCAGCGATCATGTGGCAGCGCCAGTACATAGGGAGCCCCGGAAAAGCGCTGCCGCTCCTTGAGAACGGTCAGTCCGGCTTCATATTCAGGCGTGGGTTGCTCATGGCGCCAGGCCTTTGCATAGATTGCTTCGAACCTGAGCGTGCGAAGACTCTCGGAGCCAGGAAAGCTGTAGAGCTGAAGAAAAGAGTGGTTGGCCCACACCGCCTTGTCTTGCGCATCCACCATCAAGATGCCGTCAGCCAGGCTCTCGAGGGCCATTGCAGTGTCTGCCGACATCTGGTGTGGCAGCTGCACCTGCTTCGGGCTCATTCGGTCCTGCATCCCCGTGAGCAACGGAGCCGTTTTGCGCCACACCCTGATCCGCCCGAAGGCTCCCAGGGACACTGAAGCCACGCGAACGCGGTAGTCATAGTGGTCGAATTCAAAGGCGCGATGCTGGTGGTGATGCCGCTGAAGACCTTCCTCGATGTAGCGACCCAAGTGGGGCAATTCGTCTTCGGCAAGCCTGCGCAGATAAAAGCGCCGCAAATTCTCCCGGTAGTCTTCTCCCGCATAGACGAAGCCTGCATGCTCGGGGAAAAACTGCAAAAACGTATCGTTCCAAAGCAGGGTTCTGTCTTTGGCGTCAAAGATGCACACTGCCACCTCGAGTTGGTCCAAGGCAACTGCAATCAATCGGAGAATCGAAATCAAAGGCTGCTAGAAAAATAGTTAGCCATACAAGTCTGCGTTGCCGACACCCGGCAAACATTGGTGCAAACCCTTTTGGCGGTGGAATCATTCAAAAGTGGACACCCACACTACAAGATGTCACCCGGTTGCACGCATCGCGTGCGAGTGCAAGTGCGCGTGCGAGCGCGGAAGTCTCCTCGCATGGTAGCTGCTGGCCTTGCACGGATGGCCTGGCAGCAACCCCTCGCCCTGGCATGAGCCCGCTTGCAGCCGGTGGGGCCTCGGCGGTCGCAGTGGAGCGCCCCCCGGCACCGGCCAGCGCCATGCTCCGTCTGTGACGAGGCGGCCCGCACACCGGGGGCCTGCCGGTATCGGCCGCCCGGCGCATTCGATGTCATGGCATCGCCAGCCAGCGCAAGACGCCCCGACGAAGCGGGTGACATTCGGCCAAAGAGCCGCCATCTGCGGCCACGAATTTCCCTAGGGCGACGGGATCGCCTACATTCACACTTCACACCCGGTGCGCCCGGCCCGGCCCAGACGCCGCCTCGGGCGACCACCGCATCCTCAGCCTTCCAAGAAAGACCTGCTCATGAAATCCCGCGCCGCCGTAGCCTTCAAAGCCGGAGAACCCCTGCAAATCGTCGAAATCGACGTTGCGCCGCCCAAGGCTGGCGAGGTGCTGGTCAAGATCACCCATACCGGCGTCTGTCACACCGACGCATTCACCCTGAGCGGTGACGATCCCGAAGGCATCTTCCCCGCCGTGCTGGGCCACGAAGGCGCGGGCATCGTGGTCGAAGTGGGCGAAGGCGTGACCAGCGTCCAGCCCGGCGACCATGTGATTCCTCTCTATACCGCCGAATGCGGAGAATGCCTGTTCTGCAAGAGCGGCAAGACCAATCTGTGCGTGGCCGTGCGCGCCACCCAGGGCAAGGGCGTGATGCCCGACGGCACGACCCGCTTCAGCTACAACGGCGAGCCCATCTACCACTACATGGGCTGCTCCACCTTCTCCGAATACACGGTGGTTGCCGCCGTCTCGCTGGCCAAGGTCAACCCCGACGCCAACCCCGAGCAGGTCTGCCTGCTGGGCTGCGGCGTGACCACCGGTCTGGGCGCGGTCAAGAACACCGCCAAGGTCCAGGAGGGCGACACCGTGGCCGTGTTCGGCCTGGGCGGCATCGGTCTGGCCGTGATCCAGGGTGCCAAGCTGGCCAAGGCCGGCCGCATCATCGCCATCGACACCAACCCCGGCAAGTTCGACCTGGCCAGGACCTTCGGCGCCACCGACTGCGTGAATCCCAAGGACTTCGACAAGCCCATCCAGCAAGTGATCGTCGAGATGACCGGCTGGGGCGTGGACCACAGCTTCGAGTGCATCGGCAATGTCGACGTGATGCGCGCGGCGCTGGAATGCGCCCACCGCGGCTGGGGCCAGTCGGTCATCATCGGCGTGGCCGGTGCCGGTCAGGAGATCAAGACCCGCCCCTTCCAGCTGGTCACCGGCCGCAAGTGGCTGGGTACGGCCTTTGGCGGCGTCAAGGGCCGCAGCGAGCTGCCCGGCATGGTGGAAGACGCCATGGCCGGCAGGATCCAGCTCGAACCCTTCGTGACCCACACCATGGGCCTGAAGCACATCAACGAAGCCTTCGAACTGATGCACGAGGGCAAGTCGATTCGCTCGGTCGTCAACTACGCTGACGCTTCGTAACCAGCTGGGGCGCATTGCCTGGGCGGCCCCGCGCCTTCCCCCTGGCAGGGCGCCCCTCTCTCCACGCGCTGCGCGCTGTGGGAGGGGGACGATGCCTTCGGCTGAGCGCCCCCGCCGCGAGGCGGCTCCTCCTCGGCAACTCTGACCGAGGCTGTGCCAGTTATTGATGCCTCGTCCGGCGCTTTTAGTCACGACTTACGCAAAACAGGCTCAAGCAAGGCGACGACCCTGGTTGACTGGCCGCTGTTTCATTCTTGTGTGCGTAAGTCCCATTAATTTCATAGCTGCTTGCGCATGCTTTGATCCATATTTAGATATAAAACAGCTGCAAACGCCTGATTGACGAGCGCAAGCAGCTTTTCTTCGAGGGGTGACTGCCATGGAACTCAAGAACGCCCACGCCTGCTTTGGTGGTGCTCAGCGCTATTACGAACACCATAGTTCCGAGACCGGCCTCGCCATGAAGTTCTCGGTCTATCTGCCGCCCAAGGCCGTGATGGGCGAGAAGGTACCGGCCCTGCTCTATCTGGCAGGTCTGACCTGTACCGAGGAAACCTTCATGATCAAGGCCGGCGCCCAGCGCCTGGCCTCCGAACTCAATATCGCCCTGATCTGCCCCGATACCAGCCCTCGCGGTGCCGGGCTGGCGGGCGAAGCCGACAGCTGGGACTTCGGCGTGGGCGCCGGTTTCTACCTGGACGCGACCACCCGGCCCTGGGCGCTGCACTGGCGCATGGAGAGCTACATCCTCAACGACCTGCTGCCGCTGGTCGGCAGCAAGCTGCCCGTGGACCTGCAGCGTCTGGGCATCTTCGGCCACAGCATGGGCGGCCACGGCGCGCTGACCCTGGCATTGCGCCACCCCGGGAGGTTCAGGTCGGTTTCCGCCTTTGCACCGATTGCCAATCCCGTCCACTGCGCCTGGGGCCACAAGGCATTCAGCGGCTACCTGGGCCAGGACAAGGCCGAATGGGCCAGGCATGACGCCAGCGAGCTGATGAGCGCCCAAGCCACCGCCCCCTATCCTGGCGGCATCCTCGTCGACCAGGGACTGGCCGACAAGTTCCTGATTGAAAAGCAGTTGCTGCCCGAAGCTTTCGAAGCCGCCTGTGCCAAGGCCGGCCAGCCGCTCACGCTGCGCAGGCATGCGGGCTACGACCATGGCTACTATTTCATCCAGAGCTTTGTCGACGACCACCTGCGCCACCATGCGCAGCAACTGGGCGCCTGATGCGGCAGGTGGCGATGGGTGCCCCTGCCCGTCGCCGGATCAGTCCTCGGATCGCGCGGCTCTTCTGGCGCGCCGCTGCTGCTCACGCTCATCGGCACGCTGGGTCTGCACATACAGCTGCTCCACCTGTTCGCGCGCCCAGGGTGTCTTGCGCAGGAACTTCAGGCTTGAGGAAATGCTGGGATCCAGATTGAAGCAGCGCACGGGCACGCGGCGCCCCAGCTCGCGCCAGCCGTAATAGTCGACCAGGTCGGAGACGATGCGCTCAAGCGTCAGCCCATGCAGCGGGTTGCGCGGTTGTTCTTGGGAAGTCATGGGCGCATTGTCGGGGAATCGCCCTCCAGGCGTCTGCTCCGGGGACATCGGAAATGCGCCACGCCGATGACATGGGTTTGGCTTTCCTGCGCACCGGCAAGCGATCACACTTTTGACAACCGGCCTGACAGGCAAGCAGCCGCAGCGAACGAGAACGCAGTTTGCCTCGGTGACCGTGACGAGGCGTGAAGGAGCATCGGATGTCCAAGCAACCACAAGTCCCCGAAACCCGGGGGGTGGCCGTGCAAATGCTGGCCACGCTCGACCTGGGCCCCGAGATCGAAGGCATGGCGGGGCGGCAACTGCGCATGCGTCTGGTGACCATGGCGCCAGGCGGTGTCTTCGGCCCGGTTCACGACCACCGGGATCGCCCCGGCATGGTCTACATCCTCGAAGGATGCATCACCGACCATCGAAACGGCGTGGCCACCGACTATGGCCCGGGCGTGGGCTGGCCCGAAGACAGGAACACCACGCACTGGCTGGAAAACCGTTGCGCCGTGACGGCGGTGGAAATTTCGGTCGACATCGTCCGGCTGCAAGCAGGCCTGAACTAGGAGCACTCCTCCCGGCGGCTGCCGCTGGCGGACCTCAGACCGGTCAGGTGGCGCGCGGCGCCTGGACCTCGTAGAGCCACAGATCCCGCTGCCCGATCCCCAGCTCCGGCCAGGCGGCGCGCCAGGCCTGGATATGTGCAGAGGCAAAATGGGCATCCAGCGCCGCCTGATCCGCCCACCGCTCCTTCACATGGATCAGTCCCGGCTCCAGCACATCCTCGGCATAGCCGTACTCGAGACAGCCCGGCTCGGCGCGCGAGGCTTCCACCATGGCACGCATGGCAGGTCGGGCAAGCGCCAGGTTTTCGGATGGCAAACGCACGGTACCGACGATCAACAGCATGTCTTTTCCTCTTGAGCACAAGCAAACATCGTAGCAAGCAGCGCTCACTCGCTCTGCCCCGTGCGCAAAAAAGGGAGGGCCATGCCCTCCCTGAAACACCTTCCAGGCGTTGATGCTGATCAGCGGTCCTTGGCAAGAGGCTCTCAGGCACGCATGAAGGACTCGAAATAGGCGCTCAGTGCAGCGTGGTCGCCCAGGGGCAGAACCTGGGCCACATACTGGTCGGGACGCACCACCACCAAAGCGCCCTGCTGGCGGTCGATGCCGCGCAGCTCGAAGATGTCCTGACCGGCATTCTTCAGATCGGGGCTGAACACCTTTTCATAGTCGATCATTCCC
>NZ_SPEY01000046.1 GCF_009360615.1 Comamonas sp.
GCGCCAGCCTCAACGGCAAGCGCGTTCAATGCATGATGGGCGCCAAGAACCACGCCATCGTCATGCCCGACGCCAACAAGGAGCAGTCGCTCAACGCACTGCTGGGCGCGGCCTTCGGCGCGGCCGGCCAGCGCTGCATGGCGGTCTCCGTGGCGGTGCTGGTGGGAGAGGCCCGGCACTGGATTCCCGATCTGGTGGCCAAGTCCAGGACCCTCAAGGTCAACGGCGGCACCGAGCCCGGCACCGATGTCGGCCCGCTGGTCAGCTGCGCAGCCCTGTCGCGTGTCGAGAGCCTGATCGAGCGCGGTCTGGCCGAAGGCGCCACGCTGGAGCTGGACGGCCGCAAACCCGAAGTGGCCGGCTATGCCAAGGGCAATTTCGTCGGCCCCACCATCTTCAGCGGCGTCAAGCCCGGCATGAGCATCTACGAGCAGGAAATCTTCGGCCCCGTGCTGTGTCTGGTCGAGGCCGAGGACATCGATCAGGCCATCGAGTTCATCAATGCCAACCCCAATGGCAACGGCACGGCCATCTTCACCCAGTCGGGTGCGGCCGCGCGCAAGTTCCAGGAAGACATCGATGTGGGCCAGGTCGGCATCAATGTGCCCATTCCCGTGCCCGTGCCGCTGTTCTCGTTCACGGGCAGCCGGGCCTCCAAGCTGGGCGACCTGGGCCCCTACGGCAAGCAGGTGGTCATGTTCTACACCCAGACCAAGACCGTCACGGCGCGCTGGTTCGACGACAGCACCACCAGCCACGGCGTCAACACCACCATCAGCCTGAAGTAAGCCGGCCAACAGTGCAGCCCCGCCTCTTGCAAGGCTCGGGCTGCACTGGGCGGCTTTGCCGATGATGGCAGGCATGCACGTTCAAGAATTGTCCCGTTTCCCATCTCAGCGTTCTGCCATCGGCACAGCCGGCACGGCTGCGCGCCCCTGGACCCGCCTCTGCACACTCGCCCTCGGCGGCCTGCTGCTCGCTCATCAGCCGGCGGCTGATGCCCAGGACGGCGAGCCGGCCCCGTTGCACTGCCCCGCCGATCAACCGCTGTCGCTGGCCTGCCTGCAGCAGCAGGCCCAGGTCCTGGAACGCAGCATGCAGGCGCTCTATCTGCACCTGCAGCGCCGGCTGCCGCAGGACCGCGCCCAGGCTCTGCAGACCGAGCAGCAAGAGTGGACCCAAGAGCGCGACCGACGCTGCCAGCCCAATGGCTATGTCCATGAGGCCGAGGACATGGCGGCCTGCCGCATCGGCATGGCCCTGAGCCGGGTCGTGGTCTTCAAGAACCAGTGGCATCCGCTGGCGAAGAACGCGCAAGGCGGCGAGCAGCCATGAACCGGACCATTGCACACCGGCTGTGCCTGCAGACCTCCACGGGCTGCGATGATGCGGGCATGACGATCCGCATCCAGAAACTCAGGCAACTGTGGCCTGCAACCATTGACACCAAATCGCTCGCCGCTCTTTTGATGGCAGCCAGCTTGAGCCAGCACGCACTGGCCCAGGCCGGTGCCGACTGCGTGCCCGGCGGCACCACGGCCCAGACCAATGCCTGCGCCATCAAGGATTTCCAGCAGGCCGACGCCGACCACCAGATTCTCTACGGCGATGTGATGCGTGCGCTATCGGCCCATGAGCGCCCCGTCCTGCGCAAGGAGCAAGGCGAATGGAGCCGCCATCGCGTCACCCATTGCAAGCAGGCCACGAAGGCCTTTGAAGCGCAGCCCGACTGGCCCAGCCGCTACCACGGCTGTCTGGTGCAGCAGATCACAGCCCGCGATGCGGTGCTCAAGCGCTGGCTGCACCAGGGTCCGCCGAACTGAGAGCCGGTTGCACCAGCAGGGCCAGCAGGCGCATAGAACAAAAAAGGAGACATGAAATGGACTTTGAACTCAGCGAAGATCAACGCGCTTTTGCCGATACCGCCCGTGCTTTTGCGCAGGCCGAGCTGGCGCCGCATGCGGCAGAGTGGGACCGCGAGCATATCTTCCCGCGCGAGGCCATTGCCAAGGCGGGCGAGCTTGGATTTTGCGGTCTCTATGCTCCGGAGAGCATAGGCGGCCTGGCCTTGCCGCGACTCGATGCGACCCTGGTCTTCGAGGAAATGGCGGCCGTCGATCCATCGACCACGGCCTTCATCACCATCCACAACATGGCGACCTGGATGCTGGGCACCTGGGCCACCGATGCCGTGCGCGCCGAATGGGGCGAGCAGCTCACCAGCGGCAGCAAGCTGGCCAGCTACTGCCTGACCGAGCCCGGCGCAGGCTCGGATGCAGCCTCGCTCAAAACCCGCGCCGAGCTGGTGGGCAACGAGTACATCGTCAACGGCAGCAAAGCCTTCATCAGCGGCGCGGGCAGCACCGATGTGCTGGTGCTGATGGCAAGAACCGGCGATGCCGGCTCCGGGGCTTCGGGCATCTCGGCCTTTGCCGTGCCTGCCGATGCGGCCGGCGTGAGCTATGGCAAAAAAGAAGAGAAGATGGGCTGGAACAGCCAGCCCACGCGCGTCATCAGCTTCGACAATGTGCGCATTCCCGCGCACAACCTGCTGGGCCGCGAGGGCGAAGGCTTCAAGATCGCCATGAAGGGCCTGGACGGCGGTCGCATCAATATCGCCACCTGCTCGGTGGGTGCCGCCCAGGGCGCGCTGACTCAGGCCCAGCAGTACATGCAGGAGCGCAAGCAGTTCGGCAAGGCCATTGCGAGCTTCCAGGCCCTGCAGTTCAAGCTGGCCGACATGGCGACCGAGCTGGTCGCGGCACGCCAGATGGTGCGCCTGGCGGCCTCCAAGCTGGATGCCGGTGCGCGCGATGCATCCACCTACTGCGCCATGGCCAAGCGCTTTGCCACCGATGCCGGCTTCATGGTCTGCAACGAGGCCCTGCAGCTGCATGGCGGCTATGGCTACATCCGCGAATACCCGCTGGAGCGCCTGATGCGCGACGCGCGCGTGCACCAGATTCTGGAGGGGACGAACGAAATCATGCGTGTCATCATTGCCAGGCGCATGCTGGAGGGCGATGCTCCGGAGGTCATTCGCTAAGCTGCAGCCATCACGCAACGCAAGGATCGCCATGCCCGCCAAGCCCATCGCCCCTGAAACCCTGCAGCTCATAGACGCCGTGCGCGATGCGCTGCAGGATTGCGCCGCCGTGGAAGAAAAGAGCATGTTCGGCTGCCATGTGTTCATGGTCGACGGCAAGATGTGCCTGGGCGTGGAGAACGACGAGTTGCTGGTGCGCCTGCCCCCCGCCAGTCATGCGCAGATTGCGGAGATGCCGGGCGTGCGTCCGCTGTCCTCGCGCGGACTGATGGACGGCTACTTTCTCGTCGGCCCCACGGCCTATGCCAGGCGCGATCAATGGCTGTACTGGATAGGCGCGGCCCTGGCCTTCAACCCGCTGGCAAAGGCCACTCCAAAACGCAAGACCGCCAGCAAGACCGCGAACAAGGCTGATAGCAGGAAGCCGGCCGCCGAAGAAAGCCCTGGCGCTCCAGGCGCGAGCAGCGCACGCAAGCACTCAAAGCCGTCGCCCAAGCCGCTGGATAACGACGCCCCACGCAAGCACCCCATTTTCGACAGCGAATAAGCACAAAGGACCGACCTCATGGCCATACGCATCGTCCAGCTAGGCAGCGAGCGCGCCCCCGATGAGGGCGTGCGCATCGGTACGGTGCGCAGACCGCCGCGCGGCGTGCCCAAGGCCGAGTTCGCAAGCCGCAACTACTACGACTGCTGGTACCCCGAGCTCTCGCCCGAGGTGGAGCTGATGCAACAGGCCCTGGAAGCAATCAGGCTGCGCAAGGCAGGCCAGACGGCGCAGGCCGACAAGCTCTGGAAGCAGTTTGAAAAGCAGTTCCGCAAGCAACTGGCCGAGCCCGCCGCCGATCGCACACTGGGTCTGCTTGCAGCCCTGTCGCATAGCTCCGCCTTTTCTCTGGGCTGCTACTGCGACGACGAGGCGCATTGCCACCGAAGCATCCTGCGCAGCCTGCTCGCGGACAAGGGTGCCATTCTCAAGAATTAAGCGAAAAACCGATCAATCGCTTATGAATAAAGCGTTAGACGCTATCAATTCAATAACAGCAAGGAGACAGACATGCAAATCGCTTTTATCGGCCTGGGCAATATGGGAGCCCCCATGGCCATCAATCTGGCCAAGGCCGGCCACAGCGTCAAGGCCTTTGACCTGAGCCAGGAGGCCATCGCCAAGGTCGTGGCTGCGGGCGCCCAGCAAGCCTCCAGTGCCCAGGATGCCGTGCAGGGGGCCGAGGCCGTCATCACCATGCTGCCCGCGAGCCAGCACGTGGAGAGCCTGTTCCTGGGTCGCGACGGTGCAGCCGGCCTGCTCGCGCATATCGCCAGGGGCACGCTGGTCATCGACAGCTCCACCATCGCCGCAGCCACCAGCCAGAAGGTGGCCCAGGCGGCCCAGGCGGCAGGCATCGATTTTATCGACGCCCCGGTCTCGGGCGGCACCGGCGGTGCGATTGCCGGCACGCTGACCTTCATGGTGGGCGGCAGCGACGCGCAGCTGGCGCGCGCCCAGCCTTTGCTCGAGAAAATGGGGGCCAATATCTTCCACGCCGGTGGTGTCGGTGCAGGCCAGACGGCCAAGATCTGCAACAACATGCTGCTGGGCATTCTGATGGTGGGCACCAGCGAAGCGATTGCACTGGGCGTGGCCAATGGCCTGGATCCCAAGGTGCTGTCCGAAATCATGCGCCGCAGCTCGGGCGGCAATTGGGCTTTGGAGAAATACAACCCCTTCCCCGGCGTGCATGAGAACGCACCGGCCAGCAAGGGCTATGCAGGCGGCTTTGGCACGGACCTGATGCTCAAGGATCTGGGTCTGGCGCAGGACAATGCCACGGCCAATCGCGCCAGCACGCCGCTGGGCGGCATGGCACGCTCCATCTATGCGGCGCACAGCCTGTCCGGCCACGGCGGCGAAGACTTTTCCAGCATTATCAAGATGCTGCAGAAAAAGGCCTGAGGCCATGGCCCTGCCCCACGCCCAGCCCGGGGTTCCCGTCGAAGTGCAGCCCTACGGCACGTCGCTGGGAAGCCAGGTGTCCACGGCACTGTTCAAGTCCGACACCCTGGAAGTGATCCGTCTGGTGTTGATGGCAGGCAAGCGCCTGCCTGCGCATCAGGTGCAGGGCGAACTGACGATTCAATGTCTGGAGGGGCAGCTCAACGTCATTCAGGGCGCGAGCCGCCAGACATTGAGCGCGGGGCAGTTGCTGTTTCTGCCCGCCCAAACCATGCATGAGATCGAGGCCGAGCACGACTCCTCGGCCCTGATCACCATCGTGCTGCACCGCCACTGATCTCGGCGCGGATCTGCGCTGCACCGGCCCCTCTCTGCGGCCGAGAGCACCAGCGGCCCGCAAGGCACCGGACGCCGTTCTTTCCGAGGTCGCACCCCAGCCTGAGGACATCCTGTCTGCCCACGCAAATCGACTCCTGCTGACGCTTGCCACGGTGGTGCAAATCGCTGCCCTGTGTTTAAGATGGCCCCAGAGGAAGTGATCGCTGCGTTGCTCTCAAGGAGTTCTCCATGATGAAGCTGACTGGACACAACATTCTCATCCTCGGCGCAGGCAAGATCGGCTCAACGATCGCCGACATGGCTGCCGAGCTGCATGAAGCCACCGTCACGCTGGCCGATATGCAGCCTCCGTCCGGCAGCGACCCGCAGATCCGCCCCCTGCAACTGGACATCGACGACGATGCGGCGCTGAGCCGCGCACTGCAGCAGCACTCGCTGGTCATCAATGCCCTGCCTTTCTTCTGTGCCGAGCGCGTGGCCCGGGCTGCAGCGCGTCAGGGCGTGCACTACTTCGATCTGACCGAGGATGTGGCGGCCATGCGCGCCATACAGGAGATGGCGGCACAGGCGCGCTCGGTGCTGATGCCGCAGTGCGGACTGGCACCGGGTCTGATCGGCATGCTGGGCGGCCATCTGGCCCAGCAGTTCGACGAGCTGTTCGATCTGCAGCTGCGCGTGGGCGCGCTCACGCGCCATGCGATGAATGCGCTGCGCTACCACTTCACCTGGAGCGTGGACGGCGTCATCAACGAGTACTGCAAGCCCTGCAACACCATCGTCAACGGACAGCCCATGCTGGTGCCTGCGCTGGAGGGCGTCGAGCCACTGGTTCTGGATGGCGAAAACTTCGAGGCCTTCAATACCTCGGGCGGTCTGGGCACGCTGTGCGAGACGCTGCAGGGCCGGGTGCGCAACCTCAACTACAAGACCATACGCCACCCCGGCCACCGTGATGCCATGCACTTGCTGCTGCATGGACTGCGCCTGATCGAGCGACGCGATCTGCTGCGTCAGGTGCTGGAAGGCGCGGTGCCCCACAGCCGCGAAGACATGGTGGTGATTGCCGCCATGGCCAGCGGCATGCGCGCGGGCCGGCTGGAGCAGCTGACGCGCGGGGCCCGTGTCTTTGGCGCTGCACTGCGCGGCAGACAGCGCACAGCCATAGAGCTGACGACCTCGGCCGGCATGCTGGCCGCCGTGGAGCTGTTCGCCACGGGACAGCTGCCGCAGCAGGGCTTTGTGCGCCAGGAACAATGCACGCTGGCCGCACTCTCTGGCACCCGCGTGGCCCCCTACTTCGAAGGCCTGCTCGGCTGAGGCCTGTATCTCACACCCATCAGGAGGGAACGCCATGACTGCCATCTCCGCAACCGACTTCCAGACCGTGCTGAGCCGCTGCGGCGTGGTGCTGCAGGCCCTTGAAGGCAAGGACATCAGAGTGCACTCGCCCATCGACGGCACGGAACTGGCCAGTCTGGCCGCCCTGCCCGGTGCCCAGATCCCGCCGGTCATAGACCACGCGGTGCAGGCTTTCAAGCAGTGGCGCCTGGTGCCCGCGCCGGTGCGCGGCGAGCTGGTGCGGCTCTGGGGCGAGGAGTTGCGCAGCGCCAAGGCCGACATAGGCCATGTGATTTGCTGCGAGGTCGGCAAGATAGCTCAGGAGGGCCTGGGCGAGGTGCAGGAAGGCGTGGACATCTGCGAATTCGCGCTGGGCCTGTCGCGCCAGCTGCACGGCAAGACCATTGTTTCCGAGCGTCCCGGCCACCGCATCATGGAGCAATACCACCCACTGGGGCCGGTGGCCGTCATCACGGCCTTCAACTTTCCCAGTGCCGTTTTTGCCTGGAATGCGGCAATTGCGCTGGTCTGCGGCAACCCGGTGATCTTCAAGCCTTCCGACAAGGCCCCGCTGTCGGGCCTTGCCACCTTCAAGGCGCTGGAGCGCGCCATTGCCCGGTTTGGCGACCGCGCTCCGGCAGGTCTGGCGCAGATCGTGCTGGGCGGCGCGGCTGTCGCCGAGGCCCTGGTGGACAGCCCGCGGGTTGCGCTGGTATCGGCCACGGGATCGAGCCGCATGGGCCGCGCCGTGGGCCCCAAGGTGGCCGCGCGCTTTGGCAAACGTATTCTGGAGCTGGGCGGAAACAACGCCATGGTGGTCACGCCGGCTGCCGATCTGGATCTGGCCGTGCGCGCCATTGTCTTCAGCGCCGTGGGCACGGCCGGCCAGCGCTGCACCTCGCTGCGCCGCCTGATCGTGCACCGCGATGTCAAGCAGCCGCTGCTGGACAGGCTGCTGCCGGCCTACCGCAGCCTGCACATCGGCAACCCGCTGCAGCCGGATACCCTGGTCGGCCCCCTGATCAACCAGGCATCATTCGAGGCGCTGCAGCACTCGCTGAGTCAGGCACTGAAAGACGGAGGTCATCTGCTGACGGGCGGCCAGCGCCAGCTGGAGCAGCAGTTTCCCCAGGGCTTCTATGTGGCACCGGCGATCGTGGACATGCCGGCCCAGACCGGCATCGTGCGGCACGAGACCTTTGCCCCCCTGCTCTATGTGCTGGGCTACGATGAGCTGGAGCAGGCCATTGCACTCAACAACGATGTGCCCCAGGGCCTGTCCTCCTGCATCTTCTCCAACGACCTGCGCGAGGTGGAGCTGTTCTTGAGCGCAGCCGGCTCGGACTGCGGCATGGCCAACGTCAACATCGGGCCCAGCGGTGCCGAGATCGGCGGAGCCTTTGGCGGCGAAAAAGAAACCGGCGGCGACCGTGAAAGCGGCTCCGACGCCTGGAAGCAATACATGCGCCGCACGACCAACACCATCAACTACTCGCGCGAGCTGCCGCTGGCGCAAGGCATTCAATTCGGTTGAACCACAGGCATTGCCATTTGGGGTTGGCGGGGAGCATCCTGCCTCCTGGAACTGGCTTTCTCGTCGCGCAGCAGGACAGGCACCGTAGGTCCGGGCTTAGCTGCCTGCGGCTGGAGGTTCTGCCTGTGCGGCCTCCACCAGGCACCGCACGCTGGCCACAAAGGCTTCGAGCACGGCCGGCATGCCTTGTGGCCGCCAGGCCAGCACGGCCGGCGTGTTCACCCGGCTGCCGCGCAGCGCCGCAAAGCGCACGCCGTTCATGCCCACCGTCTGCATGCAGGCCGGCACCAGGGCCACGCCCTGCCCGGCCGAGACCAGGGCCATGACGGTCAGCCACTGGCGCGCGGCATGGCGTGTATGGGGATGAATGCCGGCCTGCTGCAGGCAGGCGATGACGTTGTCGTAATTGGCCGGGGCCACCTCGCGCGCAAACATGACAAAAGTATCCTGGGACAGTTCGCGCAGATCGATCTCGGCACGCCCGGCCAGCGCATGGTCGCCGGGCAGACAGCAGACAAAGGGCTCCTCGCCGATGGACAGCGTGCGGATATCGTCCTGGGGCGTGCCGATGTTGAGAAAGCCGCAGTCGATCTGTCCGCTGGCGATGGCCTGCAACTGGTCACGCGTCGACATCTCATGCAGACACAACTCAACCCGCGGACGCTCGGCGCGAAAGGCCCGGCAGAATCCTGGCACCTGCCGATAGATCATGGATCCCGTGATGCCGATGTCCAGCCGGCCCTGCAGACCCTGGGCCACACCGCGCACCACCTCGGCCGCATGCTGGAGCTGCGCCAGCACCTTGCGCGCCTCGCGCAAGAATGCCTCGCCCGCGGGCGTGAGCTTCACGCTCTTGGCGTCGCGCTCCATCAGCACCGTGCCCAGATCCTGCTCCAGCGTCTTGAGTGCCATGCTCAGCGGCGGCTGGGTGATGCACAGGCGCTGTGCGGCCCGGCCGAAGTGCAGCTCTTCGGCCAGAACCACAAAGTAACGCAGCAAATGGGTTTTCATCATGATTCGCAAAGTTTGGCCAAGACCATACTCGATGCGGCAAGACGCCGGGAGTTCGCGCCCGGCTGGCAGCAAACCCAGCCGTTCATTTGCTTTGAACACCATCTTCCGGCGTCAGGCCGTTGCAACAAATAACTTCATACCGAATAAGCCTCTAGCCCAATCACAAAAGCGCAAGTAGCTATCAAAACAGCACTGCTTTTTCGCCAGCGACAGAGCCTTGCCGGCCACGCCGGGATTTCGCCCCGGCGGGCGACTCACTTTCTGACGCGTCAGAAAGTAAGCAAAGAGCGCCTCCCTACCGTCAGCGTCCCTGCAGCTTCGCTGCGGGCAAACCTGCGTCACGCCATTCAGGCCGCACCGCCGCAAGAGCTTGACGGCGCAGGTCGCCCGCAGGCGCAGCCGGAGGGATGGGGGCAGCAGGAGCGGTGTTCTTTGCTTACTTTCTTGGGGGCGGCCTTCCGTCACAAGCAAGAAAGCGAGGCGGCTGGCGGGCCGAGACCCGCTCTCTGCAAGCAAGCAAGCAAGCAAGCAAGCAAGCAAGCAAGCAAGCAAATCATTACTCGTGCTGCTAGGCAGCCGCAACGCAGATTTCAAGAAAAATCAGCCTCTAGGCCAATCACAGAAAGCGCAAGTAGCTATCAAAAAACAGCAGTGCTTCGTTTGCTTGACCTCTCCCCTGCCGCTCGGCCGATCAATACGACTTGGGCAATCCCAGCACCTTCTCCGCAATAAAGCACATGATGAGCTGCGGGCTTACGGGTGCCAGGCGCGGAATCCAGGACTCGCGCATATACCGCTCCACATGGAATTCCTTGGCATAGCCCATGCCGCCGTGCGTGAAGATGGCGGTCTCGCAGGCCTTGGCACAGGCCTCGGCGGCCAGGTACTTGGCGGCATTGGCCTCGGCTCCGCAGGGCAGGCCCTTGTCATAGAGGAAGGCGGCTTTCTGCACCATCAGGTGCGCGGCTTCCAGGCCCATCCAGGCCTGGGCCAACGGGTGCTGCACGCCCTGGTTCTGGCCGATGTGCCGGTCGAAGACCACGCGTTCGTTCGCATACTGTGTGGCACGCGCCAGGGCCGCACGGCCCAGGCCCACGGCTTCGGCCGCGATCAGGATGCGCTCGGGGTTGAGGCCGTGCAGGATGTACGAAAAGCCCTTGCCCTCCTCGCCGATGCGGTCCTGCACCGGGATGCGCAGGCCGTCGATGAAGAGCTGGTTGGTGTCCACGCATTTGCGGCCCATCTTCTCGATCTCGGTCACGGCGATGCGACTGCGGTCCAGGTCGGTGTAGAACAGCGACAGGCCCTCGGTGCCCTTGCACTCCTCCACGGGCCTGGTGCGAGCCAGCAGCAATATCTTGTTGGCCACCTGGGCCGTGGAGATGAAGACCTTCTGCCCGTGCACCACATAGACATCGCCTTCGCGCACGGCACGGGTCTGCAGCTTGAGGGTGTTGAGTCCGGCATTGGGTTCGGTCACGCCGAAGCATGCCTTGTCCCGGCCAGCGATCAACGGCGGCAGCCAGCGCTGTCGTTGCGCGTCCGTGCCGAAGACCACTGCCGGGTGCAGGCCAAAGATGTTCATGTGCACGGCCGAGGCACCGGACAGACCGGCTCCCGTGGCCGATATGGTGTGCATCATCAGCGCCGCTTCGCTGATCCCCAGGCCCGCGCCTCCGTACTCCTCGGGCATGGCGATGCCCAGCCAGCCGGCTTCGGCCAGGGCCTGGTGGAAGTCGTGCGGGAAGCCCCCGTCACTGTCCTTCCGGAGCCAGTATTCATCGTCGAAAGGCGCACAGACGCGCTGCACGGCTTCCCGGATCTGTTCCTGCTCGGCGCTCCACAAAAAGTCCATGGCTTGCTCTCTTCTATCCGTTCATTGAATTGAATACACCCTAAACGACCGCCCATAAAGCGTTATCAGCTATCATTTTTATCAATCAGGCCGGCGCACGCGTGCCGGGTTCTCGCCATAGGGCGGGCTGTAGATCACCAACAGGCGCACCGGCGTATCGCTGGTGACGCGAAACACATGCATGCAGTCCTCCGGGAAGAAGCAGGTGTCGCCTGCCCGCATGGCAAAGCGCTCGGTCTGGCCCTGGCTTTGCACCTCCACCTCGGCCGTGCCGTCCAGCAGATAGCAGGCCTGCTCCATGCCCGGGTGGGCATGGGGCAGCGCACCGCCGCCTTTTTCCAGCGTTCCGAGCACCACTTCCATATGCTGCGCGCCGACATTGGCCTGGCTGACGAGGCGCCGGTTCACCGTGCCATGGTGGTTGGCAGGGCTGTATCCCTGTACGTCCTGCTCGCGGATCAGATAGCGGGGCATGGGTCTGTCTCCCTTGGATCGTTGGATGACGGAGCCTGCATGCAGGCTCCGCTCGCCTGCAGTGCGGCGATCTGCGCCTCGTCAAGGCCTGCCTCGCGCAGCACCTGCAGCGTGTGCTGGCCCAGTTGCGGCGCCGCACTGGCCTCGCGGCCCGGGGGCGTTGCGCTCCACTGCGTGGGGTTGGCCGTGGTGCGCAGCCGTCCCTCGCTGGGGTGTTCGATCTCGCGCACGAACCCCGTGGCCGCGTGGTGCGGATCGGCCAGCAAGTCCTCGGGCGAGGCCATGGGCATATTGGGCACATCGGCCGCATCGAGCAGCGCGCGCCACTCGGCGGTGCTGCGCTCGCGCATCAGGCTCGCCACCTCCGCATAGACGGCATCGATATTCGCTGCGCGCTGGCCGTGGGTGGCGAACATGGGCTCGCGCATGCGCTCGCCCTGGCCTATGGCGCTGAAGAAGCTGTGCCAGTGCTTGTCGTTGTAGATCAGTACGCACAGATGGCCGTCGCGGGTGCGGTAGGGCTTGCGATGGCGGGTCAGCAGCCGTGCATAGCCAGCGTCGCCCAGCGGCGGCTCGAAGCTCAGGCCGGCCATGTGGTCGCCCAGGATGAACTGCGTCATGGCCTCGAACATGGGCACGACCACGGCCTGGCCCTTGCCCGTCTTCTCGCGCGCATACAGCGCTGCGGTGACCGCATAGACCGCATGCAGGCCCGTGACCCGGTCGCCCAGCGTCATGGGGGCATAGGACGGCTCGCCGCCGCCGTACTGCTGGGCCAGCCAGGGCACGCCGGTCGCGCCCTGGATCAGATCGTCGTAGGCCGGCTTGGCCGCATAGGGGCCGGCCTGATCGAAGCCGCAGCAGCTCACATGGATCAGGCGCGGATGGCTCTGCTCCAGCGTCTGCCAGTCCAGGCCGAGTCTGGCCATGGCCTGGGGCCGCACATTGCTGATGAAGACATCGGCATCGGCCAGCAGCAGCAGCAGCGCTTGGCGCGCTGCGGCCTGCTTGAGATCCAGCACCACCGAGCGCTTGCCCTGGTTGGCCTGCAGAAAAATGGGGCCCATGCCGGGGTTGCGCATAGGGCCCACATGGCGCATGTTGTCGCCCTCGGGCGACTCCACCTTGATCACATCGGCACCCAGGGCGGCCAAGATCTGCGTGGCAAACGGCCCCATGATCACCGAGGTCATGTCCACGATCCTGACGCCGGCCAAGGGGCCGGCTGAGGTATCCGCGGCCTGAAAGACATCACTGTGCATGCTCGTCATCTCACTGCGCCTCGATGCCGGCCTGCCTGACCAGTTGCCCCCATTTGGCCAGTTGCTCCTTCACATAGAGCGCGAACTCGTCGGGCGTGGCCGTGGGCCAGACTTCAAAGCCGACCTGGGCCAGTTGCTCCTGCACGGCCTTGTCCTTGAGGATGAGCTGCAGCTCGCCGTTGATGCGCTCGGCTATGGCCTTGGGCATGCCGGCCGGGCCGAAGATGCCATTCCACGAGGTGATGTCGAAGCCCGGCAGCGTCTTGCCGATGGCCGGCACGTTGGGCAGCAGCTGCGATCCCTTGGCCGCCGTCACGGCCAGCGTGCGCACGCGCTCGGCCTTGAGCGTGCCCCAGGCCGAACCCAGGTCGGCCACATACATCTGGATCTGGTTGCCCATCACATCGGTCAATGCCTGCGGGCTGGACTTGTAGGGCACGCCGGTGATCTGCGTGCCCGTGATGTATTTGAAGGTTTCCGAAGCCACCAGCGAGGTGCTGTTGGGCGTGCCATAGGAGAGCTTGTCCGGATGCGACTTGGCATAGGCAATCAGCTCGGCCACAGTCTTTGCAGGCACCGAGGGATGGACCACCAGCGCGAACGGCAGCTCGCCCACGCGAGCCACGGGCGTGAAGTCCTTGATGGGGTCGTACTTGAGGCCCTTGACCAGCCAGGGGTTGGCCGAATGCGAGGTGTTGGTGGTCATGAACAGCGTATAGCCGTCCGGCTTGGCCTTGACCACATGCGCGGCTGCAATCTGGGCATTGGCCCCGGCCCGGTTGTCCACCACCACGGGCTGCTTGAGCCGCTCGCCCAGCTTGCTGGCCACCACACGGGCTACCGCATCGGTGCCGCTGCCCGCGGCAAACGGCACCACCAGCGTGATGGGGGCCGCGGGATAGCCCTCCTGGGCGCACACCGTCACCTCAAAACCCAGGGTCATGGTCGCCGCCAGACCTGCGGCAGTGCAGGCTCGCAGCAAGAAACGCTTGTTCATGCTTGTCTCCTTGTTCAGGCTGCAGCACCTGTATCCGGTGCCTGCACTGCATGCTGAGGCGTTCAAGCATTCAAGTCCAATTGTTTAAGAAGCATGAATGATTCGATTTTCAAATCATTAAGCCTGCCGGGCACGCGCCCCCGCAGCGCGGCGCTTGCCCCTCCCCGTGCGCGACGAAATGGTCCGTCGCGAAGTGCCTGTGTCGGCGATGGCTCACCCTGGGTCTGTGCAGCTGCGGCGATCGCTCCAAACCGGCAGACGGGCCGCACAAGCCAATGCCCAGCCCCGGGCCGGAGCCCTCGGGCAGCGCCCAAACGTCTGCCAACCTCGGCGAATGACGGCCTATCCCCTGCAAATGCGCGCTTGTCATCAACCCATGGTTGAAGTCAGAGCAACAGCACGGGACAATAGGACATTTGCCGTTACTTCCCGGAGGTCGCGCCATGGCTCTTCTTCATGCCACACTTGCCCAGGCCATCGACGTAACGCCCTACGGAGCCCGGCTGGGCAATGCCCGCACCTACGCGCTGTTCAAGGCCGAGGATATGGAAGTCATACGCGTGGTGTTGCGCGCGGGGCAGTCGCTGCCGCCGCATCATGTGCCCGGCAGCGTCAGCCTGCACTGCCTGGAAGGCCGCTTCGAGGTCATGCTGGGGCAGACAGTGCGCCAGCTGGACAGCGGTCAGCTCATGCACCTGCCCCCCAACGTGCCCCATGCCGTAAGGGCCGTGGAGGACTCATCCGCGCTGGTGACCATCGTGCTCTGTCCGAGCTAGAGTCTCTGCAGGGCACCCCGATTGTGCGGGACGGCACGCTAACGCACGGGCAGAAACTGCATGAACGGGCCGGCAAGCAATCCTTGGGCATAGCCGATGACGGAGCGCCGGTAGCGCTCGGTGGTGTAGTCCGCCACCAGATCCAGCCGGCCGATGATCTTGCCCATCTCGCGCTCGAAGCTCAGATTGCGCACCTCTTCGGCCATCTGATTCGACAGCAGCAATGGTTTTCCGTCCAGCGCCTTGCGCGAATTGAGAATCCAGTTGGCGATCTCCAGATTGCGCGCCGCATTGAAGACAAGTTGCGGGTCCAGCCCGTCGATCAGCGTGAAGCGGGTACGCCCGCCGTGCGCGGTAATCAGCATATCGGCGGCGGCATGGACGAAGGCGGCGACCCGGTCCCCGGCGAACCCCGGCTGCAGGGCCAGGGACAGCGCCGCCACGTCCCGCTTGTCCTGCAGCTCATGCCACGGCTGGCGCTCCATCACGGCAATGCGCACATAGGCCATGGCCGCCTCCCGGCTGGAGGCGGTCTTTTTCCATTCGGCGGGATTGCGGCGGTAGAGCTTGTCCATGATGAGAAACAGGCTCTCCAGGTTCTCCTTCATGGCCAGCGTCGCCATGCGGTTGCTGTCGGACTGCAGCAGCTCGCGCGAGTGAAAGTTCTCGCCCTTTACTTCGCCATGATTCGTGGGGGCGCTGGAACAAGCAGCCAGACTGCACAGCAACAGCCCTGACAGCAGCCGCAGCCCCACGCGCGAGCCGCCGCGCAGAGAGTCGCGCGTGCAGTGGCCTGCGGCGGCAAGGGGCAAAGCTCGTGCTGCTGTCATGCTACAAACATAACAGCAGATGCTGCCAGGTCAGTCACGCCAAAGGCGCGCGATTGTTATCAATCGTGAACAAGGCCAGGGCCCACTCACCGGCCAGGACGCTATTTGCGCAGCTGCCTGAGGATCTGCTCCAGCACCCGCCAGGGCTCGGCCTGGTCGGCCATCGCCACCGGCACGCGCAGCTTGCTGCTCGTTGCCTGCTGTGGCGAAAAAAGCAGGCCCGGTGCCAACAGCAGATTGCTCAGCGCCGCCTGGCGCGCCAGCACCTCGGTATCCACTCCGCAATCCACCCAGGCAAAGGTGCCGGCCACGGGTTCGTACTCCGCATGACAACCCAGCGCTTCGAGTTTGCGCAGGCAGCGTCCGCGCGCCCGGTCCACCCGCTCGCGCAACCGGTCCACATGCTTGCGAAAGGAGCCGTCGGCCAGAATATGGTGCACGATCTGCTCCGCCGGCAGCGAAGAGGTCAGGCCCGCCAGCAGCTTCATGTCGGTGAGCCGGTGCACATACTCGGGCCTGGTCGCGATGTAGCCCACGCGCAGGCCGCCCGACAAGGTCTTGGAATAGCCCCCCACCAGAATCACGCGCTGCAATCTGTCCATGGCCGCCAGCCGCAGCGGCATGGTTCCCAGGAATTCGGCATAGGTGTCGTCCTCGACCAGCAGGAAATCATGGCGCTCGGCAATGCGCAGCACCTCGTGGGCCACACCGGCAGACAGGCTCAGCCCCGTGGGGTTGTGCACCGCCGTGTTGAGGATGAAGAGCTTGGGCTTGTGGCTCTGGGCCAGGGATGCCAGGGCCGCCACATCGGGTCCGCCGGGCAGGCGCGGCACGCCGACCACATTCACACCCATGAATTTCAGCCGCCCGAAGATCAGGAACCAGGCCGGGTCTTCGACCAGCACGGTATCGCCGGGCTTGAGAAAACAGCGCACCACCAGATCGAGGCCATGGGTCACCCCGCCCACCGTCATCAGATTGGCCTCGGGATGGGCCGGTACCTCATGGGCTTGCAGATTCGAGGCGATCTGCTGGCGCAGCGGCAGAAAGCCCTGAGGGTGTCCGTAGCTGAGAAAGCCCTGATCGGCCCGAGCATTGTTGCGGGTGATGGCGCGCATGGCGCCGGTGATCAGACCCTGGTCCATCCAGCTCGAGGGCAGGCAGCCAGCGCCTCCGGTACCTGCGGTATCGTCGCGAAAAATGCCGCGCAGCAGATAGGCGGTGTCAAAGTCCGCCGGCTGCGCCGAGGCTGCAGCGGCCGCCGCAGGCTCCATCACGCGGCGCTGGGCCGCCACATAGAAGCCGCTGCCGCGCCGCGACTGCAGCAGACCCTGGGCCGCCAGCTTGTCATAGGCCTGGACCACGGTGTCGCGGCTGACTCCGGCATTTTCCGCCAGCGCCCGCACCGACGGCAGACGCACTCCCACACGCAGGCCATGGTTGCGGATCAGGCCTCCGAAATGTTCGACCAGCTGATCCACCAGTCCCACCGCACTGGATCGCATGGGTTGCCAGCCCAGGGATCCCGTCCCGGCCACGGGCAATGTTGCCGGGGCCGCTGCCCCGCCGTCGATCTGTGCATCCAGCATCGGGCGCTTTCTCAAAGTGTCAGGTCAATTAGAGCAGGCCAGCTCATCAACTGGCCTGCAAAAGTGTACTGATAGTGTACTGATATCCAAGCTTAGCATAGAGGCACAACGCTTATGTCGCCCCAAGGTTCACCATGTCATTCCTGCCTGAATCCTCAGCCTTCATCCTGCCACTGGCCATGTTTGCCTTTGTCAGCTCCGTGACGCCCGGCCCCAACAATGTGATGCTGACGGCCTCGGGGGCCACTTTCGGCTACCGCCGCAGCGTGCCGCATATGCTGGGCATCTGTCTGGGGGTGGTCATCATGGTGCTGCTGATCGGCGCGGGCCTGGGCCAGCTGTTCGAGGCCGAACCGCGCATCTACACCCTGCTCAAATATGCAGGTGCCGCGTATCTCGTCTGGCTGGCCTGGAAGATTGCCCGTGCCGGCAGCGTGGATCAGGGACAGTCAGGCAACCGTCCGCTCAGCTTCTGGCAGGCCGCAGCCTTCCAGTGGGTCAACCCCAAGGCCTGGATCATGGCCGTGGGCGTGGTCGCGACCTACACGCCGCGCGAAGGCTTTTTTATCAATCTGATGCTGTCGGCCCTGGTACTGGGCCTGGTCAACTACCCCAGCATCAGCGTCTGGACCCTGTTCGGCAGCACCGTGGGTCGTGCACTGCGCACGCCACAGGCCCTGCGCATGTTCAACGGCGTAATGGCCGGCCTGCTGCTGCTGTCGCTGGTGCCCATCTTTGCCGAGCATGTCTAAACTCGGCCCATGTCCTATGCCATACGCCAGCTGAGCCAGTCCGATCTTTGCTGTTATCGTGCCCTGCGTCTGCAGGCTCTGACCGAATGCCCCGCCGCTTTCGGCGCCACGCCCGCGACCGAGCGGGCACTCGACGATGCGCAACTGCTGAGCCGCTTCAGCGGCGCCCAGGGTCAGGCCATGTGGGGAGGCTTTGATGCAGACGGCAGACTCTGCGCCAGCCTGGGCTTGCATCGGGACCAGGGAGAGAAGACCGCGCACAAAGGCCATCTCTTTGCCATGTATGTGGCTGCATCGGCGCGCGGCCGGGGCCTGGCCCGCGCTCTGCTGGAGACGGCGATGGCCCACGGCAGAGCGCTGAATCTGCGCCAGCTGATGCTGGGCTGCAATGCCGGCAACGACAAGGCGCTGCGCCTTTACGAACAAGCGGGCTTTCGCGCCTACGGGCTGGAGCCGGCGGCCCTCTATGTGGGCGGCGAGTACCTTGACGAAGTACTGATGGTGCTGGAGCTGGGCCGGCCCCTGGCCAACCCCTGACGGCTGGTCAAGCCGCTCGCAGTGAACAGGCGGCCTGACTCAGCGCGCCTGCATCGCAATGATCTGCTGCGCCAGGCCGGCAATGGCCTCATCCGAGAGCTGGTCGGTCTCCAGCACCTGGCGTTTGGGCCATTGCTCGAAGTGATTCGACTGGGAACGCTCGTAGTGCGGGTCGTAGTGGCGCAGCATCAGCTCCTCAAACAGCGGGGGCAGCTCGCCGGCCCGCGCCCATTGCTGCCAGCGGCCCACGGTCTCCTTGCCCTGAAGTTCCTTGAGCCAGCCCAGCTTGGTGGCCAGCATTTCGGGATCGTCGCCCAGATAGGCATAGTCGCGCAGCAGATAGGACAGGCGTGCGGCCACCGTCGCGCGCACCTCGATGACCGGGGACTTGTGCAGGTGCTGCACCAGCACCAGCGGCAGGCCGACGCGGCCGATCTTGGCACTCTCGCCTTCCACATAGACGGGGCGAGACAGGTCAAAGCTCTCCAGCTGCTCGGCAATCAGGGTCTCGAAACGCTTCTGACTGGGCTGCTCGATGCCGGGCAGACCTCCGAGCAAGGAGCCCTTGTGGCTGGCATAGCCCTCCAGGTCCAGCACCTGCTCGCCGCTCCGGGCCAGCGCATGCAGCACGCGCGTCTTGGCCGAGCCCGTGGCACCGCACAGCACCCGCATCTGCAGCTGCGGCACTAGGTTTTCGAGCTGCGCGATCACATGGCCGCGAAACGCCTTGTAGCCGCCGGCCAGCTGCTGGGCATCCCAGCCGACCAGGCGCAGCCAGGTCACCATGGAGCCGCTGCGCAGGCCGCCGCGCCAGCAATAGACCAGGGGCTTCCAGTGGGCGGGCTTGTCGGCAAAGGTTTCGCGCAGATGGCGCGCCAGGTTGGCCGACACATAGGCAGCGCCCAGACGCTTGGCCTCGAAGGGACTGACCTGCTTGTAGAGGGTGCCGATCTCGGCGCGCTCGGCATTGCTCAGCACGGGGCAGTTGATGGAGCCCGGAATATGGTCAAGCGCGAACTCGGCAGGCGAGCGGGCATCGATCAGGGCATCGAACTGGTGACGTTCAGGTACGCGAACGGGCTGGCGGTGGGACACGGCAAACTATCCATGGCTACGCCTGACGGCCTGCAGGGCCGCCGGGCAAATGGCGTGTGCTCGGGCGCGAAGCGGCAATCGCGAGGGGCTGCGATGCGGCTTGAGGCTCGGCAACATGAAAAACCTGCCGCCTCACCCAATGATGGAGCCCGGCAGGCCACGAAGCATGGGCGTGGATCGAGCCTCGATACGCACAACCGCTGCGGCAAGTTTGCCCGCAGCGGTCATTCCCTGTGTGCCGCATTTTCGCAGATGTGGCGGCCTGCTTCAGCGCTGGCAAGCAAAACCCGGCGCCCCCGGGCCTGGACCGAATCCAGCTCTGGCGCTGCTCACTTGCGCGGACGCAGCAGCATTTCGTCGCCGCCCATCTGCACATCGAAGAAGCGCAGAAAGTTCTGGCCCAGCAAGGCGTCTTCGCTGTCGTCGCCGGTATAGCCCGTGCCCACGCGCACATCGCGCACACGCAGGCTGGCAATACGCACCTCGTCGGCGGTGACGATGCGGCCGTCGCGCTCGCCGTTGGCCGTACGAAAACGCACTTTCTCGCCGCCCTCGAGCCCGGCACGCTCGGCCAGCGCATCGGTCACGCTGACCGAGCTGGCCCCGGTATCGACCAGAAAGGTGACGGGCTGATCGTTCACATAGCCCTTGACGCGGAAATGACCGTCCATGCCGCGCTCTATGCGGACCGTGCCGTCAGCCATGACCTTGGCCTGGGCCGGCTTGAGGAAATGCTGCATGGCCAGATACATCGCAGCCATGACCACCAGCCAGAACAGCAGAAACAAGAGGGTGCTGCGCCGTGCCACGGATTGCGGGGAAGGCACGGACTGTGACGAGGACTGAGGCGGCGGCGTGACATTCAGGCGCATGGGCGGGCAAAGAAGCTGAGGACAATGCCGCCATTTTGCCAAGACCCGCGCCAAGGTCATCCTCCGCATCGCGGCGCGCCCCTCCTGCAGCGCTTACATTGAAGCCTGTTTGCCAAAACTGCCGGCCTTGCAGGTCGCCCAACCATGAACACATCCCAGCTGCCCGCTCTGGTGCTGCACTATATTTTCGATCCCCTGTGCGGCTGGTGCTATGCCGCCGCCCCGCTGGTCAAGGCCGCGCGCGAAGTGCCCGGCATCGCCGTGCAATGGCATGCCGGCGGCATGCTGACCGGTGCCCACACGCGCACCATCACTTCGGACTGGCGTGACAAAGTCATGCCCAGTGACCAGCGCATTGCGCAAATGACGGGCCAGCCTTTTGGCGATGCCTATCTCAACGGCCTGCTCAATGACATCGGCGCGCCGCTGGATTCCGAGCCCCCGACCACGGCCCTGCTGGCCGCCGAAGCGCTGGCCGGCAAGGGCCTGGAGATGCTGGCCGCCGAGCAGAAGGCCCACTACGTGGAGGGCCGCCGCATCAGCGAGCCTGCCGTGCTGCGCGAGCTAGCGGCCGGCATCGGTCTGGACAGCGCGGCCTATGACGCGGCCTACGCCGAGCAAAGCGGCGCGGCCACACAAAAGCATATCGCTGAAAGCCGCGAATGGCTGGGCATGGTGCAGGGCCAGGGTTTCCCCACCCTGGCGCTGGAGTTCGACCACCCCGAGCAGGCCGGCCAACGCGCCGTGCAGCGCATCGAGATCGGCGAATGGCTGGGCGATGTCGACGGCTGGAAGCAGCAGCTGGCCGCCTGGGCCGAGCAGATTGCCGAGCTCAATCAGCAGCAGGCCGGCGACACCGACACCAGTGGCGACCCCAGTTGCGGCCCCGACGGCTGCGAGCTGCCAGCGCGCTGAGCGGCATGGCTTGCGCGGTAGATACTCTTTTATTTATAGCTTACAGCGCTTGTTATTTAAAGATTTCAGGCATTATTCAATCTGAATTCCTTATCTATAAAGCGCAAGCAGCTATCTTTTTTAATCCATCTACCGACGGCTCCGCACCCTGCCGCTACTGCGGCAGGGCATAGGCGATCACATAGTCACCGCGCTTGGGCGACTGGCGTGCGCCACCGGCGGTGATCACCACATACTGCCTGCCGGTTCTGGGCGAGACATAGCTCATCGGCCCTCCCTGGCTGCCCACGGGCAGGCGCGAGCGCCAGATCTCCTTGCCGTTGGCGCTGTCGAAGGCACGCAGATAGAAGTCCTGCGTGCCTGCGAAGAACACCAGCCCCGACTTGGTGACCATGGAAGGCCCCAGCGTGGGCATGCCGATGGGAATCGTCAGCCACATGGGAATGCCCAGAGGACCGGTATCGCGCACCGTGCCCACGGGCACCTGCCACTTGATCTGGCGCGATTTCAGATCCACGGCCGTCATGGTGCCGAAAGGCGGCTTCTGGCAGGGAATGCCCAGCGGCGACAGAAAGCGCTGGCGCATGGC
>NZ_SPEY01000016.1 GCF_009360615.1 Comamonas sp.
GGTAATTGGGGTGAATGCCTTCTTTCATGATCTTTCCTTTGGTCAAGTGCGGGAGCCGCACCAGCCTGTCCGGTGTACTTTCCGCATAAAAGCTCTCTATTATTGCACATATCAGCAGATCGCTGTCGGCAGTGCCTGCAGTCTGCCTTGGGTGCCCGTCCCTTGCAGGCCAATGCCGGTATTCGTTGCAGGTCTTGGTGCATCCAGGACGCCAGGTTCTCCCGCCTTCAGCGGCGCAGTCGCCGCCACCTCGCGTCTGCCCCGGCGCTTGCCGGCTCTGAATTTGATGTGGCTCAAGCCTCTTTGGGCAGTGTCTATGCAACAACTTGTTCAGCACCTAAGATGTTGCGATATTGCCATGCAGCAAAAAAAGGGTCCGCTATGGTTGACCGCAAGGCCGAGACGCAGTTCAGTTCCAGCCAGCCGCTTGATCAGGCTGTGCGTGCGATGTGGGCGCAGCTGTGGCTGTCGGTTTCCCCTGGGTCCCTAGGGCTGGCCTGGCTGGACTGGGCCGGGCACCTTGCCATCAGTCCGGGACGGCGTCTGGATCTCGCGCGGCTGGCGCTGGAGGAATGGGCAGGTTTTTGCTACGGAGGGACCGGGAATGCAGAGCCCGACCGCCTCTTCAAGGCTGCCGAATGGCAGCGATGGCCTTTCAATGCCTTCGGTGCGGGATTTGCTGCCCAGCAGCGCTGGTGGCAGGCGGCCAGCCGGGGCGTACCCGGTGTTGAGCCTCATCACGCGCGTCTGGTGGAGTTCTGGGGCAGGCAGTGGCTGGATATGTGGTCGCCAGCGAACTTCTTGGCCACCAACCCGATCGTTCTGGAGCGCACGCTCGGCGAGGGCGGGGCGAATCTGGTGCGCGGTTTCCAGTATCTGATGGACGACCTGCGGGCGCAGCTCGCCAGTCAGCCGCCTGCCGGTTGCGAGGCGTTCAGGCCCGGCAGGGACGTGGCGGTCACGGCGGGCAAGGTGGTGCTGCGCAACCGGCTGATGGAGCTGATCCAGTACGCGCCCTCGACCGGCAAGGTCCACCCGGAGCCCGTATTGATCATGCCCGCCTGGATCATGAAGTACTACGTCCTGGATCTTTCGCCAGGAAATTCATTGATCAAGTACCTGGTCGATCAGGGACATACGGTGTTCTGCGTCTCCTGGAAGAACCCCGATGCCGATGACCGGGAGATGGGCATGGAGGACTATGTCGAGCTGGGCTGGCGTGCGGCCCTGGATGCCGTCACCGACATCGTTCCGGGCAGGAAAGTTCATGCGGCGGGCTATTGTCTGGGCGGAACCCTGCTGGCCATTGCGGCAGCTGCAATGGCACGCGACGGCGACGACCGTCTGGCATCGATGAGCCTGCTGGCCGCGCAGACCGATTTCACCGAGCCCGGCGAGCTGGCGCTGTTCATCGATGAAGCGCAGGTCAGCCTGCTTGAGGCCCAGATGGCCCAGCAAGGCTATCTGCGCGCCGAGCAGATGGCCGGCGCATTCGTGATGCTGCGCTCCCGCGATTTGCTGTGGTCGCGCATGGTCGACCATTACCTGCTGGGCGAGCGCGCGCCGATGAGCGATCTCATGGCCTGGAATGCCGATGCCACGCGCATGCCTGCCCGGATGCACTCGCAATACCTGCGTCGTCTGTTTCTGAACAACGATCTCAGCGAAAACCGCTATCCGGTCGATGGCAGGCCGGTCTCGCTGCTCGACCTGAGGGTGCCCATGTTCTGCGTAGGAACGCTGACGGATCATGTGGCACCCTGGTCGTCGGTATACAAGCTGCACCACCGCACTCCCGCCGAAATCACCTTTGTGCTGACAAACGGCGGCCATAACGCGGGCATCGTCAGCGAGCCCGGCCATCCGCGCCGCAGCTACCAGCTGCGCATGCGTCCCGCCGGTGCCCAGGACATGCCTGCCGGCCAGTGGCAGCAAGAGGCCGAGCGGCATGAGGGTTCCTGGTGGCCGGCATGGAGCGCGTGGCTCAAAGCCAGATCCGCCGGGCCGGCGGAAGCGCCGCGCATGGGCGCCGGGAACCACAAGCCCCTGCATGACGCACCCGGCCGTTACGTGCAAGAGCGTTGAGTTGCAGGCTTGTGCAAGGTGTCGCCAGCGTTTTGCGTCACGAAGCGCCATGCCCGATCCGAACTTGCGCAAGTCATGGAGTTTTCACAGGCCGTCTGGTCGCGGTGATTGGCCCGACGGTTCGCCAGCCTCTCGATAGGCACCACCATCACCATAGGGAGACCGATATGAGCATCCAAGCGACCCCCCTGAGTCTGTTCAAGGCCAATGCCGAGCTGCAAATGCGCATCGCTCAGCTGATGCGTGAAAGTGGCCATCGCTGGCTGGAGGCGGCGCAGCAAAGCAGTGCTGCCGGCATCAGCGAAACCACGTCGGAGCTGCAAAGCCTGCTGAAAGCCGAAGACTGGCAATCACTTGCCAGTCTGCCCGCCGAAGCGTTCATGCGCCGACTGGAAGACCGCATGAGCGACGCCAAGAGCGCCAGCGATATCGCGATCAGGAACCAGCAGGCTTTTGCCAGCGGTCTGCAGCAAGCCCTGGAGGCCTGGCAAAAGGCCGTGGCAGATGCCCTGCGTGCCGACGGCACGCCCAACCTGCCCGCATTGCCGCTGCAGGACATCTTCAAGCAGTGGCTGTCTGCATGGACGCCGCCAGCCCAGGATGCGGCGCAGGCCAAAGGCGGCAAGTCACCCCAGAAGTAAGTGGGACGGGCGCTGCAGCCGGATGATCTGCGGTCCCGTCGGGGCATCAACTCCGGCTTTTCGGCGTTTGGCTGAGCCATAAAACGCCGACAGCTATTGTTTTTGAGTCTTCTTGCGAGAAGCTTGTGACTTCGGGAGCACGATATGAGCAAACCCAGCAAGGCCGGCCCGTCGGCTCAGGGGGCTGTCGATCCGTTGGCAGGATGGAGATCCGCCGCCGCCTATGCGCTGGACGCCGCTCAGCGCGCCGTGCTGTATGCCGATATCGAGCGCCGGGTCGGCGACCAGTACCGGATCCAGCGCGACGCCAGGACGCCCAACGTACTGCACTTTCCGGCCGAGCTGGTGATGTCGGGACTGGAGCTTCCCAGGCCCGTCAACTACGGCCTGGTGCGCATTCAGGCACCTGAGAACCGGCCGGCCGAACCGGGCAAGCGCCCGTTCGTCGTGATCGATCCGCGCGCCGGCCATGGACCCGGCATTGGCGGCTTCAAGCCATACAGCGAGATCGGGGCGGCGCTGGAGGCCGGCCATCCTTGCTACTTCGTCGGCTTTCTGCCCGATCCGGTGCCAGGTCAGACGGTGGAGGACGTGATGCGTGCCGAGGCGGCATTCATGCGTCGCGTGGCCGAGCTGCACCCCGAGAGCGAGGGCAAGCCTGCGGTCATCGGCAACTGCCAGGCAGGCTGGCAGATCCTGATGACGGCAGCGGTCTGGCCCGAGCTGTTCGGGCCCATCATCGTCGCAGGAGCGCCGCTGTCGTACTGGGCCGGAGACAATCCCATGCGCTACTCGGGAGGCCTTCTGGGGGGGAGCTGGCTGACCGCGCTGAGCAGCGATCTGGGCAACGGCCGCTTCGACGGCGCCCATCTGGTGCAGAACTTCGAGCAGCTCGATCCGGCCAACACGCTGTGGAGCAAGCAGTACAAGGTCTATGCCAATGCCGACACGGAGGCCGAGCGTTATATAGGCTTCGAGAAATACTGGGGCGGCTATGTCTTTCTCAACGATGTGGAGATGCAGTACATCGTCGACAACCTGTTCATCGGCAACAAGCTTTCGACGGCCCGGCTGCTGACCTCGGACGGGGTGCGCATCGATCTGCGCAATATCCGCTCGCCGATCCTGGTGTTCTGTTCCTATGGCGACAACATCACGCCGCCGGCCCAGGCCCTGGGCTGGATCACCGATCTTTACGCCAGCGACGACGATGTGCGCGCGCATGACCAGACCATCATCTTCAGCACGCATGACAGCATCGGCCACCTGGGCATCTTTGTGTCGGGGGCGGTCGGCAGCAAGCAGCACCGCAAGTTCGCCAGCGCCATAGAGCAGATCAATCTGCTGCCTGCAGGCCTCTACCGCGCCAGCGTGGACGACGCGACGGCGCAGGAGCAGGAACTGCTCCATGATCCTTATCTGCTGAGCATCCGTGCCAGCGGCCTCGATGAGGTGCGCGATATCGTCAAGCCCGATGCACAGGCCGAGCGCCGCTTCGACGCGGCGGCACGGGTGTCCGATATCAACCTGGCGCTGTACCGCAGCCTGTGGCAGCCCTGGGTGCGCGCATTCAGCACCTCCGAGTCGGCGCGCTGGCTGCAGACCCTGCACCCCATGCGCCTGCAGTTTGAGGCCTGGAGCAGCCAGCACCCGCTGGCCGCCCTGATACGCGGCAGTGCCGAATACATACGCGAACATCGCCAGCCCGTGGATGAGGCCAATCCCTGGCTGCAGATGCAGCAGCAGGGCTCGGCTGCGCTGGAGCGCTCCCTCGATGACTTTCGCGACCGGCGCGACCATATCTATGCCCTGTGGTTCGACATGCTCTACGGTTCGCCCCTGATGCAGGCACTGGCCGGACATGCCTATGGCGAAAGCGGGCCGGTGCGCCAGCATCCTGGCACCACGCCCGAGCATCTGGCCCTGATGGCGGACAGGCAGCGCCAGATCGAGGACAGTGTGGATCAGGGCGGGGTGCTCGAAGCCACGTTGCGCGGCTTGCTGAGCGTGCTGTCGCTGCGCCGCGCCGTGGACGAGCGCTACTACCATCTGGCCGCGCAATTGCTGGAGCAGGAGGCGCCGGGGCGCTGGAGCCTGGCCGAGCTGCGCACCGCCATCCGTGAACAGACCCAGGTGATGAGGCAATGCGGCAGCGCCGCCCTTGATGCCATTCCCGGCCTGCTCAAGAGCACGCCTGCCGAGACCATACGCAAGGCCAGCCAGGCGATTGCCAGCATGGCGGCCATCGATACGGGAGCGAAGGCGGAGCAGCAGGCCGTGAAAGGCGCTCTGCAGCGGGTGCAGGCCTTGTTCGAGCAGGCCGCGCTGGCGCAGCAGGCCCCGATGGACGAGGCTCAGGTACCGCATCTGGCGCCGGCACGGGCTTCCGCCACCGCCACGCGGCCCAAGCCTGCCGCGCGACGTCAACCGACCGCAGCACGCGGCAAGAAAGGAGTGCGATGAGTCAATCGAGTCCAGAGGGGATGCGGGAGCCGTTCGAGGGGCTTGCTGTCGGCGACAGCCTGCATGTCACCGTTGCCGCCCGTGATGCGAGTACGTTGACCCTGCGCTGCGCCCGCGAGGCACAGGCCCAGGCTTTCACCATAGCGTCACCGCAGGTGGCTGACCTGTCTTCGGGCGGGGCGGAGCAGCCGCTGGACGTGGCCGCCCATCATGGCCTGACCCGGCTGCTGGCGGCCGTCAAGGAGCTGCCGCCGGTGCGCATGGGCGTGGTTCATCCCTGCGATGCCACCAGCCTGTCCGCCGCGCTTGACGCACATCGGCTGGGGCTGATCGAGCCGGTCCTGATCGCTCCACGCGCCAAGCTTGAAGCGATTGCGCTGGCCCAGGGGTTCGAGCTGCAGGGGCTGCGCATCGAGGATGTGCCGCACAGTCATGCCGCTGCCGAGCAGGGTGCCAGGCTGGCCGCCTGCGGCGAGCTGGAAGGCTTGATGAAAGGCAGTCTGCACACCGACGAGCTGATGGCTGCTGTCGTCGCCGGCAGCGCCGGGCTGCGCACCAAGAGGCGTGTCAGCCATTGCTTTGTGCTGCAGACGGCCAGCTATCCACGGCCCTTCATCGTCACCGACGCGGCCATCAACCTGGCCCCCGATCTCTTGCAGAAGGCCGATATCGCACGCAATGCCATCGAGCTCGCGCAGGTCCTGGGAGTGGCCAGGCCCAAGCTGGCCATTCTCGCTGCCGTCGAGACGGTCAACCCCAGCATGCCCGCAACCCTGGACGCGGCCGCGCTGTGCAAGATGGCCGACCGGGGCCAGATCACTGGAGGCGTGCTGGACGGCCCGCTGGCTTTCGACAATGCGGTCTCCATGGAGGCCGCGCGCACCAAGGGCATCACTTCGCCCGTGGCCGGCCAGGCCGACATCCTGCTGGTGCCCGATCTGGAAAGCGGCAATATGCTGGCCAAGCAGCTGATGTACCTGGGCGGCGCCGCCAGCGCAGGCATCGTGCTCGGGGCCAAAGTGCCCATCGTGCTCACCAGCCGCGCGGATTCGCGCGAATCCCGCATTGCATCCTGCGCGATTGCGCTGCTGCTCGCACATCACTACCGGCAGACGCCGCCCTGAAAAGCATGGCCGATGGTGCCAGGCTGGCCGTTGCTGCAGTCTGTGCCCTGTCGGCAGACAAAGGCACTGACATGAGTAATTCCGTCATCATCGTCCTGAACTGCGGCTCGTCGAGCATCAAGTTCGCCGTCTTCGAGGCCGCGATGCCCGTGTCGCGCAAGCCCCTGTGGAACGGCAAGGTGCAGGGTATTGGCGGGCCCTGTCCCGACTTCGGAGAAAGCGGCGTGCGGCCCTTTGCCATCGCACTGGGTGCCGAACATCCGTATCGCGATGCGCTGCGCATCATCCGCGAGCGCATCGCAGCCCGGTTGGGGGACCGGCCAGTGGCCGCGATCGCCCACAGGGTGGTGCATGGCGGCAGCAAGTATTTCGCGTCCACACGCATCGACGCGCAGGTGCTGAAGGACCTGCGCAGCTATGTGCCGCTGGCACCGCTGCATCAGCCGTTTGCGCTGGAGGCCATGGAGATACTGCTGCGCGAGCGACCCGACATCGCGCAGATCGCCTGCTTCGATACCGGCTTTCATCACAGCTTGCCCAAGGTGGAGCAGATCCTGCCACTGCCTTACGAATGGTGGCAGCGCGGCGTGCGCCGCTATGGCTTTCACGGGCTTTCGTATGCCTATATGGCGACCGCGCTGGCCGAGCGCCATGGAGACCGGGCCAGGGGCCGCACCATCGTCGCCCATCTGGGCAGCGGTGCCAGTCTGTGCGGCATGCAGCAGTTGCAGAGTATGGCGACCACCATGGGCTTCTCGGCCCTGGACGGATTGATGATGGGCACCCGCACCGGGGCGTTGGACCCGGGGGCCGTGCTCTATCTGATGGAGATCGAGAAACTGACGCTCCAGGAGCTGGGGCGTCTGCTCTATCACGACTCGGGTCTGCTGGGCATGTCGGGCGTCTCGTCCGAGCCGCGCGTGATCCTGCGCCATGTCGAGGATCCGGGCGAGTCCGGCGAGCGTGCGCGCATTGCGCTGGATCTCTTTGTGCGCCGCATCGTGCGCGAGATCGGCTCGCTGGCTGCGGCGCTGGGCGGCCTGGACATGCTGGTGTTCACGGCGGGCATCGGCGAGCACAGCGGGGAGATTCGCGCCCGCGTCTGCGCCGATCTGGCATGGCTGGGCCTGGCGCTCGATGTACAGGCCAATGCGGCCCATGCGCCCGTCATCTCAGCGGCCGGCAGCCGGGTGCTGGTGGGCGTGGAGCCCACAAACGAGGAATGGGTGGCCGGCCGCGACACCATGCGAATTCTTGCGCAGTCGACAACTGCGTGATGCGCAGCCGCTGCGGCCCGGGTCTGCACTGTCATGACGCGGTGCACGGCGGAAAGCGGCCTGCATCGCCAGCCCTAACGGATGCCTTCGCCGTCCTGTGCCGGGTGTTGTCTGGCCGCATCGATGGTTGCCTGGATGGCGGCGCGTGCCTGAGGGCTGTTCTTCCAGCAACTGGAGCCCGTGAGGGCAGAGGCCTTGGCGACGATGTCCAGGGCATTGGCCTCACGCAAATGCGCGAAAGAGCCGTAGCCCAGGGATTCGAGCCGGCTCAGCACTGTGGGGCCCACGCCCTTGAGTGCTAGCAGTGATTGTCGTTCTTCGGTGGTGAATGGCATGGGCGCAATCCTGAATCGGGAACTGGAGAGGTCTTCGGCACAAGCAGGCGGCTTGCGCCTTGTTGCTGGCGCAGCAGACCGCGGGATGGGGCAGGAGGACGATATCAGGCCATGCTGGACAAGGTCTTTCTGAACCGCATCAGCGACAGCCAGAACAGCACGGCACCTATGCCCGCCAGCCACAGAAAGGGCTTCCACACGGTTTCTATCCCGGCACCGCGGTACAGGATAGCCTGACCCAGCTCCACAAAATGCGTGGTGGGGGCGAACAGCATCACGTCCTGCACCAGCCGTGGCATGGATTCGCGGGGGGTCATGCCGCCGGACAGCAGCTGCAGCGGCAGCAGCGTCAGCACCATCAGAAGGCCGAACTGCGGCATGCTGCGCGCCACGGTGGCCATGAAGATGCCCATGGCCGTGGTGGCGAACAGGCACAGTGCCGAACCCGCCATGAACAGCAGCAGGCTGCCTTCGATCGGCACCTTGAGCGCGCCGCGTACCACCAGATTCAGCGAAACTCCGGCGGCCATCAGCACGACGGCGCCCATGGACCAGACCTTGGCCAGCATGATCTCGGTGGGCGTCACCGGCATGACCAGCAGATGCTCGATGGTGCCGTGCTCGCGCTCGCGGATCAGTGCTGCCCCCGTGAGGATGATGGAAAGCATGGTGACGTTGTTGATGATCTGCATCAGTCCGCCGAACCAGATCTTGTCCAGGCCGGGATTGAAGCGCGCGCGCAGCTCCAGGTCCACGGGCAGGGCGCCGGCTCCGCGGTAACGCTGCACGAACTCGTTGATCTCGGCCAGCACGATCTGCTGCACATAGCCGCTGCCCGAGAATGCCTGGCTCATGCGGGTGGCATCGACGTTCAGCTGCAGCTCGGCCTTCTTGCCGGCCAGCACGTCGCGCTGGAAGTGGGGCGGGATGGTCAGCGAGAACGTGAAGTCGCCTGCATCCAGGCCGGGGTCCACGTGGCTGAAGTCCACCATCTGCGGCGGCATGAACTGGGGCGGGTAGAAAGCCGAGCGGATGCGCGCGGACAGCGGCGACTGGTCTTCGTCGACGATGGCGATCGGCGCCTTGTGCAGCGTATCGGGCATGGCCGTGGCCGCCGTGTACACGGAGGCCGTGAAGGTATAGACGATGAGCACCAGCATCACTGGATCGCGCCACAGGCTCCACAGCTCCTTGATGCCCAGGCGCCAGATATTTTTCAGGCTATGCCACATGGTGTTTCTCCGTCGTAACAACGAGGGGCGGCCGCTGCCAGGGCAGCGAGCAAGGGCCGTCCCGCAGCGAGGCTGTCGTCCTCCTCCCGCGCAGCGAGAGAGGGGGAAGGCGCGCAGCGACTCAGGGGGAGCTTCATCATTTTTCCTGTTTGGGCAGGGCCCAGACGGCGATGCCCATGATCACGGGAACGGCGATCAGCAGCGGCAGCAAGGTCGGCGCCAGATCGTGCAGGCCCAGCGCCTTGTTGAAGACGCCGCGGCTGATGGCGAACATATAGGTGGCCGGGTAGATCTCGCCGATCCAGCGGCCGGCACCTTCCAGCGAGGACACCGGATCGGTCAGGCCCGAGAATTGCGTCGCCGGAATCAGCGTGCCCAGCATGGCAAAGAACATGGCGGCAATCTGGCTGCTGGTGACGGCCGAGGCCAGCAGGCCCATGCCCGTGGCAATGACGCTGAAGAGCAGGGCGGCCATGACGAGCAGCGGGAAGCTGCCGGTCATGGGCACGCCGAAGACGAAGACCGCCATGGCGCACATCAGAAAGAAGTTCAGCATGGCCAGCACCACATAGGGCAGTTGCTTGCCCAGCAGAAACTCGGTGCGGGTCACGGGAGTGACGTACAGGTTCACGATGGAGCCCAGCTCTTTTTCGCGCACCACGGCCAGTGCCGTCAGCATGGCGGGCAGCATCATCAGCAGCAGCGGAATCACGGCCGGCACCATGGCGGGCAGGCTCTTCACATCGGGGTTGTAGCGAAAGCGGGTTTCCAGGCTGACCTGGCTGCCCAGTTGCACGCCCAGGCGCTCGCGGGCCTGCTGTGCCAGCCAGAGCTGGTGCATGGCCTGAACATAGCCTTTGATGGTCTCGCCGCGCTGGGGCATGGCGCCGTCGAACCAGGCACCCACGGAGACCCGCGAGCCGCGCAGCAGGTCTCGCCCGAAACCGGGTGGTATCTCGATGGCCAGTGCCAGCTCGCCGCTTTTCATGCGCCGGTCCAGGTCCGCATAGTCCTGGATGGGGGGCATTTCAATGAAATAGCGCGAGCCCGCGAGATTGTTCACGTAGTTCTGGCTGAGGGTGCTCTGGTCGCGGTCCAGCACCGCGAAACGCAGGTCCTCGACATCCATGCTGATGCCGAAGCCGATCACCACCATCAGCACCAGCGAACCCACCAGGGCCAGCGTGGCGCGCACGGGGTCGCGCCGCAGCTCCAGCGACTCGCGCCACAGATAGCTCCAAAGCCGTTGCAGGCTGAAACCCGGGCCGCTGGCGTGCGCTTCATCCATGGGAGCTTCCTGCGCATTATCCTGATGGGAATCCGCATGCTTCAATGCTGAAAATGTTGTCTCACGTGCGTAAACAGCTTCCTTTTTGATATCGAGCACCGGCGCTGCCTCGCCAGAGGCTTCGACCAGATAGCCGATGAAGGCCTCTTCCAGCGTGGCGGCGCCGCGCTTGGCAGTCAGTGTGTCGGGCCGGTCGCTGTCCAGCACCTTGCCCGCATGCATCATGGACATGCGGTCGCAGCGCTCGGCTTCATTCATGAAGTGGGTGGAGATGAAGATCGTCACGCGGTCACGGCGCGACAGCTCGATCAGCAGGCGCCAGAACTGGTCACGGGCCACGGGGTCCACCCCCGAGGTCGGCTCGTCGAGAATCAGCAACTCCGGCTTGTGCACCATGGCCACGGCCAGCGACAGGCGCTGGCGCATGCCCAGCGGCAGATTGCCCGGCAGTGTCTCGCGCACCTCGGCAAGGCCGAAGCGGTCGAGCATTTCCCGAACCCGGGCGGGGATCTGGGCCGGCTCCACATGGAAGAGTTCGGCATGCAGCACCAGGTTCTGCAGCACGGTCAGCTCGCCGTAGAGGGAAAAAGCCTGCGACATATAGCCCACACGCCGGCGCGTGGCCACGTCATGCGGATCGATTTTCTTGCCGAACAGCCAGGCATCGCCCTCGCTGGCCGGCAGCAGGCCGGTCAGCATCTTCATGGTGGTGGACTTGCCGCAGCCGTTGGAGCCCAGAAAGCCGAAGATCTCGCCGCGCCGGATGCGGAAGTTCACATGGTCCACGGCTACGAAATCGCCAAAGCGCATGGTGAGGTCGCGTGCCTCGATGGCGATATCGTCATCGCGGGTCTGCAGCGGTGGGATCACCACGGCGGCATGGCCGCGTTTTTTTTCCTCGGGCAGAAGGGCGATGAAGGCGGCTTCGAGTGTCGCCATGCCGGTGCGAGCCAACAGCTCGGAAGGGGTGCCGGTGGCCAGAATCCGTCCGTCGTCCATCGCAGCCAGCCAGTCGAAGCGCTGGGCTTCGTCCATATAGGCCGTGGCCACGATCACGCTCATCCGTGGGCGCTGACTGCGTATGCGCTTGATCAGATCCCAGAATTGCGCGCGTGCCAGCGGATCGACACCGGTCGTGGGCTCGTCGAGAATCAGCAGGTCCGGGTCGTGGATGAGGGCGCAGCACAGTGCCAGCTTCTGCTTCATGCCTCCCGAGAGCTTGCCCGCAGGGCGGGAGAGGAATTTGTGCAGCCCCGTGCTTTGTGTCAGATCGTCGATGCGCGCCCGGCGCTCGGCCGCGTCATGGCCGAACAGACGCCCGAAGAACTGCAGATTTTCTTCCACCGACAGCGTGGGGTAGAGGTTCTTGCCCAGGCCCTGGGGCATGTAGGCAATGCGCGGACAGACGGCATCGCGGTGCTTTTTGCTGCGCATGTCGCCTCCCAGCACCTGCATCCCGCCGCCCTGGAGGGCGCGCGCTCCGGCAATCAGCGACAGCAGGCTGGACTTGCCCACGCCGTCGGGTCCGATCAGGCCGACCATGAGGCCCGCCGGAACTTCCAGACTCAGGCCGCGCAGTGCCTGTGTCTTGCCGTAGGCGAGCGTCACGTCGCGCAATTGGGCTGCATGCTGGGTCATGGCAGATGGGGGCGAAGCGCTCACGAGGCCGAGGTGTCGCCGGTGCGCACCTCCAGCTGGGCCGGCCATGCGCGCTCTTTGTCGAGCTTGATCCAGGCCACGCCGGGCAGTCCTGTCTTGACCTGTGTCAGATGCTTGTGCAGCAGTTCCGGGGCGATGCGGGCCTTGACGCGGAACATCAGCTTCTGTCTTTCGCTGGCCGTCTCCACGGTCTTGGGGGTGAATTGGGCGGTGCTGGCGACAAACGACACCTGCGCCGGTATCACGTATTGCGGAGCCGCGTCCAGCACGATGCGCACCTCGGTGCCCAGGGCCACACGGCCTGCCACGGTCTCGGGCAGGAAGAAGCTGATGTAGACGTCCGAGACATCCACCATATTGAGCACCTTGCCACCCGCGCCGATCACCTCGCCGGGCTGGGCCAACCGGTATTGCACGCGCCCGTCACGCGGGGCGGTGAGTTCACTGTCCCTGACGTCGGCATCGATGCGCTGAACCGTGGCCGAGGCGGCCGCCACCGCGGATTCCGCGCCGATGGTCTGGGCCTTGGCTGCGTCAATCGCCGCCCTGGCGGCTGTCGCCTGGGCTTGTGCGGCCTTGAGTGCGGCCTGTGCACCCCGCACGCGTGCCCGGTCGTCGTCCAGCTCCTGTTCCGAGGAGGCACCCTCGCGCGCCAGTGTCTCGGAGCGCCTTGCGCGGCGCAGTGCTGCATCCAGCTCCGCCTCGCGTTGCGCAACCGTGGCCATGGTGGCTGCGTACTGGCTTTCACGCAGTGCGATCTCGGCACGCGCCGAGGTCACTGCATGAGAGGCACGTTCTCGCCCGGCGATGGCTTCGCGTTGCTGCGCCTGCAGGCTGTCGATCTGCATGCGCGCCAGGGGCTGACCGGCCTTGACGAAGTCGCCTTCCTGTACCAGGACTTCGGCGATGCGACCTGCGTACTTGGTGGCGACGTCGATCTCGGTGGCTTCGATGCGGCCGTTGCCGCTGACCAGGCCTTCGGTTGCCTGCGTGCTGCGCCAATGCTGCCAGCCATAGGCACCCAGTCCGGCAGCGGCAACGATAAACGCGGCGATGGTGAGTTTCTTGTTCATGGACATGGATTGGAGGATCAGGGCTGGAGGGGCTCGGTAGGGGTTGCGCTGCCGGGGTCAGGCACGCCATAACCGCCGCCCAGTGCCGCATGGAGAGCGACCTGGGCGGACAGCAGGGCTTCACGGCCCTGGACCAGCTGTTGTTCTGCGCTCAGCAGGTCGCGTTCGGCATCCAGCACATCGAGATAGGGCGAGGCGCCCTGGTCGTAGCGCAGCCGTGCCAGCCGGGCGCGCTCCTGGAGTGCCGCGCGCTGCTCGGTCAGGACCGTCAGCTGCTGCTCCAGCGTGGTGCGGCTCGACAGGGCATCCAGTACTTCGCGCATCGCCGTCTCTATGGTTTTTTCGTACTGCACGACCGCCATGTTCTGCCGCACGGCCTGCAGGTTCAGGTTGGCCTGGCGCTGGCCGCCGTCAAAGATCGGCAGAGAGATCGAAGGGGCAAACTGCCAGGCCCGACTGCCGCCTTTGAACAGGCCGTCAAGTTCGGCACTGGCCGTGCCCCAGCTGCCGGTCAAGGCAATGCGTGGCAGGAATGCGGCGCGTGCGGCGGCCACGTTGGCCCTGGCCGCCTGCAGGCCGTATTCGGCGGCGACGATATCGGGCCGCTGCGTGAGCAGATCGGACGGCAGGCCTTCGGGAACGGGCTTCAGGCGGAAGGGCTCCGACGGATCCAGCGGCAGGCGTTGCGCATCCATGCCCGTGAGCTGCTGCAGCGCATTGGCCTGCAGCGCGCGCTGCTGCGCAAGCTGCGTACCGATGGTCTGGGCCTGGTGCACCAGGGTCTGTACCTGGGTGAGGGCATAGCGCGATGTGGCCCCCACCTCGGTACGGCGCTTGAAGATGCGCAACGATTCCTCGCGGCTGGCAATCGTGCGCCGGGTCAGGGCCAGGCGTTCATCGAGGCTGCGCAGCGCCAGGTAATTGAGCGCGACCTGCTTGACGAGACTGGATTGAACCGCATGCCTGGTGGCCTCCAGCGCCAGATAGTTGCCCAGGGCGGCATCGCTGAGGCTTTGGACCCTGCCCCAGAGATCGAGTTCCCAGCTGTTCAGGCCGACAAACACCTGCTGATCGCCCGCAACCACGGAGCGGCCGCTGGCGTTGAGGTCTGCCGGGACGCGTGCTCGGGCGTGACTGCTGCCCAAGCCGACCGTCGGCAGCCTGGCTGCACGCTGGATGTCATAGGCCGCCTGGGCTTCCTGTACGCGCAGCAGCGCCAGGCGCAGGTCCTGGTTGTGGGCAAGCGCCGCACGAATCAGCGTCTGCAATGCCGGGTCCGGATACACGTCCTGCCAGGCAAGCCGCGTTGCCCTGTGATCCGCCGCGCTGACCGGCTGTTGCGTCCATGCCTGTGGCCACCGGCCCGGCAGCCTGTCTTGCGCCTGTGGCTGCAGTATCGGCACGCTGGTGCTGCAGGCTGCCAGAGCTGCAAGCAAGGCGGCTGATCCCAGCAGGCGCATCGAAGTGGTGATAGGGGGTGATTTGCGATTCGCTGATGGGGGCATGAATGCAGAATCTGCGACTTGAAAGCTTTTGGCTTCTGTTCGGCGCAAGATTTGTATAGATGTGAACCCCAGTATTAGGGGGCGGCTCGCTAATCGGTTTGAGCTATGTCAAGAAAAGCCGCCGGGCATCAGAAACAGCAAAGCCCCGCGAAGCGAGGCTTTGTTTTGCAGGGCGCGAGGCGCTTAGCCGCCGCGGCGCATCATGTCGAAGAACTCCACATTGTTCTTGGTGGCCTTCATGTTCTTGATCATGAGCTCCATGGACTCGATCTCGTCCATGTTGTACATGAACTGGCGCAGGATGCGGGTCTTCTGCAGGATTTCCGGGGGCAGCAGCAACTCTTCGCGGCGGGTGCCGCTCTTGTTGAGTTCGATGGCCGGGAAGACGCGCTTTTCGTACAGGCGGCGGTTGAGGTGCAGTTCGCTGTTGCCCGTGCCCTTGAATTCTTCAAAGATCACTTCGTCCATGCGGCTGCCGGTGTCGACCAGCGCCGTGGCGATGATGGTCAGGGAGCCACCTTCTTCCACATTGCGGGCGGCGCCGAAGAAGCGCTTGGGACGCTGCAGGGCATTGGAATCCACACCGCCGGACAGAACCTTGCCCGAGGAGGGCACGACATTGTTGTAGGCTCGTGCCAGACGGGTGATGGAGTCCAGCAGGATGACCACATCCTTGCCCAGTTCCACCAGGCGCTTGGCGCGCTCGATCACCATTTCGGCGACATGCACGTGGCGGGTCGCGGGTTCGTCGAAGGTGGAGGCAATGATTTCGCCCTTGACCGAGCGCTGCATTTCCGTCACTTCTTCGGGGCGCTCGTCCACCAGCAGCACCATCAGGTGCACATCGGGATGGTTGGCGGTGATGGCGTGAGCGATGCTCTGCATCATCATGGTCTTGCCGCTCTTGGGCGGGGCCACGATCAGCGCGCGCTGGCCGCGGCCGATGGGGGCGATGATGTCGATGATGCGGCCCGTGATGTTTTCTTCGCCCTTGATGTCGCGCTCCAGGCGCATCTGCTCCTTGGGGAACAGAGGGGTCAGGTTTTCAAACAGCACCTTGTGCTTGTTCTGCTCGGGCGAATTGCCGTTGACCTTGTCGAGCTTGGTCAATGCGAAGTAGCGCTCGCCGTCCTTGGGGATGCGCACTTCGCCTTCGATCATGTCGCCGGTGTGCAGGTTGAAGCGGCGCACCTGGCTGGGCGAGATGTAGATGTCGTCGGTGCTGGCGGTATAGCTGGTATCGGGGCTGCGCAGGAAGCCAAAGCCATCGGGCAGGATTTCCAGCACGCCGTCGGCGAAAACCTGTTCACCGGCTTTCGCGCGCTTTTTGATGATGGCGAACATCAGTTCCTGCTTGCGCATGCGACCGACGTTTTCGATCTCAAGCGCTTCGGCCTGCTTCAAGACTTCAGACACGTGCAGTGCCTTGAGTTCATTAAGGTGCATGAAATGACTCCAAGCGTGGAGTGAGAATAACCAGGGGGGAGAGGCGTAGAGCCTAACGAATCACTGTAGTAGTGGGCAGGCTTGCCTGAAGAAAATCCAGCGCGGTCCCATGCGGTGGCCGGCGGTTCGTACATTATGACAGGAAAACTGGCGCAACTTGCAAGCTATTTATCGAGGACCGGCCGTCTGCTGCCTGCGCAAGGCCTGTGCAGATGGGAAAGTGGGGTCCACGAAAGCAAACAGAGCTCCGTTGGGAGCCCTGTTTGTCAGAAACCTCAGATGTGCTGATCGAGGAAGGCGGACAGCTGAGTCTTGTTCAGCGCGCCAACCTTGGTGGCGGCCAGCTGTCCATCCTTGAACAGCATCAGCGTGGGGATGCCGCGAATGCCGAACTTGGCAGGGATTTCACGGTTTTCATCCACATTCATCTTGGCGATCTGCACCTTGCCTTTGTAGCCCTCGGCCACGTCATCCAAGATGGGGGCGATCATCTTGCAAGGGCCGCACCACTCAGCCCAGTAATCCACCAGCACGGTCGTGCCGGGTTGCAGTACGTCGGATTCAAAGCTGGCATCCGTGATGTGCTTGATCAATTCGCTGGCCATTTGTAGTCCTGGATTTTCTTGAAGCAAAAAAGGTCGGCGGTCTAATCGCCTGGTTCAACGATTGTGACAGAAACTCATCTCCCGCCGCACTGTGTGGGTGGTTGTTTGCTGCTATCGCGCCAATAGTGCCCGCGGTATTGCAGAAATGCCGTCGATGGTATTCTGCGCACCCTTTGGCGGCCGGTGGCCGCGAGCTGATTGAGGTAGCAGAACTATGAGTGTCCCGGAACCGTTGATGACCGATGCTGAACCGGCCTGCGATGTGGCTGTGGTCGGTGCCGGGCCCGCAGGCCTGATGGTGGCCGAGCAGCTGGCAAAGGCTGGGCTTTCGGTCAGGGTCTTCGAAGCGAAAGCCTCGGCGGCCCGAAAATTCCTCATGGCCGGCAAGGGCGGTCTCAATCTCACCCACTCGGAAGAGTTCTCCCGTTTTGTCACCCGTTTTGGACCCCGTTCGGGAGATCTGGCTGCCTGGCTGGAAAAATGGGGAGCGGACGAACTTCGGGCCTGGGTCCGCGAACTGGGCTTTGATACCTTTGTGGGGACATCCGGGCGCGTGTTTCCGGCGGACATGAAGGCCGCGCCGCTGTTGCGGGCCTGGCTGGTGCGCATGAAGTCGCAGGGCGTGCAGTTCCACATGCGGCACCGCTGGACAGGGTGGTCCGACGATGGGCGGCCGGTGTTTCAGGCTGAGAGTGGCCGTGTCGAGGTGGGCTGCAAGGCGCTGGTGCTTGCAACGGGCGGAGGCAGCTGGGCGCGTCTGGGCTCGGATGGCGCCTGGGTTGCGTTGCTGCAGGCAAGAGGTGTGGATGTTGCTCCCTTGCAGGCCGCCAACTGCGGCTTTGATGTGGGTGGGCTGCAGGGGCGTGACGCAGGCTGGAGCGAGGTGTTCGCCCAGCGCTTTGCGGGCCAGCCGTTCAAGTCGGTGGTTCTGAGGTTTGTGGATGATCTGGGCAGGCGCTTTGAGCGCCAGGGTGAGTTCGTGGCGACGCAGACCGGCGTGGAAGGCAGTCTTGTCTACGCCGTCTCATCCCTGCTGCGCGACTGTATCGCTCGCCAGGGCGATGCCCGGTTCGAGCTGGATCTGCTGCCCCAGTGGAGCCCGGAGCGTGTGCAGCAGGAGGTGCTGCGGCCGCGGGGTTCGCGCAGCCTCAGCAGTCATCTCAAGGGGCGGCTGGGGCTGGATGGCATCAAGACGGGATTGTTGTATGAAGTGCTTGGCAAGGACGGCATGGCGGACATGCAGCGTCTGGCATCCACGATCAAGGCCGTGCCGCTGACTGTCGTCGCACCACGTCCCATCGATGAGGCCATCAGCACGGCTGGCGGAGTCCGCCTGGAAGCTCTGGATGCGCGGGGCATGTGCACAGCGCTTCCCGGTGTCTTCTGCGCCGGGGAGATGCTGGACTGGGAGGCCCCGACGGGCGGCTATCTGCTCACGGCCTGCATGTCATCGGGCGTTCATGTGGCTCAGGGTATCCTGGACTTTCTGCAGGCCGGCCGGGACTGAGTGCGGCGGCAAGTTTGCCGCATTGGTTTTCGAGGGATTTCGCGATGTAGGTGTCGGCTCTCGCCAGCAGCGTCGCCAGGGAAGGTCGGTGAGCGTGAAGAGGGCTTCTCGAAGAGCGAAGCCCTGTGCGAGCGGTCGGCCAAGTCTGGGGGAGGGTGGCCATGCATTGTGCTTGGCGCTTTGGTGCTTCACAGGGGGGGGGCGCGAAACCCGGGCGGGCAGGCGCGCAGATCCCCTCGGAACCCCGTCAGGCCCTGAATCGGATGGATGCACGGCCCTTGTCGCGGCGATACGGAAAAGCCTTGGAGGCGATGTAGACGGCCGTTTTCGGGCGGCGGGCGATGGGCGCGGGTCTCCATCCTACGAGGCGAACTCTTGCTGTGGGACAGATGTCCCGGGCCGGAGACATTACGCTGGCAGAAGCGCTCCATCGAAGGATGGGGTTGACGGATTCGCGTTGTTACCGGAAAAGGAGGTTGGACATGTTTTTCGGCAAGATCTTCGGTTTTGGACGCTCCGAACCACGCTATATCCGCCGCACGCGTGCCTATCTTCAGGAGGCGCGCATGGCCATTCTTGAGCATTCCATCGCGGCGGAGTACTACCAGTCCTCTGCGCAGATGTACGCCGAGCGCGCTGCACGACTGGAAGAGGAGCTGCGGGCCTGGGAGGAGGGTGAGCAGCATCACATTCCGGCCGTGCCGCACCACTATCCCTATGTCCCTCATTCGGCACACAAGTCTGTTGCCGTAGATGCGCCGCCCGTGGGGGCTTCAGTGGGCGTGGTCAGGGCTGCCTGAGCTGATAAAAGAAAAGCCTGTATGCGTGCATACAGGCTTTTGAGTGGCTCCTCAACCTGGGCTCGAACCAGGGACCTACGGATTAACAGTCCGGCGCTCTACCGACTGAGCTATTGAGGAATGTGTCGGTGTGACGGGCCTTGAACGATTGCAAGGCGATTGAATTGTGGCTCCTCAACCTGGGCTCGAACCAGGGACCTACGGATTAACAGTCCGGCGCTCTACCGACTGAGCTATTGAGGAATGTGTCGGTGTGACAGGCCTTGAACGATTGCAAGGCGATTGAATTGTGGCTCCTCAACCTGGGCTCGAACCAGGGACCTACGGATTAACAGTCCGGCGCTCTACCGACTGAG
>NZ_SPEY01000017.1 GCF_009360615.1 Comamonas sp.
ACAGAATGCAATCACCAATCGGAATGTATTTAAATTCCTCTGTTTTGACATGGTAAACTTCTTCTTCACGTTGAGTGAAGTTTGAAGCTCTATTAGCTCCTTGATTCTGAATTGGGGATGTATCAACTTCATCACCACTGCTACTAATACCTTGACCATTTCCCATTGCCCAAGTTGTTTGTTTATATAAACCGATCTCATCTGCGGCTTGTTGCGCTGATAATGTAGAAAGCTGTTTAAAGAAGATTTTGAACAAGGTGTTACCCATTACAACCTCAGACAGTGTTTCCAAACCGTTAGGTTTTAGGTTGGCGTAAGTCTGGTAACAAGGGGCAAGGAAGATTTTTGAAGAACGGGCTTGTTCGAATATCCGCCCCCATGTCTCATCGATATACGATCCTGCTTCATCCGGTAATATCATAAACGGTGGGTTTGGTAGCATGTGTGCAGGCAATCTTTGGAAATGTGAAATTGCTGTTCGCATATCCGCGATTAAGATTTTAGCAAGTGCAATTGATTGTTCATTTTTAGCCATCGTTGGAAGCATGACGTAAATGATTTTATTTTGAAGAATACATTCTTCAAAATCGATTTCAGGATTGTAGCTATTCATTACTTGCCCGAATGAACCTTCACTGAATTGTGATAAACGCGCTGCGAGACCTGAAAGTAAATTTCGGAACATATCGAAGTCAAAGAATTTGTTTTTAACAAAACTTTTCATCAAAGAGAACCATGCAACTGTCTCCGCAGAATCAGGATATTCTAGCTGTAATTTGCTTTCTACATATTTGAAAGCATCAAAGTCTTGTAAACAAGCTGTAATGTCTTGGAACGAATAGGGTAAACCAATTCGCTGAAAAGCTGCGACAATCACCTGTAGAGCAATTAAAGCACTATTACGATAGTGTTCCGCACCACCTGATACTTCGGGTAACAACATCATAATTCGGCTAGTTACTTCTTGTGGATCGCCTCTCAAAATAGGGTTAATGCTATTAGACATTGAGGGATCGCCGGCATTGATAATAAGTAGGTCTAATTCCCGTCCTGCCCAACAAGCAAGTTGCCACACGGCGAGTAATTCTTTGTTACTCAACTTACCATCAATAAAGCATAATCCGCCCCCATTTCTCATTTGCTGTGCCATCATCGATGTCGCCAGAACTGATTTACCGGTACCAGTCGATCCATTGATAGCTATATGTTGAGAAATAAGGCTATATGGAATAAAGACAGGTTCTCCAGTATCAGTTGTATAACCAACGCAAATACCATTACCGATATTTTCTTCTGGCGTTCCAACAGGATTACTTGAAGGTAATCTAAAAGGTCGAGCCTTATCCTGCTGCATTATAGGATCGAAAGTGAAAACTTTATCGTAGAAGTATTTAAACTTCCCATAAAAGAGCAACGTTGCGCACGGGACACCGCAAACTATAAGTACTAATAATCGATAATAAATATTTTCGATTAAATATGGATTTGCTGCTAAACAGCCAATAATAAACAATAACAGCATCCATCCATCTTTAGGTCCACCAAGAGCCAGATGGCGCAAATCTATTAGATTGAAATCAGCTTGTATTGAGAAGAATCGTTTTAAGCCATCAAATGTTCCTGCCATGATCACTTATACCTTTTCAAATTTAATTGTAGATTTGCCGTCCAATTGGATGGCTGTGAGTTTATCTGCGTATGGTGCTAAATCTTCTGAAATCTCATCTTTAAATTGTTCACAATATGAAAGGAAGCTATTTATATTCACACCGGTACGTCTAAATTGCCCAATATGGTGTTTTGGTATTAAGTACAGTTCTGAGTTCGGGTCCTTAAGAATTTTCAATTTTGCTTTAGTTGCGCTATCCATACTATTTAGGCGATTTTCAATTTCCTCAAACAGTGCTTGGGCTTTATCTTCATTCCACATTGTCTTGCGGATTTGTAGATAAATTTCTTCTTCTTTAGACTGGTCAATCGTTAAACATTCGATAACACTTATTTGATTGAACTGGTCCTTCGGATTAGTTCCTTTGATTTTGCAACTCTCTTGTTTCACAGACCAGAATGAACCGTTTCCTTTTTTCTGATATAGAGCCATTTGCTCAATAACATTAAATAATGTGAATATTTTGGTTTTATTAATCAAAATATTCTCACTAGACGTTGTATGACTTAAGTGTTCGGTTTTGTAATTTTTGCTTCTTGCAGCGTCAAGCACTTTTAGAATGGTAAAGTCTAAGTTTAAGGATGCTTCATTAATAGCATCACGACTACATTGAATGAGTTGCAGCTTGTGCTTATGGAACTCATTTATAGCGAATCGATAACCTCCATTTTTTGCACGTTCTTGTTTATCTGCTTTTTTAAGTGAAACGACTTGAACCTCACGGTTTATATATTTAAACGCATCTTGGGCATCGTCATCACTATGTTGTTCTAATGCATGGTTACTGATACCTAAATCTTTTTCAGTAGCAGATAGTGAAAACTCTAAAATCTGGTCTAAAAGGTCTGTGTCAGCTTCATTCAATTCAACCATTGCAGGGGAGTTGGTAACTGCCTCTATTGGCTTTTGATCAATGTTTTCGTGTTGTGTTGGCTGTTTACCGGAATTCACCGGTTTTTCGACTGGATTAATAAGATCGGTCGGTAGGGTTTGTTGCTGAGCCAGTGCCTTATTCATATCATTGACGATCGAATTATGCGTTTTATTGACCGAAAGCTGATCCTTACTCTTTACTGTTGCCATGATCTCTTTAACACGGCGTTTTTCGTTTTCTGCTGCTTCAATAAGAGGTTTAATTTTTTCAGCATAATTTGATAAAGGAATTGCCTTGGTTTGACTGACCCCTAAAATTTTGGCGTTGGCTTGATAATCCTGATAATTTGAAAGCAAATCTTTGAACATCTGAGCAGCATGAATGATCAACGTATGATCGATAGTGACAGTTTTATTTTCTTTAAACTCCCACAAAACCTGTAATAGCTCTCCATCACTTTTATGTGAGTATGTCTCTACGGCATTATCGGCATTATCATCTCGAATCCGCATAGCTAATAAGCCCATTTTCTTGATTTTGTCATAGAAAACTTTAAAGGCTTTTTGGTATTCAAGGTGATTTGCTAAATGTGGATATTTCTCTTTAAAACGACCATTAAACTTAGGATAAAAGTCATCAAAATCAACATAAATTAGATCATTCCTAATGATCCCAATACGATCAAATGCACTTGTTGTATTGAATCTATTTTTCTCAGAAAAGATCGAATATACAAGCCTGATGATGTCATTTTCAGTGTAAATGGGATTTTTCTTATTATTTTGATTTTGCTTATTTTTCACTTGTCGAATTGTTTGAGATGAACGTAAAAGTTCACATAATGCAACAGTTTCTTCAAGGGGATTATATTTCCTCCCGTTGCTATCAAAACTTACTGGCATGTTATAGACACTCTTACCATGAGCCGCAACATCTTTATCTCGATGAATATAGATGTCATACATGCGGCGTGCATTCCATAAAACACGTTTATCACGTAAGCTTAAACCGAGTTCTGAATTGTCCAGTTTATTTAATTCTTCACTAGAAAGATTCTTCTTAAACTCTGGGTCCAATGCATTTAAGGCTGCACTAGACCTTAAAGACAGCCAATCGATATACGGAAATAATGCCGCGAAAATAATGAGCTGATAGTCTTGTAAGTCCAGTTGACGTTTGGTTTTAATTTCTGGTGTAGTAGTGGTGATCCCTTTGTATTTAAACTTTGGCAATTCTTCTAGTATCTTTGCAAGCGTGTTTTCAATTTCTTTCTGTACTCGTAAAGACTTGTCTTTAAGCTGCTTCTTTTTTAATTCTAGTTCATCTTTTGAGTAAACATCCAAGCCTTTACTCACTCTATATTGTAGGTGAAAAAGATCAAAATTTACGACTTGGCTAAATAGCAGATTGAATTGATATTTATAAGCCAATATACCTTTATCTATTCTTCTACTTTCGTGATCATTGGTAAATTCACCTGAAATAGCCTTAAAACCTATATTTGCTTCTTTTCTAATTTCCTCTATCGATTGGTTTGTTGTGCTGTCATACGGGTTCCCTTGTTCCTCGTCACCATACAACTCTGAACCGCCTTCATTAGCCTTGAATAAGCTTTCTTCTGAAAAGTTGAACGTTGTAGCATCTGGGGTATCCAGAATTTCTTTTAATAATCGTCCCGTAGACTGAATGTAATCTCTTTTGGACTTTTCTGTATGAGGATTATTTTCTTCATATTTATTTAATATTTCGGATTCAATTTGAAATGCTTCTGGTAGAACTGGAAGAATTTTAGTGTGTCCACCAACCGTAAAGACCATCCCATCTTCAACTACATTTTTTGTAATCTTTTCTTTTGTATTGTTTTTCGTTTGTCTATAACTACTTGAAATAAATAGTAGAAACATAACAATGATACCAATGAATATGGACCATCCTACCAATGTCTCTATAGCCACACCAACGAATGAAACTTGGTACTTCCTGACTTCCAAGATGTAAAGAATAAAAGACCAAAAGCCAATGATGTATAGTGCTTTTTGGAATAATTCAAATGTTTTATACATGGCAAATAAATCAAATATAAAAAAAATATTTTATTATGTTTTGTGGAAAAGGTGAAATTATAATTATAAAATGTATTTAATTTTTATAATGGGTATATTTTTGAAATGTTTTTTAATAGAAAAAATGTTAGTAAAATATTATTGCTTGTATCGGCAACTGCACCATTGATTTTGCCCATTCAATCTGTGCAAGCCAGTGATCTTACATTGACCGATGTAGGCAACCTGATGCAACGTCCCAAATGGCTTCCTGAACTGCCAAAAATTGAAACAAGCGGATTTGCTCCAGATACGGCGATTTATTTGGCACTAAGAAAAAGAATTCTTGTTCAACGGGATAAAACGGCTATTCCTGAACTGCATAAGCTTGCTCAACGTGGTCATGCGAAATCCATTATTCTGATGGGCTATCTGTACGATCAGGAACCCAAATTAATTGCAACCAATTCTAAATATGCTGCTCAGTATTGGGCGATTGCCGCAAAAGCCGGTGATTCAGTGGCAATGTACAACCTTGGCATTCTTTATTTGAACGGACGCGGGGTCCCTCGTAACCTTCAAACTGCCCAACAATTATTTGCGCTCGCAAGCGAACAAGATATGTATCGAGCCACTTTTGTCTTGGGTCAAATGTATGAAGCTCGGAAAGACTGGATTCAAGCAATCAATGTATATTCCAGATGTATAGCCGCCCAATACATACCACAATGCAAAACACGCTATGGCATCCTTTCGATAACTAAAACCAAATTAAACCCTGCTGATGCTAAGACTGTAGTAGATCAATTGGTTGAAGCCTCCTCATCCGGCGACTTAGAAGCAACTTATACTCTTGCACGCTTGTCAGCCGAAGGGATTGTAATTAATCGCAGCCGTGTGGCTATGGTTTACTATCTTGAAATGATGGTCAAATCTCCCAACACTAATTCACACTATCGGAAATTAGCTGCCGATATGTACAACGTCTATAGACCAACTGAACAAGAAATCACTGAGGGTAAAAATAATTATCGTGTCGCGAATGCCGGTGGCATTTCAGATGCAAAACTTGGTTCATTCAGAGTTGTTGACCTACGCAAAACTGTAGTTGAGGCAGGGGGAAATCTTGAATGATCCAGACAGATAGTTTATTCCTCGCATGTGTGGACCAAGGGAAAATTCTTTCTTTAGTCATGCTTCCCAATCTTAAACACATACCTGATCCAGAAGCCCGTATGAGTATAAAGAATAAGCTAAATGATGTATTGGCATTTCATAGCACGCGCAAGGTAACTTCTGGTCGATTGGTTTTATGTTGTGATGATGACAGTCGGGAGGTGAATCTCTATGCAAATTCACCTTTCAAATCAAAAGAAATCAACAAAACTTTATTTGCTTTTCAAAAGTCTAAAAAGAGATTTTTAGCACATGATTTGATGGATGATGATGGTAATTTAGGGGCGATTCATCCCCGTCAACAATCATATCTTGATGGTAAATTAATTTCACATTGTTGGGCTGCTGTACACAAAGGGCATGTTGTAGGGCTTATCTCTTATCCTATTCTACGCAGCAATAAGATTCATGATAAGAATTTTGAGAAATATAAGACTCTGGCTCGAATTGCTCTACAGTCATTCGGTTATGTAGTCGCTTGTGACTTGGTTCTGAATGACGATAATGAATTAGAAATGTATAACATTCATAAAGCCTTTGAAAGAAAAGGGAAGGTACATTCATACTTCACAAGAATCCTCCCTTCAACTAGCCACTTAAAATTTAGTAATCAGGCACCGGCACCGGTTGATAGCGTAAAAATCCATCACTAAACGTAAATTTTTAAAAAGGAAATGTCATGGAAAATTTAATAAGTTTTGAAACCAAGAAAAATACATTTGTTTTTCCGCATAAATCTAGTAGCTCTGAATTAGATATTGAGAGACGTGCTTTAACAGAAGCGTTAAATGAAAACTTAGGAATTATTTATTCAACATCAACAACGGATAGTAAAGTCCTTGATTCAATTAAAAATCAATGTGAAGAAGCAGGAAGGAAGGTGTTTCTTGTCAGTTTTACAGAGCCATCCATACATCATGGTCTTAATCCATTCTTAAATTTAAAGCCCACAGAAATTGCACAGCTTTACTTTAGTCCAGATTCCAAAGAGCATAAGCTTTTAACGGCGGTATTTGAAAATCAAACGGGTCCTATCACCCCAGATGTAGTACTAAAAATAGTGCATCAAAACCATACTTTATTTAAATCATTTTTCGAGCCTTTGCTACAGAACATCAATGCTATCGTTTCTTCAATTAATCCATTTAGCAATATCGACAAAGACAGAAATGTAGATTTAAGTTCAATAATCAATAAAGGGCATGTTCTGATTCTTGGAGGGTTAAATGATGCTGATCCTCTATTAGCTGAACAGATTAAAACGTTTATTAATGACTATTTGATAAAACCTCTATTTTTGAATAATCAGATCAATTTTGAACGTTCCACTAGAACTTATACAATTACATCAAGTGAATCTGCAATTGATCCTACCTTTACAGAGAAAGTGTTTGCTTATGGTTCTCAACTTAACATGCAAGGACTATATACGGAACGCCGTACAAAACGATCTGAATATGAAAGTATGCATTTAATATACGCAAACAGTCATAATAAAATTAAAGGTGATTCTCCAAAACTGGACTTATTCCTTGGCGAAATGGGCTTACCTGTATAACCAAATTCAAAAATTAAAAGTTAGGAAATTGATTGATTTAAACGGGTTTTATGTAATAATAGCCGTACATTCAATATATTTCATTTTAGATGATCTATAAGTGGACATATTGTTCTTGTAGCAATATGAATGGTATTAACGTACCAATCGAAAAAAGCTCCTTCCTTGTGTTTGAGCTTTTTTTTTGACTTTTAGAAAATTGCGATGCCTGTTTGTTACACAAAATTACTTATTAAATAATTATTAGTATGCTATATATGCGGTATATGTTTGTGTTTTTGGAAAATAGTAAATCTGTTCTTAATTGTTTTGTTGATAGTGAGTAATGTAAGATGGCAGCTATAGTTTTAAATCAGCAAATTGAATCCATGGATAAGAAAGAAGTTCGAAATAAGAAACCATTCTTATATTTGCTACCTTTCATTGCGGTTGGGATTGCTTTTTCCCTTGGATTTAAATCCATAGTCATTCCTATCTTTGTCGCTTTTTTTATTATTAGTGTTGTTTTTGATCTGGCTATATCTGGTAAAGGGTCAGAATCGTACGGCGATTCCAATTTTCTTAAAAATGTAGAAGATCAGAAAGAATTTGATATTAATGCCGCTAAGAAGCTTTTAAAAGCTCATAACGCCGTGATCTACCGTATTGATAGTAAAAACCATACTATTCAGTTTTTCATCAATGACCAGAAATACACCATGCGTATTAAGCCAAAATCTTAAATTTTAGAGAAATATATGCTACATAAAAAAATCGTCAATTATCTTATGTATCCCGCAGCATTTGGTATGGCTCTAGTGGTATTCCTTGGGGTAGAAATTATACCTAATGTTCAGGAACCATTAGACAAGCCAGTGAAAGACTTTAGCACCATGGCTGTTGATCTTAATGAATTATTGATTATGGGATTAGGCAATAAGGCTTATACCGGCTCTGCCAGTGATGTTGTTAATTTGGGAATTATTAACAATTGTGTTGCTCAGAAGCAAATATATGCTACAGAGTACTTGGGTGGTAGTAAAAGTTATATTCGAAACAAAGAGCAGGCTATTGATTGTTTCAAGCGTGAGGTTGAAACATACTATCTTTCAAAAGCGATGGTGAATGAAATGTTGGTTGACGGCAGTGCATTTAAACGTACCTATGTGGATGGTAAGTGGCAGGCTCCTTATGACGCATCAAAACAATATAAGTACTTGAAATACACATCATTTGTAAAATTAAGCCAACAAAAAAAGAAAATGAATTTATCTCAGGAAGAATTGGTGGAATTGGTCCAAAAAGAAGCTGAACGTAGTTAAAATATTAGACTAAGAAAAAAAGCTCTATTGAGAGACATAGAGCTATGTTTTATTAAAAGTAGCCATCAAGAAAAGCGGTAATTATGTTACTGCTTTATTTCTTCATTCTTTCTACTTCCTTTATGGAGTAACTTTAATCCGACAAACCCGCCAATTACCATGATAATTGCGATACCTAAAAATATATAGCCCAATTGCTCATTATCACCAAGAAAAATAAACATCAGCGCAGTCAAGAAAACAATGAATGAAACTAGCATCGAGGTTAATGAAGCTAATGCCACAATCAGGTCTTTCTTATTTTTAATAAATGTAGGTTTAGGTCTTGACTCATCAGAGATGGGCATAAGTAGTTCCATATATAAATAAAAATAATTTAACAGGTTAACTGCTTACCCTCAATAAAATTCGAGCAATTAAACAAAAAGATAAAAAATATTAGCACTCTTTTAGAACCCTTTTTTTCAATGCCAACAATTGCTTAAAAAAGAATCTTACATTACTATTGACCTTGAAGATCGCTTAATTCTTTAAGTGTTTTTCATCAGTTGTTTCTTACATTAACTTGTACGGATAACTGATGATCGCTAAAGCGCATCTTCCGTTATCCGTACGCCAACGGAGTTCACAAAATGAAATATCTTTCCCTTGTGGTTTTCGCAGTTTGTTTTTTGGTTTTCATGTTGTTTACTGAAAACTTCATGATTGCAATGAATCAGAAAATCCTTTTCTGGGACTACATGACTACTGTACTTAATCGAGAATCATTTATGCAGGCTTTAGGTTGGGGTGTTGCTCTAATCTTCTGTGTTTTTACCTCGTTCGTACTGTTGTTTGCAGTGTTCTTAGCTCTGAGTTTTACTAAGCCTAAAATTGTAATTCAAGTTCGCTTGAATTCTCTTGCATCGGCTCATTTGCTCATGATCTATGCGATTTCGATCTGCTGTCTTTGTGGTCAGCCTGTATATCAAATCATTAGTAATGTTTTTATCCTTCATGGATTTGCAAACTACTTGATCTGGTTTATGTTGCCTATTGCTGCCGGTATCGCTTACTCTGCAATTGCTGCTCTCGTAGCCGCTTTTAAAGGTGTGATTAACGCTTTTAAAAGCTAATAATAACTAACACTTATTATTAATCTGTAATAAAAAAGCCAATTAGAATTTATTCTTTTTGGCTTTTTTTTCTGTCTAATTCATCGGAAAAAATTGCCTAAAAATAGAACCTCATTTAATATTCTTCTTGAAAATCACTCAACTTTTTATGTGTTCTCATCAGCTTTTATTCTTATCAATTTTTTGAACGGATAGCTGATGATCACACTATGTGATTTTCCGTTATCCGTATGTCAACGGAGATTTATTATGTTAGCTTGTTACAATAATTCTGGTTATCTTTTTTTCTGTATCATCAGTGAAGAAGTATTTAATGAAGATGTTAAAGCTGCTGCAAATGGTGACTGTGAACCTGTTCATCAGGCTCAATTAAGTGAGTTAGTTGCTGCAATGAAACATTGTCGTGATCCAGAAGAATACCAACAAATGTTGGAAGTATATTCTCAATTGTCTAGTGAATCTTTTCCTCATCCATCTGTACAGGATGTTAGAAAAGAAATGAGCAATACAAGAGACCCAGAGGAATGTGCCAGACTTGTATCATGGCATGACTCACTAATTAACCCAAACAATGCTTAACTCTCATTGTTTTTTTTAAAATAAAAGCCTCTTAGATTTATCTATTTGGCTTTTTTTCCGTTTTGGTCCCCCCAGATTTGCCTAAAATAAAAACCTCATTTAATATTGCTATTGAAGATCGCTCAAATTTTAAGTGTTTTTCATCAGTTTCTATTCATATCAAATTTTTTGTATGGATAACTGATGATAGCCAAAGCGCATCTTCCGTTATCCGTACGCCAACGGAGTCTTTACCATGAAAAATTTCAAAACTAATGCAGAAGTAAAATTTGCTGAACTTGTTGAACAAATTGAATCAAAATTCATTACTGGTCAATGGGTCATGCCATTCAAAGCTGCACGTCCACATTTTAATTTGTTATCAAATAAACGGTATAACGGCATCAATGCTTGGGTACTGTCTGTTATAGCAATTCAAAATGATTTCAAGTCAAAAGCTTGGATTACATACAAGCAAGCACAAACAAAAGGTTGGCACGCAAGAAAGGGTGAAGTTGGTACACCGGTTCAATTTTGGAATACCATTAAAGATAAAGCCGATCCAGAGAAAGAAGTATGGTTTGTAAAATACTATACAGTTTTCAATTTGGATCAGCTTGAAGATGAAGATGGAAAACCAGTCGAATTTGATACTGCGACTCTTTTAGACCTGCCTTCTTTTAATGAGCAGCTTACTATGTTGGAATGCATCATTAATGATATGGGTGTAAAAGTACATCATGTTGAAGGTATCGGTAGAGCTTTCTATCGGAGAACTGAACATGCTATCTATTTACCACCAGTGGGCGAATTTAATTCTCAAACTGCCTATTTAGCTACCTTGCTGCATGAATTAGGTCACGCGACTCACCGTTACGTTCGACCAAATTGGGAAAAAGGACCATTTGGATCAGTTCTTTATGCAAAAGAAGAATGCGTTGCAGAGTTAACTTCTGTATTCGTATCTTCCATGTTTGGAATTGAGAAGATTGCCTTAGATAGTCATGCAGGATATATAGCAGATTGGCTTCAAACTGCAAAAGAGGATGATCCAAAATTTTTCGCTAAAGCTGTTAAAGAAGCGACAAAAGCATCATTCTTCATGTGGGACATTCTGTATCCAGAAAAATCTATTGAGCCTTCTGATATGGAAAATATTGCAACAATTGAAGCTTAATAACTTCAATAACTTACTAACAAAAGCCAACTAAGATTTTTCTTTTTTGGCTTTTTTTATTTGAAAAAATATTATATATAATGATTTTAATGGATTATTTGGAATATTAATTTTAAATATTTAATATAATCATAAAATATATTATTAACTTTTTGTAAAAGTTAATGCAATTTAATAAAAACTATACTATGATTTGTCTTGAACAGTTGTTCCGCTTTCCGGCGTTAATGGAGTTCCTAATGAACAAGTGTTTGTAGGCTTACCTTTAAAGTATTGCGCTTCAAATACGATTGTTTGTGTACTTAGGTACATAAACAGAATTGATGGCTAATTCTATCAATAACTCTCTAATAGTCGCCCGTTGATTAACCTCTCGGGCGATTTTTACTGTGCCTACCATTCGTTGATAACAAGTTTTTTGAACAAAAACCTTTGAGATACACATGAGCGAAAAACAAAATACAAGTTCTGGATTTCCATTCTTCTCATTACTGATACTTATAACGTTTCTGGGCTATGCTTTGCTTCGTTTATATTTCTTTTTAGTACCGACCCCTGACACAACCTTATACTTTAAAAAAGAAGCGTGTGATCTCATCGAGATTATAGGTGGTGAAAAGAATGATCGCTGCATTATGAAAGGATCAGTTCGTCAAGACCTTTTTACGGATGGGTATTTGATTAAATTGGACAATGGGGAAGAAGTTTATATCAACAGCCAAGCCATTGTGTCTCGTTCTTTCCCTGTAACTAAGTAAGGTTACAAGGAAAGAATCTTAACAATACAGTCGGGAGATGGGATTATTTGATCTCTAATGTATTTCCTTCTTTTAAGCTATTAGAAAAACCTTGTCCAATGGCTCTACCAATATCGTTATACGCCGTATTAAATAAAGCCCCAAAACCGGAGTTTACATAAGTATAGTTTTTAACGGTATCAATTTTTAATTCACGTTTTATTGTATTCATGTCACCAATTTGATCAGCGATACCGATTTGAACAGCTTGTTCTCCAGTCCAGACTAATCCAGAAAACATATCATCCGACTCTTTTAATTTTCCATTTCTACCATCTCGGACATACTGAATAAATGTATGGTGAACGTTGTTCAGCATATTCTGGTAATAAGTCATTTGTTCATCAGTAACTTTTTTTGTGAAAGAGAATGCTGCTTTGTTGGTACCGGCAGTTAACGTTCTGTCGTTGACACCAATTTTATCCATCATCTTCGTTAGGTCGTAATTGCTCATAATCACACCGATAGAACCGACCAATGATGTTTTACCCACCACGATGAAATCACTCGCAGATGCGATTTGATAAGCTGCTGACGCACCTAAATCTTGAATCAGAGCATACACTTTCTTTTCCGGATACTTTTTCTTTAAAAATTGGATCTCGTTCCAGACCATTTCTGCTTGATAGGGCGATCCGCCGCCCGAATTTATTTCCAGAACAATATATTGACTGTCCTCATTTTCAAAAGCACTTTGAAGGGCTTTAGAGATACTTTCACCATTAGCATTAGTATCAGCAGAAATAGTTCCATTTATGCGTATAACAGCAATATGCTTCCCTTTGACAAATGAGTTTTTAATGTTTTCATAAATTTTAAAGTTTTGATTTAGGCTATAGATAACCAAGAGGGTGAGAAGAATGCCTAGCATAGTTGAAAGAATTTCAAGCCACGTTCGTTTCTTCACTTTATAAGTTACTGTCTTGGGAAGATCAGGTTCTCGATTAAAAATTCTTTTAAAGTATTCTTTTATACGGTTCATACGGCGCATCCATTTTTATAAGCACTTTTAGAAGTAATAACAATAATATTATTAAAATTTAAATATTACATTAAATATTAGGATTATCTTCCGCCGTAGAACAGGTTTTATTGTACAAAGAGTAGGGGGAGAATGTCTTTATTTTTCCACTTGGCAAAATTCTTGAAACGAAATTTGGGGTCTAGGAACCGAAAAGTATGGACCCCAATAGATGATACTACCTTCTTGTTCAATATGATTTTTTATATCCCCAAAGAAGGAATCATAAAGTTTGAAATAGTTATATGCATTTAGGTTTTTGGGATTTCCATTGCAGACTTGACGAATGCCTGATTGTAAATCAGGAGCTTGAAAGCTCGAATTTTTATCCTTTATTTCCTCAATGATTGAACTCAAATAGCCTATCTGGAACTGAGGTACTGGAACTAAAAAAAGGAAGGAGAAATAAATAGTTGCAACAACAGCTAATAGTTGAATAATGCTTTTATTTTTTTGGGCTTTATCCTTGTATTTTTTAATAAAAAAATAAAAAATGAGGCTCGGAATAGCCAGTATTACTAATATAAAGTACCAGTCTACATAAAGAAAACTTATTAAACCTTCCAATCTCTTTCTCAACTTATCGCGTCAATATAAATATTTGATTAACTACACCTAGTGTACACAAAACCATTAAGAGTAATGAGGGTATGTAAATCTTAAATTTACGATAAAACCATAAGGCTGCGATAAACAAAAAAATTAAAAACATCATAAAATTAACGTTCAACTCTGTAGGTCCATCTACGGCGTAAATTGATGTCCATGTTAAGAGCATGACTAACATTAATGTTAGTGGAATTAAGTAATAAATATGATTTTTTAATATTGCATATTTAAATTTCATTGAAGTAAAACTTTTTTAAAATATTAATAATTATATCACACCTAAAATTGCCCAACCAATTGTCAATTAACATTTGCGTGGTGCTGCGAGTTGAATTAACATTGGCTATGAAGAAAGCCTATTTCAAGTATTTATTTTCAACAACTATCCTTACCAAAATTTTAATTTTGTATGGATAGCTGATGATTGCTTTGAGCATTCTTTCGTTATCCGTACGCCAACGGAGTTTTAATCATGAACTATTCTGTATTCACTTTAGCTGTTGTTGTTCTTGTTGTTTATCTTAAAGATTCAATTCTTTTAAGATTGAAAAACGCTCATTTTCCTTTCTCTGGTGCCAAACCTATAGTATTGGATAGTGTTAACTTTGGTTTGAAATACATGATTTATATCCTTATAAGTTGTGTAGTAGTCTCAGCTCTTGTTGCTTTGACTCAAAAAATCAAAAAAGAACAAGCTTCTAGTAAAGTTATGAGTGTAATCAATACTCATGCTTTGTTAAGTATCATTTCTTTCCTTGTGGTCATTGTAATTATCCCATGTGTCAAAGGAATCTCTATCTTGTTAAAAGATGGTACCAATGATCTTTATACTGCTTGGATCGGTGTTGTACTTTTCCTTGCTTTTACATTTGCCGTTACAGTTTTCGTAAGTTTGAAAGCTGAATGGTTCAAGGTCATTGATAAAGCTACAGACTAAACATCTGTTTGCATTTTTTTTAAAAAACCATTTAGAGTTATCTATCTGGTTTTTTTTTGTTCTGAGGTAGGGGATTTGCCGATCGGCAAATTTTCACTCAACAAGAGAAAACGTAAACATTGGTTAAATTCCAATTATTACAAGTTTAGTTTATCTAGTGATTTACACTTACAACTTTAATTTTATGTTGCAAGCGAAAGTGACAAGTTTAGTTAATTAAACAGGTTGTTTCAAAAATGAAACTTTAAATTTGGCAGTAATATTTGCCTAATATTAAAACATCTATTAATATTAATTTTGAAGAATGCCAACGTAGACATGCTTTCATCTAATGCTATCAATCAAAAATCAAATTTTTGTATGGATAGCTGATGATCGCTTAACGCTTTCTTCCGTTATCCGTACGCCAACGGAGTTCCCCTCATGACTAATTTAGCTATTTCCGCAAAGCTTGAATCATCTTTAGTTGCTAATCGTGTAAAAGCGTTTGTTCAACATAAAGGTTTCTCAAAAGCACAACCTGTTGGTTGGGTAAAAGATAATGTTTTTGACCTTAACGCAATTCTTTGCAGCGTTAAAAATAATTATCCTTTTGGATATTGTCCTTCAAATGAACGTTATGTAAGTAACGTTGAATGGAACTGGACAAAACTTCCAAAAGATTTACCTATTACTAAACTTGCATTTAGCTTGGTTCTCGGTGTTGAGTGTTTTTCAACATGTGTCCTTCAAAATGTCGGACGCAAGAAGATCAAGCTTGATGATAAATGGTCACATAGACTATGCAAAACTGGTGTTTGGTATGAAGAATTAACTTCAACTGTAGATTTATCTAAGTTTACTGATGAAGCAATCATTCAAAGTACACAAATAGCACAGCAAATTATAAATGAGATTTGCACAGTAGAGTTTAGTGATGTTGCTCAACTTGTTGAAGAAGATCGAAGCTTTAAAGGATACAAATACGAAGCGCGTAGAATTCTTTCATCTTTATACATGTTGGATATTTCAACTGAAATGCCAATATCTATAAATGATCGAATTGATTTTGTTAAGTTGCCTAAGCCTTACGCTTATAAGACTCAATACTATTGCGAATCGGAGTATTCACAGTACTTTTCTAAATTATTGAATCGTTTGCCTGTTAAAACAGTTGCCGATTTAATGCTTGATTTGATCCCTTGTCAACATGATGCCGGATTAATTCTCGCTGTACTGACCAGTGTAGACAATGATCAGCTTTCAAAAGAGCTTTTTCAAAGTTTGCATCCTGTGATTATTCGTCAAATAGATGAGTATGAGCAGTTGGTACTAAATTATGAAAAGCCTTCTTCTAAACCAGAAGATGTGTTGGCAATGAATCGTAAGATGCCAACTCCTGTTCTTACTAATTATTTGAACAGAGTTTCATGATAAATAAAGCCTTTTAGAATTTTTCTAATTGGCTTTTTTTTTGATTCTATATCGGGAGAACTGTAAGAAAGTACTGGTATGTCAGGAACAGGAATGGGTGGTGGTTTCATCCTGTTATTTGTAGGCAAACCTGCCAATGATGATCTTAAGGCAGTATTATACCTGTCAGCTATTCAATAAAATGCACGAGAGCAACATGAAAAAATCTGTTTTAATTATTTCAATTTTTTTAGGAACGATGACAATGAATACATGGGCTGAGAGCAGCAGTAGTAGTAAGGAAAAGGTTATCGAAAGTACTAATATAAAAATTCAACCAGACAAACAAAAAGATGTTTTCGAATCGCCTAAGGAAGATGTGTTTGCTAGACCAGATCAAGATGTATTTGCATCACCTAAAGCTGACGTGTTCGCTGAACCTAATCAAGATGTATTTGCCTCACCTAAAGCTGATGCATTTGCTAATTCAACACCAGATGTTTTCGCTACTCCTAAAGTCGATAAATTTTCTGAACCCAAAAAAGACGTTTTCAAAAAGTAATGTTTTGAATTGATTCTTAAGATACCTCTTAGAAATTTTCTGAGAGGTATTTTTTTATAATATTTATTTAAAATAAAACATTAAATTAATATTTATATTATATACTGATATTTTAATAATATATTGGTGTAATTCATGAGCTATCTTACGAACAATCCTACACTGGCTGATTCAATTGAGAGCCTACACTCGGTGGCTGCAAATTTTGGAAAGGTTTTTTATCTTCCAGTTTTAGACCCACACAATGTACAAGATGATTTTATTGAATTTTTTGACGATCTTGATGATTACAATGTCGAAAGTTTAAATGAACAATATGCCGGATTTCAGGAAATAGCTGATAGTTATGAGAAATGTTCCCGTAATGATCGTAGAGATTTTTTTTGTGAATTTATCTCGGAGCTGCATCAAAAGTGCGAATTTCCAATGTTGGTCGAAGTTAGATTATGTCAGACAATATTAAGTGTAACCTTAGATAAAAATCAGGAACCAGTTGGTTTTGGCGGTGCATGGAACTCTTATCACTCTAACTGGATTTTAGTTGAAAATTGGGAACAGGCAATTGAAAAGGGGATTACACTCGGTAAGCAAAACTTGTTAGAACATCACAAACTAAAAACTGCTTAAGTCGGTAAAGTTGTTTTGACAGGATCAATTGATAGAATTATTCCAAGGCGCATTATTATGACTAATTTACCTGAAAATAGTCCAAAAGAAAGCGGATCAAATCATTTTATTCTTAAACATCACTATGACATTGGTGATCGATCTGTTCTCTTTTCTCTGGATGGATTAACTGAACATGAAGTTAAAGATTTGGCTGTCTATTTGCAATTTAAGGCTGAGAATCTATTAGATGTTACGATTTCTCTTGATAACATTACCATTGTACAATTCTTGGAACATTATGGTGCTGTTATTAAAAGTCGTGATCAATCGAATTTGATTGATCCATCAAACATAACGCCTATCGAAATGTATTACGAGCGAGAATCAAGAATCTGTGGTAATAACTGGTATGCAGAGCATTACTCTGAGTTCGATGCAAAATACGGCGTTCAGGCAACCGTTTTTTTAAAAAGTAAAAGTGATGGAAAAAAATTAGATGGTGCCTTGATCTAAGGTATTCTTAAATGTGAAATCCCAAGAGTGAGTTATAAATGATCAAATGTCAAAAGTATCAAATATCCCGACCTACTCTAAAAAGTAGCTTGGAAGAAGATTTGCAAAAAGTTAATGCGCTATTTGAAAATAACCCCGAACGAAAAATTATTAATATTGAACACGTAATTTCACCTTCTGAAACCACTTATGGTTACAATGACTATTTTATTTGTGTTTGGTATTCAGAGTAGTAATTTTAAATATCGTATTAAAAGTGATAAGAATCCCTATCTGTGAATAGGGATTCTTAATTAAAATAAACTTAAAAGTAGTTAAACAACAAGTGATTTCGTACATCAAAGTTTTAAACTTACAGAAAATAATTCAATAATTTATATTCAGATTGACCAAATAATTAAATTGAAAAACTGCTTGAGCTGATCCAAGATTTATTGCATTTTCTTCCATTACTTGAGGAGCAATTAAAAGAAACCGCTTAACCAATTCCTCATAGCTTTTGGCTTCTGTAGTTACATTGACTGCATTACAATCTGCGATCCACACTCCTTTTTCTATATCTCGCGTTACATCTACGTTTATCACTATGCTTAAAGTGGAGCTTTCATCACGTTCTAACTTTCCAATCGTAGTATCTGGTATGGAAGTTATTTGTTCTTTTGAATTGTGGGGTATATCAAGCCAACCATGGGGTTTTCCAAACTCAGCTTCAATCTGTCTGGCAATTTTATTACCAATACCCTTGATTGGTGTCTCACCGGCAAATTGGCTCGCTTGAGATTGGCTTTTTTGAATTCTCTTACCAAAATTCGTAATGCCTCCGGATTGTTTCACCAAGGTTCTAGTATTTTGGTATCTGATTGTTTTGCTATCCAAGTTTTGTTCCTTAAATGTCTTCACACATTAAATTCATAAACTGATAAAGCGTGAAATAAATAACTTACATCGAGTGTAACTGAATAAATTTACATTATAGTTCTAAAATCAATCTAAAGTGAATTTAGAACTTTTGGCAATTTTTGACATAATAGTTTTAAACTGGCTCGTTAGATTCAAACACTTATTTCTGCTGTTATCCATTTGATTGAAGATATAAAAGTCAGTGTGGCGAATACTGTAGCAAGAGCATTATTTAAAGCTTCATAAGGCGTAGCTAAATTCGTTTTTAGGAGCAAAGTAATGCCTAAAAATAAAGCAACTTTAATTCCAAGAATTAAATGCTGTTTTTTACTCATTTCAATATTTATGATTTTGCTCATAATTTGCAACTCTACAAATTTTAGTTTGAAAACTGGATTAGAATATTGATCGTAAACTTATTCAGTTTCAGTAATTTTGCCTTCTTCAACAAGACGTTTGAACTTTAAACGATTGAAATGATGTGCAGCCGCGCATAAATCACCATTTTTAAGCCATTGCTCGGTAGAAGGTTCCTTGCCACCTTCATAAGAAATCTTTCCATCTTTGAAGAAATTGTCCATATCTCTGTGATATGCATCAATGACATCTTGGTACTTGTAGCCACGTACACCTTTTAAATTTTTATCTTCACAAGCGAAAAGAATGTTATTGATCGCAGCATTTGAATCAACTTTGTTATGTTCAAGTTCGCCCAGAATAGAGATCAATTGACGATCGAGTGACGGAGGTAATGGAGAAAATTGAATTGCAAAATACAGTACGAAAGTGAAAGCAATGACCAACCCAAAATCAAGTTGACGTTTTAGTAATACTTGTAATAATGCAACGATTCCAAAAGATATAAAAGCAGCCACTAAAATGGCTGCAACTGTACTGGAATAAATTAAGTAAAAAAACGGTTCCATAAAATGCCTGATTGAATTTATCTTAATGTCACACGAACCGGTCCTTTGCATTGTTTGTTTAAGGGGATACCTTCTTCATTAACACGGCGAAAGTATCCACATTTCTTACAAACTGTTTTGCCAACCAGTCCTTTAGGGGTTTGCAGTATTTTAACCCATTCATGACCATTTTGGTCATCAATATCAAGTTGAAGGTAATTTGAATTATCCATTAATGATCAGACTCTCTATTCTGATAAAGACAAAGCAATCGGATCAAGCTCAGATGAAGCATGTTGCCGCTCCAACTTTTGAATAATGTCTAATAACTGGCTTCGAACATTCTGAATTGCTTTACGTGGGTCAGCGTCTTTGGCTGAGAAATAGTAGTTGCTTTCCAATTGGAATTGCAGAGTTGCACTAAAGCAGCCCTCCGGATGTGCCGGTCTTAATTCAAGATCGCCTTTTTCAATTTTCCAGTACCAACCTAGATTTTCAAACACTATAGGTTTCCAACCGGCACCAAGTAGAGAAGCCATTTCATTTGAATCAACTACAGCTTGATCGTATGCTGATTTTTTACATTTTCCACCGCAAGCCGGTGAGCAGTAAATATCTCCATTAAGTACAGGTACCCATCTCGGATTTGAGTCAACCTCGCCAACGGCGGTTTCATCATGTTCATAAATATTCATATTCCTAGTATCCTTAAACCTGTATGTATTAAATCGACCAATTAAGATTGCTTGCTTTCATTATCGTTCCATCCATAAATGATGGAGATACTCATAAAAAGGACGATGAATGCAGCGACAATGCATAAGAAACAATAGAAATAAGAGAATTGCACCGGTTCAAACTTATATAGATACGCTGCAAGTCCTATTAAGATAAATTGGACAAATAATCCACATATAGCAATATTTTTTAGCATGGTGAGGCTCCATTAATTTCTGTAGGAATTCATCAATTGAATGAACTGATCTTCATTTAAGACGGGTATATTCAATTGCTGAGCTTTGTCTAGTTTGCTACCGGCTTTTTCTCCTGCGACTACACATTTTGTTTTTGCTGAAACACTGCCTGACACCCGTGCGCCAAGCGACTGTAGTTGTTGAGTTGCTTCATCGCGACTCATGGTTGATAAGGTGCCTGTTACGACCCAACTTTCTCCATTCAGAGGCAGGTTGGAGGATGCCTGAGGTGCTTCCCACACAATTCCAGAGGCAATTAAACGAGCAATAATCTCAAGGTTATGACTCGCCCTAAAGAAATCATATATCCATTCTGCTGTTATATCGCCCACATCGGGTGTTTTCTTTAGTTCCTCTAGGTTGGCACTCATTAAAGCTTCTAAGCTTAAAAATTGATTTGAGAGCATTTTAGCGGTAGTCTCTCCAACTCCTCGAATACCTAGCGCATAGATAAAACGATGTAATTGAGTTTGTCTACTCGCTTCAATTGCTGCTAATAAATTTTGGACTGATTTCTCGCCCATTTTGTCGATCGTTAATAATTTATCCTGATGTTCGTGTAGATGATAAATATCTGAAACATTGTCGAGAAGATTCAGTTTTAATAAAGACTCAGCCCAACGATCACCAAGTCCATCAATATCGATGGCTTTCCGCGAAACAAAATGTCGGATAGCTTCGATACGTTGTGCTGAACAATACAATCCGCCAGTGCAACGAGCCAGTGCTTCGCCTTCTGGCATGACTACGGGAGATTCACACTCAGGACAATGCGTAGGTAACTGTACCATTTGAGTAATCTCAGGACGGTATTCATGCCAAACCTTCTCAATTTTAGGTATGACATCACCCGCACGGAATACACTAACTGTATCCTGAATTCGCACGTCTAAACGATGAATTTCACCTATGTTGTGGAGTGTGACATTTGATACCGTGACTCCTCCAACGGATACAGGTTTAAGTCGGGCAACAGGTGTTATTGTGCCTGTGCGTCCAACTTGCCACTCAATATTTTCTACTGTAGTGAGAGCAGCTTGTGCAGGGAATTTATATGCAGTAGCCCAACGGGGTTCACGGCTTAAAAAACCAAGTGTTTTCTGTTGTTCTAAGCTATCTACTTTAATGACCATCCCGTCAATCTCTACAAGAAGATCAGGGCGGATGCTCATAATGTACTGATAACACTCCTCTACCTCTTGAATACTATTTACAAGCCACTGGCGTTCAGCAATTTCAAATCCAAATTGTCTAAGCCAGTATAGGCTTTCAGACATTGAATCAAGACCGTGAGCAGGATTACATTGAGCAATGCCGTAAGCATAAAATGCTAGGGGGCGACTAGAGGCAATCTTAGGGTCCAATTGACGCAAGCTGCCCGCAGCAGCATTACGAGGATTTGCAAAAGTCTTTTCACCAAGTTCTATTGAACGGCGATTAATCATTTCAAAGCCGGCTTTTGGCATTAATACTTCGCCACGTACTTCTAAAAGATCAGGAACGTTATCAGCGTAGATATTCAAATCAATAGGAAGATTACGAATCGTTTTGACATTTTGAGTAATATCTTCTCCATTTTCACCATCACCACGAGTAACTCCACGGACTAGAACGCCGTGTTCATACCAAAGTGAAATTGCTAGACCATCAAGCTTTAGCTCAACGTCATATTGAATTTTTTGATTCGGCAAACGTTCGGTTATACGCTGATCGAAACTCTTTAATTCATCGAAGTGGAATACGTTACCAAGCGATAGCATTGGAACAGTATGTTTGATTGATTGAAATTTCTTTAATGGCTCTCCACCTACTTTCCGAGTCGGGGAGTCTTTTTGAGCAAACTCTGGATGTAATTCTTCCAACTGCTTAAGTCTAAAAAAAATTTGATCGTATTCAGCATCAGTGATTAATGGATCATCCATTACATAGTAAGCATGATTATGCTTTGAAATAGATTGAATAAGATTCTTCATTTGTAAGACAATGGGTTCAGAACTCATTTTTTTCTCCATTAAACGATTTGGAAATATTAATTTTTTACATCCCGCTAGAGAAAATTATTTTAGTGAAACAATAAATTGATAAGGACAATATTTATAAGAAAGTAAGTCGGCTGTAATCTTTTCTTTAGGCGTAAATGTCTTTATTACTTCGCCGTTTTTTGGGTTTTCTTGAATTAGTTCCAATTTTAAGGAGAATTTACGACCTTGACTCCGGATAAATTCAAGTATTTGAATTTCAGTTTGATTTAATTCAAAAATGCTCTCGCCATTAACAGTTGCAATAAAATTATTAAATAATTCTTTTGTAATTGGTGAATTTTGCTTAATGGCAGATAGAATATTAGAGTAGGCTGTATTGTTCATTAAAAATATCCTTTAAAAAATTAGGGAAACACTAATTTAATTAGACGCAAATTTGGCAATCTTATCGTGAGTTTTTTCTAAAGAGGATTTCTCTGCATCTTCTTTAGTACTTGGAGCAGCGATGATTTCGTTCATTGAACGGATGGTATCAACTGGAGTTGAACCAGTGAGGTACCAAAGGATAAAAATACAAAACGCTGCCGCTAAGACTAAACAACCAAAAAATTTCACTGCTACAGGTATACCAGTTGTAGAGTTTGGTTTTTTTATTGAACTATTATTCATAGAAATCAATCCTCATAATTTTTCAAAAGTGCCACTATTCTTTCTAAAGAATTTTCAATAATTTCAATTTGTTCAGTATTTAAAGTGGTTGATTCTCCTTTAATTTTGGAGTCATAAAAATTTCTAATAATCTTTTGCATAGAACTTGTTATACGGTGTAAATCATAAGGGTAAATATCCCCCCGTGACTTATAGAGATATTGAATAGTATTTACCAGTTTAGAGTCCTTACATTCATTAATTAATTCAAAAGCCTCCTTTTTCTTAATCTTTGGTCTGAAAGGATTTAAGATATGAAGTACCGGCGCATTGTAAACTTCTGGATTAATGTATAATTCTTGACTCATAGGACTATCCCATAAATGTAAATTAATTTGAGAATGGTAATGCTTGGATCATGGCATAAATGTCGGCACCATCTTCCTCTGAAACGTATTTCTTAAGATCGGGTCCTAGCTCAATCAAAATTTCTTCAATTTCTTTTCCATCCAATACTTGTTGTAAAACTTTTGCTGCAAGTTTGAAGGATGTGTGTTTTTTATCCAATTCAATCGAAGGGGAGACGATAGCAGGGGATGGGGGAGTCTGCACAATATCTTTATCATTCGCAGTGCTTTCGATATTACTGTTTTCATTTCCCTTTTTAGTTTCGCTTGAATCTTTTTCCTCAGAAATTTCTCCTTGATTACCATGGCTTTCAGGCTTTACTGAACTATTAGCCGGTTTGAGATCAGAGGGACCAGATTTGATCGCCGTTTCACTACTGCTTTCATTCTCAGAAGTTTCATTCTCTTTGAATGCGTTTGGGCTGATACCTTCTGCTTGAGGTTTGGCACTTGGTTCAACCGCTTCTTGTTCAGGTTCCGCAGGCTCAGTTAATTCTTTGATAATACGTGTCAGTGTACTTTCATAAATCAGTTCCGGATTAAACTCACCATCAGCATTTTGAGCGTATGGTTTAACTTTGGAGAGCCAATCTGAGTGTCCCATTTCGATTAATTTTGAAATGCCAACAAGGACCCGTTCAGAGTTAATGTTATGCTCAAGGACAAACTGATTGTCTTTTTCAGTAAAGTATTTTGCAACTCGTAGCAAACGACTCACCACTGAATTAGTAATACCTAAAACTTGACCGGCTTCACCTTTTGAACATTGCGCCGCATCCATATAATCAATTAGGGATTTTGCTTTTTCAATAAAATGCATGTCTGCACGAATATTGTTTTCAACAAACTGATACTTGATTACATCGGCTTTTGTTTTAATCAAACTCGGCGGTACGAATTTGAAGTCGTGTTCAGTGAAATTTAGTTTTGCCAATGCATGAAAACGATGTTCACCAGTTAATAGAACATACTCAAAACCATCAGGCACACTATCGCCGTCAATTTCTGGGTCTACCTTTCTAATTTCTGGATAGTTGCGCAATGGGTAGGTAGCGGCAATCTCATCAACTTTGTCTTGATGAATCTTAAGACGAATCTGTTTAGAAACATAAATCTTGTTGAGACTGACTTTGATCAGTTGTTCAGTATTCAGCAAAGACTTATTAAGCGTATCAGTAATACGTTCACCTTGTTTGGCTCCTAATCCACCAACAAGGTCATCAACATTTAATTTTCTTCCGCGCATTGTTTTCACCTTATTCTTGATCATCTAGTTCGTCTTGACGTTTTTCTTTACTTGCATTCTGACGAGTAGATTGCAAACTGGAGATGATGTCCTCAACAACATCACGCTTTTGGCTTTCAGAGATCAATCCTAACTGTTCACGGATTTCCAAAAGGGCTGAAACATAAGCCTCAGTAACACGTTCGATTTTGCGAGGAACAAAGGCATTGCCACCACGCTCGTGTGCTTTAACAAAAAGTCCGCTATATGGAATATAAGTTTTCATTACAGTCCATTCAGAATTTGAAGGAAGGCTTAAAATTGGCTCTAATAGAGCAAGAGCGTAATTTGTGCCTTTTTCCCCACCCTTAATATCGGAAAGTAATAATAATTTTGGAATATTAAGGTTAATGTTACGGCTGAAATGGTTGATGTATTCAAGGGTATCTTTTGTTGCGTTCAAATCAAATTTAGACGCTTTAAAAGGTGTAACTATAAGGTCAACTAAAGGAAGGATGTCATTAAGATACATTTGGGCAGTATCTTGCGAGTAACCTACAAAGCCTGCTGTATCAATCCAGATTTCATCCATTTGATCTAACAGACGATTAACGATCTGTGATGGCATTACATCTTGCTTCGGCGCAACCACCTGTGGAAGCACGTATTCAAAGGCTTTTACCTTATCATCACGATTATCATCTTGCCAGAGAGTTGCAGAACGCTGAGGGTCGCAATCTAAAATTACTACATTACGAGTACCTTGGAACATAGAAGCAGTCGCAAGATTGATGAGGTTGGTTGTTTTACCGCAACCACCTTTTTGCGAAACAAACAGGATAACTTTTGCTTTATTTTGAGTCATTTTGAAACCTTTTGGTAATAAGTAAACCTATCATACGATGGATATAAGTATAACTCAAAAATATGGGTGTATCAAAATTTAGAACACTCAAAAAAAGGGGTTTTTTTGATTATTTTGTGATTAATTGTAAATAACATTAATTTAATATTTGATTTTAATTGTCGTTAATTATTTGAATAACTATATTTATAAAACACTATCAAAAGAACGGTGAAATAAATGTCTGAGTTAAAAAATGTAGAAAATGAAGAATTTTGGAAAAACCGACCCGCATTTGTCATGGAGCCTAACCCATTAAAGCTTGATACTCTGAAAAAGACGGGGAAAAAAATTGGCTTATTTGTTGTCTTTGCTCTTGCATTCTTGTTTGTGATGGAAGAAATAGTTATACCAAAATTAAGTAAAGCCCAAGCTCAACTGAATAGCGACACTATAAAGCCGGAAATGCTTAAATTGGCAGATTCTGGAAAGCCACAAGCAGCTATTTGGATGGCGTTAAATTATCCAAAAACGGATGCTTATCGATTGGATCAATTGATCGCACAAAAAGATTCGAATGCGATGATGGCAAAAGCTACTTTGCTCTGGTCAACTGATCCTGATTCTGCAAAATTATATATTAAAGAGGCTGCTGCGGAAGGTAATCCTGCGGCAGTAAATTATCTTTCAGAAAAAAAACCTAATGATATTGGCTTTGGACGTTTCATTGTGGAATATGTATTGAAATAGAGCATAAGAAAAAAAGAGCCTTTAAGAAGGCTCTTTTTTTGTTTTAAATATTATCGGACAAAGTGACAGTAGCTTGGATTAACTCAGAATTGATCCGGTCTATTTGTTTTTTTAGAGGAGCAAAAATTCTCACGAAGGAATCTTTAGATTCTTTTGACGATGGTGATTCACCTGTAAAGGTAATACTAAATAGGGGTTTAACTAAATGTAGAAGCTCTGTTTGCAGCTCAATATATTTTTCAATAAATGGAAGGATAACTTTTGCATATTGTTTATCTAGTTCGATTACAGCATTAGTAATGGATAAGCTATCGTTTTTGAATTGCTGCACAACATCCTCAATTTTACAACTATCTGTTTCAACTGTTTTGCAAACATAAATCGAGCGGTCGGGGAGACCTAAGCTGTTTAATAAAATTTTGAAATACATTCTTTTAACAATTTGATACTTAACAATATCATTACCCATTAATCGTTTAATAGGTGAACTGGTTATACATGCAACTTTAAAAAAAGTTTGAAATGCAGAGTTATAATGCTTGATGTACATATCAAGTAAAGCATCAATTTTTTGGCTCGCTAAATTCTGAATTTTGATAACATTGGAGATTAGTTTTAACTGTTGAGCTAATTCATGAGACATAGTTATATTAACCATGGAGTCTTGATGTTTATCAAAATCTAAATGACCTGAACTTGCCTTAATAATATTAGAAGAATTTAGTAAATCTTCAAGGTCGATTACAACATCACGGACTTTATGTATATCATTGATTTTGTGTGGATAAAACAGACTTATAGGCAAGCCAAACATAGTGGTGTTTTCAAATTCAATAAACTCCAACTGGTCATAGTACTCTATGATCGTTGAGAAAATTACATTAAATGTAACTTCATGAAGTTTGTTTATGAAATATTTTGATTCATTGCCGGTCCATTCAAAGATAAATTCTAATGAATAGAATCGATTTGGTATTTTTATTTTATCTACCGTGGGATAAGCACGAAGGTATGGCAATACATTTCCTACATCCGTGATTATTTCACCTAAAACATCAGGGTTATTAATAATATTTATAATTTCTACAATACCTGAACTATGATTAACATTTTCTCGAATAAGAAACTTCGCAAGAGAATTTTCCATTCTTTTAGTATTGAAATCATTCAAACTAATTGCAGTCTTATCATCATTAGAAAGACTGCACAGACCATTGTATGTATTAAATCCATAGCCATGAGCAATAATTTCATAGCATTGTTTGAGAGTAGGTGATTTAAAACTTGGTTCTAATTGATTTAAGCAGTCGGTGTGTGGCAAGACTAATTTTAGTGTTGAATGTAAACGTTTTGCTTCTTTCTTTACACGACCATCTAAAGGGTGAATGTTAGTATTCATGACGAATCCTTGATATATTCTGCAAAGGTGTGAATTTAAGCTGAGCAGGGTCAAGGCTCGGCTATATTAAATGAAATAGCTAAATGACTTTTACGTTCACACAGGTAAGGCGCACAAAACCTTTAATCAAAATAATATGATTGTAAAGATTTTGCAAATCTTTTTATAAAGGTCATGGTATTTGAAAAAGGAAAATAAAATTAAAAGAACAAAAAAAAGCACTTATAAAAAGTGCTTTTATGGAAAGCCTACAAATAAGAAAAGGCTTAAATATAAGTTTTGTATTTTTCTAAATCTTCGCCAGATGCTTCAAGTTCTTTAAACCAAAAAGGCTTACGTCCCAAACCATTCCAACGCTGTGTAGGTTTTTTAGGATTGAAAAAGTACAATTTTCGTTGATTGTCATTTTCGTTTAATTGAACCGCAAAATCTTCAATATTTACACCTTGTTCAACTTTTTCACGAATCCAATCTGGACGGCGACCAACACCAGTCCATGTGTTCATAGAGTTGTTAGGATCAATATAAAGCTTACGATATTTACCATTCTCAGAATGACTACCGTACACGGCATCCGCACTTTCTAACACATGCGTGATCTCATCAAATGGAATATTGTAACGCTTTACAATTTCCAAAATTTTGAGAAGTGCGCCATCTTTTTCAATCAATTTGCGTTTTTCTAGCTCTTTTGCTGCATGAGCTAACATTTGGTCAATTACACTTGATGGTAACTGACTAACATTAACAATTATGCCGGCTAAGCTATTTTGGCTTTCATTGGTGTCGAAAACAGCTTGGAGCAAATTGCTAGAATCTGATGTCTGTTTATTCATGGCTAACCCTATCTATACTGCAAACAATCCATGGCATTAAATTACCACTTATTTGCTTTATGTTCACCTAAAATTAAACTAATTTTACCTAAAATAATTGACCCAATAATTTGAACCTTAAAAGAGAAGAAATTTTTTAATATTAGATCAAATAAATACATTCAAAACCACTTTACTTAGTTTAATTTAACATATTGATTTAATGTTTAATTAAAAGAAATGTTTGAAAAATTTTATTAATGTAAACGACCTATTAGGTCGGTTCTTGACAGAATTTGGCTCAAAACCTTATGAAAAACAAGACTCCCCCTAGTACTGCACATAACTGAAATTATATGCAGTACTCTACATTGCCTTACTATGTAATCTTATGTAATATAATTTGATAATAGTCGTCTACCTCTAAATTGAATCCAAAGTTTTAAAATTAGAGTGGAACGACCTGTATATTTTATTCTAAATTTATAAGCTGAATTAATACTCTAAAATTTCAAATTTTAGCTATTGCGAATAAAATTTAGCTAATGCTTTAAACAGAATTTTTAAACTATTTTTGAACGTATGATAATAAAAATATAATTAAATCGTTATTCGATTTTAATAATGTTTTGACCAAACTTTGTTCTTTATATGTGGATCAGTTCACGGAAATTTAATCTTATTTTAAGCTTTGTACATGTATGACCGCTACTCCAATGATTGAGATCGCATGTTCATTAGATGTAATCTTGGGGAAATCAGGATTAAGTGAAATTAGCTCAAATTCAGGTTGTCGATAATTCGTATAGCTTAAGACTCGATATTTCTTAAAAATAACTGAATTGTGTCCCTCACTTTCTGCTATAACAAAATCACTTGGTGCCGGCTTTGCTGTAGGATCGATGATTAGCTTATCTCCTATTTGGAAACGTGGATACATGCTCGGATCATTAACCAAAACACAAAATATTTGATCAATTGAAGCACCTGTATAATCAGTAAAAGTATAGCTCGTTGCTCTGAGTGTCCCTTTTGTATATTCTCTCCATTTCTTTGCTTGGGTCATGTTAAGAACAGGAATCATTTTTACTTGAAGTTCTGGAGGTTGTGTTTGGTCATGAACGCCTTGTATGGTTGTTGGATTATCAAGGCTTTTTGGTGTCAGCCCAATTTTTCCCTCTAAATTTCTTGCTGAACGTTCACCAATGTTTCTGTGTCCATGAAGTATCTGTGATAAATAACTTGCCTCTAGCCCTTTTACAGCACAAAACTCGGCGTAGTTCTTAAATTTTCCCGAATCTATATACTCACTAATAAACTTTTTTAGATTCATTCTACGAATAATCGAAATGTCCATTTGCCCGTATCACAGAATTAAAGCTAAATTCTTGCTAAATTGAATAAAATGTAAATTGCATAATGCTAATAAAATTAAGCACTTGCTAAATTATTATTGAAAAACAATGTGAAATATAAAAAATATATCAATAAAATCAATATAATAAAGTGACTAAAGGAGAACTTGAAAAAATATTCATGATCATATTTAAATGTATGAATATAAAGCAAATATAATTATTTCAATGAGGTATAGGTTATCCAGAAGGTTAAATACCTATACTTCATTATTTTTGTACTACTCTCTTTCTGATAACAATTTTGTTAATTTATCGTTTTCCTTGAGTCGATGTTCATCTGTTTCGCGTATATAGACCATGGTTGTGTTTAGATTTTTATGCCCAAGATGTTTTTGAGTAGCTACTACATCTATCCCCATATTCAGCCAATGAGTAGCACAAGTATGTCTGAATGTGTGTGGGGTTGCATTACCAAGCTCTTTTGCTATGAAGTAATCTTCACATTCCAAGGCTGCTTTTTTAAGTGATTCTTCAATAACGTAGTTGATCCCTCTATCTGAGATAGGTTTAGTTGCTTTTAAGATACTGTTGGGTTTAAGTTTCACCGCAGGGACCACAGGTATATGTTCTTCATTTTCACTAGGCAACTCTGTTAAACCGATACTTGTTCGATAAAATTTTAATTCATTCAACAGTTGTTCGGTCAGTAATACAGTATGTTCCCTATTACCTTTCATTAAGAAATTAAGGACCCAAACTCGCCGATTTGCTTTCTGCTCAACTGAGAAACAAGCCATATTAATTTTTGAAATAGATGAACGCCGCGCACCAGTGTAATACAAGAGATGCATTAGCCATCGATCTCTAACGGCTTTACTACGGTTATGATGGTTATTCGACTTTAAACTCTCATGCTTTAGCCAAGAGCTGAGGAAATCCCACGCATCAAAGCTCAGTGACTTGCCTGTAATGTTGTAAGAGGTATCGACTTTGATTATGGTTGATAACGCAACCGGATTTGAGCGAATAACCCCTGCTTCTTTTATGTAACTGTAAAAGCTGTTAAGCACCATTTGACTATATTTAACAGATTCACGTTTTAAACCTTTCAGAAGAATTTGGGTTTTTGCTGTCGGTTCACCATCTTTAGGCTTAAGCCAATCTTGATTTGGACTGAATAGTATTCCCAGATACTCATTAATATCATTAGCAGAGATATGATCGAACCGGATGTTCTTCGAATCGCAGAATATCAAAAAACGTTTAATCTCTTTGACATAACTGGCGAGAGTATTGTCTGAATTACTACAAGTGCGTTCGATCCATGCTTTGATGACATCAACACCCGATTTCGCCCCGATCGGATTGCTTACACTCCAGTAATCAAAATTCTCAGACAGTTCTTGCATTGTGTTAGTAGTCATAGAGCAATAGAAACATTAAAACTTTAAAACATGTTAAAGCATAAATCTAAATAATAAAAGATTAATAAATATTATCATCATGGATTATTTGTTAAATATATTTAAAATAAAATATTTTTTAAATATAATTATTATATTGTTGAGGAATAAGATTTTATGATGCCAATGTTCTTTAAAATTTTGGGAATTGTTGCTTTGATTTTGTTAATACTAATTATTGTATTTGGACCCAACTTTAAAGCTAAGGAACTTGAACCCAATGAAGAACAAGAAGATTCAGGGAACGAAGAATGTGCATCTGACTTTGACGGGAATGTTTCCCCTAAAAGAATTTTAACTGATAGTGAAGCTTACAATCTTGAACGAATCATTAACAACATGCCAGAAGGATTACTGATTTGTCCTCAGGTCAGTTTCAATGCTTTTATTAATTGCAAAATTACAAAACTCCGAAACCAATTTAATCGAAAGTCGGTGGACTATTTGATCGTAGATCATGATTTCAATCCACTTCTTGTTGTTGAAATTGACGATGATTCACATACAAGTAAAAAGGTAAGAATGCGTGATTTAAAGCGGGATGAGATTGCAGCAGCAGCCGGTATACCCACACTTAGAATAACTAATAAAACTCCAACGGAAAGTCTTGAGAATCTAATAAGGACCCATATACGAGAGGCTGCTTAATTATCAATCTTCGAGATATTCTGCTTGTGTTAGAAGTGATTGATAAATTGCTTCTCCAAGAAGCTGTTTGGAAAACATTAGTTGAGATAGATCAAAAATATACGAAATTTTATCTATGTTTAACCATAGTCGTCCTTTAGACAAAAATGAATCAATTTTGTATAAGTGTAAAGAGCTGACTAATTCTGTATCCAAGAAAGTAATACACTCCCATTCTTCCTTTTCCTTTTTTAGCAACTGGAAATAGAATAATGGAATAAAATTAATTAACTCATCCAAAAGGGTTATAAGATGAGGTGTACCATTTAAAGTAATGTTAATTTTAAAGACAATATTCCCTTTGGGATTTACAAATACCTCGCCACAAGCTCCATCCATTGACCTAAAACTTATAGCTTCGCCTATCTTGTCTATTAACATTTTCGTAACTCCTATGAGTCTAATAAAAAAGCGGAACTTATAAGTTCCGCTTTAAAAATTAGTTTGCGTTCGAGAAAATTTCAACAATTTCCTGAGGTTCCAAATAACGAGAAATAATTGGGTTATTCTCAATCAATTTACTCATAAGGACATGGTTTTGTTGAGTTTCCCTTGGAATTGATCTAACTTGGCTAGGATATTTTTTTAAAAATATTTCTGTACGATCAATTGTTTTGGCATCATCGGTGAAAGCAATGTATGACTCAACATTTTTTTCAAAAAATATTGCTGCTTTGTCAGTCGGGATGGATTGTTTTAATAATCTGTATTCGTCTATTGAGCAGTCAAATTTTTGTAGTTGGTCCCAATCCAGTTTATCCGCTTGCGTGATTAAATAAGCGAATGACTCTCGGCTTCCAAGAAGTGACTGTCGCAATTCTTCATTATTTACAACCTCATCAATGAAGAAATATTTTGGGAGCTGATCGATCCACCCTTCTTTAATTGCTTCTGCGACTGTTTGAACAATTCGATCTGCTCCAACAGATTTTAGTCTATTGTAAGGAAGATACCTGAAAGCCTTTTTATTCAACGTATAAGCACTGGCAATTATTTCACCGGTCCAATTGAAACTTTCTAATTTAGGATATACGTCATTTTGAATAGCGATTTCAAAAATGTCTTTTGTGATAAAGCATGGTTGTAAATGTACTATCCACTCAGGTTTTTGTGAGAACAAATGTACGAAGGCTTCGTATTTTTCGTGATGCATCAGGACTTTTGGATCACAGTTGTCAAAAATGTATTGAGGCGAGTAACTATCAAGATTTTCAATGAAATAAATTAATTCATTGATTCGGTGTTGATTGGGTATCAAATTTGCTGCAATGAGGTGGGTAGCCCCCTCAATTGGAAATTTTATAAGCTGCTCTATGTAAAAATCTGCATCCAATTTACTTCGATCTATTTTGTCGAGTAAGAATGCATCTTCACTTTCTTTGGCAATTTCAATTATTTTCGAATCAATAATATTTGGTGGTACAAACTCTATGGCACGCCAATCCAGTGAAACGGCTTTTTGACAAATATAGAAATATTTAAGGTCATCACGCACATACTGTAGAGCTAGTGGTTGTTTATTTATCACCTCTTGGACTATTTCTTTAGTCTGGTGAAATTCATTCAAAAGACCGAGCAATCTAGGCTCTAGCATGACTGCTGTAGCATACATTTTTGGTTGAATGTATGAGTCGTCTAAATTTATTAAACAAAGAGGATTTGCATAAATTAAATCCCAAACATCATTTTCATTGAATACTTCGGGGGGTACATAACCTAGAAAAAGAGGATTTTTTTTGATTTCGTTAATAAAATCAGCAGATTTTAAAAAGTAAATATTAAACGCCCGATTGCTTGGATCATAAAAGCGATTTGACGTGTATTCTTTGTAAATATTATTGCCATACGGAGGCTTGATGTTGGTCGCCAAAATTTTGCCACTGTGTAGTAGCTCGTTATAAAGCTCCTGATTTGTATTTGACTTCATAATATAATTTTCACAGCAAATAAATATAAATATTATAGTATTATTTTAATAATATAAAATAGAAATATAAATAATATTTAATAAAAAATCCCCATTACGGGGATTTTAAGGATTCCAATTTATTGCTTTGGTTCAGCACTTAGGAGATGTTTGGTTCTGTTGTGGACCTCACTATTCGCATCCCTAGCTTTCTCACTGTATGATTGCGGATCAACTGTAACCATGTTCGGATTAACCTTTTGAGGTGCGTGAACAGTATTCGAGCTTGGACCTTGTACATTGCTTGGTAATGATGTAGCACTCGGAGATAAATTGGTTCTTTCTTGTGCTGCTTCTATTTGAGACTGAGCATTTCCTGTCTTTTGATCAACACGGTTGCCAATGTCTTGGACTGAAACATTACCCACTGATCTACTCATTTCATTGTATCGTTCCGCACCTTGTGGATTTAAGAACTCCATTGCAGCATTATTAATTGCAGGGTTTCTGGATTGTAATGCTGCCGCTACCAACGCTACATTTTGTCTGTCATTCGGATTTCCGAGTGATGTTAAAGCGTCTTGTTGTCTACGCATGTCATCTTGGAATTTAGGATCATTAACACTATTCACAGATGATTTTAAATTCTCAAATGCTTGAGGATTCATATTAATCATCCCCTGAACATCTGGAGCTTTAGCTGAGACAGAGCTTGAGAAATCCATACTCTCTTGTTCAATGTGTTTAAGGGACTCAATTTTCTGTTGAATCTTATTAAAGTCACTAGAGAACTGTTCTGTATACCCACTACCTTTAGTTTGTGTAGCAGTATTTCTTAGCTCTTGTAGTCTTTGAGAATAGTCAGACGATGTGTGTGAAGTGGTTTTACTATTTCCGGTTGTAGCCGCCGTTGAGTTAAATTGTGCGTCATTTTTAGCAAGCGTGGTAGACTGATTTGTAGTCAATGCTGTACCGTCACTATTCACATTAGAGGTTGATCCAGAAACTTGCCCCCCAATTTGCGCTCCTGCCTGAACATTTAAAGCAGCAGGATTTTTGCCATTCTTTCCAGAGTTAGCATCATTTTTGTTGCCAGTATCGCCACCAAAATTTTTGTTCCCTGTGACACCACCAGAAGCCCCAACGCCACCACTAACCCCACTTGACGAAACATGTTGTTTACTTGCTGTAGTATCCAAGCTAGTTCCATCAGCTTTACTTAGTTGAGTTGTATCACTTGTTCCTCGTTGCGTTACACTACCGCTACTTATAGAGGTGCCAGAAGCGTAATTAGCTTGACTACCTGTAGTTGATGAATTAGTTGTTGAACTCCCAACTTCCACTCCCATGCGGCTCTCAAGGTTTGCTATATCAGAAGCAATTTCACTTCTGGTCGCACTGGCAGATTTAGAAAGTTCAGTTGCACTCTTTTGTGTATTTGATGAAGATAAACTGACTTGTGGAACACCATTTACAGTTGCAACATTTTGACCGGAAATTGTCACGGCTGAATTTGTTGTTGCTAATGGTGCTGACTTTGAAACATCCGGAGTATTTACTTTAGCGTCATAATTACCTGCATCAGCACTATTCATTCGGGCAGTGATTTGGCTCATACCCATCATCATGCCAGTAAATAGCATCATGCAGAGCATTGGGACACTGGCGAGTAAGGAATTTGCTAGGGAAAGTTTTTGTGACACAGCCGCATAAAATTGTGGACCTGTAATCAAGTTTAATGTGTGAATACCTGTGGAAGTTGCAACTTTGTACCACTCGTCAGCTAAGGTATGCTGAATATAAAAATTGATCATTGCTGCTACAGGAAGCCATAAATATGCTGATACAGTAAAAGCCATATAGTTGCCTAACAACTTAAATGAACTTGTTCCCTGAATCATCACGAATAACACCATAATCGGGAAAAATAAAAATGAAATCATTATGAGAACATTTTGACCATCTCGCATTACTTGTAAAAAACCTGTGCCTGCCGCCGCATTTTTTTCTTCCCATTGGCTACGTGAAGCGATCCAAGCAGAACATTTTGACATTCCAGACATGCCATCTGCTTTGTCATAACAGTAGCTTGCAGTTTCTAGCATTGGATTGAATATCGTAGCCATCATAAAGCTACGGGCATTATCCTGAGAAGTATTACCCATCAAACTTACATAATTGACCATATCATTAATGGTGTAATTACTTCCGCCTGCTGTTGGTTTTGGATTGAAGCCTGCAACTTCACCATTCGCTGTCATCTGACGTATCATTGCATTCCTCAAGTTGTACAATGTCACATCGCCAATAATCTTATTAACTTGTGTGGCACCACCAGTTGAGTTGTTTATCCCATCAACATAAGCTTCCATTGCTTTTTGGACTTCATCTGCTGCTGACGAGCAAGTCATAATATTGTCAGAAGTACTACCTGTAGCAGCTAAAGTTACATATACGACAGAGTTACTACTGGTTTTTGCAGCATCCGTAAAATATTTAACAGGATTCGCGTCTTTCTTATAGCTTTCAACATTAAAATTCGGATTGCCGGCAATACATGACTGATAAATATTTTTAGTAGTTTGTAATAAGGATTGTGACGGAACGATAGATGCAGAATCACGTAAAGCATTGATGAGCTTAAGAGGAGTTACATAACCTTCTTCTGAAATTTTAGGCATATAACCAGTAGGGCTGCCGCCTACGACTTGATAGGCTTTTTCAACAACTTCTGTAAAAACAATACTAAATCCACTAGCGACTGCTGCCGGCAAGCCCAAACCAATTGGAACATTCGCGACCGTCTTTACATTACCTGTTGAGATTTCTTCGATTGCGATTGTTGTTTTTGGTACCGTTAAGACCATGTAAACAATTAATGGAGCCAATAATGCTCTTAAATCCATTTGCTGTTTGAATGCAGCGTTATAAAGCCAAACAACAAATAATAGCATTACACCAAAGAAAGCCCCGATACCTAAGTTACCCAGACCCGTACCATGGAATAAACCCGTATCATTGAACAGCATTGCTACGCCGTTCAATGCACTAGCAAAAAGCCCTGATTCGCCCATCGTGTAAATTACAAAAGGATCAGCCATCAGAAATCCTATTAATATTTTTTAAAATTAATCAATTATAAATCTAATGTTATGGAATATAAAATAAAACAATAAAAAAACTTTAAGAAAATAATATAATTATTTTTTCATTTTTTATCTGTTATATTTTTACAAGATAAAAATACTTATTTATCAATCAAAAGAGGAATTCTATGAAAAAATCTACTAAAGCACAGCTTTGCGGCTTAATATTTTCACTATCACCACTGTATCTTTATGCGGAGCCTGTCAATGTTCAAGAAAGTCAGTACACTGACTCAAATCCAGAACAAAATTTTCGCACTTTACATAAAGATTTGAAAATTTCCTCTTTGTCAGGTAGGGAGAAGGCACAGAAATCCATACTTGAAGGTGTAAATAAGAAATTAGATGCCTTAGAAAAACCTGATCAAAAGTTTTCCTTTCTTATGGCAATGAACCAAGTTTTCAAGGACAGATTCCATGTAAATTACAATGCCTTTGTTCATCTGAATGATGAAGATAAAGCATTTATGGATGGTTATTACACGACAATGTTGGTTCTATTAGATAATGAAATTAAAGAAGGTAAGAAAACAAAAGCCGAACTTATTGAAGAATATGAAAGTAAATATCCTTTTAAAGTATTTAATCAAGACTTAGATAAAGTCCACGCCGCAAATCGATAAAAAAAGCGGCAAAGCCGCTTTTTTTATTTCTTGGGTTCAGCCCCAAGTTTTGTATCTAATTCACTCGTGATTTTGTTAACTGCTTCACTATTACCTAATTCTAATTGTTGCTTTTCATTTAACAAACGAATGATTTCTTCATTGTTCCCATCTTTCTGGGCATTCGCAATTTGTCGATCATACTCAGTTGGATAATCCGAAAATGACGTAACAGTCGGGGTGATTAGCTTACCATTCGAATCTTTTATTACTGGAGCATTTGATGCTATTTCGGAACTTACATCGCCATACTCTTTATTAATGTTCTGGATTTTCGCTTGTTTATCAATCGAAATTTGATTTACATTGACCTGTTTTATTGGGTCAAATTCTTGACCGGTCAGATTGTTTGATTTTTTGACTAAATCGCCAGTGCTTGAGATTAGCTCATCTGCCTTATCAAATGACGTGCCATACTTCTCTTTTGCTTTTGAAATGGTCTCAGCATCAATTGTTGATGAAATTGAATTAAACTTTTCATCTTCGGCTTTCATTCTTGAATTTGCGGAAGATAAGTTCGATAACGTGTCTCTTTCTCTAAAAGTATCAACAACTGTAGTAGATGGCGCAATTGCGTCCATTGCCGAAAGCATGACTTCCGAATTACCAGACTGCCGAGCAGCTAAAAAAATAGAAACACGTTCTATGGCATCAGGCGTAGATTGCCCACCAAGTCTAAGAATTTTTTCCGCATCACCTTTTAACTGATCCCAATTAGTAACATTTGATCGACCTAACTCATCAGTTTTATCCAAAGCGGCATTTACGACTTTACTATTTGGGGCAAGTACATTGGTTCTACCGGAAATATCACTATCACTGATACTGTTAGATATGACCCATTGTAATGCCTGAGATTTTTGTCCACTTAAGCTTTGCACTTCACTCGCTAATTGGGCAGCTTCTCTTTTTTCAGCTATTGAATAATTATTTGATTGATCTTGTTGAATAATTTCGTTCAAAGCTGTTGCTTTGAAGTTTGCATCTTTACTATTCTTGATTCGTGATATTAAGTTTTCAGTCGTTACAGCTTGATTATTCTTTGATTCTCCCCCCTTGATACCATGTTCATTATTGACGGTACTATCGAAAGTAGGATTCTCAGTTAATTGATTTACTACAGTACGTTTACCCTGCACTGCACTTGAATTGACAACATTAACATCTCCGCCAATTGATACGCCCGCAGCAGCTTTTACCTTATCTTTCCCACCTATACCACCCTTCGCCGTGGCTGCAAGTGTAAGGTCTCCCTTAATAACAGTATTACCAGATTTTTGAGAATTCGTACTCAAAGAATCTGATTCATTAATATCTTTAGTGGTATGCGTATTACCATCAGTAATAACCTTGTCAGAATTACCTGTACTATCATTATAAGTAGCTAGTTTTTCTGTTCCTGTTTCAGTTGAGTTCCGATGTCCTTGTGCATTTGATACAGAATTACTAAATCCATCAGACGATCGTGCAGATAACTGTTCTAATCGTGATAACTTTTGGCTGATTTGATCATCATATTCAGCCGCTTTTGATCTCGCAGCACTGATTGATTGATTCATTTTTATATCAGTTGATCCAACACCCTGAATAGTCGCGGCACCAAAACCATCCTTATTGATAATACTCGAATGCGAATTAAGAGGAGCAGAACTAATCGGTGTCTTACTATTTATATTTGCATCGTAACCGCCGTCTGCCGGATTGATACCTTTAGCGAATGCATTCATACCCCACATCATTCCGCCGAAAAGCATAGAGCATAATACAGGAACCATTCCCATAGCGTTATTTGCTACGGCAAGCTTGGTTGTAACCACGCTATATAATTGTGGGGCTTGACTAATTGTGAATATGCCATTCGGATTGGCTAATTTCAGCATGTACACAGCATCTTGAAACGTATATTGCCCATAAAAGTTGATAATGGCAGCCATTGGCAACCATAGGTAGTTTGATAAAATAAATGCTATATATCCGGCAACCATTTTTTTACTTGCCATACCTTGAAGCATTATCATGAAAACCATAAATGGAAAAAGCATGAACCCTACAAGTACCATCATGTTCTGACCATCTTTCATTTTCTTAAGAAAACTTGTACCACTCGCAGCAGATCGATCTTTCCATTGTTCGACAGTACTGATCCAAGCAGAACATTTTGAAATTTGGTCGAGTGAAAACTCAGATGTACACTTTGATGCTGTCCTTACCATTGGGTCAAAAAGAACATTTACTAAGAATGAGCGACTCTCGGATGCACTTTGACCAGTAAGGCTACTGATCATATTCGCTACCTGTGCATAGTCGTATTTAATTGTACCCGTTGGACCTTTTAATTTTCCATAAGTGTTATTCACCGCCATGGCTCTAGCCATTTTTTCAGTAAAAGAGTTCTTTTTAAAATTGGAGCCTAACAATCCCGTTGAATCGTTATTTTTATCAGTTAAATGAACATCTAAGGCTATTCGTATATAGGAACCCGCATCAGCACATGACATGGTTTTGATTGAGCCTTGTCCTGCTTCACTGACAGTGAAAGAAACTAATCTTTCCGTTGAGTTCAATACACTTTGAAAATATGCGGATACATCCTTCGAGCGAGTGTAGGTTTCTGGATTCCATTGATCATTCCCGACAATACATGTGGCATAAACTTTATTAAATGCTTGTTGTAATAATGGGTGATCCGTATTCAAGTTGTCATATCGAACAGAGTTCAATACTTGTAAGGGGGTTAAAAAACCATCTTGGGTTAATTTTGTTGGTGATCGCATTATGTTATCGACCGGCAAAACATAGAAAGCCTTTTCAATATATTGAGTGATTACTGAGGACATTCCACTGATCACTGAAACAGGAATTGCCAACCCAATCGGCACATTATCAACTTTCTTCGGTGCCTCAACATTATAAATATCACTAACTACAACAGATGTTTTAGGAACTGTAAGAATGATATAAAAGATGAGAGGGACAATAAGAGTGTGCCAATCGAATTTCTGCTCAAAAGCAGCTTTATATATCATTACTGCGAAAAGGATTACTATTCCTACGAAAGCCCCAAATCCTAGTTGTAAGGGACCATTTCCCTTAAAAATAGGGCTGTTACTAAACATCATGGCAATGCCATTCAAAACTTCTGCAAAAGTCTGGGTATCCCCCATAGAGAATATTTCAAACATATCTTATTCCTTATCTTTTGCTTCGCGTTTCGCGTTATATCGTTGAACAGCTTCGACCATGGTTATATTATCTGCGGTCAACATTGAACTATCTGGGTCTGGCGTATAGTTTTTGGCGACAAGTGCTGAGTTTAATGATGTAGGACCATGACGCTCTCTTGGAACAGGATTATCCCTTAGCTCATCCTTAATCACTTCAAACCTACGCTCTTTTTCTTGTTGCACTTTCTCATTTAGACCTTTCTGCAAATCCGCTCTACTTAGGTCATTATTTTCCTCAATTTTTCTACGGTCTTGCCCAACTTCTTGACGATTTAATCCTGTTGATTCCGTCAATTTTTGGTCATTCACTTGTGTTTCTTTTTCAACGTATTTTTGTCGTGAAAGATTAAAATCACTATATTGAGGAGTTTTTTCTTCATCAGTTTTTGACATAGCCCGATCTAGGTGCAAATTTGCAGGCATAGTTTTATTACGCTCAATAGTGTTCATAACATTTTCTTTGAGCATTTTTACTGCTACATCACCTGAAACAATCGGAGCATTCAAGTTCTCAGCTAGTTTTCCTTTGTCACCCACCGAATAATGCAAATCTTCACCATTTTTATCCGGAGAGACAGTTATACCGTGCGTCAACAATGTATTTTTATTAAATTGTTGTTGGCTTTGTTGCCTGTTCTGCTCATGACGTACTGCCAAATCAGACGCATTTGGTCCACGATAATCCGCACCATGTCCTTGGGGAATAAAGCTACCCACATCACTTTTAACGGGTCGAGCAATTTGTGTTCTGGTTAAATCTGCTTTATTTAGTGAGCTTGCAGCAGCAATTTGTCTTTCCTCGATTTCTCTTGAAATCTTATTCTGGTAGCCTCCATCACGTCCGAGGACCGAGACATGTAGATGCTGTCCAGTAAAGTCCTTGGATTTAGATTCATATTCATTAACAAAAGCTACTTTATAACCGTGTTTTTTGGCTAATTCCTGCATCTCTGAAATTGCTTTTTTTGCATCACTAGGATTACTAAGTACTATATCGAACGCTTTTCCTTGTACATGTTTGCCAGTACTGCCAACGTTTTGATGATATTCATCATTAAACCCAGAAAAGTATTTGATCTTCCCTCCAAGGTGTTGATTTGTAAGATGTGCAAATTCAACTGTGTAACCTCGGGACTGACCACCGCCGTAAGCTTGGTCCTTATTGTGACTTGGAGCTTTAATCGGAAGTCCTGCATTAGCAATGTATTTATTATCGACTAGCCCATCACCCAAAATTTGTCCTTTTAGCCCTGTTTTTGAAAGTGCTGATGAAAGGCTTGGATTATTTGCTGCCGCGAAATCTGCCGATGACATTTGACTTATATGACTAGGTTCAAATTTTGCTTTTGATTGTGAGACCAATTCATTATTTAGACGTTCAGCAAAATCCTTTCTATTTTTTTCGCCGTTTTCGCGATATTTTTCATCATCAATGCGCCAGACGATGTAATTCTTACCAACAGCATAATGAATTTGATCGATTGTATTGGTATCACTATTTAATGCAGCCCAAGCTGTTGCGTAACGTTTATTACCTGAAAGTTCTTTATGCATGAATTGAGCCATTGCATCTAAAGAAGCTTGACTCTCTACATAGGATGCAGAACCAACTTTTCCTCGTGAAACCAGTCCTTTTGCCATCATTTCTTGATCTAAGGCGATTTTACGATCTTGGTTAAAGCTGATCATTCCCCCATTGGTTAAATGTTGTTTTTCTGGGTCATAGTGTGTGCCATACAAAGATGATGAATTGAAGCTATTTTCGCGTCCTACTTCGGCTGTCAAAATAGCTGCTTGTTTAGGTGTAAAGCCTGCATGTAAAAAAGAGTTATACACCATAATCATATTTTGTTGCTGTTTATCCCCTCTAACCTCCAACTCTCCGGCTAAATAGGCATATTGCCCATCCAAATTAGCATTTGAACCAAAGTATTTTGCAAAAGTACCGGCTAAATCTCTATGGTCTACATTCATTTTAGACCAGTCGGTGTTAACTGATCTTAGATTGTCATTTAACTCATGAGATGGAGCATCAAATCCTGTTAATGCTTTATATGTAGCATTTGCAGACTCGTAGTTCATGCTCATGCCTGCCATTACTATTGTGTAATAAGCAAATTGTTCAGGGTTAGCAAATTGAGATACAGCTAATTCAGTTACTTGAGCATGAGCTGCTGCAATGCGCTTCGCATCTTCCCATTTATCCCCATAACGTTCTTTATTTTCACGATCGATACGGTCTAAGTCCGCACGTACAGATTCATGTCTTGTTATACGATGCATTACATCTGAATCAAGCATGTTCACAGTAAAACTAGACGCTGCTATTTGTGAAATAGCATTATTCACTTGCTCTAATTCTGCTTGGGTTTGTGATAGTGCTTGTGTGAGAGAAGCTTTATATGCTTGACTTTCCTTTGTCGTTTCATTTGATGCGACACTCACATTTTTATCTAAACCATGTGACTTTCCATCAAGTACTTTATTATCTTGATAACCGCCTGTTATCTGGTAGTGGCTATCTGAATATTCTTTCTGCTGATTCCCTGACCCTTTATAAATGGTATTTTTTTCGGTACCACTCATTACACCCCGATCCGCATCTTGATAGCCTGCCTGCGCAATTGTTGCTGAACCGGCTTTAACTTGTACGAAACCAAGAGAATAGGCATTATCTCCAGAACCTTTTGCAGCAGTTTGTTCTGTACTCGCATTCTGTAATGCAGCCGGTGTTCCATCTGCTGCTAATGTAGTATCAGCAAATGTGGTCCCTTTTCCTGCCTTTAAACCAATGCCTGCACCAGTATTTACGCCTACTTGATTTGTAGCAGTTACTACATCACTTTCATCACTTTTAAGCTGCGTGCGTTTCCCATTTTGAGTATAAATACCACTATCTGTTTCAGAGTATTGTTGGTTATAACCTGAGCCAGAACTTATATCTTTCCTAGTGTGATCTCGAACGTTACTTAGATTATTCTCAGTTGTTCCCCCATTTGTTGATAGGGAACTTAAACTATTAATTTGAGCTGTGAGACTATCAGAACGACTTTCTAAAATAGACTTCTTTTTTTGCAGCGCAACCATTTGAGAGCCTGTTGCTTCAAATGATTGAGATGATGACGTTGTAAAAGCTTTACCACCATTTGAATCAGTAACCGCCCCCAAGCCATTTGATGTTGTCATTGAAGTTTTATTTGCAAAAGGCGATCCACTAATAGCATCTGGTACATTTTGTTTAGCATCATAATATGAGGATTTAGTTACATCTGAACGTCTCATGAATCCAACAACAGCCATGGTCAGCCCAGAGAAAAACATCATAGAAAAAATTGGTATGATCGCAGTTAAACCATTGGCGAGTGATAGTGAATCACTTACGGCTTGATAGAATGCAGGATAATCTGAAATACCAAACAGATTTCCAGAATTAGAACCAGAAAAAGTAAAGATTGTGTCCGTAATTCTTATATAGGAGTAAAAATTAATAATGCTCGCGATCGGCATCCAAAGATATACGGATGCGAGATACATACAATAACTGGTTACAACTACTACTGATTTTGTTCCCATGTATACGATCATGATCACTACAAGTGGGAAAAGAAGGATTGCCAAAAATAGTAGAATATTTTGACCATCTTGTAGCATTCTTACGAAGCCTGTTGCTGCCGCAGCATTATCCTCTGCAAGCTGAGCTTCACTTTGTACCCAAGATGTACAATGAGCCATATTTGTTGAAGTAGAATCAGTTGATCCTTGATTATTTGCACAAAATGAAGCTGATTGAAGTGGCTGATTAAATAAAGTGTTTAATAGAAACTGACGACCATCTTGAGCTGTCAAATCTGTGATTTGAGCGAAACTATTCATGACATCGTTATAGTCACGGGTTTTACTAAGTGAACCAGAACTGTTTGAGAGCAATAGTGCGCCGTTTAATGCTCTTTTAAAATTATAATTTAGAGTTCCGGCTGTTGCCCCATTTCCATATACAAAAGATTCAAATGATGTTTGAAGTTTGTTAGCTGCCTCATAACAACTAAAAGTTTCAGAGGTACCATCAATATTGCGTAGTGTTACGATGCCGGCAGAGCTTGTATATAAAAAATTGATAAAATATGTGTACGCATCAGGTGAATTTTTATATTCATCAGGATCAAACCTAGAATTACCAACGATACAACTTTGATAGACTTGATTAATCATATTTGAAATATAAGGGCTTTCATCACTAATATTTATATAGCGCAATGCGTATAGTGTTTTTAAAGGTGAAGCGAAGCCGTCAGTCAGCAGTCTTGGACTATTAGGCGTACTGTATGCCTTCTCCATGGATTCTGTGAAGCCATACGCGACACTACTCGCTAAGTTGAGTGGTAAAGCTAACCCAATTGGAATATTCGAAACTTGTTTAGTAGGGGCTTGATTGTAGACATCAACTACTGTGACGGTAGTTTTAGGTAGAGTAAGCATGACATAGAATATCAATGGTGCGATCAACATTTTTAGTTCAAACTTTTGCGTAAATACCGACTGGTACAGCGCAATTGTGAAAAGAATAAAAACGCCTAGGAGTACACCATAGCCCAAGCCAAATGCAGCATTCCCCGAATATAATGGGTCCTGAAAGATCAACGCAACACCCTGCAACATAGCCTCAAAAGTATCAGTGTCGCCAAGTGTATAAATTACAAAATCTGCATTTGCCATCGCATATATTCTAAATTATTAGCACAATATTATATTATAGAATAATAAGCCCTTAATAAATAATTATTACTGAAATGTTTTTTAATTATTAAAAACAAAAAGCCTAATATTAATTAGGCTTTTAAGGAGTTGAACTTAGATTGAACTTAAAAAAGATCGTTACTAGAAGAATTGAAGTCACGCATGTCATCGTTGAGTGTCTCATTGATTGAGCCTGTAATTGTCTCATCAAACATGGTGGTGCTTGAGTCAACTGCACCCATCCCTAAGAACACGGCACCCATTGCAGAACCAGTTGCTAGGTTATATTGATTTAACGTGTGCAAACCAAATTTATTGGCTGCATGATATACGCCAAATGGTGCGAACATTCCAAAATCGTAAAACTCATTTAGTAATCCATCAATGCGTTTAGACTTGTTATGACTTTTCTTTTCTTTCAAGCTTAACCGGTTGTCCATAGCAGACTTCTTGGTGATTCGCTTTGCATTAGATTTGAATGCTAATTGATTTTGCAAATCTTGCTGTGATTTTCCATGCACATAATATACATAGTCATCAATGCTAAGATTTAATTTTAAAAATTGATCTAAATTTGGAACTGAGTTATCTCGATTACGGTACACATTGCCACTTAAGATAAAATGTTGTTCCATTAACGCAATTTTTTCATCAACAATAGATGTCTTGCTATTGTTTTCAACGCTTTTAAATAGTTTGGAAATAATACCCATAGTGACACCTCACAATTTAGTGAAATCGAAAAAAACTCCAAGTTTTGATATGAATGAATTAATATTATATAAAAGTATTATAAAAAACTAGGAAATTATTGTTATTAAATATTAATGTAATCTGAAAATTAATAAATAAAAAACGCCCTATTGGGCGTTTTGTTTTAATCCAATATATTATATCGCATGTACTTTGTCTTAGGGTCGATATAGTACTCAGCCTTTTTTGTCACTTCATTGCCGGTTCCGTCATCCACTTTTATTGAATGAGTGACAGTTTTTCCTTTGAATAATTTTGACATCTGGGCAGTTGAGAAAGGTTTAGTTGCGATTTTAGGCTTAGATGTATACCAACTTTCACATGTATTGCACTTGTAACGATTACCTGCGATTAAATAAAGTCCTGCACAACCATCCTGCATACATTTGTCTTTACTTTCTTCACCAGTATTTGCAGCGTCTACACCATCAAAACTAAAACCCACTCGCTTTTGTTCATGGTTTATAACCAATTTTCCTGCAAAATTATTTCCTTGCGCACTTTTAAAACCATTCAGCACGTCTGTAGTTCCGTTTTGAATTAGAGTCCTAATTTCATCTTCTGACAACTTTCTCTCATTGATGGTGCGCCAGACGCTAAAATTACAATTCTGGTTGTCTGTACAAACCACGCTCGAAACTGTAGATTCCATTTCAGACTTACACAACGGACAAGCTAAATCATATTTAGATTTAGGGAAATAAAACTGAATAAAGTAACTTCCATCTTCTTTGACTTTTAAATCCAATGCGGCACTAAAAACTTTATTTTTTGAACCTTTAATTTTGGGATCAGCTTTTTTTACAAAACCAGACAGAACGCCAGTTTGTTTATTTTTGATTAGGACCTGTAATTCTGCATCTGAAAGCACTTTGTCAGCCACAATACGTTGAATTTTGAAACGACATTTTGTATTTGAACACATTACAAATCGAGGTTCTAAATTCAGTTCATTTGCACATTCTGGGCACTCACAACCGGCTAATTTAAGGATTGGAATATTCTTATGAGCAGTTTGTAGCTTGGAAATGAAATCTGTAACAATATCATTAGTATGCTTCATAAAATCTACGGATTTTTCCGCATTTTTATTCACTGTTTCTAATTGTAGCTCCCAATCTGCTGTAAACTCTGGCATCGTTAGAGAGGAAATCCCATTTTCTTCCAAGAATTCAATAACCTGTTTTCCATATTCAGTCGGGATGATGTATTTATTGCTACCCGATTCTTGAAGCATAGCTTTTTTAGGACTGCCATTCGAAGCTGTTGTAGATAACAACTCGTCAATAATGTTTGCGCGGGTTGCCGGAGTACCAATGCCACAGTCTTTTAATGCTTTTTTCTGGTCCCCTTTCATTAACCGAGAAATGTTTTGCATTGTTCGTACTAACGTACCATTTGTGAATGGTTTTGGAGCTGTAGTTTTGCCATGGTTTAAGTTTACTGATAAAGTTTTAATTTCATCTTTAGTTGTAAAGGCTGGTAAAAGAACATCTTTCTTTTTAGCTTTTTTATCATTTTCTTCTTCATTCGCTTCAACTAAAGCTTTCCAACCTTTATTTATGATACTTTTCCCTACTGACCGGAATGCATTATTTTCGATAAAGGTGAACCGTTCAGTTTCGCTATATTCCATAGGTGGTAAAAAAGCAGCCTTGAACCTTTCCACGATTAAGAAATAAATTTTTTTTACCGCATCAGTGGCACTTGGATCTAATTCTTTACCAGTTGGAATAATTGCGAAATGGTCAGTAATTTTTGAATCGTCAAAAATATGTTTACCAACAACATTTATCCGATCTTTGGCTTCCTGAGCCATAAATACTACAGAAGCGTTATTCTTCTGTTTAGTCATAAGATCATCAAAAATACGAGCGACTTCAACAGGATAATCTGACGGTAGATGGGTTGATTCAGTACGAGGATATGTAACAGCTTTATGTTTTTCATAAAGCTCCTGTACTAACTCTAGTGTTACCTTACTACTAAATTTAAATTTTTTATTTGCAATGTATTGAATGGTTGTTAAATCAAATAAATTTGGAGCGTTAGACTTCTTTATAGCCTGATTTTCAATAACATTGGAAACAGCTTTAACATTCTTACCATTATGACATGATGCCAAAATCTCGTCTGCTTTAGCTTTATCAAAAAATCTCGAAGTACTGCTTTGATCAGAGTTGTTTTCCTCCTCCTCCTCATCACTCGATGATTCTTGATCGTCATTATGATTTTTTTGTTTTTTCAAAATTTCTTCATAATTTACCCATTTCCCTTCATAAGTTTCGCCTTTAACATCGAATTTGGCACCAATTTCCCAAAATTGTTCAGAAACAAAATTATCAATTTCCCGTTGACGATGAACTACCATGGTGAGAACCGGTGTCTTAACACGCCCTAACGCCGTGATCTGGGAAAGGTTCTGCATTCTACTCATTACTGCTGTAGCTGCGATTGAACCATTAATACCTACGATCCAATCGGATTTAGAGCGGCATCGAGCAGCTTGGTTTAAACCTTCATAGGCTGATGCATCTTTAATATTTTTATATGCTGTAATAAGACCTTCTTTTGTCATTGAATTAATCCACATCCGCTTAAGCGGCTTGGTGGTTTCAGACTTTTGATAGATCAAACGTCCTATCAATTCACCTTCACGCCCCGCATCACAAGCATTAACAATTTCTTTAACTTGGGGACTATCGAAAAGTTTTTTGATTACATCGAACTGAGCTTGATAACCATCTGCATCAATAATGTTTAACTGCCAATCTTCATCATTTGGCAGGATTGGCAGTTTAGAGATGTCACTGGTAGTTGGGTGATGTAGTTCTACTAAATGACCGATTGCCCAAGTGATAATGCAGTCTTTCTGATTTGTTAAAAAACGATTTGTTGGCGATTTTGTAAAACCGCCAAGTGCAAGTGCAATCTCACGTCCGACTGATGGCTTCTCAGCTAAAATAACTCGCATTATATTGACCTCAATCCTCTAGTTCATTAATAGGACAATTAAATCCTTTGTCAGTATTACTACCGCTATAAAAACGCAGGGTATTTCCGTTTTCATCATTTACCCAAAAACCAAATTCACGACCAAACCAATCCAAGTCCAAATTGTCGCCAACTCGCAAAGTTTTTTTTATGAATCTATCTAAAAGAAACTTGCACTCATTGTTCGAAAATGTTGAGGAAGCTCTTGTTTTTACAATTAAATCTTTATGAAAAGGAAAATTACTGACGTTCTTTAAGTAATGAAGATGTTTAGGTAAGTAATTTGGTACAAAGGTCCGGCTCTTATCTTTTTTGTTCTTATTTATATATCCATCAATGTAGTGTCCAGAGCCTAGAAAAACTGCTAGAGGAATTAAATCAAAAATGATTTCTTGGTTAAGTAATTTATGATTAAAAACAATAAATGGTTCAAACGTGTAGTTACCTTTTATTGAGTCAAAGAATCCATAAGCATCATTCTGGGACTGATCTTCATGAATTATTTTTAAGATTTGTTCAGACTGAACTACTTTTTTTATAGACCCACCACAGCGTAGCTCAAACAATTGGTTCAGCCTATAAAATCTGGATTTGTGCTGAGGTAAAGCAAAGAAAGTGCCTGACCGATTATCTTGATAGAGAGCGACTTTTTTAACGGCTCCATGCTGCATGAATGCAAGTCTTAGATTGTTTTGATACTCAACAACGTCCCCACCATTTTTTGGAAGAAATGGCAGTGTGATTACCAATTTGTCACCAATAAAAAGCCCAAAAGAAAGCCCAACGAAAATAGCATTCTCAAGTAGTGAATTAGGTACATCAATAACAAGTTTCAGCTTGCTTGCAATAGCCTTATATTCTTGAAATTTAGATGGCATAATATTATTACGTCAAATTATAAGGGATTAATAAATAATATAACATTTAAGAAATAATTTTAATATTTAAAATAAAATAAATCAGCAATTTTGCTGATTTATTTTTAATAACATTTAATAAATTTTAACTTTCATCACTGTTCGTATGACAAACTGGAACTTCGAAATCCTGCCAATAATCGACTAATGTTTGAACACCAAAATTATTTTTCATGGGTACATTCGTGACTGTGATGCGAGCAGAAATATCAACGCATTGGGAATATTCTTTTTTTTGATCAGTCTCGTTCGTAAATTCTTTTGGTTCATAGACTTTGTTGAATCTAGTACTTACAAACACTTTTCCATTCTTGCTATGGGTAAAAGCTAAAATAGATTTAGCATTGTTTCCGATCAATTCGGCATGAAGGCTTTGACGATAAAAATACTGCTTTTCAATTAAATTAGGTACTTCTTCAATAAACTGAGATGGTCGTTCAATACGATAATCTTTTTCGTAGATTAAGCCACTAGGATCGGCGGTTAATTTACCTTTCGCTTTAATCCATTCCTGTAAAGTAGGCTTGAACAATTCGTTGTAGAGTGGTTTTTCTCCAGAAGTTTGTTGTGCATCGTACGAAGTAATTAAACTTGGGTTTAATAATTCGTTAACTGGTAAGCCCTTACGGTTATCAGTCGAGGCTAAGCTTTTATCTGGTACTGGTTTTAAGGTTTTAGTTTCTGCATGAGTACCTACTGATACGATCAAAGCCGAAAAAAAACAAAAATTTGAGAAAAATTTATTGATCATCATAATCATTTTGTCCCATTGATAAAGTTTTGTTTTGCCTGATCTAAATCAGCCTGATTTACAGGGTTCTTACCTGTTTCTTTGGTCGTTGTTGTATTTGCCTCATTTTCATTTGGAACAACACGCCCATCTCTTTGTGCTGCCGCTTTACCATCAGTAGGTTGGCTTACAACTGAATAAGGATCATCAGCAGTAAGAATTTTATACTTCATATCTTCCGTATTAACATTTTGCCAAGTATTTTCCATTCTCACTTCATTTCGTTGTTCCCAGTACGCTTGATTCTTTGACGCACTCGCTTGTGACTTTGCCGTAACTTCCGCAACAAATTCTGACAAGTCCATTTTCGACAAATCGATCCGGTTAAACTCATCAATTGTAAAACCTTGGCAAGTGGCATTTTCTGGTCCACCCATGCCTCGTCCTAATTGCTTATTTCCTTCTGTATTAACAATCCTTGCCAATGTTGAATTGAAACAGCAATATGTTTTTTTCTTGGTACGGCAAAGTTTAACTCCTAAAATTTTCACCGTTTTAGAGCAGTACTCACCCACATATATACATAAATTTGCACTGAGACGATTTGGCAATGCTTTTTCTTCCTCAGACATTGCACTTTTACAAGTAAAAATCTGTTCAATGAGTCCAATGGCTTGCTGAGCTGCAAATGCACTAGGGCTAAACATCAAAGCTTGTGACATCCCCCCAATTGGGCTACCACCAGTACTCGGTGTACTAACATTGGGATCATTGTTTGCGCTCTCCTTCACTTGATCCTGAATTGTTTTCCATTCAATACATTCTTTATTTTGAGTATTTTCTGGTAAAGCGCAAAAGCTGTTTAGTTTACTTGTACATGCCTCCTCATCCATATCATCAGTACAAATTGGTGCCGGTTGTGTAGGCGTGGTCCCTGTTTCTGCTGCATAGGCAACTGGCATAAAACATAATATCGAGGTAAGCAATAAGCTGAATTTCATAGCTTGATTTTTCTTATGTTTAATCATTACCAGTCCCTTTTTTTGGTTGTGAACTATATTGGCTATAACTTTGTTGATCACCTGTAGCTGTTCCTGATGGTGAATAGCCATAACCCATTGCTGTCAGTTTAGACCCACCACCGCTTGCTAAAGCTTCTTTACCGGCATCTGTTTCTGCTACTGAGCTTGTACCCTGCAACATATACATGGCTTCATTTGGTGCATACATTGAGTCGTATGTATATGGATTTGCACCACCATTTTTAAACTCTTGGTTTGCAGTGGCATTTGGGTCACTATATTTTTTATCTACTGTAGAAAATGTGTCTTTAAAGGCATTTTCATTAGTAGGCACAATTTTATTTCCGCTACTATCGAGTGCTTTTGGTGGCGTTCCACTCCCACCTTTGCAACAAGCTGCTAATGCCCCAAAACCACGCTTTGATCTACATTGTGATTTAACACCATTGAATAACCGGATATTATCTTTATCCATGTATTTGCCTGCTTGGTTGCCTATTTCGAGCAATGCCAAAACATAAGGCATATCTTCATCTGGTTTATCTTTTTCTTGGGCAGTAATATAACAATCCGGTCCTACACATGTTTGTACAGGTTTACATGATAAGCGGCGATCAGCATTTTCTTTGTTATAAGCTGCTAATTCCGAAGGGGTCATATTTTTTGGATCGATTGGAATCGTACATCTAGTTTTTGTCTCGTATAAAGTACATCCTTTAAACTTATTAAACCCAACAGTGTATTCGTTTTCATCCAAGCAAGTTTTAGAGACAACTTCACAATTTCCACCAGTCGGAGGAGTTTCTTTACAGGTTGATTTATCCTCTAAAAAGTCATAGCAAGTTCTTTTGGTCTGATACTGCCAACAGCTTCTCGTAACATCAACCCCGTTGAATTGACGTGTATCAATAGGTTGGGTACAAACGACTTCTTCTACACAGCGTTGACTATCCTGCAATGGTGGAATTAATGGACGAGGTAAGTCTGTGTATGTACATCCTCCTTCCGAATATTCAAACCAAGCACCAATAGCCGCCCAATTAGGAATATCGTTTACCAGTCTAACCCGAATTGTATTTATTCCATTTTTAAAATATCTACCTACATCAATATCAGTATCATAACCATCAACCCCCCCACCTATTCGTCCAAAAATCTCTTGACCATTCACATAGATGTACATGTTATCATCATATTTTACACGTCTTAATCTAACTCTCACTTGATCGGCATTTGAGAGATTTGCAGTAAATTCCCAACTAGCATCGGTCGGGTATTCTTTCGCATTCCACTCAAAGCCAAACATCGTATCAGTTCTAATAACATTTACTGGTCTGTCTTGTCGGGTGACAGTGAAAGTGTCTCTAAAGTTATGCGTATATTTACATTCAATCCCACTTGAATCTGCATAAACGGTTTGCAATCCACCTAGAGTACTTAAAATTAATAATGTTCTATTAAGGAGCGTAGAAAAATTCTTCATGATCAAATCTCCACTTTTGATATAGAACAAGTCGTTTTCCAAGACTCTTTACACATACACCCCATATAACTAGAAGGATCAATAGCTACATTGAATGATATGCCTGCCGGTCCATGGTAGTTAGTCATTTCAACAACAAAGGTATTTTGTCCAACAACCAACCATTGTCGAAGATTTAAATTTAGTGTTTGTGATCCATCTGTTTTGGGACTGTCTGCCCCCGCTACGCGATTACCATTTACATAAAAATCAGCTTTATTGTCATAGTAAAAACTTGTAAATATCATCTGGACCTTATCGGGATTTTTTACAAGAAAATTAATTTCCCAACGCCCCGTGGATGATCTGTTACCATCATTCCATCGCTCATTGAGAGAAAACCCGCCATCGGTTGCGACAAAACTGCCGACCCTACCGTTACTACTACTTGACAACTTAACTGTGCCTCTATCCATTCCTGCTATGCATTCAGGTAGGTCTCTTGTACCAGTCACATTATTTCCGCAAATGATTTCACGATTTTGCATACAGATTTGTTGGCGACCTAAACTTTTTGTATTACAAGTAGTCGTGTGATATTCGGTTCGAGTTGGCTCAACATCACACGCATAAGCTTGGCTGTTTGCAGCGTTTACACTGGCTGAGGATTTGGCATCAACACTAGACACATAATTGTTTGTTTTAATATTTGTAGTGTTACGTTTGACAACGGATGTTCTTAATGGATCGGTCTCAGCAAAACCATTAACAATTGCACTATCGTTTGTGTTTGCAACAGTACGGATTACTAAACACTGATTTGCTAAATCTGATGTTGCACTATTCGGGCTTTGGGTCATTTCGCTTAGCTGTTGATCGCTATATTGCAGGCACTTATTTTTAAGTGCTAAGCCATCTTTATCTGGAACAACGTTTGTATTGTAAGTAGATTTTAATGAATCTACATTTCCCCCGCCACCATAGAGATCAGTAATGGTATTTTGTTGCTTACTTAAGTCGCGAGTATCGGAATATTTGACAATATTACGATTGTCATCCATCTGATTTATACCGAGTTTACTCGTATTTGACTGATCATAAATATCTTGGCTGTTATTTGCAGTTCGACCATCATTGGTACCTTTATTAATATTGTTGGCATCTGCATAGCCTTTCTGTACTGAAGGATTGCTACTGTCGCAGTTCCCGTTCGCGTAATTGTAACCACAATCAATTACTGAACTAATATCTACACCGGTTTGCTCTTTGGTCAAATTAGGATTGTAGTTGTGATCTGCCACATTAGCAGCGAAAGATACATTCTGCACTGCGATCGCGATACTGACAGCTAGTAAACTTTTTTTGCTAAACATTAGAAAAACCCAAAATTATATTTAAATTATTTTAATTACAAATAGTAAAAATTCAAACATTTTATAAATATTAATTGTTAGATAATAAAAACATTAAATTTTATATTTATTTAAATCAAAAAAAATAGCTTTAAAATTTTAAAGCTATCTTGGCAACAAAGTGTATGTCTAAGCAAATTTCTTAAATTGAGGATAACCAATGATGTCATAGACTTGCTCTAACGCTTTGAGTCCATTTGAGTTTAATCTAATTGGCTCATTTGAAAGTATTTGTGCATACGGATACAACTCACGGATTAAATGGAAGTGATAGTCACTTAAAAATTCCTTGGGAATTAGATCAACATACTTTTCGCCGGCATGTATAACATGCTCCAAAATTTCATCATCAAGATGTTGCGGAGGAATGAATTTGATAGCTATTGGGTTAGAGTATACGGCAGTCGCACACATTACATAATCACGCATTTCTACCTTAATGAACTTAAGAAATATGCCATTTCGTTTTAAAAGCGATAGCTTATCCATATCCAGTCTCCTTTAGTTCGCAGATTCACTTAAAGATGAAACCAGTGAAGTATTATTTTTACGTGCTTTTTCTCTGGCGATAAAAATACGAATTGAATCACTTTGTTGATCTAGTGGTATGGTCTTATAAAATTCGGGTTTTTGTTTCAAAGCAATTTCCCAAAGTTTGCCACTTCTTTTTAAGGAAGTAGGCGTATTCAAGATGTTGTCAGGATTATACTCCACCGCAGCCACCGCCATATCCCAAGTTTTTGAAGCTAAAGGTAAACGATGGTAATACTCTGGATTTTTCGTGAACAAATATTCAGCCAGTGACTTTCTTACGATTTCCGAATCAAAAACCTCTTTGTCATTCGGGTTACTGAAATACTCTAACTGTGACATCTTTTCAAGCATAGCAGGCTTGTCGTATACAGGCTCGGGAAAATATGCAATCCATTTAGGATCATGTTGCATAATTGCCTCACAAATTTCAGGTGTACGATCCGGCATAACCATGAATTCAATTACGAAAGGATGATCCAAAACTACTTGTTTCAATATTCCTGAGTCACGTTGTTCAATATCGATTCGGCGGACGTACTCTGGTGCCTGTAAAATTAACTTATTGATATAAGACGCATCACGTAACTGTAAAGGGACGTATTCATGCGCTTCCACATTTTGTTCAATAGCTATAGTACATAATTCAGTAGTCAACATCGACTCAGGAATAAACTGAATAGCCAAACCTTCAACTTTTAGTAAATTAAGCAAATGCTTTGGCTTAATTAACGATAAGTTCAGATTCTCAAAAACCCTTTGCGGATTATCAAGAATTAGTCGATTAACCAAGTCATCAGAGAAAAATATTCGATTGATCATGCCATAAACACGATGGTCTCGTCTAAGTGCCTCAAACAAAACATTATCAGTAAGTAAATTTTCAGGAAAGCTTGCAACAATTGTTGGTTCAGACTGAACAATCAGTAAGGCTTCTTCTTCTGATGAAACCTCTGTAAATTTTAAATCATAATCTTTATTCATACGGAATACCCTTATTGGTCAGCCTTTGGGTTTAACTCTAATGTAATTGAGCCAGAAAGCCCTATTTTCTGTGCAATTAACAGTAAATTATAGAGAGTTGAGTCTCCACCTCCACCCAAATGATAGTGAACTTTACCGACACTCGATCCTACTAAAGAAGCGAGCTGCCGAATACCAATTTCGTTCTTTTCACAATGGGCTTGAATTGCTTCTATAAGTGCTAACTCAATTCCTGCCAGTTCTGTTTCAATTTTCTCAATTGGAACAGAAAGTTCAAAAGCACTTCCTGACATTAATTTTTCCCTTTTGCAGAAATTGCTTTTGGCGGTCTACCACGAGGTCTTTTCACTTTTTCATCAACTGGAGCAGAGTCAATTGGATATTTACGTGGTCTACCTCGTGGGCGTTTAACTTCCTCAGTTGCTTCTTCTATTTCATCATTGTCTTGAGCGATCTTTCTAAAATTAGAAAATGCTTCAATTACACTATTCTTTTGACTTGTAGGAATGCTATCCCACTGATCTTTCCAATTTGTAATGAAGTTGTGAACTGCTTGACGCAATGTACTATTTCGGGAACGTAATGAAGCTCCGCATATAGTAATTAACCAATAGAAGAATGATGCCGGAATAGAAAAGAAAATTGATTGTGGCTTTTCGTTATCCATGATATTCGTCAAAGTCGGATAATAGATGAAAGTTTCATCCTCAAATGGATCATTGACCTCAAGATAAAGTACGTGTTTATAGTACTCCAAGTTTTGTGCGAAAAGCGCATCTAAGTTTCGGAGGTTAAATTGAATTGGAACTTTATCTTCGTGAACTAGCTGACCATCTGCACGATAGGCACTTATCGTGTAACGAAGTTCGTCATATTTATCCTGAAACTTTAAATTAGTTTTATATTCAGCAAAAGTCTTTCTTGCTTTTAAAATGAAAGCATTAATTTTCTTTTCGTCACAACTATTTTTGCCAACGATATTCTTTAACCCGTCAGCAATCTCTGTCCACGACAGGTTTTTGGGTTCATGAGAACAGTCAAACTCTGGCTTTTCTACAGTATGAGATTGTAGGTTCATGGCACAGTCAATCAAGCTTTCAAACGGAGCTGTTCTATCACCCGACCATGGATTTGGTGAAAACTCAGTCAAGGTTGCAAGTACCATCAAATGAGCTTTCTTAATTTTCATGGTTTTACTAGCTTTATCAATTTGTTTGACCAAACTCTCAGTTAGCGGCAAAGATAAATAACTGGTTTTTTCAGAAGCACGGAAAAGCTCAGTGTATTCAATTTGATTAAACCAGAACGGTTTGGAAACTAATTTATCATGGGTGATAAATAAAGTTACCCCTGCTTTATAAGTGTAGTATGAAACATGAAATGGCTCATCAGATTGCTGAATTGCAAAATTGAGTAATTGGATGAGCGTTTCTTCTGGGACCTGATGACAGTCAAAAAAAGGGATATTTCGTTTACCCACAAAACGAATAACTGAGTCTTGGGAATACTTAAAATTTAAACTCGTAAACAAAGGAGATTTCAATACTAGGTCGGACATAGATACTCTAATAATTAAAATAAATGATTAACAAGAGTATAGTAAATATTTGCAGCTAAGTCTATATCATTTTTGCGGTATATATTTTGATTGAATTATTTTATTTAAGTACATAATTTTATAATATATTTATAGAAATCATTGAATCTTAGGAATTAATATCAACTTGAAAGGAAAAGGTATCACCTTTTCCTTATCATGATGGTCACTAGAAAATTTTAGAAGCTGCTCGTTTCGCACGGTTCATATCAACAAAATCTTTCCAATTTTTCTCGGTGACAATCTCATTTTTGATGCGGTTTTCTTGTGAGGCAATAGAGAAAACACCATTTCGATTGAGAATATTTTCAGCAGGAGTTCTATTCTCATACCGTAGAAATGTTGTGATCGCAAAAGTACGGGATTTATTCTTTAGATCAATATTTGTGGAAACTAAGGAAGCAAAGGGAATGTAAAAGCTTTGCCCTAACATAACTGGATCAAGCGTAATGAAATCTACTACTGCAATTTTATAACATTTGTCATCTTTAACATGACCATGCCAGAAACCTTTAGAAGCATTGAGATTTTCAATGGTTTCCTCAAGACCTTTCCCGTGTTGAGGCTTGTATGCGCCATAGACTACTTTTAACGGCAAATTTTCTTCATCTGGTTCTGGTACATCTGTAATTTGTCCCTTGTATGTGTAAAGTGCTTGAGCTTCACTGGCATCCATTAATACCATTGCGTTATCAGAAACTTTCATAAGTGCATATTGCATGATTTGGTCCTTATTTATTCAATCAAACGGAATAAAACAATGAGTTAGTCGGTGGAGAGTAAATTAATTTTTGACTGCGCAGCGATCATCTTTCTATACCGGATTTTAAAGTTTTCAACTGCTCGTTCATGTGAACCCATGACGGCGGGCAAAACTTTTCCTTCCATTTCATTATCGATTAGTTCTTGTGTTGGCTCTTTAGGCATTAAGATGTATCCATCTGGAATCATTTTAGTTTTTGCACACTCTAACCAACTTATTAAACAACCAGTTACTTGTTCCGCCAGTTGAGAAATCTTCTCTTTATATATAGGATCATCATTGTCTATTAAGGACCAATTGGGATCATATCTACCAGTACCATCATCGCTTTGCTTCCAAACAAGAAGGCTTATATCACCACCTTTTTGTATGTAATTTTTTTCAAATGCTTGTCGTTCGAAAATTGCATTCATATAGGTAACAATATGTTCTGCATTCATAATAAACGTCCTACTTTAAAACTTTATTCCAGTTGACCTTCCAGATTGATAATTTCAAAATAATCATCAATTCTTAGGGCGTAAAAATCCATATTTAGTAAGCCATCTTCTCGATATTTAATGAATTTTGATAGTTTATCCAACAAGACCATGTTATCGATTTCATTGATAGCTAAATAATTATCAGCTAACATTTTTTTTGTACTTATAGAACCTATCTCTAATCCATAAGGAAGTAGTGTCGCCGTGTATTTCGAATGATGACGATAGTCGATGATCCAAAGTATGCTGAATATTAGCAGTGTACCCATGCAAAGCAGTAAGCTTCGTTGACCTAATGAGACATGCCCGAAATATAGGAAAAGACCTATAATTAAGATATGGAACAAAATAACAAAAATTGCCATGAATTTGATTTCATACCTATTCTGTTTTTTCTCTAAATCTTTAGCTAATTCAATTGGTAAAGGCACGACACTAAGTACATAGTTTTCATATTCTTTTAAGCTCATTTTTTTATGTTTACTAAGAGATAGCACTCGCATGATACACCTCATTCTTAAGTCTTTAAGGACTAAGTAATGGTTAATGTTAAGCTAAAAAAATAAATCATTAATAGCTTAATTAATATTAGAATATAATAAAACGTTTTTTTAATGTTTTTATATATAAAATATTTGCACATAGTATTGGGTGATGTTTGATTTGCATTAGAATCTAAATGTTGCTCAATGAACTTGTAGAAATTTAACGAGATTGTGCATTTGGACAAAAAATCGAGGTATAAAAAAGTATGGGAAGCAGTCTAAATAATGAATTTTATGGGCATTTTTGTCCTGTAGAGGAGTATATTTATATTTTTGGGCAATGCCTTAGCAAAGATGGATATATTTTAGTTTCAATCCTCACAATTGCACTTGTTTTTTATACAATTTTCAAATTAATTCACAGCAAAAGAAAAGATATTGAACCAGAATTTTTGAGTAATCATTATTCTTTCACATCATACAAACCTCTTGAAAAGGGTGATTTAAAGCAAATTACTGTTCATGAACTTGGTCATGCACTTGTGGCAATGAATTTCAAATCTTTATTTCAAGACCTTTCCCTTCAAATATTTGATAAAGATTTAGAAAGTTTGAGGCAAGGTTATATTTTTTATCAAATCAATTCAGAGATAGATGATAAAAGTCCAAAGATTCTGGAAGTAAAAATGCTAATTTTATTGGGTGGGATGCAAGCAGAGAAGCATTACTTTGATGGTAATTGTCTTGTACATGGGTGCAAAAGTGATTTAGATCATTGGTTCAAACTTGCCAGAACTTATCTGCGTCATAAAGACGATGATATATTTTACAACGATCCGGAAAATTCGTTTGAACAACAACATAACACCCAACTTTTGTTAGATTTAAAAAAAAACCAAATTCGAGTCCTGTCCGAATTTTTTAATGCTAACGGCGCAGTTTTATCCAAGCTAATCGATTCAACGATGGAAAAAAAAAGATTATCATTTACTGAGCTAAAAGAATGCACCAAAGATATTGTGCAGACATCCAATATGCCCCATGAAAGTTAAAGTAAACATGAACCATGCTTGGCATGGTTTTTTTTCATCAGCCAATTGACAAAAATAGGCACAAATGCCTATATTCCTCAATAGGCACAAATGCCTAAATAGTTTCCTTTGCTCTGGAGCGATTACATGGAAAAAGCGGAAATTAGGATTTCTGATGTGGCACGGATTTATGTGAATTCAATTGAAGTAGGATCGATACCACTACAAGATTATTTAGATATGAGGAGAAAGGCTTTTCGAAACTATAAAAACTATATAGCTCAAGCATTTAATTATTTGCATACAGTTTTTATTGTAATGAGTAGAATTATTATGAGTGTTCCTGCAATTTGGTTTGCGATTGCATTAATTTTTACCCTTTTTGATTCAAGTATAATTACAGATTTTTTTTCGCTTGTTCAATCTAATAGCCCGCAGCAGAATACAGATTTATTCATTTACATACTAAATAGATCATTGATCTTGAGTTCATTTCTAACTTTGCTGATGTTTCCTCTTACTGGTTGTGATCTAACTAGGTATGGTTTTCAAGACAAATTTCAATTATCTGTAGCAAAACAGCTAATGAAAGAATTAGGAGAACCCGCATTGGGGACAATCGAAATTACATACACAAAAAAATCTGCATTGTAGGTGAATGAACCTATGCCGACCAGTAGAGAAAGATATATAGAATTGCTCGAAACTTATAAAATAACCCAAGCAGAGAGTGCGGCTCTGATATGCGCAGAGACTAAAAGACCTTGTTCAGTTCGAACAGTTCGATCGTGGATTAACGATCCTGATAAGCCGTCATCCCGTCCCTGTCCTGCATGGGCGGTTGAAGTATTAGAAAATGCTCTTTTGAACAATGCAACTACGAACATTAACTCCATGGCAGATAAATGAATTTACTTAACTTTATAGAAACTTATCCTTTTACTACCGGTCTTATTATAGGGACTGTATGCCTTGTTTTGCGTTTACTCAGACCGTTAATCATTAGATTCGATTTTGTAGGAACACCATATTTTCACTATGCAGTTGTAAAAAAAATTCTCGAATCGGATCACACTGTTGTTATGTATGAAGTGAGTTCCAACGGGCACAAAAGTGTAATAGATGAAGAAAAATCCCAAAGAGTTTTTATCGAGGACCCATTAAGAGTCGAAGATGACTTTATGTTCTCAAAAGTCACCCCGCATATACACTATGATCCAAAAACACTCAAAATTAAGGGTTATTTTCACTTATTAAGTCCTAAGATGGCTAAAGATAAATATTATGAAACCGTCTACGAAGGTCAATTAGTACTGATAGAACATATACCGGCTTATAAAGAAAATTCTAAGGTTGAGGACAAATAATCATGATTACTAAAATTTTTGTGAACTCGCTGCTTATATTCGCCGGTTTCTATTGCATGTACATAATTGTTTATAACCTGATCCAGAAATTTATATTTCAACCTAAGCGAGATTTCGTTCATGCAATGAATGCTCAAGTAACCAAATTATTAGACAAATCAGCTAATAAATATGGCTTAAAATCAGCATATACAATGGACGAAACTGTTGGCTCAACTACAAAAACGAAAGAAGCAGCCCAAGAAAAGTATGCCGTAGAGCTTTTAGCAAAATGCAAAGAGGAATTAAAAATGCACTCTTTTTACGTGGCTAACCAAGACGCAACTAAAGTAAGTGCGATCTGCATGGTGCCATTAGAAGATGAAAGCATAAAGGTTTATCACATTGTATTAAGCCCTAAATCCAAATCATGAACCGAGGTTAATTTCATGAGTGACATGGAGCAACCTGATCTTATTAAAGAGATGGGTGGTATAGAAGCAGCCAGAGCCGTGGTAACTGGAAAAGCCTCTCAAGATATTTTTTTTGATATTGGTTTAAAGACTTTTTTCCAAATGGATAATCACGGCGAATGGAAGTATTGGGATGCAAAAAAAGAATCATGGTTGATATGTGATCCAAAGTCAGAGGATGATCTTATTGATCACTCCCGTCTTTGGGTCGCAATTTGCAACTATACAAGGTCATTAACACTTGGTTCAAAAGTCGTTGCGTTCAAGCCTATGGAAGCTGAAATAAGGACAATTACACTAATTTATAACGATACTGGCATGGCGATGTTAGATGATTACTACCTCGTCCCTTTAGACCAAATCCGGCACCCTACAGAAGAAGAACTTAAATTGGGCAAACGTAGTGATACTGAGCCTTAAAAAAACTTTCAAGCATCAGTGGTCAATATGAATTCCTTTGTTGTGAGTAGCGCACTTGATTACCAATGAGTTGATAATTATCAATTGAATAATAATCACGACCATTATGTTCGATCCGTGTTTCGAGCCACTTATCATCTATAAGAACTTCAACCACATCACCGCTTGTGAATTCAACACCATCACATTCAATACGACCAATAGCATTTTTTATAGCAGACATACATTACTCCATGCGAACGATTAATTGATTGTTTCAAATAAACTAAATCAAAGTTTTATTTTATGATTAGTAATGCTTGCACCACGATTGATAGTTTCCTCAGCTTTTTTTCTTGCTTCACTGTATTGGTTTTGACCTTCTTTCAATGTTTTTTTAAAATTTTCAGCAGTCTCATCGAGCTTATTTGGAGAATCATTAACCTTTGTACTCATACTAGCCACCTTTATGGATTGATTAGCCCTTCAAGTGAAGGTAGTCGATAAATCATACTAACATGTTAAAATTGGTAAATACCAATTGAGTCCAGACCTTTTATAGACTCAAAAAACGGATGGTTTTTAAATTGTTTTTCAGCTCCCATTCCCCTACAAAATCTTCATTAGAGATGCCATTGTTTTTTGATGTTATATCCATCCATTCTTCAAAAGCGGCTTGGTCCACGTACCGTAGTTGATCCAAATGAAAATTATCCTTTTTGAAAAATACAGCGACAGTTTTTGTTTCAACCAATTCATTTAAGATTTTTTGCGCGGTATCAATACCGCCAATCCGGTCAACTTCGAATTTTGCTTGTTGAAAATCCATATCATCGTAAACGTCAGCTAAATCTATTGCTTGCTTAAGATCGTCAGCCTCAGCAACTTCGATAAACATGACCTTGTTTTCTTTATTGATAAGCCATTTACCAATCTCGAAGGTACCATCATCTTTTTCACGAATCTGATTACGCATAACACATCCTTTGAATCATTAGTTTTCATGAACTGGAAATAACGCTAAACGTACGCTTAACTTTATTCTTGGTAATATATAAAACAAATAAAGAAAGCCCAAAAGAAAAAATAGCTTTTTTCAAGTCTGGTACGTTGTTGTTGTAGTTATACTCAATGTATAGCGTGAAAGACAGCCAAACCATGAAAATTAAAGCCAGTGCAAAAACTAAAAGATTAAAGATGAGTACTAGCCAGTGTTTTGTCATTTTTTATGTCTTAAGTAAAGTTTAGACCATTGTATCCTAAAGGCTATTGTTTGGAGAGACTGTTGTTTCCTGATCCGGATAAGATTAGCGATCGAGGTAAAGTTCACAACGGTTTTTGGAGATAGGACTTCTCCGGAAAAAGACCTGGTGTAAGCTTCATTGAAACCAGTTAAAAAATAAACCAGACCACGGTGTGAGAATTGTTTCGCTCTTAAAGATTTACAGTTATGAGTAAAAACTAAAATCGATAAAAAATATATAAATAGATTAATGATTGAGAAATATTTAGCAAATTTAAATGCCACTATGGATTGAAGCCTAAAAATTTCGTGGATTAAATCAGCGACTTTTATAAATCCTAGATGGGTAATGGCATCACTAAAATAGCTATTTTAACCCACTTAAAAACTATCAGGAAAAGCCCCAATTTTTTTCAAAATGATAGCCTACTTGCTGCGATCGCCACGCGCATTTTTCCGACCGCTCTGGTAAGGTCCACGGCGGGAAATTTTAAAAAAATTTTCGCCGCGCCCTACCAGCATATACCACAAATATGGGAAAACTCAAATAAACGCATTTAAACCATACAATCCCGACTGCTATAAAGCACCATGGTTTTCTATAAAAATGGCATAGGAATTCACAATGCCTTATAGGTATCTATAAAAATCAAATCGGGAACCATAACTTTAAAATAGGAAACTATCCCCTATCCTTTAGAAATCTATAAATACAAATATAGCTGACTATATAAAGCAAGGAAGCACCCTCACATGCGATGTAACAACAGATAAACGAAGCAATGTGTCAAATCATCAACTCATATATAGAAAGCTAATACAAAGCGAATAGGAGGCAATAGAGCAGAATATAGGTAACTCTTAAGGATATAGCCATCTAAATATAAACAACTATTGAAATTTAAAAGTAGGCAGTAGATCGGGCGCGGTGCCGCCAGAATTTAGCAATATAGAAAGCCGTAACAAGAACAATAGAAAGGTATTTTATAAGTATAGAGAGCTAAATTTTTAAAAATAGAAGACTATAAATAGATAATAGGAAGCTATAAGTGGGATAGTGGCGGCGGCGGGGCAAACCCTAGCTCTAGGGCGGATTAAATCTAAAATTAAATTTAATACTAGACTTACACTAATTCATGCTCATGAACGCTATGCCCCGCCGCTAGATAAGTATAATTAAATATTCACAAAGATTTATATAATTGCTGTAAATAAATAGCAAAAAACTAAAATATTAAACCAAAAAAACCACTGCGCATGCAGTCGGGAAAATGACCAGAATTTGCGAGTACTGCACATAATAATTATTTTTTTCAGTAGGTTAACTACCCCCACAGTTAATAATTTATTTGATTTTAAGCAATATATATAGTATTTTTATTCTAATGCTTTTTATTTCCGAAATATTAATTTCAAAATTAATCTTTTCCCGATTTTAAGAATGAGGCTTTTAAAATGAGTAAAGAAGCAACTCAGATCGCTCAAGATAATACGGACTTAACAGAACAGTTCAAAGAACTCTTGAAGGACCGTGATGTCAATGACATCGAAAGTGTTATCAAAAATTTAAACATGATGGCTGATGTAAAACGAAAAGAAGATTACCTCGCTATTTATAATGAATTTGAAGAACGTGTGATTGCACTTGGTTTCGGTAGCTTGCCAGACTTTTTGGTCGCGATCGAAGCGCAAGGGCTTGTTAAAACCGCACGTAAAGAACGTAAGAAAGTTGATGTTCGCTATATCGATCCAGAAAACCAAAACAATACATGGACTGGTCGCGGCAAAAAACCAATCTGGATTCAAGATTACCTTAGTAAAGGTCGTGAACTTGAGGAATTCTTGGTACCGGCAGAGAAAGAAGATCAGGAATAAATTTTCAAATCATTTCTACATCATTAAAGCAGCCAAAACTGGCTGCTTTTTTTAAATTGTACTCAAACTGGATTATCTTGAACTATGAGCCAATTAAGTGACCCGACACCATCATCAACAATATCTAAATGACCACTACCCTGATGAATATGTATATTTTTAAAAGCTGTTTTTATAAAACCAAACATCTTAGTTTGATTGACCTCAAGCCATGCTTCAAGTGCAATGTCTAAGTCAGTTTTCAAATCGTTTAAATTTTGTGTGTAATCAACATCTAATTCATCTATTAGCTGACCACGAACTACTCTTTTTATACCACTCAAATTTATCACTTTAACTTTCATAGAAAACCTATCTGCTTATAATTTGATTATGTATCATTAAACATTAATTATTAAAAACAATAAAATATATCTGTAAACTATAATTTTACTCAGTGCTTATAAACTACTCGGCTGCATGAATATCTTAATCTTTCTTTAGAATTTTCCATGGCTTAACCAGTGATTCTACCCAATTTTCCATTGCCATAACTATTTGCTCTCGTTCAACTGATTCTGGATACATGCTTACTTTAGCATTCCAACTTGACGGCGTTTGATCTGTCCCATAAACCAAAAATTCATTTATTTGTCCTTCTTCAATTAACCGATCACTCATCCATGTCTCAAATGCCCTAGCAAAAAGTTCAGTTGGTTCTGCCCAATAAAGCTTTTTGGTTGCAGCATCCAATCGTGCGGCATTATTTGAATATTCACTTATTTTACTCAATGATCCATTGTATTTTTTATAAACTATATTTTGCATCAAAAACATAAAATCTGGGATCATTGTTTGGTCCTTTATATTTCTTATATATCGAGCTTCCTCTCTAAGAAAAGTCCGATGGTCCTTAATACTATAAATAAATTCTTCTGATAGGAATTTTGAGTTTGTTTTGTTTCTTTTGGCTAAATACGCATCAAGAGCATGTCCAAATTCATGTGCCAATGCCCCCACACCCTTTGTTTTAGTCAAATGGATTAACCATTGATCCAGTTCAAAATGTGCGGCAACACTATCTCCTTTCCCACGACTCCCAAAAGCAATCCCCAGAGTCCCGCCCAAAGAAGCAAAAGTCGGTGGTAAACCAAAAATACGAGTTAGGTCCATAAATGCATCATAGGTTGCATCAATAAATCCTTGTCTTTCTGATTGAGTTACCCAATTACCAAATTCAACTCCACGAAATTTAAAAGTTTCAGCAAATGTTTCAACTGATATAAGCCCACCTTGTCTGTAATCTGGACCTTGACGGATATATGGTCTATCGAAACATGGGCGAACTGGTGGTTTGGTTCTCTCCTTTTTTTCCTTTGGCTTATTTTTTCGACCAGTCAATACTTCTTTATCGAATATCTTCTTCGCTTGTGCCATAGCCTCCTTAAATGTTGAAAATTCAGTCCACCCATCCAATGTCTTTACTGTTTTAGGTGTAGCAGATTTCACGGCGAACCAAGCCTTTTTTTTGGTATTACTATCTATCAGAATACAGGCTCCATAATTATCACTATCCAATACATCTTCATCATCAAACCAACCTAAAGCCTCTAAACTATCCAACCTTAGTTTGGACTCCATATTTAAACTCAATGGATGTGCTACTTTTCTTCTTGTCGTTTTACCGGCTGCGTAACGCTCTATATCATTTTTTGAATTAGGGTATTTGTTTTTTATAAAGGAATTAAAATGATTTCTCAGAATATCAATTGATTCATAATGCGAATTTTCATAAGCATTTTTCAAGAATTCAATGCTTTCTATGTAGGCTTCACGCCAGATCGTTGCCGATAAGTTAAACCAACCTCCATCTAAAGGCTTATTAGATAAATTTTCATAAATTACCATGAATAAAACGGCGTGTTTACCGGTATTTAACCCCCCCTTAACATCATCTCGAAAGTTTGGTCGAGTCCAGAGGCTCCTTTTGGATATTTGACCTCCAGTCTGATTCAATGTGAAATGAACAGGTAATGCCAAATCTTTCTTAGCACCTTCAAATTTTTCACCTATATCACCGATATAGTCACTTGAATCCTGTAAATTTCCGTCATTCATCTGGCTATTACCATCCCATTAAAGCCAAATCAATTTTGCTGAGGGGTTATCTAGCATTTTACTAAAATGAATCGCATGTTCTAAAGCTGAATTGACATCAAATACTATTCCTAGTTCCTTAAGAAATTTAAGTTCATCCTTGAAGGTTCTTTTATTTACACTGTCCCTTGATGTTGAAGCATAGTATGCGTATTGACCCGCCAAATACTCGACAGTGAAGTTTGTATGCTTACCGGTATGATTATGGTCAAAAAAACTAACCAACTTTGAACAGTCTATTTGCCATAGTCCGGCACTTACAATAAATTCAGATGCCATTGTTTGCCTAACCTAATTCATCAACGAAACGGATGTATTAAAATCTGGTAACGTTAAATTCTGACTTGTGTAAATCTCAAAGTGTTCCGAATCATCAGTGAACACTTTCAGTTCATCAAGCAAATCATTAACTTCTTGTAATATATAGTTTTTAAATATATTGTACAGTTCTTCACTTACATACTTATTCCGAGTAAGAATATTTGTAGTTTCTACGAGGAAGGTATATAGAACCTTTTTTAACTCGAATATTAAATTTGCCTCTGATACTCCCTCAATATTGAACATTCCAGATTCTTCACTGAAATACCTAACAAATATTAATGATTGATGTTGATCTAAGAACCGTCTTAATGCTGAGTAAGACTCCACATGCTTTTTATAAACCTGTATATCTTTAATGGAATCAGTTATATAAACATGGTACCGACTTGATAGTAGGAATGAATGATGATTTTGTGTTTCCAAATATTTGGAAACATTGGTTTTTAGATTTTGACCAACATATCGATTTTGCATACTTTTTCCTTAAGAAATCTTTAGTTATTAATTATCTAACTGATTTACAGACATACTTTTGAATTGCGCCTGAAATTTTACTTTCATTTGCTATACGGTACTTGATTTCAGAAAATGAATATCGTTCTTCTGAGAGTTGAGTTCCATTCCTATCATATTTTGAAACATACAGACGAGCGATCGTCCCTTTTTCACAATCAGCCATATTTTTTGCAATAAAATATTGTCCCTTACCTAAGTAAGATGAATTATTACTTTTAGATGTCATTTTACTTGTAAAGGCTACCATCTTATTTTTTGTATTCGCCGAGATAGATGCTTCATCTACCTGAACTAAAACATTCTCATCCTGCGTAACAAAGGACCAGATATTTTTATTATCTGTTCTGAAATTCGGGACCGATTGTATAACCTCTTTTTGAGGATTATTTTTTGGCAATAAAGGGCATAAATAGTTCATCACATCTGAGTAGATTGTGTTTGGACTGACTTTAACCACATTAATTGCGTTGCCATCGTCAGTAGATTTATATGAAATTTGACCGGCAGGGTTATACTTAATTAGAGCAAAAAGTGTTTTAGTACCTGTTGCGCAATTTATCGTTTCTTTAGCAACTAACAGCTCTCCTTTTTTCAACCCGTCCTGATCGCTACCTGACTCTAAACGGCTTTTGTAGAGAATTTCATTGGGATCATTCACATTGATCAAGATGGAATCTTTATCAACAAACATTTTCGTGCCAGTTTTAGTGATAGCGATTGGTTGCCAAGAAGCAGCGCCGACTTGAACAGAGAGTGCCGTGATTGCACCAAATATCACATATTTTTTCATATTGGCTCTCATTCTTGAATGATCATTAGCAGTACAATATTAATATAATTATAAATCATTAATATAAATATTTAGTAAAATATTCTATAAATAATATATGCAATTAAGATTGCTATAACAAAATATAAGTATCGTAAAATGAAAGAGCCAGAGTGGTCCCCCTTCATTTTTCGCACATAGTCAACATGGTTCTCTCTCATATTTTCATCAGCTTGTTTAATTTTTTCTTCTAATTTTTCCACAAAACCTAAAACTTCATCCTTTGTATAATCATTATTAGATCGCAGCCATAAACTAAAAATGAACCAAGTACCTTTTTCAATTGCCGCTTTTCCAAATAACGGCTGGATATTTCCTTTTAATTTCGCATCACCTACATTCGTCACAAAACCTTCAATTGAACTTGGATCGACCTTCAATACTTTGGCAAGATGATTGATGTGTGATTGATTTTGGAAAATAGGGTTGTAAATTGTATTTTTATTTCCTTTCCTATTGATATGAATCCAATTTTTCTCATCCACATTCCCTTTTAACACACCATTTAGATTTTTTGTTTCAATACAATAAATTCCTTTTTTACTGATAACGATATGATCAATTTGAGTTGTGTTTCCTGATACCGTCATAAATGTCACATCATCATAGATTTTGGCACCACCCCACCCCAACCAGAATCTTAATTTTCTATCAACGATGATCTCGCCTTGGCGACCAAACTCTTTTTTTCTTTTTTGATCAAAGTAGTTCTTAATACAGAGAATAATGCCGAGCAACGCAAGACCGATAAACAGAAAATAAATATCCATACAATGCACCAGTTAAAGCAAATATTAAAATAATAATACTAAATTTTATAATAAATGTTATTATAAAATTAATGTTTATCTTAATATTTAAATGCTATGAAAAACCGTCATCGTGTTAATTTTGTTTGCGCAATTTCTATAACTTTGGTGGGCTGCGGCACAAGTGGCTTAGGCGAAATCAGCAAATATCAAGCTGCCCCCCTCATGACTGATTGCTTAGATAACTCCACATCATATATCTACAACAATGAGCAAAAGGAGTTCAGCACAGCAAGTATCAACCTAGACATGCCAAAACCTAGCGACTTGACATACATTGCTAAAAGCATCAAATCCTACTTATCTAATGAAACCGAGTCACTTAAAGAATATCAATCTACTTTAAGAAAGAACCCTTTAGTAAAAATTGCTCGAGTTAATTTAACTTCCCTGAACGATAAGATTTCTTGTGATTACATCTATTTAACCGATAAAAATAATCTTATTATCCAACAGCCATTACTCTATAAAATTACGGGACCACACCAAACGCATTTCATAAATTCTGAACAACTTGTCCACGAGATAAGCCCTATTGAATACCTTTTCGAACTGCCAAAAAGCCAACATGGAATTCGTCTATTTCATTTAAATTTTACAGATCAAATCCGCAAAGTTACAGTTAACAATTCGGATGTACTCAATCGAATCAGTAATGTAATCGCAAGTAATAGTTTATTGGAGTTCTATGACTTGGATAAGCCAATACAAGACAGTCTTGCGATAGAGTTGGCGAATTCAGCAACTACAAATCTTAAGATTCCTACTTTTGTGCCTCAGAATCCGATATATATAACCCCATCACTAAAATCAAAACCAATGACCAGTTTGGACATTGCAGACGATGAAAATATCAATGCTAAACAAATGGATCAATACAATAACGAACGCTATGTTGATGCAACTACAGGTATTAATACTACACGTCATATTTTGAATCAGATGCGTCAAGAACTTGGTATAAGTGATGATCGATATACAGTTGGTGGAAAACAAGAAAGTACCCAATTGAGTATCAATACAAACAACTTCACTCGGGAGGAAATCCAACAAGGGAACAGACAGATGCAGCAAGAACAAGAAAAAAAATGGGGTAAATCTCAGTGAACTACTTTGAGCGATTAACCACGTATGTAAAGGCGATCAGGGGCAATTCCAATGCTCAATTTAGCATTGCCAAATATATGATGGAGAATGATGATCCAGATTCAAAAGATAGAGCTATTACTTGGTTCACAAATTCTGCTAATCAAGGTCATTCAGAAGCTTGTCTTTATATAGCTAAACACTTCATTAGAAGTAATGATACAGATAATGCAATTAAATATTTACGTTTAAGTATTCCATCTCCAACCGGTATTCAAGAATCCTTGTTAGGGCAAATGCTGTTAAATGGTTTTACTGCATATATAGACCAAAAAAGAATGGATCAAAGTTCAGGCGAACCTGTCAGTGATTTGGACAATTATATAAAGTCCCTCTATCCACAAATCGAAAAAACACATCGTTTGTGTACCTCTGACAAAAATGCTCAAGAAAACTTAGAAGAAGCTCTGAATCTACTCAATCAGGGAATCGAAAAAAACAACCCATTAGCATTACATGCTTTAGCTATTTATACACTCGAATATAAAGATGGCTTGACTAAACCAGAAAGGAACATTGCTTTAGATTGGCTGCATCGTGCTGCGGAAGCAAACTTTGCACCTTCATTACAAGTATTGGCAGGGATGTATGAAAACGGCTTGTTTGGCATAAAAACTGATATTGGGAAAGGTTTGGACATGCGTATCAAAGCAGCAGAAACCGGCTCTAAAGACGCGCAATATGCACTGGGTATGTTAATTTACAAAGGTAATGGTTTTGAGCAGAATAGAAAAAAAGGGATCGTTTTAATGAAAATGGCGGCTAAACAAGGTCATCGAGAAGCGATAGACTTTCTTGAATCAATTGATTCGAAAATATAATTTAAAATTTTATGAAGGGAAAATGTAATGGAACAAGAAACAATAGAAATCAAAAAATTACGAGATGAAAGAACACCAGACCTATTTCACACTTTAACTGAGAGTGATATTGATATTATTAGTCTAAAATTAAGTGAAGAACCCAAAGCAAGATTCAAGAATTACTTGGACAAAAATATCATACGTGAGTTTATTGTTTATATCTCGGATCGAAACCCTAGTATTGTCACGAAACTTCAAAAGTACAAAAAAAGTAGAAAATCTAAAAAAAATATATCGGCTGCCAATAAAAAAGACGAAATTCTTATATAATTAATAGCTGTTAAATTAATCGATGCCACATAGATACAGGAAAACTATTATTAGGCAGAAACCCTTTATTATTACGTTTAGCAGGGATTAAAAGGTTGTCTCCATTTAAAGTGAAATATTCTTGTTTAAAATAGCCACCCATATTCAATAAATCATCAACTACCCAATGTTTTAATCCATACTTCTCAATGGATTTTGATCTTAAAGCTTCCTCTGTATGCCAACCATAACTAAATATTCCGTAGACCTCTCCACTATCATCTGAGCTAATAAACGGAGCTAGAGTTGTATCAATACGCATAGGGACCTCTGGTATCTGGTGCAGTGTAATTAATTTATATAAACAAACGATTGAGGTGCTTTGAGTCCTTCTTTAAGTTCATTTAGACTAATAGGTGTTTTATATGCTTTTACGTTAGCAATTTTTATAGCATGAGCTAACGATCTACCCTTGAAATACTCATTGAAAAAATCTTCACTAATCCCTGAATAATGCTTTGTTTCCTCCCATACCTGATTTGGGGAATTTGAAATTATTTGATCAATTTCGAATTCCCCAATAATTTTTCCAACGGGAGCAGTTGCATATATTAATACTTTCTTTATATCAGTTTTCTTGAAAATTGTTTTACGATATTCAAAATGTTTTTTACCGTTTAAAATTTTATCTGCGTAATCTGGTTTTATTGAAATTAAAATTTTCATCATTATTTCTCACAGGTTCTTCAAATCAGATTTTATTTCAGGTAACTCTTTATCGTCTATGGTTGATGAAAAGTGCCTCAAATCATAACGCATAAAATCTACCACAGACAGGCTAAAAAGCTCTATATCAATGAGATCATCCTTATCACATTTATCTTGTTTTATTAATTCATTAGGATCATATAATGTTACATTTTTTTCTTTTATGGCTAAAAACCTAGAATTATTTTCATGGGAGTTTTTTAGAAACTCTTTTGCCTCACTCTCATTTTCGAAATGTAAATATATGGGGTTTGCTTTTATTACAGAATAAAGGAATCCATTATCCTCTAATGTTTCACAAATTGGTTTTTGGGGGAATTGACGGCACATCAAATGAAAAACATCATCGTGTGGATTGTATGTGTCGCTAATGTCATTCGTTATATTAAACATCTGCTGATAAATGGTGCTTGTACTATCATTACTTTCAACCCTGATAAATTGTACATCTTGAATAGACTGAACTTTTGCAATTTTTTTTATCAATTGGCTAAGAGACTTGATAGTTCTAAATTGCTCCTTAGAATAAAGAAATATGATGATTTTATACTTATGTAAGTGTGATCTTATACTAATATACGACCACAAGAAGCTTTGCATATCTACTAACAGAATTCGCTTCATGCAATTAAAATCCTTTTAGTTGATATTTAAATAGGAACTAGCTCGATCATTAATTTGATCGAGCTTAATTTTTTAAGCTGCTCTATTTTCTAATAAAGCCAGTGCCTTGAATTTAACATTTGGATAGCACTGCCATACAGTTTTCTCATCAGTAATTTCATCAAAAACAGGCGCGGACCAATTGTAAAATTTCAGAAATTTATCTTTACTAATGGTTTCACCATTAAAGAATTGTTCTTTGCTCGAAAATATAGCATAACCGTTATTAGTTTTTTTGAAATATGTTTCACATCCTTTTTTCGCATACACTTCAACGGACTTTTCCGCATCATCAATTGTTGGGCAAATCTTAGACAAAGAAGATGCCGTGATCGCTACCAAATCATCTCTTATCGTGAATTTTGCAAATTCTGGTAAACCATGGTAAGTGTGCGCAAGAATTCTTATAATTTGTGACTTCACCTGAGTTAAATCTTTTTCTACTATCGCTTTTTCTAAAAGAATAACACCATCATAAATATCATCTACATAACCCAAATAATCTTCTCTTGGAAAAATTGTTTCTTTGAAATAAATATCTTTTAAATCCTTTTCTTTTATTTGCATATCAATCAAGTATGCTAGAGCTAAGCTAGTGGTGATCACATCGCCAATCCCATCGCGCAACTCTATGTAGTCTTTTTCATGTACCGCTTTTACTAATTCCTTAAATTCAGACAAGAAAATATTAAAGCTACCGAGTGAAGCTGCTTGATTTTCCAAATTAAACGACCCCTTCACTCTTGTAAATTCTTCCTGCAAAGCAAAGATCATAGGATAGTCATGTAACTCTAAGATTGAAGATAGTGAACTCACAATTTCCACTCAATAAAAAAACTCATTCGCATGATTATATCATACAATTAATATTAGATTAATATTATTAAATAAGTTAATATTCGCAAATATTTTAAATTAATATTTTATTACATTATTGAATTTCAAAAGCACCTGCTATTTTTATAATACTCTATTCTCTTTAGTCCCTTACCATCAGTTGTGACTGGAAAAATTGGCTAACTTTGTGAAAATTGGCTTTTAAGCCCGAGAGCTGCCCTTTAAAATAAAAATAATTTTCAGTCGGGCAGCAATTGAATTTTTACCGTAATCAATGGCTTATGGTTAGCTTAAAAGCCTTCATTTCTCTACCTACTTAGAACCGCCGCCACAATCAAATAAGACATCAAGCACAGTTTCTTCAATTACCATTTGAATTAACTTCAAGATCAAATGTTTTTGCCTTTAAAATTTTAGCTGCTTCGGTATCACCCTTAATCGCAGCATCATTTAACAATTCCAGACCCTTCGAAGTATCTTGCTTTACTCCAATTCCGTTATAAAAGTATAAGCCTAATTGTCTGGTGGCGGGTTTATAATCTTGCGCAGCAGCCATAGCTAAGTATTCGGCAGATCGCCTCAACAAGCTTTGTTTATCTAATACAACATCTTCATTTAATTCACCGAACCTTAAGGTGTTTGCCATCTCGAATTGAGCTTGAGGAAAACCTTCATCAGCAGCACTCATCATTAGTTCAACACCTTTACCTATATAGTTTTTATCTTTTTTGGCTTCCTCTATGTATATTTTGGCTAAAATATATTTGTATTCTAATTTTTTATCTTTAATTAGCTCTAACAACTGAATTGCCTTTTGTGGATCAGCTTGCGTTGCCTCACCATAGTAGTTCATTCGCGCTAAAATAAATGTCGATAATTCGTCTTGTTTTTCAAATCCTCTTTTCGCCCAGAAAAGTGCTTTTTCATCGTTACGCTTAATGTTCACACCATCATAGTATTCACGAGCCAATTTACCCATTGCGATGGGTACGCCTTCCTGCGATAAATCATATAGTGACTTTAAAGCCGTGTATTTGCTGTCTGTGATTACTTCTGCTTTTGTGAAAGAATCTACTTTCGAGTCAGTTGATAAATAATAACCTAATCCACCAAAACACAATGCTACTGCTGCCAATACAACAATTGGCTTTTTATTTTTCATTTACTTTTATCCAAAATATTTAAAATTAAATAATTCTTTATCCAATAAAGAGCTTTCAAAAGCCTTTAGATCAACATCTGTATCAATATCCAAAGCTTTTATAAATTCTCCATCTTTCCATCCGATTTCACCACATGGAAAGCCCTCCGGATGTGAAAAATTATGTTCTGTAATTTTCCAGAAAGGTTCGACTTCTCCATAGTTATATGAACGACCACCTCCTACTCGAAATAATGGTAGTTTACTGATTGTCCAAAATAAGAAATGCAAGGACCCCAAATGGTTTCCTGTTAATTTCATGGTATGTTGTGCTACAGAGTCCGCAGCGATAACATCAAGCCCATAGTTAACACGGCGAACCGATTCTTTAGAACCTGTCTTTTTTCCCTTAATATCTGCAACCCTATCTTGCAACTGCTGTATTTGTTTGTTTAGTTCAGTTTTTTGCTCAAAATTTGGCGCATTTCTTTTTTCATGTTGAATTATTTTAATTTTGGCTTTTAATTCTTGTATTTGTGGTGCTGTCTCTGCATCTTGTTCCATAATATCTAAAAGCAACTGTTTATCACCCTCAGTTATATAATGGTCAAAATCATCAAACGAATCAGCTATATGTCCTCTACTAGAATTTGCAGATTTAACTAAAGATGAAATTGGTGCAATTGCACTGCCAACCCCTAATGCCCCAGAAATACCCCATCGACCAAATAAATCCATCATTGGATTTATCTTGCGAACATCAATATTGAGACCTATCGTTGTTGCACGTTCATTATTTATTAAGTTTCCAGTATCAATACCCTTCGCAAGAAGATAATGTTCATGAATTGAAAATAGTTCACCTCTTTGCTTCATGACTTCTAAAAGTGAACGATAACTGGCAAACCTTAACCAACCTCTTAGTGTCTGAGAGGGCATCAGGGGGTTTCCATTAGTATCAACAGGAAAGTGAATTGTATTTGGCAGGTTCACTGTGAAAGGCTGAATTAACTTAATACCTCCTTTAAATTGATAATACTTCATAGGTTTACCTCTCGTGATCCTATATAACAATGACGTTGTTAATTGGAATGTAACAGTCGGTGGTATCACCACTTTTATAATTCGGTTTATACCGGCAACATTTAATTGGCTCATTCCGCGCCATGTTAAAGATACTTATTGGGAGGATTCGATTCAATTTATCATCATAGAACCAACTATAATCTTCCATAGAATCTTCAACTGTGACTTTCGCTATCTCTCCAAATCCTGCATTTGCTGACCGCCCTATGCCAATTAAGCTATTAAGATAAAATTTAATTTTCTCTGCATCACCATGTGCAAAAAATATGATTTTGTTTACTTTGGTAGCAAGTTTCTCAGTAAATAACCGTCTAAATGGACCTTCATTTTCCTTGATACTTTTTTTAGGTTTGGTAAATTTCCCTGAAAATTCCGTCCATTGAAAATGTGTCGCTCTTACCACCTCAGTTGCAATAATTTTTGAATCTCTACCTTTCACGAACAAAGCTTGTGATGCATGATATACCCCACTAGATTTCGAAAAAACTTTATCAACTTCTTCTATTGCAATAGGATGTGTATCAGAAAAATTACGAACCGCCCAATAGATAAGTCCATCCAAGTGTATTGGATAGTAGTTACCATGAATGATAGAAGTGATTATTTCTATCTCAATTCTTAAGGGATGAAATGATGACATAGTTCACCACTTGTTTGGCTTGATTAAAATTTAATCTTATTATATTTCAGAATTATTATTTTTTAAACATTAATTTAATATTTCACCACACAAATAATAAAGAATAATTATTTAAGCGGTAATCAAAATTAATATACAAACAAATAAAAAAGGACAAAAAAATTGTCCTTTTTTTAAATCAGCCTAATCTATACGGCGAAACTTTCAAGTGTAGCTCCGGCTTCAATCGCAGCAACCAACCATTTAGGTTTTAATCCACGTCCAGTCCATGACTGTTCATGATTTTCTGGATTGCGATATTTCACTTCCGCCTTCTTAACTGCTTTTTTATTTGGTTTAGTTGGTTCCGCAAATAATTCCTCTAAAGAGATACCCAAAGATGCAGCCAATTCGCGAACATGAATACGAGCATCATTAACTTCTTTTTCTTTACGAGCTTCAATTGCAGAAGCAATGTCTTTTTGTAGTGCTTCAAGGTCTGAGATTGAGGAATCCGCAATAACTTGATCTAAGCTTTCTTTCATTTACATCTAACTCATTATGTATTGTAGGTAAATTTGATTATATGCAATTTAAAACTTAAATAAAGTTTTTAAATACAACATTATCAAAATATTTACATATTTATTGATTTATAGACTAATTGCAAGACTAAGATTAGCCCAAAGCAAACTACTCCAAAATTAAACATCTGATTAAACCGTTTTACCTTATCCACCAACATTGCTGAAAGATTAGCTTTTTGGGTCTCTAATTGAGATAAGGTTTTTTGAGTAATTGAATGAGCAAATAAAGTCAGCCCTCCAAAGCACAACAGTAACAGTACAAAGACATCACTATATGGCAAGCTTGGACCACGAAATATCTGTTCTGAATAATTCTTATCCACAAAAATCGCCAATATTAGTATTACATTAAATGTAATAGCTACCGATCCCACGGCGATTTGCTTCGCTATAAAATTAGATCGCCACAACTGTAGTTGGAGTCTCGTTATTGAACTGGCATAAACTGGACTATTGAAATCGAATGACTTAAAAGATACAACGATCCAGACAACCAAAAAAACAGAAACAAAACTTAATAAAAGTAAATTCAACATATTTGACTCTTTTTCTTTCAATATTTGGTGAATAATTTCGATGGAAATTAAAGTAAAAATTAAATCTACAATACAACGCTAATTTCGCTATCCATATAAGCTTCCACCTCACCCTCACTAGAAAATATGCCTGCTTTTGCGTAATTGCTTAAAAATCTAACAGGAATTGCATTTATGAGAGGTTTAGATTTCGGAGAATTAAAATAAGGCATTCGTGGATCAGCAAACCAAATAATTATTCGATCTTCCGGTGCCCGCAAGCCTCGACCCAAACCTTGCTTAAGCACACGGACGCAATAATTATTTTGTTTAAGCCATAGGATATTATCGATAACATGTGGCGGAATATTTTTTGAAGTCATGTATTCTCGTGCTACATATTCTTCCAACTCATTCTTAGGTGGATTAGGAATTCTTGTTATCACAATATTCTGCAAAAACTGACTATTGTCAGCAGAACGAATATTTAAACCATCCCATCCAGAAGGTGTGATTAATACATCAGAATGCCCTGCAATAAACTCCGGTAAGCATTCCATCAATCGCTTACCGGCTTCTTGAGTTATACATTCAACACCTAAGCCTTCCATGTGTTCTTTGATTAATCTGGTTTCCTCAAATGAGTAAGTCAGTACCAAGGTGGGACCTGTCTTAACAGCCTCCTTAATCATAGATGCAGTGTATTTCAACCAATAACTATTGAATCTGTTACATCTATTATCGCGGTCATAACTTGTTGGTACCGAAACATTCTTAGATGGTAGAATGAATCGCATATCTCCATACATAGACGGCGTTAAACGCAATAGGCATGTTACCGCCTCATGGGAAAAGCCAAGATCGCCTGCAACAGCTATTGCCTTATCATCTACCCGATTATCAAACAGGGTTGCAGACGTTATTATCATTCGTGTTGTTAAACGTTTTAAAGTATGTGCAAAAAGTCGAGAAGCAATTGGATTTACAACTGCTAGACTTGGATTTCGCATATTATCGCTGTATAGGATCGCTCTATATAAATAATCATTAGAGGACCGCCATTGCGCTAAAGTTATTAATGCTTCGTCTAGTTGCTCTAAGCATTCAACCTGAAAATGATCCAAACTATTCAACTTTTGAAATTCACGAAAATCTTTCTCTAAATGACGTAGATTTGCTTCAATTTGAGCAACATAATCAATCTGATCTGTTAACCACTGCTTATGACCACCAGAACTAATGTAAAAGTCCTGATATGAGCCATTTGCTTTATCATATTGAATAACATTTGCCTGCCAATGTTTAAGAAACTGGCGTGTCTCTTTTACATACGGCGCATGTATATCAAAATCTTTTGCGCTACTAAGCAAGAAATTTATCCTTGCAAATGGCAAGATTTTATTTGATCTTTCTGACATGAGACGATCTAAATGATGTGCTTCATCGGTGATTACTGCATAAGCCGATTCAGTAAAATCTGTAACATTGTCATGCCCAATTAATGTTGCATGATTGGTTAATAGTAGTCTTGCGGAGGCTGCTTGATTGATATGTTTTATATAAGCATCATTACTGATCCGCCCATCATACAACAAACATATATCTCTACTATGGATATGGTCTGGGAACATAAAATATTCCTCCAACCAATCTAGCCACAAACCTGATCCACTGTTACAGCTCTTATGTGCATAAGATAAAAATTCTTCTAACTGTTGACAGTAATCAACATCATGCGAATACTTCGCTAAGAGCTGCTCCACAAGATGCTGAGTTCGTTCCATACAATAAAAAGCTTGCCGACCCATTCTGTAAGCGCACGGCACCGGCTCCAAGCCTAATAGCTCAATTACACGAATTGCGAACGGCATATCCTTATGCATGATTTGTTTCTGGAGCAACCGAGTAAATGTTGAAATAATAATTTGATTTGCTTCTACGTGGGTACTAAGAAAAATCAAACATGGTATCAAGTAACCTAAGCTTTTTCCTACGCCGGTTTCTGCTTCAATAATTGCAAGTGACTCATCTGGGTACATCAATGACTCACCGACTGCTTGGGCATATTGATATTGCTCTTTGACATATCGTCCACCAAGCGATACCACAACACCATGCGGATTAAATGCTTCATGTATGTAATCTGATAATTTTTTATTAGTCATGAAGAACCCTCACGCAACCCAATCCATATACTCTTTTATTCCCGACACCAAAATTCCATGCCGAATCAAATTTTTCGTGATGAAGTATTAAACCCTCGAAAATCACATTCATCGTGGGTTCTACAATAAATAAATTGTCACGTTTATGATAAATCGGCACATCTATTCCCTCATGAATCTCAAAATTTGTACTAGATGGATCGAAACCCAATTCATCCATTACCTTGTGAACACGTACCTTTTTTTCTGCTTCATTCATTAGACGAATAGAGTTTTTGTACCTTGGGCTTGTTTGTGCCTCATATTTCAAATTCGGTGTTTTTATTCTTTTCTTTGTAGATAATTGCACTACCACTCTTATAGGCTTATCCAGATTAATGGCAAATTCATTATGTTCAACGATTGGGTGTTGAATAGGTACAGAACTCTTGCCGATCAACCCATAATCATCTCCATATTGAAAGACAACATAAGTGATTGCCTTATAATTCTCCGAAAAAAGATCACTCAATCCATTACGGCGTAACCAATGTACAAGCGTATAATGAGCATCCTTACCCTTTGGAACGCTTATTTCGAATAACCATTCATTAAGCTGCTTCATTAACCACCACCTTAAGTAAATTCAATATAAAAAGCCGAGAATGAATATCCATTGCTAACAGATCATTAAATTTGATCATTAGAATTTGGTTTTTTTCTACGAACATCCTTACATCATTATCCAAATTCGATAATTCTCCTTTGGCAATTTTTTGCATCAAGCTAATCGCTTTATCAACAATTTTTTTATCGTTGAGTTTTACAAGCTTTGTAAGCTTTCGCCATATATCTAAATTTATGCAGTACCCCCCTTTTGAAGTCGAAATATAAACAGAACGCTCATCTGATACCATTAAATTTTGAGCATATTCTGCATACCGTATTGTGGGTCTTATAATAATTCTTTTTCTAGGATTGTTTAGTAAATTTATTATATATTCATTTACACCATATACCACAAATTTAACGAATTTTGTATCGGTTACTTGCCTCGCATAACGTTCACTTACAACCAAGGTCATACAGTCATTTTCTTCTATTACTAAAAGCGAATTTAAGAAGCTTATAGGGCTATGTGCGCGAACATGAGTTAACATTCCAAACAGCTTTGCATTTGGTCTTTGAAAGAAGTCACATACCATACAAGTATTTGTATTATTATCATTTTTGCAAACTTCAACATTATTCTCGCCACATACATCGCAGCATGAAGTTACCTTGAATTTTTCTTCAATAATTAGCGGAAAAATGCATTTTTTTATTAAGCCGTTAGCAGTCATAATCAGCTCTCTTAAAATATATGTTTTATTATATATTAATTACCTTAAATCACTAATATTTTATTGAAAAAAACATTAAATAATATAAAATATAATAATCAAACTTTGGTTGGAAAAACTATGACAGATAACCTGATGAGTACCCTTACTCAAATAGCAAAAACTGGCAATAATGACAATTCAAACTCACTTAACATCACTAATATCTACCTCAAGGTAATAGACATATCCAATGATCCTTCGGGTCTAACTTATGCTACTGGCACAAACCTTGTTACTGGCGAAAATATTAGAGTCCGGTTAAGTACGATTGATGAATCTGCACATGATCTAGTTAGCATGAAAAAAGAAGCATCTCTTGCCAATGCAAAGCACACGGTCACGAGACTTTATGCCGGACAAAAGCCTAGAGAAGAACTCATGGCTAAAAAGTTTAAGAGAAATGCTAATTTTCTATTCTTTGATCGCTGTTTTTTTATGGGCAATATTAATAATATCCCCACTTTTCGTAGCCATTGGGCGAACACCATCTCTAAACAACCAAGCATTGAAACAGTTACAGGCTATGTAAATATCCAGTATAAGGATGAATCCCATACACCTAATGGGAAAATACGTGCTTGGGCAAACGTACTTGAATTCTGTCGATACTTTACTTTAGAGGACAAATCTAAAAATTTAGATATGGTTGTATATGCCCTCAGAAATACACTTAATAAAACAAACAACATTCTGCGAGAAGGTCGCTTTCAAGCCGAGATCATTGATGGGAATAATAATACCGTAGCATTATTTAATATCCCTCAGAAGTACATTGAAACTAATGGCAAGGACTCGTATGGTCAATCATCAGTATTTCTTGCCCCAAGTGAGCCACGAGATTCAATAGCCACTTTTTTAATGAAAGACAGCAATTCAGCAAATTCTTTTTCAGTATCAAAAGACATTGCCCGAATTGTACTCAGTGTTTTTTGTGATTACCCATACCAGAAAGAAGATTTTCTTTCACAAGATTTAGATTATTTGCAAAATCTCGAGAATTTGAAAAATCAGCTTTTAAACGGTGAATTTAAAGTAAAAGTGTTTGGCAGCCGGACCTATCGCTTCGGTCGTGAAACTATCCAAGACCTCTCACCACGAGGCAATTACAACCCCTTAAAAATATTCGCCAGAGAAATCTATCAAGATAACAATCCAACTGGCAATTATGAAAACTTATATGTACCAATGCTTTTAGTAATGCAAGTTGCTGAAACCGGTCGCCGTTTTATTGTTTTCCACAATCGTATTAACTACAACACATTAGGTGAAGGCAAACCCAAAAGCCTAAAAGAATTATCTGATGATTTAGATACTGTTCAACCCTTAAAAACCAAAAGCTATTCAATTTAATAGGGACAAAAAATGACGAACGAATCCGTATTTGCAGCAGCAATGGACCATTTAAATAACAAGAAATATGGAGATGCTGAAAATCTATTTCGCGAATTGATGAATCAAGGAAATATACATGCTCAGATTAATCTAGCAACAATGTTTCTTGACCCCAATTTGTCTTTGCGTAGATACAAGGAAGCTTATGAATTATTGATTGATGCTGTAGAAAAAGTTGATGGTATAAGTGCAGCAAACAATATTGGCATGATGTATATGGCGGGCATACATGTTGAACAAGATTTTCACAAAGCATTCGAATGGTTTCAAAAAGGAGCTGACCATCAAATTGGTGCATGTTTCGTGAATCTGGCTAAAATCCATGTAATCGGAGCAGTAAACAACGGTAAACCTGATCTAAAATCTGCTATCAAATGCTTCATCCAATCATACAAGTTTGGCTATCCAATGGGATTAGACGAAATAAGTACCGTCTTATCACGTCAAACCCCAACCACACTCTCAAAAGAAAAAAAAGAGGAGCTTGTTGATTATATAAAACGCACTTATATCGAAGAAAATAGCCTTGACCCTAAAAGTGGTGATGGGTCTCATGAAGTCGAATTGGCAGAGATGTTCGATCGGATTGACGGTACATATTCATATAAATCTGATGCAGCAGAATGGTATGCTGCTGCACGAGAAAAAGGTTGTACTAAGGCAATAAATAACCTAGCAGCAATGTTCCTGACTGGCGAGCATGTACAACAAGATTTGAAGCAGGCATATTGTTACTTCAAAGAAGCTGCCGAACTTGGTGATGCTTTTGCAATGAAAAACTTAGGTTGCTGCTATCTTGAAGGTAATGGGACAGCCGTGGACCTTAATGCTGCATCACATTGGTTAATGAAGTCAGTCGAGGGAGGTTGTAAACATGCCATACCTCCTCTAGCCTTTACGTTATATTCAATAAACCCCTTGGACTCGTCAACTTATATTGGCTATATGGAAAAGGCATGTGATCTAAATCACCGAGAATGTCTGCTAATACTCGGAAAAGAATATTTAGAAGGTGAAAATTTAAAACAAGATTTAAACAAAGGCATCTCCCTTTTGAAAAGAGCGAGTTCGTTGGGTGAAGAATCTGCACCATTAATCCTTGGTCTACATTACATCTCAACCGAGAAGCCTGAAAATTATGCAGATGCATCAAAGTATCTTTTGAAAGCCGTCAGTGCAAAAGATAGACACCCAAAAAGCTTGTCTTTAGTAGCCCAAATATTTTTTAATAAGAGGGAATATGAGGAATTTGATAAGAGCCAAACATTAAGGCTAAATAAACTACTTGCAGATAGCGGTGATTCCGAAGCTCAGGCGCGTGTAGCAGCTTTATATCTGGAAAATTGTGAATCTAACCAAGACATAGAACAAGCATTGAAATATGCGATTCTCAGTGCGGATCAAAAGTGTATAGCAGGGCTTTCAATTTTAGTAACCATGTTTATTACTGGTGATCTTCCAGATAAGTCAATACTTCCAAAAGCATTGGATGACCTTGAAGAAGCAAGCAAAAATGGTTCTGCAATTGCTACTTTCGCTCTTGGGCAGTTTTATGAAGTTGGTACAACGAATATTGCCATGGATAAGCAACTTGCTATTGAATACATTAGTCAAGCGGCAGAAATGGGTTACGAACCGGCTAGTCTAAAAATCAAATCAATGCTTAAGAATTGAATCTCAAGGGCATATCTTTCTTGGATATGCCCTTTTAATTATAGGTCGTTTCAGGAGGCTAATTTATGGAACCTAGTCTAAAGAAAATAGTATATATCGGTTCTCTTTTTCTTGTATTATTGATAATGGTACCATTAACAAAGTATGTAGCGGCTCAAAATCTTAGTGATATTATCCTTTTCATTACAACAATTAGCCTTGCGAACATTTCCTGTTTACTTCATATATTTATTTATAAAAAAATAGAAACGAAAGCAAAATATAATGATTACAGCCAGAGAAATATAATTTTTGCGAGTACAGTTGTTTTTTTAGAGTTAAATGGAATATCTTATACTATTCAAAAAAAAGAAAATAAAGAACAGTTTTCTTTTTCAGTTAATTGGAAAAAAAAAGATGCTGCAACCGAGCAATTACGTGCTATTTTTTGCAGTTTATGCATACACAATTTCAAAGGAATTACTCCAACTCAACAAACAAAATGGGCGATTCAAAACGATTGGGAGGAAAATCTGGAAACAAATCTAACAATTGAAGAAAAAAAACGGCTCTGGAAAAAGCAATCCAAAAGCTTACAATTCCATTTTAAGAATAATAAAAAAACAGTAAATAAAATTCATAAATTTATTCAAAAAAATAGTAACAGTGAAATGATAAAAAACTTTGTTGAAGAATTGGTTAAAAAAAAATAATAAGTCATACTTTTTAAAACCTTAAATAAGCAGACTTTTTTTCATACTGCTGAAATACAATATATTTTTCCACATGCGCATCATGCTTTTTTATTTTAAAATTTGATCTATCAAAGTTTTCATCAAACTCATTAATTAGCACTCCCTCCCTGTGATACAGATAAATAATTAATAGAAAAAAGAGGACGGTCCATAAAATAATTACATAATCATAGTAGTTCATTTTTAGTTCCAAAATATATATTAGCCTAATAAAGTGACAAGATAAACTATAGGGAAAGGCACAATATAAACTAAATTAATTAATTTATTATATTTAGATTTCCGTAAGTACATAAATTGAAGTATCAATAAACAGATTTCTACCAACATTAAAATAAAAAATAAACTCTTGAAACCATATACAACTAGAAGTGAAGTGCCATTAAGAATTATCATAATTGTGATAAAAATTGCTATTACCTTAAAAATTTTTACTAATTTTTCCATGTAGACACCTAAATTATTCATGGTTTAATTTAACTGATTTTAACATTGGCAGAGTTACTTAATTTCTCTTTTAGAAATCACCTGAAATTAAAAGGCAATTGAAAATCTGGATTACATGATTGGCAAGATTCAATGTAACCAAACCCATCTTCTCGAATAAATTTCTTACTATTACATTGCTTACAGATAGAACCTTTTTCTAAAACTTTGTAAGAAAATCCATTCTCACCTTGATCTTTATCAAAGAAAATTTCAATTCCGTTTTTATAGTACGCCCTAATCGGTTCATGAAGCTTAAAAGTCTTTATAATGCGACTATGATTCACTGTGTTGAATTCATAACCACGATCTCCACCAAACTTAAAAAAGTATACGAAATAGGACTTTCTCAACTGCAAGTCATAAAATTTATTTTCCAGTAATATTTGGCAAAGCCTAGCTTTGAGTATTTTCATACTCAATGACATTTCATGATCATCATAATGAATATCATGTGAACCATCGCCAGTATTTATCCTTGTCATATTTTCAGTATCCCATATAAACCCACGACTGAAATTATACTCCCCCATAAAAATCAATTTTTATGAGGGGCTAATGTACTTATGCAACCGATACGAAAGTATCTTCAATCTGCTGATTTGCTTCTGGTAAAGGAATACCTATATTCTTAAAAATCAAATTAGAAGATAGAATAATATTCTGCCTAGCTTTAGAAATCCTACCGGATATTACACATCGTCCCTGCCACTGCGGATCAGTTCTGGACCAATTGATATGTTGTAATCGTTCAACATACTGCATCCAGTCGGTAGGTCGGTTTTTTATTAAATAACATCCCACTTCTGCTATTGCTAGCCAAATAACACTATGCGCATGTACAAAAGAATCTCTAAGCTCCACTGGCTCTATATGCAGTTTACCCAGATTAGCCCATTGTTGTATGTTGATACTTACTTCCTGCCAGAAGGTATGAATGATTTCTGGATTGTCTGAGATTTTTTCCTCTTTGAGCATCGTTTTAGTCACTTGGTAGATTCCACTAAATGTGAAAAACATCTTGGACTTGGATGGTAAATTTGTTCTTTCGTAATCCACATATTCTTTAAAAAGTGGTACGGAATCTATCACCTCTCGTGTTACTTTATTTAGTCTATCTCTATGGTTGAAAAGCAATTTAATGGATTGTGCCGGTTTAGTTGCATTAATATTAATATCAGCAAATACTTGTTGAGCAGCTTCAATACTACCGTTGCTATAAAGCATTACCGCTATATATTCATCACCAAGGTATTTTGAAATTTTTACTGCTTCCTCAATAGCTGCACGTCTATGCTGACCATCAAAAAGACGTACATCGGCATCAAGGGATATTTTTAAACGCCCTAGATTGACAGTGCCATCAAACCGTTCAAAATTTACCTCACCGGCACTTATATACGCAACAAGAGGAGGTAGAATATAGGAATCTGGATTATCCACCATATATTTCACGATTTGTGACACTCGAGCTTTATTAAGTATTCTTTGACTTCTCTGCTCAACTGGAAGCTGTGTATTTTCTTCCCTTAGAAACTTTGATAAAACTTTCAAAGGAACCTGTATTAGATAGTTTCCTTTTCTACCCTGAATGCCTGAAAGTGCTGCAAATGAAAAATAGTTCTCGCTCATAATAATTCCTTCAATTTCATAAATTTTTGAATGCTTTGTATCAATCTTCAATCCAAAACTTAAATTTAGGAACATTAGCTTTAACTTTCACAACACTATTTGGACCCATAAAAATAATTTGTTTTTCGTGTTCTACAAGTTGACGATCACTAAAACGGTTTTCATTAGGTACAAAGTTAAGAGGATTTTTTGACATTACGATCTCCAAAGTTATATATACAATATACAACATATACCGCAATAAAAACATACTTTAAATTATTAATTATTGTAAAAGATGCACCGAACTAAATGCAAGTTATTGATATTTTTTGTTTATTATAATTTTAAAAATTTTAATTGTTCAGAAATTTACGACTTAGATTATTTTAAACTTAAAAAAAGCTTTAAGCGATTTCTAATACTTAGATTTCCCTTAAAGCTAATTTGTATTAGTAAGCATAAGAACGTAGTACTTCATCGAAATAACCTTCGTAATCCGCGCATTTAGTCATCGATAAATCTACTTCATTACCTACGATAATTGTATGATAAAAAGATCGGTCGGGCTGGTTATCCGAACCTATTAAAACATAACTGTCACCAACTCTTTGGAGTACAAAACCGATGTCACTAAACATCGTATCATTACAGTCAAGTCCAACAAGGATATGGCAATTTATCAACAACTCTTTTACGAAATCTTTAGAAAGCGATCCATAAGAATATCCTGCCTTGAGATAATTAGCCTCATTTTCAAATCGCATAAATGCACGAAATACATCCAATTTCCTAATATCATCGATCCCGCAATCCAAATTATTGATATAACGGTCCACATTACCGGAATAAGAACAATTCCAATTCATGCTGTTAAAGATCAAGCTATACCCAATCGCATAACTCAAATCAGATGTATTGTTTTGAAAGCTTTTAGACTGGAAAAAACTGAAAATTGCTTCTACATACTTACGATTCTTAATACAACCTTTGAGACCAATTTTCATGAACTCCTTGAATAGCAGATGAATATCATGAAATTTGCAATTACGTGCAACCTTCGAAAAGAACTGGAGCCATGGAATGAAGGTTTTTTTATCCTGCGATAATTGCTGTAGTGTTAAATGATCACAACTTATAAAAAACGCAATGTCGCTGTTATCGAATCGGGCTTGATCATCAATATTTGATAATATCAATTTAGCGAAGGACGATTTAGACAAAAAATTGCTTGTCTCTATAACTTTCAACAGTTCTGGCGAGATATGGATAAATTTTGCCATAGCCAAATGATTAGGTAAGAATTTATTATAAATTTTAATGGCTTCTGAATGGATCGTTAAATTTAGAAGTGTACTGATTCTTATTTTATCCGGCACATACGGGAATACTTCTGACAACGGCTTTAACGAAAATAATTTATCTTGGAAGAATGAGTGAAGCATTGAAACAAGACAAGCAAATTTTTCTAAATTTAATGAAACCAATTTATTATTTATAAAATTCAGTATTTTATTATTGGTAATTTTAGTTCTACGATAGTTCAAATAATCATAACAAGTCGTTATTTTTTTAAATATGGCTTCTGTGAAATATGTTTTCCACTTTAATAAATTGTGTTCATGGTCAAGCATCTCCTCAAAATTTGAAGAATGTCTCGTATCAAATACAACACGTCCAGATTCGATAAATAATGGGATGTGGCAATTACTGAGTTCAACCTCCTCCCAGACTCCAAATGCATTTTTCTCTTGAATAGTCAAACACTTATTTTGAGAAATTTGAATTTTCCACAAATCAAATAAAGCCACTTCATTAGAATTGGAAAAACTAATACTTTCTTGAATTTCTAATCGCTCTAAGAATTGATCTAATAAGCTCATTTTAACCCTTTCAATTGCTCTTTCATTATTTCAACATTACGTCTAGTATTTTCAATAGATTTCTTTTCAGCACTAGAAAGACCCGTATGTTTATCATCGAATTCTACATTTATATCTGAATATCCGCCATACCCTTTTTGTACTGCATCGAACATTGCCTTATTATAATTACTAGATGAGTTAATAATCTCCGTCTGTGACTTACTTGCTAATTCACGCATCTTGAGTATGCTCTTATTTTTTTCAGATTCACTATAGTAAGGAGCTTCATTATTAACTTGGGCTTGACAAACACAACAGATAAATCCAAGCGAAATAAATAAATTTTTTTTATAATTCAAAATCATATTATTCTCCATTTAGTACCGGCAAACCGCGAATCTCGTAAGTATAGACCCCTACATTCTTCTTCTGTTCAAATTTTGCATCGGATATAAGCTGAAAATTGTAATTTTTCTTGAAATTCTCTCCATTCTTCAATTGGACCATTTTCTGCATTTCATCTTCTGATAATTGTTGCGAAAAAACAGTTTGAGCAAGTACTGCGGAGTAGATAGCCCAACTTTTCTTTGCTACTACAGCCTCCTCAGTGACTTGACTTCCTACGATCTGCATTACTAATTTAATATTCGTAGCTTTATCATTAAAACCCGTCACGGAATATTGAAGGGTTTTCTTGCTTTTTTGATTTGGGATTTCTATTTCCGATGTACTACAACCGTATAAGTTTTTTTCAGCATCTAAGAGCGTATAAGGGGTTGTTACGACATTTGCATTAGCTAACGCGGCACAAGCACTTGATGGTATGGCACCCCATACCCGATCGCTTTCACTAACGGGTCGTTTTAAATTTTGAGTGTTTATAGACGTAGTATCTTTTAAAGGTTTGCCAGTAAGATATATTTTATAGCCGCAAAAGACTGTAAATATAATCACTGGAATACCAACAGTACTCACTATCACTATTTTCTTTGTCTTTTCTTTCATAAGGCTCTCAATCATTCATCCAAATTGGCTGTATCCATTTAATCAACTTGCGTTCTCGCCCATTGGGAAGTTTTTCTTTATAAGTATGCCAATGAGCTTTACGCCATTTCCCTTCTTTAAATTTATGTTGCTCTATCTTTTCCTCGAATCTGAAACCTAGATAATCGGTACCATTCTGAGTAATAACATCCTGCTTATGCAAAAATTCGCTTAGAACATACAGAAGAACATAAAATACAAAGGCAATATTGCCCCAATCAGGGATTGCCTTTAAGTCCTGAAATGGATTGAACTTCTCTACGGTCGGTAGTGGAATAGAGAAATATTTTGAATACCGCCCATCATTAGAAAATAGTGAAATATTGAGTGAATACTGATTAGCTATCCCCTCATCTAAACAGTCCTTACAAAATAGAATTCCATCATAATTGCCAAACTTCTGATTAACCAGAATTGCTTGTGAGGGAAAAGCGAAAAGTAATTCTGGACTTATATAGTCTAAAAGACTTGTTTGATAGATGAAGTCCATTACAGACTCAGACACAACAACTGTGCGAGGATTCATGGACCAAACAAATAATGAATGGATGAAGTCTAAATTTTTATATGGTAGCCCGAGTAAACTATCATCAATTTTATTTATATATTTTTCATAGTAGGAATAAAAAATGAAACTAGGAACGATGAAAGATTTATTATTATCAATAGCTTGCTCAACTTTCCACAAGCCAATCATCTTCTCCACATTTGGGATTTTACTGTTAATTTCTAAAACTGCCTCATAAATATTCATAATAATATAATGCATATTGATTTAATTTATTATAATAAATTAAAGTTTATTATTAAAGTATTATTTTATTAATAAATAATTAATTATATTAATAATAAAATTCACAACTCGATCTGGCTTACCACATAGATACACATTGAGATTTGTGAGAAAAATGCCAAAAAAAATGTCAACTCTACGTTGTCTAAAAATTAATATTAGACTAAAATTAATTTTGAAGAATACTCATATTAAGTTGTTTTTCATCAGTTTCTTTCCTTACAAAATTTTTTGTATGGATAGCTGATGATTGCAAATGCATTCTTCCGTTATCCGTACGCCAACGGAGTCTTAAAATGTCTAATTCAGCTCAAACTACATCTATCAATTTCACTAAGATTAAAAACACTTTAGCTCTTAATGAATTTGATTTACCGATACTTGGGGAACAAGGTTTGAATGCTTTAATGCATACTGATCTAAACCTTAAGCTAGAAGATGTTTTCTTCTGCTATATAGCTCCTGAACAAGCTAAACCATTGAAAGACTATATCAATGGTTTTTCACGACCAGAAGAAAGAGAGTTTTTAAATGATTACGTCAACTGGCGCACAAATGCACCTAGAGATTGTTTTTCTTACTCAACAGTAAGAATCACTGCTGCACTACATCATTTGGAAAAAGTTGATATGTACTTAACATATCGTTATTAAACAATGCCTTATCCGCATTATTAATATTTAATAAAATTAGCCACTTAGAATTTTTCTATTTGGCTTTTTTTACACTTAAAACAAACATTTGCCTAATATTTAAACTTCTATTAATATAAACATTGAAGAATACCTTTCTATTCTCATCAGATTCTATCCTTACATTTTTTAATTTAAAGTTCGGATAGCTGATGATCGCTCAAGCGTTTCTTCCGTTATCCGTACGCCAACGGAGTTCAATATGCTTTTTTTCTTACTTTCTGAATCAGACATCGCAAAATTTATTTGCCGTGACTATGACAATATTCCTGTCTCTAAGAGAAATCAGTTTACATCTCTTGAAGAAGCAGAACTAGCTAAGAAAAGGGATGCCAAGCATCACCTTAAGATTCTAAAATTATTGCGCAATGGTGGTTATTCTATCATTGACCTATAATTTTGATACAACGACTAAACATCGCTGTATAACTACCATAAAAGCCACTTAGAATTCTTCTATTTGGCTTTTTCTTTTTTCAAACAGCCTGATGTTTGAAATATTTGCCTAATATTAAAAGTTGAATTAATATTACAAATGAAGAAATCAATTTTTTTGTGATTCTTATCAGATTCTATCCTTACTATAATTTTTTATGTATGGATAGCTGATGATCGCTCAATGCTTTCTTCCGTTATCCGTACGCCAACGGAGTTCTTCTCATGCAAAAGTTAAACGCTACCAAAACTGTCAATACGCAATCAATCATTAATCTAATTAATGGCGGTATTCACTTCCCTAAAATGAAGAATGTTTTTGTTGTTAATGAGCATAGTTCTTGCCCAGATCACAACAATAACCTACAAGTTTATAAGGACTTAAATGCTGTATATTTTGCAATGCAGTTCAGAGGAAAAATGAAAACCTGTGCAGCATGTACAGTTACTCAGAATCCTTCTGTTGATAAGCGTGCGCCAATCAATACGATTCGCCTTTCTCGAGACGGAAACGAAGTATATACGCAAAGTCTATTTGCTTATAATAAGGAGTTTGATGTCAAAGTTCGTCAAACTGCTGCACTTCCTAAGTTTCAAGATAGTGGATTAACTCAAGCAGAATATAATCTTCTTGTTGATTGGGTTAAATTCAGAACTGATCGCGAAACCTCCAATCTTGTTCACAAACGTGGATTAGGTTTGGTTAAGATTAATTCTGTTTTGAAATTAGCTGAATCTTATCTAACATACGAAATAAGTGCTAAAAACACTTATTAATTAATAATAAAAGCCTTTTAGAATTTTCTAATTGGCTTTTTTTTCACCGGCAAGTTTGTGAGGGCGATAAAAAACATTATGCTTAATTACAATCAAGTATCAGAATTTAAAAATTATTTTTTATGTGAAATACCATACATAAAATTGTAAGTTACAAATTTATGTATGGTGATTATATTTTATTTTTGAATTTAAAAATCCCAGTCTTACACCTAGTCCGTTTCTTCTATTGTTTCAACCAAACCTAATTTTGATGCTAGTTTTAATATTCTAGGATTTTCTCGTAATTGAACTGGTACAAAATTATAAAGAGTTTTGTCTTGCTCCAAAGCTATCAGACATTGTTCAACTGTACGCATATCAGTTGGTACCAACTTTAAGACATCAGGGATTTGTTTTATGGCAATAAGAAAGAATTCATTGCAATGCAGTTTTTTGGGTATACCATAAATTGCATGAGGATTTTGCAAAATAGCATTCCTACATAGGACCTCATCAATAACATCTTCTGGCACGTATGAAATCGCTTCACCATTTTGTGCAATAGCTAATGATGGTATTTCATTATCTCGATAAGGTGTAGGTACATATTTAAGGGATAATCCGTCATTAGAAACCGCAACTTTATATAATTCATCATTCTTCAAATGATTAGGTACCGCCCCCAATGCCATTCCGCAGCGAGCTACTGCATCTGTACATAAATCTTTAGTTCTAAACTTAGATGGAATTCCATACAACATCATTGGATTACAATTGATCAGTCGATGGCTAAGATTTGCGTTAAACAAATCCTCCGGCACATGGTGTAAAGTTTCGTACTTATTTAGAAATGGTGCTATCTCAAAAATCATTTCTTTTGTGATTTTTTCGTACGGTACTTTGCTAAAGGAAGATTCATCTTTGCGCACACTCATTATTACTAGATCGACATCAAATTCTTTAACTGGCAATAAATCCAGTATGGCTTGCACTTCTTCTTTTTCACATTTCTGAATAGCTTCTTTTATTATTTTAAGATCGATAAATTTAGTTGGGAAACTAAATATTTCTCTATAATTTCTTTGCAATGCCGTAATACAGATCGATGCCGTACGCCATATTTCTGGTATACATGCCAAGGTAAAATGTGGAGACTCCATGGCAAGTAAACATAGTTCACGATCCTCTTGGTCCCTTAATAGAATGCTTAATATTTTGGGATTACATACACATAATTTTTTTATAAAAGCACGATCACTCTTAAGTATTTGAGGTAAGTAGATGATGTTTCTATGATCAAGAATTACAAACTTTTCACAAATCAATTGAGTTTTATTTTCTTCATCGAGCTTACTTAACAACGGTTCATTGATTTGAGAACTAACCCAAGGCATTCGCTCCTGAGGAATAGTCAGCAAATTTGTACTTAACAATTGGCAAGCAGCTAGACAAGATAAGTTATCTAACTTTGAGAATGGAATGTTAGATAAACACCCATCTTGCGCAACAATGATATGCATTGCAACACGTTGGGATACAAACAATTCAGGTATGTCCTTGATCAAGCACTGCCCACTTTGGATGTCTGCGATGATCTCATGTTCAATATCTTTTATTTTCTTAAAAAGTTCTTTATAAGATAAATCCATAAGGAGTACCAAAATCACAATAATATACAGGTTTAATTATACAAAATTTTAATATTCAACATATAATAAAAGAAATGTTTTATTAAAAATGAGCTAATATTTTGAAAATATTATTTAGAAAAACATGTGTTGTAGCGGTCCTTTTGGCTGGATGCTCGCTTGTTAACGCAAAAGAATACCTACCGCCTAATATGGCTTTCAAGCCTGTTTTAAGTGGTAATATTATTACTATCAACATTGCTGAGGGGTACTATCTGTACCAAAATAAAATTCTGTTACAGAAGCAAAAAACGGATGTAGAGTTTAAATTCATGAACAAATCGCTCCAAAAGAATTTCCCCCAATTTGGAACTTACTCTGTTTATTTAGATAGGGTTCAGCTCAAGATTGCGCCAGACGTAAAGCCGCCTCTTACTATAAGATTTCAAGGCTGTAGTGCCGAAGGTCTATGTTATCCACCACAGCAAGTAACACTTACATCAATTAAATGATGCATCACCTTTTTGGTAGGATCATAGAAGTCTTAATTGGATTCATCATAATTAAGTACATAAGTTTCTACCTCTTTACATTTATATTCCCATCAAATTTCTGGCTAATTTTAGTCGTTGGCAGTTGGCTCACTATTGGACATATATTAAAGAAAAGATTAAGTTATCAAGGTCTGCTTTCAAACTGGTATGCTCCGCTAATAGTACTAAATGAAACTTTATTGAGCTATTTTTTTGTTCTATTAACAATTTACTTTTTAGTTAAGAATAAATTATATTTTTCAGTAGATTTAGCATTAACTTTAACATTAAGTGCAATAGTATTAGTATTCATAAATTATTTATTTAAAATTAATAGAAATCCACCTTTACTAAAGACAATTATATTATTCTCAGCAATACAGATTTATATCATACAAACGAATTTCTTTCAGGAAATTTATTTAAAAAAAGGGTCTCTCTTTTACCACATAATAGTCGAAATCATTATTTTATCCGTATTATCTTATATAAACTATCTTAATATGCGAAATTTCGTTTTTTACCAAAAACTAATAATCCAAAAAAATAAAGATTCTTATTCAAACTATAATCAAAAATTAAATATTGCAGTACATGAAGCATCACACTTATTATTCTATACATACTTTAAAACATTACCTAAAGATATAAATATATTTTTATTTAGCAGAGCAAAAAAAATAAGCAAAGATGCAGAAGGAATAGTTATCGCAAGAGTACCGATACATAATACAAAAGAATTTTTAATATGGCGAATGATGCTATCGATTTCAGGAATTAGAGGTGAGCTTTTAATCTTTAATGCTCATAGTCATGGGTCTGAATCAGATTTTCAGCAATGGCGTGAACTAGCAACAATATATTTAATAAATTTTGACGGAAGATACATAAGTCAACCAATATCCACCACGGATTTTAATAATAACAAATTGATTGAAACAGAGCTATATGGTGAACAAATTGAAATTATTGACCGCTTTTTAAAAGAAAATAAAAATTTACTAATGAAAGTAGCCAAGAAAACCTTAGTCTTAAATAAGCTAAACTATCATCAGATATACCCTTTTATGAAACAGATAAAATGCACAAAAGGGATTCCGAAAGAAAAATAATCAAACAACTTACTTTTAGTACAAGTTAGATGAAGTTTTTTACATACTTCAAGACGTAATCAGAGTTAAATATTAGCAACTGCACATAATCTAGTTGTGCGTGAAAATCCATAACCATCAGGTTTACTGTACTGTGCAATTTTTAAAAAATCCATTGAGGTAACTTTATAATAATATCGTATCAATTTTTTACTTCCATGGATACTTGAACTAGGCATCAAATAAATGTAGTTACAGTCGGGCAATGACTCTAGTAGAGACCTCTTTACCTCGTATGATTTCAATTGTTTTTTCTTAGTAGGAATTCTTACACGAATATATGCTGAATAGCTATTTGTGCTTACTGGAACCTCGTTAATTTCGCTTAAGCTGTATATATCTTTAAAAAATCTAACATCTTGAAGAACTGAACGGAGATGTTCCAGAGAAGTTTTCTTTTTTGTATAGACTCTTATTTTAGATTGAACTGAAACTGAGTTAGAGGGATCACAATCAAAATTTGTCTCAATAATAGCAATTGCATAACCACTTATGCTTTTCTTTACTGAGATGTGATGCAGTGTATTTATGGCGACAGAAATTGCTCTCCTAAAGGCATCTTGAATCTTAAGTTGAGTATTTAATTCATTTACTTTAAGCTTTGATTGCAAAGGAACAAGCTCAAAATAATATCCATAAAGTGCCATTTACTTCCTCCATATAATTTCGTTTCCGGACGAAAGATTAATAATATTCTCAACAACTAATTCATTTATTATTAAATTGATCATTTCATCAGAAAATCCACCATCACTTTTAGATATTTGATTAATTGAGTTTTTTAATTTCTCAACTGTTTTAGGCTTTTGAACCAATAACTTAATCTTTATTCTCTTATAATCTATTTCCCGTTTTGTTAAAGATAATAAAGTCAAAGGCTTTTTCAAACCTTCACAATTAGTTGAATTATTGTTATCAGATACAACCATAAATTGTTTATTTGAGATATGTGTAAGTTCAGAAATCAAATAATTGATTTCCTCAGTATTTAAGGTTTGAACAAGAAAATTTGATAGTAAATTTATTTTTTCCATTTTTACAACTAGCTCAGTTTAATTAATTTCTAAAAAGGTAAATTCAAAATATCAAGATGACCGCCAGAGCCTACACCTTTAAAGAAATCAAATTCCTCTTTCCATATACAACTTGAATCAAGAACGTGATCATATTCCATCAAAAACTTTGTAATAAAAAAATCTATTTCATCATTATTTGTAGGTATATTATGTGATAAGTATAGATTATTAAATCTTATTTTATCTCTATAACCTACTACATGTGCGATTGCGCTTTCCAATATCAATTCAATGATTCTGCACTGAACTACTATTCGATTTAAATTAGATAAATGAAGTTTTAATGTTAAAAACTGCCTTAATGCCGGATGAAAGGTACAGTATTGATGAATAAAATTGATTTCATTTTGATCAAAGTATTTACCAAATCCAACTAAATCTAAACCACTGGATGTTCTTGCCAATTTATTTACAACAGCAAAAAAGTAAGGGTGAAATAAAGGAATACCACTTTTTTTATCATCCCTGTTTTTTGGCAAAATAAAAGTTATATTTGAACGGTTAAGTTGATTAGATTCCCATAATAAATAAGCTTTTTGTAGTTCAATCGAATTCTCTCCTGAAATACTAATACCATTATTCAATAAAAATGATCCAATATATATTTCATCACTAATATTTGAAATTGATTCACTTTTGAATATAGGATTTAAATCTGAAAGTAAATATTTTTCCCCAGATATAAATATATCGATATTATCTGAAACTCGATTAATGCTTAATTTATTATTAAAACCAATTGATATGTCAAATCCATTCTCTTTAAAACTAAACATATTTCAACCTTCATTATAGATTGGTGAATTTACAATATATACCGCAAAAATGCAACACTTCATCCATATTTAAAATTTATTTTCTGTGAAAGCAATCTTCTGAAATATTAAGAATATTACTATTATTGAATAAGTAATTACATTAGAAGGCATTGCTTCCAAATCACGATTAGTTACCGTAAGAACATTGTCTGTCAGCAAAGCTAAGTTGTATACACCTGTAATAAAAACAACTGTTAACAGTACTTCCTTCAAGGTCAGTATTAGGTTTTTCTTTCGCGAAAATCTATATAGTAAAATAAAAGTATATATTATGCCTAAACAGACATATACGGCTCCAGTTGTCTTTACTAAATTTTGTGCAAAACTTGTCTTGAACTCAGTAGTACAAGATATAGCAAATGTAATAAGAATAATTGCTATGCCACTTAGAACTTTAAAAAATTTGGCATTACTCATTCCAAAATTGTACATGTTATACCCTACTTAAATTCGTCTGCATCTTTCTTTTTACGATTAAAATACTTAAAGTGTCTCGATAAATCCAAGTCAATTCCCAAATTATCAATATAGAATAAACTGAATAGCAACAACACACCTAAAGCAACACCCAATACAATCGAGCGTAAACTATAACCAAATCCATACTTATCTCTCTCAGCAACAAATTCATATTGTTCAGAGATTGGAACTTTCGCACTTGACGCCAAGCATTCTTTAAAAAAGTAACTTGGTGTCAAACTTATGGAATTGAACTGGAAATGATGATCAGGATTAAACAATCCAGTCTTGATTTTTTCATTATTTTCTTGAATAAGCCTATATCTAGCAGGCGCGTTGTTCTTATTAAATAACCATGCATACCCCGTTAACAACAATGCTTCGTTAAGGTTAACACCATCACTTAGCAGCTCACCATGTACACAGCCATTATTTGGATTATTATTCGTGACTACATTAACAGTTCTGCCTAAAAAAATACGTTCATAGACCAAACGTGATTGGCTATAGAGATTTTGATTTGGATATGGCGTGACAATCGAATTCAATTTAACAAGGATGTCTTGACCATTGGTGTTTACGATTACACTTCCACCATCTCTTACAGCAACTACATTACCCTTAAAATCAGCATGAGCTTGTGCGATGCATAAAAATGTTAATGGAATAAGAGTTAGATTTATTTTCATAAAAAAAGCCAAAAAAATAATATTTATTTTATATTAAATTTAAAGTTAAAAAAATGTTTTTATTTTAATAATAAATATTAAGAGAATGTAATAAAAAAGGGCTTTTTTAGCCCCTAAAGTTACAATTATTTGCGACTTCTTAAATGATCCAAAAGTTTCTTTGCATATTCCTCTGGTGTATTGTTTTTTATGACTTCCTGAACTGTAAGAAATTTTTCAGGGTGTTCAGGATGGACTTGATTTGCCAATGAATCAAACAAATACCAAATTAGTGGCGTTGCCAGTTTATGCTTTTGCCAATAGACCAAGCTTGTAGCCTGTGGTTTATTTGTATTTGAGAAGTTTAATGCAATTGCTTTACGCGAAGTCCTATGACGTGTGTGAGTCTCTGGTTGATCTTCATTTATTAAGCCTTCAAGATTTAGAGTTAAAGTCATTCTACTACCTACTTTTTCAAAGCTAATTTTTGATAATTTGCTTTCGCAGTTACCGGATCAACACCTAACACTTTTGCCGAATCTTTGTATCCTCTTTGATCCAAGTATTTATTCTTGGCTAAAAGCTCTAACATCTCCGATGCATCAGTGTTTTCAAACAAATACAACAATGCATCCCCAATAAAATCTCGCCATGTAGGGTCCTTAGCTTCTTTAGCTTTTTCAAATATATCATTTCGAAGCGCATTTATTGGTTTTGTCAAATCTTGAGATATATGTCCACTCCAATTAGCTTTGAACTCTGGGTCGCCGACTGGACCTTGGTGATTCTGCTTAGTCATTATACCTACGCCATAAACAAGATTTTTTTAATGGTAAAACATATACCGCATTTAAGCAATACTTTTTTATTTTTTAACAATAAAATAAGTGTTTAAATCGACATTGAAAGAAATAAATTTTCAAAATAAAATATTGAGCTAATGTTTTATTATTTGGATCAATTAATGAAAAAAAATCAGGGAAATATAATTATTCTTTTCGTTTTAATTTTGCTAATTATTATTATTTTTTCCTTTCTTTCTCTTAAAGCAAAAATTGAACATGCATGGACCCCACCTACCAATCGTGATAACCACTCTTTGCCACCTAAAAGAAACGAACAGCAAACTTCAACACCTTCATTAACGGAGACTGAGTTAAGTACTTCCTCTACGGAATCAAAACAAGAATCTCAATTCTATGAGTATTATAATGATTTAAGTGTTATTCAAGACAATGAAATTACGAATCCTTTTTTAAGTAAGTTTAATGAGCAGAACCAAGCAAGTAATTTGAAAGAACATGTCCAAATAAATTCTAACGAAGACGTTAAAACCAAGGTATCTATCTCAAATATCTTAAAGAAAGCCCCGAATGGGTTTAATTTCCCGAATAAAACTGGACTACTTACTGGTTATCCCACATTAAACAGTAAAGGAAAATTAAATATTTCAATAAGTAATAAACGTGGACATTCAAATTTAGCTGTGTTTCTTTACCTAATAAAGCCATTTAATGACCAAAGTCAGATAGACCTTAATGAACTTTTAACAGGCATATATTTAAAAGCCGGTGATGAATTCTCATTTGCAAAAGTGCAATCGGGTTACTATCGAATCGTATGGGTAAACCTAGCTAATAAAAAAACGTATCGTTCAAAAGAATTCGTTGTTTTTCAAGACAATAAGTATGCCTATGATAGAGTTTTTACATTTTATCCCAATAACACATCAATAAAGAACAAAGCTACAGAGATTTCCATATATTCACTTTATAAATAAAGCATGAATCATTTTAGACTCGTGCTTTAAAATTAGTATAAACTGCATATAGTACAATGCAAAGTGTTGAACAAAGTCCAATTACTGCTCCTAAATACACCGTTTTACTTACGTCTATCTGTAAGCCCATAGCGGCGACACCTAAGGCAATAATAAAACTTAGTAAACCACCACCTCCAAATCCCAAGAAAAATAATGCAAAAGCTCCAATCAACTTCATAGTAAAATCATCATTAATAATACTCATTTGAACTCCCTGAATTGATTAGTTTTATAACATTTACACCGATTTAAATTTTATCTTTATAAATCACAACATCGATAATACAATATCAAATATACCGCATATATGAAATACTTTATTTATTAGTCATACCCATTTTCGCTCTATATAAATAGATGTTATAAAGTGCTGAAAGATATAATAAAGCTGCTAGAACGCTGTACAAAACTACCTTTTGATCAATTTTTTCAGCTACAGCTTTAAGCTCCGGCAGCTCATCCTTGCTGTTAGATAGGTTATATATTTTATATAATACATTCGCGTCCGTCTGACCAATATTACTATCATTTTGTTTGATGACGCTATCAAGCTGAGTGGTATCTGCTTTTAATAACATTTCATTGTCACGGTTTGGAATTTGTTTGAATTGATCAGCAGAAATTTGAACATTGAGATAAGCTTTTTCAAGGGGATTAATCTTTTCAGCAGCAACAATTCCATAGGCTTCTACGTATTTGTTAGAATAAACCATACTCCCTACTTTAAAACTTGTTAAGAAACGATTCTCAAATTTCTCTATAACCGGATTGATTGTTGAAACCCACCCATAGAACCCCAAACCTGCTATAAGAACTAAGATCAACCATTTTTTACTCTGGTCATTCATGTATGAACTCATCATAACTAATTGGAACATGATAAAAAATACAATAATTCCAACAAGAAGTATGGAACTTAAGACACCACTAAAATCTAAAAAATAAGTAAAAAAGATATTTGAATTTGATCCCAAAACATCATCAAAGGGAAGAATCACAAAGGGAGACAATGGAGCTAACCCAAAGAGTTTCAACATTACAAAAGTACCGGATGCGATTAGTAAAGTCGCAATTTTCAGATTATCGTAAGATAAACTCGAAAGTAGAATTTTTATGGTGTTGTTCATAACAATTAATCATAATATTAGATTATCATTATGATATTATAAATAATAAGTTTTAAAAACATACTTTTATCAAATTAACAATAATTTGATAAAATGTTAAATGCATTTAATGTTCATTGTGATGATAAGCAACCATGGCTAAGCTTGAAATATTAATCCTCAACTATCTTGCCGTCTTTTTTTTAACAATTGCTATAAGTATCTTTATCTCTAAACCAGAAAAAATACTGAAAGCATTTTCATTTTGGACGTTAATTGCTCAGTCTATCTTAGCACTACTTCTTTATAAAGTGATCCAGATTTATGATCAATTTCAAATAATTTACATTGTTGATGTTATTGTTTTTGCTATCTATTTATTTAGCAGAATTCCTAAAAGAACAGATAAAAAGAGCAAATTTGATCATCTTGCAGATTCCCTATCTAAACTACATAAGCTCGCTGAGGATGACTTCACAACTTATATTACAACTTTGTTTAAAGCCTATGGATTCCAGTCGGTGAGGCAAGTTAAAGTCGAAACCGATGATAGTGAAAACCCATTAGACCAATATCTTCTTGCAAGGCATGAGGCAAGCTTAGTAGAGATTCGGGTATTAAGCCAAATTAAAAATCTATCCGAAGAACATATCAATACAATTGCTAGCAGCTTTCGTGAAAGTACGTCCCAAGCAACAATTAGGTTGTTAGTAACTTGTGGTTGCACTAATGAAAATACAGAGATTCATATCAGAAATAGCGGTGTGGACTTAAAGGTCTTTGATTTAAATGCTATTACTGACCTTGTTTATGTTCTTGCTCCAGATCATCAACCAAAAGTTAATTTTCTTACACACACTTTCATTAGAAGCATTGACTATATGTTGGAGGGCTTAACCTCTCTTAGAAACAAACTCGAAATTGATGACTCTTTTATTAACAAGACAAATGACTTAAAAACCTCAAAAAATTCTATCAACAATATTTTAAATACGGCTAATGATACATGTAGCACTATTGAATTATTTGAAGAAAACTTATCTGAGCCTTTAGTAGAAACTGAAACTATAAAAGTTGAAAAAAACCGAAAGCGAAAAAAGAAACGAGCTGAAACACCCAATAACGAAAATCAAGGAAGCTTAGTTTTCGCTGAGACGAATGAAAAGGGTAATAATGATGTATTGAATGAAGGTACACCATCTAGTGTATCAGAAAAGTTAGGGACCAACGATCCTAAACAATTTAATGAAGAAGTTACTAGCCCTTTAATAAGTAATCAGGAAAATTCTCCGGTTCCTATTAACGAACCAATTATAGAATTGATTGTAGATTCAGATAATAAGACTTCCAATATAGCATTGAATGATGTCGGTCTTAATATTTCTGGTGATACTCTTGGTGTAGACTCTGAGGAGCCGGCGACCAATGAAGATAATTTTGCCGTAGGCTCTGAGGAGATTCAAGATAACGAAGATATTCTTATTGAGGAAGCAATTGATCCCCTGTCAAATTTTGATGCGCTAACTCTGAATACTGTTTCTGAACCTGTGATTGATTTTGATAGTGATTTTCCAACTAGCTTAGAAGATTTTCCGGAAGTAATTCAAACTGATAGTCTACTCAGCAACGACTTAAATTCAATTGATCTTCCATTTCCCCAAGATAAAGTTAACAATGTCCAAAATGATAAGTTGGAAGAACAAATACTCGAAAATTTGGATCTGCAAACCGGTTCTGGTCAAAGTATTGATATTCAAATTGATCTTAGCGATCTAGGGGGAGCAATTCCTAGCCCTCCCAACTCCAATAAAATGAAAAAAGAATAATAATTAGTTGTTATTCTTTTTTTTATTTTTTTCGATTAAGTCTTTAGCTAATAAGTGCTTTCGTTGTTGGTCTGCAAAGTTGTCACGTAAAAAATTAAAAAAACCCGAGCAAAAAACCACACATAGCATGATAAAACCACTCAATGAACTTAAATGTTTTGTATTGAAGGATAATATAATTATAAATACCAAACTGGTACAGATGAATGCAAAATACATCCCATACAGTCGTGAATAGTAAAAACCTAAGTCAGAAACTTCTACTGAAAAAAAAGATTTAATGTGAAGATGCATAATGCCTACCACACCTATTCCCAACAACCAACCCAACCAAGTCGTAAGCTTCAAAGAATCTGATAAAATTAGGATGCTTGCGAAGCATATTGAAAAAATTAAGGATAAAAGTAATGACATGAACTTTAAGTCCCTAGTTCTTAAAAGGAAATTTTTCACAATCAGCCCCCAATCAAACATTATCCGAATAATAACATTATAAATATCTATTTGTATAAAGGTTATTAAAATAATATAATTATTTAGCCAATGTTTTGGTGAACTCCGTTTGTTGTCGTAGTCACAACCCCTTTCTATAAAGGATGGAGTAAAAAGGGCTGTATTATCGATACAGCCCTTTTTTTGTCTTTATATTTATAAAATATTAATTTAATATTTATTATTAAAAATCTAATCAAAGGCAACCCAATGTCTAAACCATTAAATCCTTACGAAGTTTTACAAATTGAAGACTTCTCGACCGTTGAAGAAGTCGAGAAGGCTTTTGCAATTAGAGTGCGTGAGTTTGATGGGATTGAGAAATTCTCAAAAAAACAAGCCGAACTATATTCGAGTATTCATAGTGCCTATGACGTTTTGACCAATCAGAACACTAAAAATATGGTGGATGAGGACCTACGGTTAAAGAATACAAAAAACCAAAATATTCGTGTAGCAGAGAATCTATCCCCTCATGACGAAGCCAATATTGAAGAAATAAATGAAGAAAGAGAATTAAGCCGAAAAAAAACAATTGGAATTAAAGGAAAAGGTACTAGCTCTGCACCTAAGTTTATCTTCTACAGCCTCTTTGCTTGCTTAATTGCATTTTATTTTTTAAATTTTTCAAAAAGTAAAGATACCACCAATAACCAAGAGCAAACGACTCAAGCTGAAAAAAAACCAACAGAAGAACAACCTAAGTCTCCTCCTCAACAAATCAACCTCATTGCTAAAGCAACGGAGATTAGAAATAATGTTCTTTACCCTGATCCAAACTTATTCAAGAAAGCAAATTTAATTCATGCCCCTGATGGCAGTGTATTTCCAATCGAAGCCGGACTAATACCCACCCTTCCACAAACTACTGATGGTCAAGGATCGATAGTTATACAGAATCCGCATCCTACTGCTGTTTTTGGAAAACTTATCGTTCAATTTACTGAGTCAACCGAACCAATGGTTATTCGGTATTTTTATATACCGGCTAAGCAAACACTGGAATTATTTAAAACGCCGTCAGGTCGTTTTCAGATTCAAATACTCACACTAGACAAACCCGTTGCCTACGTTTCACCTGTATTCACGATTCCTCTTTATAATGAATCTAGGGTTATCCAAAAAGCTGATTGGGCATTCCCTCATAGTCCTGATTCTGTTTTCTAAAATGTGAAAGTATTTTGTATGTTCTCAGCCGCAGGTCCACCCAAAGCTGAGAATTTACCTGAGTAATAAAGATCATAAAGTTTGTTAATAAGTACACTATTTGTTTTAATGAATACTAATTCTTTCTTTGTGGAACAATCGCAAATACTTATTCCAGAACTATTATCAATATACGAATCAACACATAAGACTTTCACGCCGGCTATATTTAAAAAATTTTCTACTCCTTTTGCCTTACATTTTAAGCTGCTTAGCATAGGTTCTGCTTCTAATGCTAAGCGAATATAATAGAGTAATAAATCATTGTTTTTTTCCTTAATTTTTAATCTTTGATCTTTACTATATAGTAAGTAATCATCGGGAAATATATCTTTTCTTCTATTTGACATTTCACATCCACCACCCAAAACGCATAAAAATATAGAACACCAACCATATCAATGCTACGCATGCTATCCAAAAGATATTTAAATACTTTAATTTTCTTTCTTCTAAATAAAATACTTTATTGTTAACCTCATTTTTATTATAAGTTAAAGAGATGTCACACAAAGATTTATTATCACAAATAAATGTATTTGCAGTAAAAACAACAGAAAAAAAACCACATAAAACTAAGGTAGAATATGATTCCTTGGTTATCGGTACCAAATCAAATTTTCTTAATGCTATCCATGCAGTTGCAATTGTAAAAAACAAATAACCAAACAATGCACCCAAATCCATCCTATACCTATATGATGGTGCATTAGCAAAAAATGATGCAATCAGAATATAAAGCTGATTACTAACATAAGAAATATTTATAATATAGAGAACAAAGAAAAAGAAACCCAATTTACCGAAGTTAAATAGGCTTGCTATACCATAAGTGATCAAAAGAATCAAAATGGCAATACTATTAAATGCTAGAGAATAAGTAACACCTGCAATAAAGCTTTGATGCTTATCTTCAAAAAAAAATATTCTCACTATTCCACCTTACTTTATATCTATATCAAGATAATGATTAAAAAAAGCTTCATGCTTTTTATAATCATCTCGCTTATGGTAATCTAAAAAAAATAATATTTTATCTTGATCAACAATATTTCCTTCTAAAGATTTCATAATATGAAGTAAAAAGTTTTGATAAAAAAGTGACATTCTAAATGGGTTTTTAAACCCTTGTATTAAAGCCCCTAAAATATTCTCCCTACATGCTAGGATAGGAATAAGTAATGAAAGCTCTGTATGGTTAAATTTAAATATCTGATCATCTTTTCCTTTAACAGTAAAAACCTCATTATCATTAACAATATATAAAATACCAAATTGACTAAACCTCCAATCTGAATCAACCTTTTTCTCAGTAGCCATTAGGGTAAGTGAGGTGCATAACACCCCCATATTAATTGAAAATTCAGCATCCAGTACCCGCGCAACATCTTGTCTAAGACCAAGGCTTATCAGACACTCATTTAAGTCAGTTGCAAAACCTTGTAAGCTTACCAAGTCGGATATTTGTGGTTCGAATTGAGATATATGAAACTTTCCACTAATCATTTTTTAAATGATCCCTGCAATTTTACAAACCTTTCAGATCGCTTCCAACTGCTTTCAACAGCAGATGCTTTGGGATTGTCCATTTGTTTCGCTTTATCCAACCACTCCTTTGCAAGAGCCATATCTTTTGCATATCCATAATTTCCATAGAAATATGCATTAGCCTTTAGAAGCATTGCATCACTGTCATCTTTATCAATTGCTTGGTCCAACCATTCTCTTGCTTTTACATTGTCTTTTAAAACGCCCTTCGTTCCAGTTGCATACATATCTACAACTTTAGCGAATGCAGGCAAATATCCATTATCAGCAGACTTAAGATAAAGTTGCCCTGCTTTTTGGTTATCAATGCTTTCTCCCATTCCGGCTTCATAAATAACACCAAGGTTGTAATCACCCATTGCACTTCCGTTAGCTGAGGCTTGTTCTAGCCATTTTTTTGCTCGCTTCAAATCTTTTGGTACCAACTCTCCCTTTAAATAAAGCATACCTATGTTGTTTTGTGCGTCTGGTAAATTCTTATTGGCTGCATTTGTCATTAATTGCACGCCTTTTTTATAATCTTTTTCGACATACATACCCGTTAAATATAAATATGCTAATGAATATTCTGCTTCTGGGTAGCCCAATGCAGCAGATTTCTTTAGATATTCAATTGACTTATTATTATCTTCTTTTACATAAAATCCATTTTGATATAACAAGCTTAGGACGTACATTGCTTTTGCATTGCCTTTCTCTGCAACACGCTGAAACAATTGAACTGTTTTAATGGAATTTTCTGTGTCATCAGATTCTACTTCCATACCGTCTTGCAGAAGATATAACAGCGAGAGTCTATCGATAGCTAGATCATCGTTAAGATCAGCAGCTTTTAAATAATTTTCCTCAGCTTTTTTTACATCATGAGTAACACCTTTCCCCATCGCGTACATATCACCCAACGCAACAAAAGCCGGAGAATATTTTTTGTCTGCGGACTTTTGATAGAAGTTTAAAGCTTGTTTGTTCTCCTTACCGTTGAAACCAATAAAGGACAGGTTTCCAAGATTAAAATTTGCTATTTCATCTCCCTCAAGAGCGGATTTTTCAAAGAAGTTTTTTGCTTTATCGTAGTCACCTTTACCTAAAAAAATAACACCTAGCGCATTCATCGCATCCACTGATCCACGATCAATGGCTTTTTGATAAAACTGCTCAGCTTTTGTAAGATCGACTTCAACTCCTTTACCTTCTTCATACTTAACGCCGAGTTTATAGAAGTATTCTGCTGATCCATTATCGACAAGTATTTCTTCTTCGGGTTCCTTAACGTCATCTACTTGAACTTGATCGAAATTTTCAACAACAGTCGGAGCTGCATCCTCCATCGAACTATTGTACAAATTTGGAGTGGTACAACTTGAAAACATTAGAGAGGAAAGAACTATTGATAAATACTTTTTCATAAAACCACTTAATAAAGAATATTAATTTAATATTTATTATAATACATAAATTTTATTATAATGTTTTAATAAACTATATTTACAAAATTAGGATCGTGGTATGTGTTTTAAAAATCTCTTTTTCTTATTTTTTGCAGCAACACTAACTATTTCCGCTTATGCCGCACCGATAAATTTCGATAAAGAAGTAACGGTGCTTTATGCCCCTACAATTACAATCACTCCAGATCAGGATTCAAGTAAATTTCCTCATTCTCTGCTTGTGAAATTGCTCATAACCAATGAGGGATATGTTGAAAAAGTCTATTTTGTTAATGGTATCAATCCTTTGGTAAAAAAAAGAATAGAAAATGAAATGCGTTATGCGAGGTTTTCACCATACTTAAAGCAAGGGATTGCAGTTAAAAGCATAGTTCCCTATGTCGTAAATTTTTATTTTTTAACAGAAGAAGAATATGGCGGGCATTAAAAAACCCATTATGAAAATGGGCTTCGATCAATTTAATGATCCATCAACTTTGGTTGAAGTAAGGTCAAACCTTTACGGCTAATCTACTGCATCCGCTATAGATTATTAAACATTAAAAAATATTTGTCAATCAACTCTCATCAAAACCTTTCATCGATTTTCTGACTTTATCTAATAAATGGGATGGAGGATTATATTTCTCTAAAAGATAATCATCTGTTCGCCCTAAATACATTTCAATAAGTAAGACTTTCTCCAATACCATTAGGCTGTGATTTTTCTCATATACCTTTGTAAAAAAAGGCAATAGTCTTCTAAACTCTGCTTTTATTTCTCTAAATTTTGGTGTTAAGTAAAATATTTCATCCCGATAATCTTCAAGTATTTTTTTAACTTCATTCCGTTCTAAATCGAATTTTTTTGCAACCAGATCATAACTTTTTACTTCATCGTAGTACGCTAGAACGACAGCCTTTTCAGCCAACTCTTTTGCATAATCTTTAATTTTTAAATCACTTTCATAACGCTCTATCCAATACCTAACTGTATGAAGATTAATGTTATACTTTTTACTGACGAAGCTTTTGTTCTTGGTTCTAAGATAACTTTTTACCACTTCATCAATAAATTCATCTGAATATCGCATGAGTTATCAAATTAATATAAAATAATAGACAATATACCACATTATTGCAGTACATCTATGAAGAATAAAATTGGTTTTTTGCTATTTGCCTTTTCTACTCTACCGCTTCTCAGTTTTGCTCAAGCACAAGTCGATGCAAACTTAATTCCTGTAGTATCATCTCAAACATCCGGATATGATACTTTCAACGCTTACGTGCTGAAAAATTCCATTAAACGAAAAGGGAATAAAAGCACCTTTAGTTTACTCTTAACGGGCGTGTCTACATCAGAAACTACTCAAAACTTCGACCCCACTCCCGTATCTTCTGATAACAAAATTGACGAATATGATTTGGATGATGGAAGAATAGTATTGAATGTTGAAATGAATTGCGCAGCAAAAAAAACAGTTGTTAAAAAAATTCTAAGCATAGACAATGAGACGGGGAAATTCAAAGAACAAATTAATGAAAGTACTGACCAAGACTTCGATATGAATACAGCTTTACACCCTATTGTTTGTCAATAACTATCGGACCGCCGATTTATAGTTCTGAAATGTAATTGTTGGACCAAATTTCTTTTTTATATCGATTCTTTCGATTTTATGGACCATCCATTTCTATAATTTACAACTTACCCCCTTTTGCTTTTTTACTCTTTTTTTTGTCGTTAGCTAAAACTTTTAGTGACATTCCTAAGATTTTGGAATGCCACTAGGGAGCTAAAATTATTGATATGTTGGTGATATATTCTTCATATAACCTCTTGCTATATCTTTAATATCAGGACTTGACGCATTTTCAAAAATTTTTCGGATATTACTTGCCAAGCTCAGGTCCCCACGCATGATGTCATAATCAGTCGGTGCGGCGCAGCCTTGCTCATCAAGGTTATCTTGAACATGCGATGCTGCAACAACCAATGCAGGCACACGATCAATTTTGAACATCTTGAAAGCATCAGGATGTATAAATAGTTCAGGCGGAGTTTTAATGTCCATCGTATTCATGAAAGCTTGAGTACCTGCAAATTTCAAAGGATCAGGACCAATATTTCCATTCAGAAAGACAGCTATACCAAGTTTTCCCGCATCATTCAATAATGCCTGCAATGTTTCTTTAGGCATCGATGATGAAATGAATAGGTAGGCTCTACCAGTCGTAAAATCGCTTTGTCCCCCTTGCCCATTTTGCGAACTTTTGTCTTTCAAAAGAGCCTCATTATATTGTTTGGCTATTTTCTCAAGATCAATTTGTCCCACCTGATTTTTCAATTTTTTATCATTTATATAATCAGGAGTTGTTTGAGGAGGAACTTCTATTTGACCCAATTCAAGACGTTTAGCTACTGGATCAGGTAGCTTTTGTCCTTCTGCAATTTTTACGCGCTCAAGTACACTGGTGGCTTCTTTCTGTTGCTGATTTAAATCTACATTTGGTACAGGATTTTCTCGTCTCACTCGTTCTATATCAATATAACCAGTGGATTTTAAATCTTTAACATTTGTGCCAACTGCTCTGTTTTGATCTACAGGGGCAGAATGAATTTCCATAGCTGCTAATAACATTATTAGAGCCAAAAACGATTTTTTATGTTTTTTCATGTTTAATCACCATATCCATACACTTTTTGGCAACAATCTCTCTTACGGTAAATTTGGAAAGACATATCTTCACCTTTTACTGGATAGTAACGTCCTGTACCCCAAATAAGAGTTGTGCGACCGAATGGCTGACAACATTGCTTTGATTTTTTCATTTCAACATCTGCTATACCCGCTCCATCATTTACAGCTCCAGTTTCACCACCAGTACTAGAATTCGAGCCTGCAATTGCCTGTGACATAGCTTTTGCAATAGATTTAGTCTGACTTACAGGATAAGTCATACTATATTTGTATTGACGCTTATTCATAAGCAACTGACGATAACCGCCACAAAGTCCATTGTTTCCGTAATAGCTCAAATTAATTCCAACACGATGCATCTTATTCAATAATCGCAACATGACGACACCGCTCGAGTCCATTGTAGATACTGATCCATCAATTTTACCCGTCATTGGATACATCAAACCATTACATCCTACACACCAATGAAGTGGAGCTATGCCAAAATGCGCAGTGGCAGCTACACAATCTCCAGTACAAGCTAAGACCGCAGGAAGTGTTCCGTATAAGTACCCGTCTGGTGAAAGCAAGTTTGCATACTCAGCCAACAACCAAGATGGATCAACTTCGGTTAGGTATCCGACATCAAACCCTTTTTGTTCAAAGCATTTAGAGTTATCCAACATTTGTCCAATGATATACATCACCGGATTAATGTAGTAGTGAGCTTGGAAAAATGTGCTTGTATGCTGTTGATCTTCCTCTTGCCCAACGAATCCCGCAGTATCTCCTGTGAATGAACCAGTATCAGCGAACGAAACCCCTCCAAGTGCAACCATACAATAGGGTTTGGTTGTTACATCCATCACACGCGCCGGCTCGTAGAAACTTATAGGAACGCCGATATACAGATCACAAGTGCAAAGGTACTGTTTCCACCCTGTTAAATCCTTTGTCCCATCTTGACCGCCTTTGTAAAAAATGCTCGATATTCCAATAGGCATAATACAGCTCCAACACATACCTGTAATTGGATTCGTAAATTCTCCAGTACAAACAAGATTTTGTTTCGTACTTCCACTCTCCTCAGCATAGGCATTTGTGGTACCCACTAATACCAAGGCACTTATAATAAGCAAACAAGCTGAGAGAAAATTTTTCGTATAACGGCAAATTCCTTTTATGGCGTATACAATCGCCACATTAAAATTAAAGAGCGATTTCATCTACTTTCAACCTCATTTCTTGTTGCGTTACATAACTTGGCGTTTTTTGAATATCTAAACGATTAATAAATTCGCCAGTTTGATCAAACCAAAACTGAAATTTGTGCTTAACGCTTAAGTCATACCAATTACCGCTTACTAAAATGATGAATGTTTTTGGGTTTTTTTCACGTAGTTTTACAGCCCATTCAACCTGTTTTGGATCATCACCATCAATGAATGCCATAGGATGTGAGATACCCATTTGCTTAAGTGGATTAATATAATCTCCTTTTCGCGCAATATATTTCCCGTCTGGCATTTGAATATCCATTTCAAGAATAATTGAAGGATCAACTAATCGAGTTTTGTTTGACTTGGCGTGAGGTAGCTCCGTGCCTTTCGGTCGCTTAAACCCTTCCATAGTTTCTTGAATATATTTCTGTTTGAAGGTTTCCCATTCACCAGAATCAATCATGCCTTGCAACTTACCTTGGATAGCTTCAATAAAATTAATCTCTGCAACGGGATATGTATCACCGTAGGTACCAAAGTCTTTAGCAAGTACAGAGTGGCTAAAGGAAAAACTAGCACTAACACCGATAACCAATAGAATATTTCTATATCTGGGTTTAAGCATTTTTATATCCCTAATCTTATTTCTTATTCGCTTTAGAAATTGCTACTTTATCCAGTTTGTAATCAAGCTCTCCGGCAGATACAGCCCCCGCAACCACGGACCCATCTTCTAAGATCGTCATAGGTGTACCATCAAAACCGAGTTCGCGTGATAATTGAACATTGGAATCAACTGGATTTTCACACATACCATCTGATGTTGGTTCTATACTTGATACCAAATATTCTCTCCAAGCTTTTTGCTTGTCTTTAGAACACCAAATCTTTTTAGAAATATTTCTTGCGTCTGGATGGAGACTTACTAAAGGATTTGTGAATACATAAATCGTAACATTATCCAGTTTCATCAATTCTGGTTCGAGACGTTTACAAAATGGACATTGAGGATCACTGAATACTGCTAATTTCCGTGATCCATCACCTCTCTTATAAGTAATAGCATCTTTAATAGGTAGAGAACTGAAATCAATTTTCTTTAACTCATCACGTTTAGGAGAAGTTAAATTAGATTGATCTTTCATTCGAATAATGTCACCAAATAAAAAGAATTCGCCAGTTTCATCTGTATATGCCAGATTTTTACCCAGAACCACTTCATAGACACCTTTTATGGGAGTTTCGTCTACAGAAGCCACCTTAGTTGCGGGATAATTCTTTTTTAAATTTGCCTTTAAAGTCGCAATATCAGCATTCGCAGATACAACGGATGCTGATAAAGTCAAACCAATTAGTAACTTTTTGAAAGTTTTCATAAATACTCACTTATAAATTTTAAAATTTGACATTACTGGTATCTGGGCTGAATCATCTTGTGACTCAATAACCGGTTCTGGTCTTAAATCCGAATTTGATTCGGCTCCATCATCTTCTTGAAATGAATTGGACTGATTACTAACACTCTGCTCTTGTATTTCAGTCGGTGGGACGGACGTTCCAGATTGAAGAATGCGGTGATTATCTTTAACGATCTCCAAAATCTCGCTTAACATACGTGAGTCTATTGATTCTTGGTTAAGGGGTATTTTGGGTGGCAATAAATCTGGAGCATTAGCTCCGCCCCTAACTAATAATCCGTTCCTGTTGTACCACCGAAGGATTTCAATCATTATTTTTGGAAATGCACCATACTTAAGTGTATTCACCCATTTCAGAATTTCTGGGTCTGAATCACCTCTAATGATTATCTTGGCTTCCTTCGATTTCATAAGCTTAATCCGCGATGCTAGAAGGATCATTTAAAGCTTGAGAAATACCAAATTTCCTCATACCAATTGCAACGGAAAAACGAGCATTCTCCGCCAACTCACATTGTCTCCAGATTTGTTTAAGCTCGTTGTATACTGACTCTGATCCTCCACCGGCGATAATGATGTGATCAATTGTCCGCGCCTGATTTCCAATATAATTTTTAACATCCTGCACGACTGTACTAACTGTCATCGGAACAGATTGTTTAACTAGATCGCTAACGTCTCTAGTTTCACCAAACTCTTTTAATTTGCCAGTGCGCATAATTTCTTGGCATTCGATCAAAGTTGTGGATGTGCCTTGTGCATTGAGTTTATTTTGCAGTTCGCTAACTGCCTTATACATCCCAACACTTGATCCTGAACTTTCCTGAATCCATTGAAAATTATTCATCAGTAAAATGTCAGTCGTAAAATGTCCAACATCAATTACTGCAAACTTTTTCATAGCAGCACTTGTGCCGTTTGGTTTATATCGACCTTCATCATTTAGTAAGCAATCCTGAAAAACGCCCCACGGCTGTGGTACTGGTAAGACTGCGCAATTGAATACGGATTTGACTTGTTTAAAAAGTAACTCAGAGCTTGATTCGAAAGTATTAACAGGTAATCCTGCAACAATCATTTTTGGCACTACTCCATAAGACTTAAGGTATGTCTTAGAACGTATAAGAAGGGCTTTATGCTCCACACCTTCCAACCAATTGCTAACTAAACCGACTGTTTGACTTGCACCTTGCTCTATAGCTGTTTCACCAATAAAAAATTCCTCACCATCAACTTCAATAGTGTTTTCACGGGTGACTTTAGGGTTCGCATCATAGGTTAACTTTCGTGCAGGACTAACCACTGATGGAATAAAGTGGGTTTTTACTTGATTATTAAATAGAAATGCAATCTTAACGCCACTTCTACCAACGTCTAGCCCAACCACTACTTCCTTCGGATTTATTTTTGCCAATTTGCATCGCTCCGTAACAATCCAAGAATTAAACTATTATAAAAATAATAGAAATTAAATAATTCTAATAATAATATATTGTATTTATTATTTCCAATAATAAATAAAATGTTAAATAAATATTAATTTATTGATAAATAAAAAAGGGTCCATCTAGGACCCTTTATAAATTTCATTTATTTAGCGATAAACACGCAGCAAAGCACCATCAAGATATGTGTTAGAGAAGGTGTTTTCAAACCATGTCAAGCCATCTCGTGCGAAGTAAATATTTGTAAAGAGTACATTCATAGCCCCCACGTTCTCTGCTGTTTGCCATGTTCGTGTCATGATCGCAACTGCACGACCATTTTTATCATATTCAACAAAAACCGGATCATTATCGAATGTATTTGTTGCACCGCTAAATTCTACAACTTCCTGACGTAAACCCGCATTAACCCTACCACTTATATAACTCTTATATACACGTACTTCATGCCCCTGTGCCTTTGCTTGGTCCACAAAGTATTTTGCCGGCAAGTCTTTTTCAGAATTATAAGAGTTAGTTCTAATACGGCGTAATGCCTCTTGAGCATTACCTTCATGATTCACATCACGGCGCAAAAAAATAGTGCCACGATCTTTAGACTTAAGTTGAAAATTTGCAGCAATCAATGGTTTTGCCAAATGAATTTCAAATGTTCCTTTTTCATCTCGCGTTGTATATAGAAAGGCATCACGAATTTTGGTATTTGCCATATTATTATATAAATCTTCTTGCTGTTTCGATATGGCTGTTGAAATCGCAGAAGAAGCTTTTTCAATTGCCTGACAACCAGTAAAAGTCCCCATAGTTGCCACCAACATTACAGAGAGCAATATTTTTTTCATATAAAGTCCAAAATAATTATTCAATAATATTAAAATAATATTATCAAACAAAAGACAAATCTATAGTTTTAAATAATAAATTATTATTTTTTGCAAACTCCCTCAAATCATCACCGGATATTCCATTCTTCTTCGCAACACGTTGAATACATGTATTTTTTCCATTTTCATAGAAATATTTGATTTGATTTTCAATCATTGAGCCTATGTGTGAATATTCCATAAATTTTGATAAATCATTCCAATCACTATCATTTGAGTATTTTTCTTCATCTGGAAATACAGGAAAAATGAAAGGTGAGTTGTGTAGATAGGAGTATTCAAATCCTTTGTAAAGTCCAACTTTAGTTTGTTTTTTACGGTCATTATCAGTACATATAATAACTTCTACGTGCGCAAACTTTTCTTTAAGCAGCTTTAGAACCACCCCAATATTGTGAACATCAAAACACACAAAGATGACCCCATCCGTTGCAAGATACAAACTATAACCCGTGGCATAACCCTCACAGAGATAGATACGTTTTGTTGATTTTTTCCAATCCCCCAAACAATAAAAAGCCCCCACCGTTGAAATATCTATACGTTGAAGCTTTACACCCTGATCAGTAATTCTCTGATAAGTAACAAATTGAAGATCAAGATTTATAGCCGGAATTAATAAATCTCCTTTGCGAATAAAAAAGTAATCCTTATCCTTGTGTTCTTTTTTAAATTGATTGTAATAAGAGCCAATTTTTAGGTCCTGTTTACAAATAATTAAGCCCCTACCCGCAGGAACACCTTTCTTTTGCAAATATTTCTGTTGATCTGGATCAGCTCTTTCATCTTTTAATGATAAATATTCCTCTAATGCCTTCTTGCTTAAATTTAACTGCAACTCGCGTTCTCTGCGCTCCTTCTCAGCTATGTTTTTTTTATATTCTGCCTCATTAAATTTTGGCTTATTTTTCGATATTGATTTATCTTTTGGTTCATACCAAAAGTAATTGGTTTGTGGCTTAGATACCTCTTTCCCAGTTGTTTTATCAACTACACTAAACAATGTCCAAATGATCATAGGATTGCCAGAAGTCGTTAAGTGACCATCAACATATTTATAGCGACCAAAAGCCTTGTTCTTATAGCCATCTTTAAAAAACCGCCCCCCTTTCGAGGTGTCATCGAATGATTTTTTTAGATAAAAACCTTCGGATTTTAAAAGGTTTTCGAATTGCATTAAGAACTCTTGATGATTGTACCCCAGATTAGCCATATTGCTGCTTTACCTCACCTTTATCATCAAGGAATAAAAAGCTTGTCCATACATCAATTTCACTAAGATGCTGACCACCATTCATTTTCACATTCTGCATTATGAACATTGCATTGTTCTTATATAGAGGTTGCGTATTCCCACGTTCTTTATAGCTTTTGATTGTTGCTGATATGATATTAAGCGTTCTATCTGACGGACGAATTCTTGATAAATCGATCGAAGGGTCCTTTTCACAACAAATTTGAATATTTTTTATTAACGTTGTATGTGAAATACCTTTTTGATTTAGCAAATTTTGAATTGGGTCATTAGATGCGGACAAAGATGTTTTAATATCTCTTTTCTTAACACTTGTTGATCCAGTTTTACGCTTATATTTGAAATTTTGGTTGGTACCCTGAGTTAACAGCCAACCATTTGCTTTGCATTTAGCAAAAAAGCTTTTATGGTCCTTAGAGAAGTCTTTATATGTCGCATATTTTGCTTCATTAATTATAGATAACTCTCTAAACCGGACATCAGCTTTACGAACAATTGGAACAATCGAGGTAGCCATCTCATTCAAGCCTAGTACACGCATACCATCAAGACTTCTTAATCTACTCAAAGCAACATATCCCTGCCCACTTTCAAAAGTTCCAGACAAGTCAATTTCAGCCCGATCCAAAGTCATACCCTGACTTTTATGAATCGTTATAGACCATGCAAGTCTGAGAGGCAATTGAACTACACTTGCTATTTCGTCACCTGAATCATCCAAAATAGCCCATGACTCTGGTTCAACGAAAATTTGACCACCGGTCGTTAATTTCACTACAGGAATTAAACCGTGATCATCATGCTTATATGTTCCCGTTACTATTCCAGTACTGCCATTACAATAGCCCATTTCTTCATTGTTTTTTGTGAACATGACCAATGCGCCAACTTTATATTCAAATGTGTCTGGTATGCGGCTTTGATTTTTAATCATGTCACAAAGCCCTGCCGCACCATTCATTTCAATATCATGTGTAAACGATTTATTATTAATTTTGGCTAGATGTTCAGAATTGATTCTGTCTACATCTTCATTATGGGTATATAACTTTGTTATATCACCACCATCCAGTAAGTTTGTTCTCGTGCCGCGAATTAATTCCAGACTTTCCGGTGTTACCGCATTATCACGAATTTGATTTAGGATTGTTGTTAAAACATCTCCATTTTGTCTGTATTGTTTTGTTAGATAGCAGATTGAAAAATTAGCCTCAACCCAAGAATCAGACATAAAACAGAACTTTTTTGCACCAGTGCCGTTTCCTTTTTCTACTGGAGGCAATTGAAAAAAATCACCGCAAACAACTAATTGAATTCCACCAAACGGCTCATTACTCTCCCTACAATATTTGAGAACTTGGTTTAACATTTCAAATTGCTTAGAGTGCAGCATTGATATTTCATCAATAAAAAGTACCGCCGTATCTTTAATTGATACTTTCTTCTTCTTTATTTTATCCAAATCTTTAATGGATAAAGAATCTCTTACGCCTATCCCACTCCACGAGTGTATCGTGGTGCCCTTTAAATGACTTGCAGCAATGCCAGTGGAAGCAGTGATAGCATACTGAATACGGTTCTTTTTAAGATGACCGATATATTGATTTAAAGTATAGCTTTTCCCTGTACCGGCAGAGCCAGAAAGAAAAACGTTTGCACCAGTCTTTAAGATATTAAGGGCTAATTCTTGTTCCATGCTACGAAAACCGGCATAAGTTAATTTAATATATAATATACCACTTTTTTGCAATACTTACAAAAACATTTTTTTCAAGCAAAGTAATTCAGTTAAAAAACTTCAATTTAATTTGCGATCAAATTATAGTATAAATATAGATAATATTTCACTAATGATGGATTTAAAAATGATTAAAAATATATTTTTAATTTTAATTACAACACTTAGTTCAGCTACATTTGCAAATACAGAAGAAACAAGGACTTATAACCAACCTCCAGTTGTGACTGGTGAATTTGAAGTTGAACAGGAAGATCAAAAACATCTGGCTAAACTAGCAAAAGACACAGATACAATTCAAGTTGAATCTGATTTTTTAGGCATTAAAAAATTTGCAAACGAAACTTTTAACAAAAAGAAAATAAAAGAACGTTTCGATGAAGGTGTAGCAAAACTACGTGAAGATGAAAGTAGCATTAGCACAGGAAAACTTGATAGATAAGTCAACTTAACCACCGAATGTTAAATTAATTATTATTAATAGTTTAACATTCATTTATAAATCTTTAATTGTTATTAAAAGAAATCAATTCTATAATATTTTTAATTCAGTAAGTTTCAAAAAATCCCAACTGAATAGCTTTTTATATAAATTAGAGTGATTCCCAGATGACAGAACAAACCATTAACATTCATTCAGCAGAAAACCTTGAAGAAACAACTGGAAAGTACATAATTGGAATAAAAAATGGGGTTGCTATGGTACGATACCCGAACAAGCAAAAATTTCGTGCCGAGGTTGCAGCAGATGGTTTTGATATAATTACGGTAAATGAAGTAAATGCTAATTTAATCTGGAAAAAAACTATAAATCTTTCAGTACAAATTGTTGAACCGATGAATATGAAGCGTAAAATCTAAATTACGCTTTTTTTGCTTTGCATACTGCAATAGTTTTATTACATTCACCTACATTAAAAAAACCTATATGACATTGGTTTATAGGTATATCCAAACTTTTCGCTAACCACTCATAAGCTTCTTGCCGAGCGGCAGTTTTTGAGTATCCTTCTAATATTTTACCCTTCCAAACTTTATCAAATTCGGCATGAGCTAATACCCTCTTTTTTCTTAAATCTGATTTTGCAAGTGTACCGAACGGTTTCTTATTTATATCATGCATTCCTACCCATGCTTCGCAAGGTTCACAATAGTAAAATTCCTTATTGCTCAGTTTATGCCCTGCCCCATACAAAACACCACCTTGTACAACTTTAGAAATTGCATTGCAATATTGGCAACGGACACGTCTATAGAAAACTTTTCCTGCTTTGGCTTGTTTGCTATTTTCCATAAAATCCTAATATACAATCTTAAATTTTTGTTCGAATTGATGAATCGCCGTGTCCCTACCCTGTTCATAGAAATACTTAACTTGCTCATCAATCATATTACTCATATCCACATCAGATTTAAAATCTTGTAATTCATTCCAAGTTTTAAATTGCTCATTTTTTTTACAAGTCGGAAAAACAGGGAAAATGAAAGGCATATTAAATTCTTTAGCATACATCAAGCCCTTCTTAATTCTGGCTTGGTTTTTAGTTAATAAATCTTTTGCAGTAGCAAAAATAAATTTAGCATCATTTTCTTTGAAGATTACAGACCGAGCCACGTCAGCAATATTTTGTACGTCAAAACACACTAGAACCGTTTTATTTTTTACACGATGTAGTGTGCTACCAGTTAAATAATCTTCACATAGAATATATTCTTTATCATTTGAAGGATATGGACCAATAGCAAAGAATCCTCCTTTGATGCTCGAAGCAATGCGGACATTTTTTGCATTAATTTTATTAACCGATAAATAACTTAGAAAATCACCGTTAACATTTCTAATTGGAATCAATAAATCATTTTTATCTACTTTAAATGTGCGTCCGGCATCAAGCGTAGCATCACCTACATGGTTATGTTCAACAACGAATTTCTTTTTAGCTAATCTCAGCCCCTGAGAAGCAGATACACCATTATCTTTCAAATAGGAATGATCAGACTCCAACGCTTGCCGACCGGCAATATCCTCAAACTCTGTTTCTAGCATTTTTGAAATCGCAGAAGGTACTCCCGCCAAACTATGATTTTCAATTACATTATAATTATTGCTGAATTCGCCATTGATGCTGTCTCTAATAAGTACTTTATACACGCCTCCATTTTCGTTTGGTTGTACAAAATTATACTTACCAACAACCGTATTATCGAATAAAGATTGGATTGATCCCGAATCAAAATTTCCTAATGAGTCAGGAACTACTTGGAGATTTAAATCGTGTAATTGTTTATCTAATGCAATTAACATATTTGGTGTTGAACGGGATGAACTTGATAAAACATTTTTAGCCTTATCAAAAACCTTTTTTTCTCCTTTCATAACTGAAATTAGATAGCCACATGCACTTAAGAATAAGTATGACAAAAAGCCAAAACCAAAAACGTAAGCAACAAGAGATAATAAGTCAGTCATAATAGTAAACCTTAAGTTCATGTTAGAATTATAAAATATATACCGCAAAAACACAATATTATATATATTATTTTTTAATAATTGTTTTTAAGAAATTCTTTTTGCCGATCGGCAAAAACCTACTTGAGAAATGAAAGACAAATTTTGAAATTTGTCTATTTGCTATTAAATAGCTCATCCTCTTATTAGTTTATTATAGTTACATGAATTTGCCGATCGGCAAATTTGTTTACATAAAATTTACTTTGATAATATTCTTCTCACCCAATCAGAAACCAGATTTACATTTGATTTAGCTGCATCCGTAGCTAAATTGACCATTTCTGATCTATTCTGCTTTACCATAGAATTTACTTGATTGGAAATTGGAGGAATGTTTTCTGAACCTTGCTTTGGTAATTGAAAAAAGATTGCACTTGAATTGTTCGATGCTACTCGAAATGATTTCATGTTAACGGCTTCATGAGAATTTACAGGCAGAATAAAGCGATAATTAAAAATCTCTGATTGCGAGGCTTTTGGAAAGAACTTTATACCACTGTAAAGCTGTAATTGGTTAATAGACACGTAGTCATATCTGCCAGATTCATCATTGATTGCAACATACGCTCCGGCAACATTCAGTTTTGGGAACAACACAACTTTATATATATGGCTTGGGACCAAGACGTTGTTCCCAATTTTTCTTAATTTATTTCCAAGAAATAATGGACCAGTAATAACATAGACAGGTTGATTGTTCCTTGTAACAAATGCTCGTAAAGCTTCTTCAATCAAACGCCATTCTTCTTGATTGTTATGAGGACTTTGAGGAATCATATTAACAAGTGAAAAACTTTCATATTGATCTTGAACAGTGAACCGATCGGCACTCGGAGACAAATGCCCACGATCAAATGATGAACCTCTGTAGTCTGTTAATAAACTTCTATGTTGGAATGGTATGCGTTCTTCCTCATGGAAAGTATTATTCCTTTTTATTTGATACGCCGCTTTTAAAGATTCCGGTGTTAATAGTGATGCAGACCAAAGACCTGTTTTAGATATACCAGAATAACTGACTGCAAAGCCTGAAAAACATAATTCATAAATGTCCTTAGATAAAAGGGCATTTTCAATAATAGGTGGAACTTTTGCATAGAAAATTTTATTGCAACGTTCCAAAGTACTTGCATTAGAGCTGGCACATGCAAAAAAAAGTAAAAATGATAAGCTCTTAATTATTTTCACTATCTTTTCCTTTATCTTTTATATTGAGTCGCTCAGATATACGGTATTTAAGTCGGGAAACAGTATTGTTGATATGGGTTATACTATAGTTCCATCTTTTGATTGCCTCATATTCATTATTGAAAAGTACATATTCTTCTGGATTTAGGACAACAATTTTCGTTGCTAAATCAGTACCTATTTTTAAATCAAAAAAATCAAAGAGTGAATAAAAATGAAACTTCCCGAATTTTTTTAGGAATTGCATGACATCCGAATTAAACTCAATTTTTGCCGATCGGCAAAACGTGAAAGTTTTATCCTGATTCAAACATTCAGGTACAATATCAATGAATTTCCCTTGGTTCTCAAAGGTCATTAAAGAATCCAAACGCCGTTTGGCATAATTGGTGATTGTAAAACTTGCCGTTCGCGAACAAAAGTCACCCTGACTAATGCTATTTAATAGTTTGGAAGGGGGCGGCTCATTTTGTCTGTTCGGAATTTTTGGTAAATCTGTTTCTTCTACGATGTTCAACTCAATAGCTTTTCTAAAGACTTCATTGATACCGTCAATACTATCTAAATATTTTAGATTTGTTGAAGAAAAAATTTCCATTTAAGCATAAGGCACATGTAATAAATAATAATATTAACAATATATTATATTTATTTCAATTCAAAATAAATTACTTATGTTATTGTTTTTTTTAGGAATATCTTTATAAAAATAAAAATTACTATAATTTATCTTGTAGCTAAATTGCAAATTTAGAATTATTAAAATATTAATGTTTCATTAATATTAACATTATTTATAATTTATAGCATAATAATAGTTTATATTCTCTTTTCGCAAACAGACACATCAGGCATTAAAAAATGAAGTTAAGAGAGCATCCTCACAGATTTCAAATCTTATGTGGGTTAATTTGCGCAAGTCTTTTTACTTTACTTACCATTTATGTATCATTTAGTGATAGTAAAGCTAATAAAGCTTTTCAAAAGGGTAGGGTAGGTCAGCAGGCTGCTACAGGACGTTAAATTTGCCGATCGGCAATTGTCTTTGTTTTCTAAATTATTTGCGTAAGCCAATAATTGTATGCGTTAGCTATGCCATCAAAGCATTGAGTGTCAGCGAAAATGCCGCAGCGAAAGCGAAGCAAATTTTGGTTTTGAACCTCAAAATGAGATTCAAAACCCGAAAATTAAAACAATTCGAGCTGTAAAGCTAGTTTGATTTTTCCATCTACAAGCATCTTACACTTATGCTTTTTCGTTGGACCTTTTGTCGTTCTAGTTTCATCATACAAACTTTTAGAGTCGTTATAAGAATTAGTCTCAACGTGCAGTGTTGCGTTATTAGTTCTCCCTGTATCTGCATTTTTAAGTTTTGAAGTTAAGCTACTAATTTCAATAGCATTTTCTAAAAGAAGTTCTTCAAATTTCGCCTCTGGTTCAACATCCGACAAAGCTATTTGAATTAAATTAAGTCGCAACTTCTTGTATTGAAATTCTGTTTCTTTATCAAATACTTGACCAATTTTTGGTTTTATCTGCGAAATAATTTCGCTTGCATTTTTAAGTTCTGTGCTAATTTTGCATTCAACTTCATTAAACTCAATACCAATACGTTTTGACAACGTAATAAGCATACTTGCGACATTGATAACAGTTATTTCGTGTTTTTTGATAGCCAATCTTGATATTTCGTATTCCTCATCAACTGTGGTGACAACTAAATGACAATTCATCGAATTTTGTCTATGTAAAGGCAAGCCAAATAAACAACCTAGTTCGTCAGAGTCGTAAGCCGTAATAATTTTATATATAACCTCCGCAGCTCCAATAGAATTTCTAAATACTTCACCAGTCGGAGAAACATAATGGAATGGTTTATCCTTATCTTTCAAACATTCTTTTACCATTGTTTTAGCGCGTGAGTAGGAGCAGGGGATAGCATCTATGTATATCTTAGCTTGTTGCTCTTTAAGTTTTAGTAAGAATTCAAGAGCATTCCCATAGTTAGTAAATATCTGATCATTGATACTGATATTTAACTGCTCAGCTCTAAGAATAGCTTCCTCATATAAAGGGGCGTAGTAATTCAATGCGCTTTCCAGATAACTTTCCCGCTTACTAGGTAATGTATTTAATGCCTTTTCAGATTTTGAAACTTGCAAAACAAAATTAGCTTGTTGTCTTGAATAGTTTGCTTTTAAACGTTCAATTTTTTGTATCTCAGCTTCTAACTCAACCCGCTCAAGCATTAAGGGATTGCCGGTCGCCAAAGCAGCAATTTCTTTCATGCTTATGGCATCAGCCTCAGCACCAAAATCAATAGTATGCTGCCCGTTATAGTTTCGGAAGATACCAATCATTTTCAGCTTAATACTGTTTAGCTCCCACATTCGCGCATCAGAAGAATGTTCAGTCACATAACAGCTAATGCCAACCTCAAACATATCGCCTAATAATTCAAACAGTAGATTTCCTTGTCTTAAAATTCTTCCTTCTCGTTGTTCAATATCACTAGGTTTAAAAGTAATGTCCGCATGGTGCAAATGAACTAATCGCTTTTGAACATTTGTACCACAACCCATTTTTGCAGTAGAGCCTACCAAAACTCGAATCTCACCAGAATTGACTAGATCAAAGATTTCCTGTTTTTCTTGGTCTGTTTTTGCTTCTTGAATGAATTTTATTTGATTACTTGGTATCCCCAATGAAATTAAATTGTTTTTTATTTCCTGATATGCCGACCAGTTAGAATCTTGTGCCAATCTGATAGCTTCTATTTCATGCACATTAAAGCATTCCAATCGATCTTCAAGTATTTGTATTGCGGTCTCGTTTTGTTCATCTATAGCCTTATTCAACCTACCAATAAGTGAATCATATTGTTTAATGAGTTTCACATCACTATTGGATTTTGGAACAGAACGATCAAGAAAAATTAATTGAGTTCCTTTTGAATGATTCCATTCGTTATATATCGAAAACACATTATTGGCTAAAGCTGTAATTTTGCCTCCTGTTTCACCAGAATACTTAACGGGGTCTACACATCTGGCAGATAAGGATAGTTTTCTTGCTAAATCCATCAGTCTTAGACGTTCACTATTGCGATCCTTCAAATCGGAAATATTTTCCAATTTTTCATATCGCTGCAAGATTTGATCTAATATTTCTCTTTGTTCAACTGTCGGCTTAACAACATGTGTTTGACGACCGCCATTCGCAACACGAGGAACAGGGAAATCTTTACCTGTAGTCTCTCTATGAATTCTGTTTAAATCTTCTTTACTGATAGAGTCTGCAAATTGAAACCATAAGCCCATCATTGAACTTAAGTTTCTCCACTCCCTTGCAAATCGCGTTACTTGTTTTAATTTACCTGATTCAGTAGCTTCAAACTTTGTTACGTTATCAGCATACAACCGCGCCCAATTATCGAAATGGTCTAAGTTCAATTCTTTAAGAATATTAGGAATTAAGAAGCGTTTGATATTGTAAATTTCAACAGCACTATTCGATACTGGCGTACCGGTGTAGCAGCCCGCAGAACCATTAATACTATGTAAATACAAAAATTTGATATACATATCAAAAGCACGGTAGGAACCACTAGGATTACCCATTCCTACAACGTTATTTAAATTGCTGTAATATTGAAGATTTTTATAGGAATGAAATTCGTCCACCTCAATATTATTGACCCCAAGCAGATCAAATGTAATCAATTTATCTTCACGCTTAAGGTTTAATCCATTCGATAATTTTTTCTCTAATCGTTTTTTCAAAGTCACAAGAGCTTTTGCCGTTCTACGCTGACCACTATTTGTCTCAATTTCTAATAAGGCATTTTCGACCGTATCAATTTCATCTTGTATAAATTTATCTTGGATTGAATCACTTAATTTAATAAATTCAAAAGATGAATGTGCCATGATTACTACATCATAATCACCAGTTGCAATCCTGCAAAAAAGACGTTTACGGTTTTTCTTTGCAAAATCATTAGGTGTAGCAGCTAAAACTTTTGCCGATGGGAACAATCTATATACATCTGCTGCGAATTGGATAACTAAATGGTTTGGGACAATAATTAACGATTTTTTTGTTAACCCCAATTGTTTTCTCAACATTGCTCTGGCAATGGAAATAAAGCTTTTCCCTGCACCAACTGTATGATCATAAAGGGTAAATTGTGAGAGTACACCACGGTAGATCGCATTTAGCTGATGTTGCCTAAACTCAATGATCGAATCTGGCACTTTACCTTCTAAGATAATATTTGAGCCTTCAAACTTTGGAACTACATAAGAATTAAACGTCTGGTTATAGATTTCTTCAAGGTTTTCTAAAAGGTGCGTTTGACTGTATAACCATGTAATAAATTCTTGCTTCATTGTTTCTGCAAGAGAGATTGCTAGTTCAGTTGCTTCTGCATCAAAAACTTTTACATCACATTTTTTTATAGTGCAATAATCATTTCGAATGATTCTTATTGTAACGTTATTAAATAGATGTTCAAGAAGCTTAAGTAAACTCAAGTTATCTGTACTATAAAGTGCTGATTTCGCAGCACTTGGTGTACATACTAGGTCATATACGTTTGACACTCTTTCATAAAAGATTTTCGCGTTTGGATCATCGGAAATATAACGAATAAACGATTCATATAAGCTTACTGGTAGCCAAGTCATCCCTAGTGATATTGAAATATTTTCTAAGTGAATATATTCAGGTTGAACGGCTAGAAGTGCTTGCTCAGCAATTGCATCACCATTACTTTGCGCATATTTAAGTTTCTTTCTGACATTTCCAGATAGATAGACACTCTTATGAACCCATTCATAAATTTGGTGATCAAAAAAGATTTGCGGGGTAGGGGTGTTTGTATAAAGCTGATCTATAACTTGTTGATTATCCATATCTAACAGATCAGCCATATATTGTATATCAACACCTCCTTTATAACTTAAAGACAAACTCAGTGCATGAGCGCAATCAACAGCCTTTCTTGGTCGAATTTGTTTGAATATCACACGTTGACTAAAAATAGCTGCTTTGGTTGCATTCTCATCTTGAACAATTCGATAATTTTGTTTGCCGGTCGGCAAATATCCCACAAATTCCTTAACAGGTTTTTTATAGCCATCCTCTAAAGCAAGTAGCAACCCCGCATCTGGCAAATCATTAATTAAACTTAATGTTGCACTTGCATTGATATATCCAAATTTCTTTAAAAAATTATCGTATTTGGTATTTAAAATAATTCTGTTACTTTCAATTTCATCAATACTACAATCATTTGATTCAAGTTTGAGCTGTTGATTCAAGCATTCGCGCAGATCGACTAGAAGCTCCAATTTTTTCATACGTGTTTTGCCGAGCTTAGATCGAACGCCAATTTCATCAAGTTCTATAAATTGTTTTTCGTAAACAATTCTACCATTAGAGTAGCCTTGGTCATTGACCTCGTAAACTTTATTGCCTAGTTCATCAAGCTTCGGAATTTTAGAATAATAATTTCCACTGACATGAAAAACATATTTGTCGGACCAAACCGTATCTTCACACAATATTTGAGTTTTGTACCTGAAACCAGAATCAACATCTTGCTCAATAATTCTATACAATTCTCCTGTCTCGGTCTTATCAATTACACCTATTTCCTTACCCGACATTTCTATATACAAGTGAGCTACCAGAGCATCAAATTCAGTCTGAATTTCAACTAGATTCGGTACTTCTGCATCTTGATTGACTTTAAAAGTAATATCTACCCAATTTGTTAGGCTTACTTCTAAATTAGCAGTCGGAGCAATAAATAACTCACGACCAAACGGACCGCTTTTAAACTCAATTTGACCTGCAAGATTTTCTGGATTTTTACTAAAAAATCGATTTAAAAAGAGATTCTTCCCATTTTGATCATCAATGACATCTGCATTTACCCATACAGGAAAACTTACACCATCTGTACCATATTTTGAACGTGCAAAATTTTCATCATTTAAACATTTTCTTTTAAATACAAGAATATCCGTAATTACCTCTGTATTAGAGGTTGTACCATCTTTAAATGCACCAGACGGCAATCGGAATGCTGAAACTAAATCAGCAAGAAACGAAATTTCTTTTCTAGCTTGCGCATCTGAACTATCTAATACATATCGAGAAACAACGAAAACGGCGTACTTATTATGTTTTAAAGACTGTAAACTTTTTAAAATGAACTGATTGTGAATAGAGAAGCGATTGTATTCTAAAAAATCCGTTAAATTTATGCCGAAATCTCCATAAGGAGGATTGCCGATAATGAGGTCAAAGCATCCTTGTTGTAATGGCAAATTTTCGAAACCAGTTTCGAAAATATATGAACCTGTATTATTGATAAGCTTTGCAATTCTCGCGCTTACTGGGTCATTTTCGACACCTATAAAACGCATATTTTCAGGGGAAGGGCATTTGTAAATGAATTTACCTGTACCGCAACTTGGTTCAAGTACTACACCTTGATCTTGCCCAAGGCGCGCTATTATTTCCCACATCGAGGAAATGATAACATCTGGTGTATAAAATGAATCTGTAATCGAAGCCCGTGCGGCTGTGTATTCAATATCCGCTAAAAGTTCTCTTAGGAGAGAATTTCGAGTTGCCCATTTTTCAGAAACAAAACAATTTTCAGAGTCAGGAAATACTTTTGCAAGACTGCCCCAACCAATATACCCCTTTAATATTTCTAATTCATTTTCAGTAGGGAGGGTGCCGTTAGCTTCATGTTCTTTTAAACATTTAATTGCTTCTATATTATTATCAAAATGATGAATTTCTAAAAAAGATAATTTCTCTAAGTTCATTAAATATGCTCCAAAGTTGATTTTATAATTATACAACTTATACCGCATATTTAGCATATTATAATAATATTTAACGACATATTCTGTCGCTTTTAAAAACATTAGATTCTAATAAGCACATGTTTTAATTAAAAAATTAAATCGTGCTATTCGTTGAATAGCACTCTGGATGCGCTAGCAGATAGAGTACAAGCGCAAGCGGGCACGGCGACAGAGTTAAAAACTCTGCAAAATTTAGTTTTTGTTAGTCGGTACTGCGCCAGAAAACTTTCTTTTTTTAATTACGACAATGCTGCCGTTTGAACTTAAGCTTTTCGAAAGGATTTGATCGCTTTGTGCATTAGTAGATTTTTTACTTTTGACTTTATTAGCCTTTTTTATAGTTGATCGAATCTTAGCTAAAGACTGTTTAAATATTTTTTCTGCTTCTCTTAAGGGTAAAATAATGTTGAGTTCTTCTTCTGATAGTGATTCGAACTCCTTTAAACCTTCGCCAATTTTATTTAATTGGAATTTTTCTATCAATTTTTTATTTATAATGACATAGAAATGGTGGTCTCCCATCTGAACTACGCCATAATTAAAGGCACCTAATACATTAAAGCCTTTTAAATTCACTAACTTACTATAAATTAGGAAGCGAAAGATTTCTGTTCGTTCAGCATGAAAAAATTGCTGTTTCTTCGTTAATTGCTTAAGTTTAAGCTTTAAGGCATTTAGCTCCTCATCACTTGCTGTGTAGGAGCTAATTACCTCTTTTAAACGAAGAATTTCATTTTTCCGTTGATTTGCAATTTGTGATAACACGAATAATGCTTTTGATAAATTTTTAAGATTTTTTTCAATAGACGAGTTTTTCTTACCCTTATTCATGGCAGTAATCCAAAGTTGATATTTATAAAATATAAAAGATATACCGCAAATATACAAGGATTTTAGATGTATTTTTACATTATTAAACGTACAACTAATGCCACGACTAAAGGTGGTAAGCCTGCAACAATAAATCTCGTGAGTTTTGTATTAGAGTTAAGTGCAAATCTTTTCACATAAGAAATATATTTCAATGCAAATAATGCACTTGATGCTAAACAGGAAAATAAAACACTCAAGCCAAATGAAAGATAAATTTTATCTAAAGGAATTACTTCGCCCACGAACTTGAAGTATTGATAAAAAATACTAGCTATCATGAATAAAAGGCATAGTACACCTAATCCTGTACCAAAAATCTCTAAATTTTTATCTTTTTCTTTGAAAAGATATTTAGTACAGACCATGCAAATATTCATTAGAAGTGGTATCAATAATAAAGCTACACTAATCAATATGTTAGTTAAGAAAAAACCCTTTGGATCATCGCCTTTTATGAGTAAATATAAAGTAGTAAAAGGCATGAAAACGACAGGGAAAAAATTTAAGTACAGCACTTTAAACTTCTCTGTCTTTGAAATTTCCATTTTACTCTCAACTCTCATACATTCACCTGATACGATATTCAATATTGATGAATTTTTTTACCTAATTTGGTAAAATATTTCATCAAACTGTTAAATATTATTAATTTGCACAATATACCACATATATGACATATATTATGTTAATATCCTTGACTTAAATGTATATTTAATTAGTATTTTCTACAAAGTTATTTTCATGGTGTTCCTATGGACTTAGACCCGATTTCATTATTGAAATCAAAAGTAGTTCCTCTTTTTAAAAATGAACTCGCCGAACTAGATTCTGAAATAGGGATTTGTGAAGTATTTGGCACAAAAGAACAAGTTTATTGTTGGGAAGATTCCTACGGCGTTCATTACTCGTATTCTGACGCAGCAAAAGTTTTCACAATCGGCAGTTACGATGTTATTGGATTAAATCAAGGTACTTGGGCAACTCCTAAATCTGCAATGCGATTTATGGATTACAAGGGTGCCTTTATGATTGTACCTGTTGACAATGCTGCCCCTGAATTGTGGTGTTCTGGGAACTACTACAAAAAGCTATCCCCCAAAACGCCATTTAAAACTAAAGAATTAGCGGGGAATGCGGCTTATTTAGAACTGATCGAAGATAGACGTTCAATGCTCGTTATCGAAGTTTCTATTCGAAAAGAGCTATACCTCAAGAACTTAATGATAGGTGATGAAGATCATTTGGTTTTAGCAACATTAAATGGCTGTGTGATAGTCCCAAGAAAGGGGTGGAGCGAATTTAAATCAGCTTATTTATCTCTGCCCAAACCTAAGAGAACAGAGGCTTTAATCCTTTTACGTTCACTTACTTCTGGATCGCTACAATCAGCCAATCCCCGTGTTCAAAAATTCTTTGCCGAATATAAGGATTTTGCTTCAATTTCACAAAAAACACTTCCTTCTTACCCTCACGCTAGAATGATTTGGTTAGCAGCTTTAGGAGCAGCAGTTTAATGAAAGCCTTTAATTTTGCATTCAAACAAGCCGGTCCTGATTTGCATACTACGCTTTTTAATAACCTTAAGCGGCTTAACAATCACGATTTTGATTTAAAAAATGAAAATCGAGCAAAGCTAGTTTTCCATTCAATAAATGAGAGAATCATGGTCCGAAGTGCTATTAAGCCTTCTGGGATTACTTCTATCGAAGAAACGCTCGATGTTGAGCAAGGAAATAGGATAAAAGGGACCGTAACTTTAAGTCAGATTAAGCAATGCTATTTATCTAAGGATGAAATTGCGAATTTCATTAAAGAAAAAGGGAGAGAACCCAATAATAAGGAAATTTATCCATATTTATTGATGACTGGTGAACGACTAGATCAATACATTGTGACCTTATTTGCTAAATCTGGTATGAATTTAGAGAAATTTATTCATATAGAAAATGGGAGTCGTTATTTCAAGAAAACAGATACATCCTTTAAAGCCATTGATGTTGTTTTCGAAGCAAAAATCACTGATATACAACTCTTTGAAAAGGCTTGGTATAACGGTATCGGTCGTTATAAAACCATGGGCTTCGGTATGTTAAGGGTGATCAACAATGAAGGATGAATTCTTAAATCTTATTGAACAAGTGTTTGGTAAAGATGGTGCCATTGTTAAATTGGGTGGTCGTTATAGTGATCAGCAGCTTCAATATGCTCAGCATGTAGGTCAATCTCTGATTGAAAATAATAAAGTTGCATTTTTAGAAGCTGAGACAGGTATTGGCAAGAGTCTGGGTTACTTTGTCCCTACCTTACTCTATTTATATCTCCAGAAGCGTAATGGTAATAACATAAAGCCCATAGCCATAAGTACTTTTACGAGACAACTCCAAAAACAGATTTTTCTTAAAGACGCACCTTTCGCTAAACAAGCTTTGAATCAAATTGGTCTTGATACATCCGAAATTACCATAGCATACCGCATGGGTAGAACCAGTTTTTTTTCTAAAAGTAGAACACAATTAGCGTGTGAACGTATATTGTTTGAAAACCCAGAAAGAAAAAATGAATTAAATAATTTTCTACGCCATGCACACATTAGTTGTGATTCTGGTACCGGATTAATATCTGACTGGTTAAATGATTACGGTTCATTTCCAGAGGGTATCAAAACTACGGATATTTGCTTGCTCGCAAGACAACAAGTAGATAATGATGCTTACCTCCTTCACCTTCAGCAAGCAAAGAATGCTGATTGCCTTATCACAAATCACGCAACTTTAATCAACTTTAAAAAAGTCGGCATAGAGGCTAATTCATTTAGCGCAATCTTCTTTGATGAAGCCCACAAAATTGAAGGGATTTGTCAGGATCATTTCAATTATCACAGCAGCTTCAAAGAGTTGATCCGGTCCCTCATAAGCACCTATAAAATATTACCCTCTGTTAAAGAAATCGATAGCGCAATTGATCTATTGTCAGAATTACAGAATTCAATTTCGTCCAGACACAAAAGAACCAAAGATAATTACATTACCTTTGCTAACTCTCCGGAGGATATAACTCATTATTTTCAAATAATTGATAAGTCGAGTAAATTACTGAAAAAAGCTTCAAACAAGATAGATAAGTATCTTGAACAAAGCGAGCTTGAAGCTGAAACGGCGAACGCTCTAACAAACTTTGATTATGCTGCTAGAGTATTGGAATTCTGGAAGCCAAAACAACCATATCCGCATATTATTTCTGCTATTCATTTCTCTCCAGTTATACGGAAGATGTCTTTAGCAACAATCAATATTTTTGGTTCAAGACTAATGGCATGGATGTGCAATGAACTCTCAGATAAAGCCATTTATACCAGTGCAACGATTTCCGACAATAAATCAACTCTTTCGTTCAAAGTGATTGCTAATACACTAGGCTACAAAGATGAAGAAATCGGGCAACAATGTTCACTTTCTCCAACCAGATATGGAGAAATGAATTTTGTACTGAGTCAAAAGAAAATTAACTCACCAATACAAACTTTTGATGATGAACAAACAGAATTTGATCCTGATTGGCTGAATAATGTATTAGGGATGATTGAAGCAGCTTATGATGAGGGTGGGGCTGTACTTTGTCTTACAACATCTCACCACGAATCTAAAGTCATTAGTGACCATCTTTCCCACCTATCATCCTTAATTTCAGTTCATAAAAGAAATACTGCTCTGAATGAATATTTGACAGACTTCATTAGTGGGAAAGTGAAAATATTGATTACTTCTGCCGGATGGGAAGGGTTAGACGTTAGACAAGCTGATGGTAGTCAACTGATTAAACATGTTGTCATAAGTAGAATACCCTTTAGCCCTCCTGATGATCTTTTAGAATATTTTTATAATGAATACGTTAAATTCAAGATGAAAGATGGTAAATACCAAGCGCAGGGTATTAGTTGGTTAAATCAAGTCAACAATGTAGTTCCTAAACTTAAGCAAGGTTTGGGGCGTGGTGTGCGAGGACCAAACGATAAAGTAAAAATCTGGATTGCTGACCCTAGAATGCCTCATTCCAATAGCGAACGTGCCAACTCAACGCTTATGTATGCCATTCCTAAACGTTTTCTTATTAACTACTCAAAAGCATCGATATTTGGAGAGCAAAAAACAGAGGTCATCATGATATGAAAAAATTAAAAATCACTCTCGAAATCCTTGCTCCAATTGAGGTTCCTAAATTTCCTATTCATCTGGATGGACTACTATTCTGGTCCATTATTGACCACTCTGAGTTCAGTGAAAGTCAGGCTATAGATTATCTGGATACCATCTTGGATAAGGAAAATGGAATTTATAAAACTTCTGCTCTTATCTATACAAGAAGCCTTAAGCACCCATTAACTGCCTGCGAAACGAACCATCCTACCACGGTTAACTGGAATGAGTTTTCACTTCCTTTATCTAAAAAGGTGGGGACTATCGTAACTAAAACAGGTTATTACAGAAAGAAAATGACCTCTCGAAATGCTCTCTCTGTAGCATTTGTTGAGTTCTATGCGGTTGGTGATGCCAATAAAATTAGACACCTGTTAGAACTTGCAGGATTTATTGGTCTATCTAATAAACAAGGTTACGGAGAAATTGGTGAAATCATCATTGAAGAAATTGAAAATGATTACAGCTTTTTCTTGGAGGATGGCTCTATTGCACGCAATTTGCCAGTTTCAATGTTACCAGAAGGCTATCAAGGCTTAAAACAGCAACTACCACTTAAGCCTCCATACCGATCAGCAGAAAGACATCTCGCTGCGCTTCCCGAATTTACTGTTATCACATATTAATTTTTCTGGAGAAAAACATGACTGTTACATCTAATACTACTGCAAAGAACTATAAATTTGTTGGTACCATAACTACTATTCAACCCGTATCTATTAGCTTGCCTAAAACTACAGGTATGCCAATTAACTCGCATGGCTCTGCATATATCCCTGCTTCTTCTATTCGTGGATTTTTAAGAAGCATTGCTCATCACGCAGTAGTCTTAGAACTCGAAAAAGCAGGAAAAGTACTGTCAGTAGACCAACATTACATGAATGCCTCTGGTGTAGATACTGCCCGAGTGGTCAAGCTTGGTGGGGGGTATGAAGCGGTCAATAAAAATTTACCTATCCGTAAAAAAAATCCCTTACTTTCTCTTTTTGGCAACTTTGTTGTTGGCAGTCACTCTCAAATCGGTAATGCCCTTGCAAGTCCAAATGAAAACCCTCTAGTAGTACTTGGGAATGGTTCACGTAGTCATGTTTTTACTCGTAATAAAGATTTAGTAAAAAGCGTAGATGAAAATGAATTAGAGTATCTACAAAAAGTAATGAGTGCTACAGCAGATACGGCAGAACAAACGGGCAGTATCAAGGATGAAATTTCAAAATTGAAAAAACAATTGAGTAAAGCTGATCCAGAAGCTAAAGCCGCAATTTTTGCTCAAATTGAAACTTTGAATGATGAAATGAAAGAGGTAAAAGAATCTCGTACTGGTAGTACTGAGTCCATTCAGCGAATTCTTGATGGGTTTGAGGCAATTGATGCCGGATACACACTATCACATCGTATACAAGTTACGGATGTTACCGGTGATGAATTCGAGTTCTTTTTGTGGGTCCTTTACAAAGCAGGATATGATTTTCGTATCGGGGGTCACTCGAATCTTGGATGTGGTCAGATTCATGCTGAATGGGATGTTTCGGTTAGCTCATTAAATGATCCGAAACCAACAAAATTGGGCAAAGTTTTAATGGGTGATGATGGATTTGAAACGGTTCCAAACAAAGACGTGATTGATAATAAGTTAGTCTTTGATCCTTCAAAAGTTGAAGAAAAAATTCGTAATGGAACTTATGATTTCACTACTTACTAAACAATCAAACGATAAGTATAAAAGGAGGGGTTAACCCTCCTTTTTTTCGCCTTGTAAAGCCTTATAAGCGATATGCCCTCGGACTAATAGGATCATAGCTACCACACCAATTACAAACGCTATAATCGCAAATGTGAGCTGTATAGCACTAACTGGATCAAGAGCATCTCTCATAAACAATTTTACGCCGGTAAATATTATTAAACCGTCAATGGTCAAATAGAGTATCGAGCCAAAAGTAGAAAACAACCTAAGTCGGGCAGGGGGGTATCTTGGTGTCTTATCTTCCTCTATTGGAACTGGTGATCCTTTAATTGCAAAATAGGTATGAAATATTAACAATATTAAAGCAACAATCATTACTACAATCAGACCGTAAAAGAGAAGCCATGTACCTAATGCTTCATCCATTGATCTATACAGTGCCTCCAGAGCCATGGACCCCACCACACATCCAGAAATCACCGTAAAAATGAAATCCAAAGACACTCCGGAAAAAAGGTATGGTTCACTTCTACCATCCAGATTCTTCCATTCTTTTTCAAACTGTTCTTCTTCAAGCTGATTTTCTTTTTGTTTTTCTTTGATTAAATACTTTGCTAGATGATTTTTTTCCAGTTCAGTGAGGAGATCAAAGTCCTTTCCTGTAAGATCGGCAATATTTTTCTTCTGAACTATATCTATCAATAAAAGTTGTTCTCTTGAAGTCTTTATCACCAAGTAGCCGCGATATAATGTTATTACCGCATATAAGACAGCAAAAATAAAAAAATATGTTTCATATCGAGTAACAAACATAATTAAATCAATAAAAAATTGATTTAATTGAATATCCCCCATGAACACAGGATCAAACAAAAAAGACTTCACCAACCACTGAGATACAATAAACATTGTTGGTAAAGCTATTCCAGTGAATAAGAAAAAACGTCCTTTTTTTATGTTTCCATACAATTTAGCCTGTAATCTTTTCCGATCCATTTCGGATAATCTTTCGAGCTGATGCATAAGTTTGACCGCTTAGAATAATTTTTGAAAAATGTTAAATTTTAAGTTGCTTTCCCTTTACAGACTTTTCATAAAAGCCGTGTTTAGAAGAAATAAGCAAATTTCGTTCAATCAATTTGTTCAAAGAGGGTTGTATTTCGTCCAATGTATAACCTTTAAGAGAATCTGGACGCTCAGATGTGGCACCAATAAAAATTCGATTATTGCCGACCCAATTTAAGATTGCTCTTTGGATTTTACCTATACGCATATTCTTATACTCAGCAACGATTTAGCTATCTGTATTTTCTTCTAAATCAATTGAATCGTCTGAATCATCGTTTTCATCATCCTCACTTCCTTCCTCGTTGTTTTCAAGTTTTTGCTGATAATTAAGCGCAAAATAATAGTCTAAGTCGATTGGTTTTTTAGAGTTTACAAGAGCTAAGTTTTCCGTGAGTAAAGCCTTCATAATGACTTTGGCAGTATTGTCATCGAAAGTACCTAAGAAATGTTCTCCGTAATCATTCATGAATACCTCGGAACTGATTAAGAACTTAATTTGTCTAGGCTTTAAAGACGTAGGAGGTGTGAAATGATTTTTTCGATCGGGATGGCGAAAATGCGAAAGATCATCAGACCACGGAATTGCTTTTTTGGCGTAAGAAATTTTTAATTTTTCAAGTGCCTTCGCCATTCGTGTATTAATGTCATTTTGCTTAAATTCGAAAGTAAATTCGACAGCATCAATGCTATTACCGCTTGTTTTAAGAAATTTATGTTCTACCTTGATATTTGTAAGGGTATTAATTTCCTCTATCGCCGGTTCAATGATTCTAGTTTTAAAGTGGATATGCTGCTTGTACTGATTCTCCTTCATAAACATACGTCTTAGCTCGTCATAGGTGAAAACGAGTCTATTTGTTCTCCAAATTTGACTGTTGAAAATACGATACAGCCGGAGCGAATAGTACGAACTCATTTTCATGATCTGCTTCAATTCATGACGATTAAAGCTGTTATTTTTAAATTTCAACAAATTATAAAAAAACTTAAAGAATTCTTCTGCAAATTGAATGCTGAAAACTTTGGACTTCGGTTCATAATGAAGTTTAAGGATCATCGTTACTTTTTCTGGTACCTCACTACCATCTACCTTAACCAACATCACTGGACTTGATGTAAACCGCTCATAAGCACGTTCCATGATTCTATGGACATTTTGCATACGTGTTTTTCTGGTCCTTGATTCCTCTGCTGTCAAATTATGAGGTGAACCTTTAGTTGTTGTATCGTCATATAGGAGTTGATAGAAGTTTTCGGCAGTGATTGAGACTTTATCTTTAGGATTGAAATCTTCTTTGTTATCCATTTCGTGCTTATGAATGATAGTTATTGCACAGTACATCAACTTCTCAAGATTAATATCAAGATTATAAGAAGCAGAGGGCATTGAACTTAGCGTGGAAACAACATCATGTTCCCGAACCGGTTTCATAATAGCATTTGAATTTGGATCACTCATATTATTAAGCAGCCAGTTACGTTATTTGAAGAATTTTATAAAAAATAAAATAACTTTCACTAAATAACAAGCACTTTAATTTAAATATATGTTTTTAAACAAGTTATAAGTTCACAAATCTGTGTGAATTTATCAAAAATAATGGAACAGAAGTGTGTGAATCCTCAAGATATTGTTAAGTTTTGAATAATCTTTAAACGTATTTCGCTACTTTTAAAATTTTTCGGATGTAAGCCACACAAAAAATTTAAAAAAGGTAGGTATTGTGTGTGATGTACCAAAAAATAATCCATTCCAGTAGGTATTATGTGTTTTTTAAATTAAAAATGACCGAATTCGGTAGGTATTATGTGTGTTTTATTCTCTTTTTTTCTAAAAAGTAGGCATCATGTGTGCCCAGAATCAAATTTTAAATTTTGGGTAGGTATCATGTGTGAATAAATATTTTTATCTATAAATCAAAATTTTAAGATTTAATTTCCATTTCTCAAATTAATAAAGATAAGTAGGTATTATGTGTGCGAGGTCAGCAAATTTCAAAGTTTGGTAGGTATGGTGTGTGTTTAATCCTAATTAGAATCATTAAAAGTAGGTATTATGTGTGCATTCCTTTAAAAGTAACCCTAAAAAGTAGCTATTATGTGTTTTAATCCCTGAAAAGTGGCTTTAAAAGTAGGTATTGTGTGTGCCGAACAGCAAATTTTTACAACATTAGGTAGGTTTCATGTGTTTTCTCCAGAACTTGTAGAACCGCAAAGTAGGTATGATGTGTGTCAACAGATAAAAGAATTAGTTAAAAGTAGGTTTTATGTGTGTTTATGACCAAAAATAATGCTTATATGGTAGCGATGATGTGTGTTTCACCTAAAACTTGATTATTAGAGTAGCTATAATGTGTGTTTTAGAGGTGATTTTAACGGCGTGATTCTTATAATCCAAAGTTAAAATCAATTTTTGGTAAAAAATAATCAGACTGAGCTGTCTAGTTTTAATCGACTAAAAATTAAATTGGCTAAAAAAAATTCAAAGTTTTGGACATTAACTCTAAATAAGAATAAAATAGCTACAAACAAATTCATACTAACTATTAAATCCAATCGCTTGTGGATAAACCTGTGGATGAAAGTAGGTATCATGTGTGTTTGGTAGGTATCATGTGTGTGAAAGTAGCCGTTATGTGTTCCACCAGAGCTATTATGTGTGTGAAAATAGCTATCATGTGTGCTACAGAAGCTATTGTGTGTGCCAAAGTTAAATTAAGGCTTTGAATTTAAAAAATAAAAAAACGCTCATATTCTAACATATACTCTCATATTCTATATATTCTACTATATTCCCAGAAAGGGTCTGGAGCAGGGAGGAGAGAAGCAAAATAAGGATATATAAATATAATAAAATATTAAATTAATGTTTATTATTAAATTAATAAAATATTTATTTAATCATTCATTACCTTTTAGAATAAATAAATTTATATTTATCATTGATTAAAAAACAACATAATTTTAATATTATAAAAAGTGAATTTATCATTCAATAAAAGATATTGGATATGTAAAAAATATATACCTAATAACAAAAAAATTATTCAAAAAGTCGGAAAGGCAGTTTTCAATTCAATCATTTCGTAAAGACTTTTTAAATTCTGTTACTTCATCCTGATTACAAGCATCAAACAATGGCAAAACACTTTCATTCCAATCGCTCATTTCTGCTTCTATCCAGTCACAATCCTTATTACTACAAACTAGATAAGCATTTTCATCCATGTTTAAATTTTGCCGTTTGATTACCCTTTTTTTTAAATTTCCGGTTTTGGGGTCAACAAACCGTAAATTCATAAAGATAGTCTCTACACCATACATCAAACTTGACTGGCAAAGGGGACAACATATTTGTTTAGTCATTATTTCCTATCTCCATACTTTGCATAGCTTTGACGTAAAGACCTTATACTATGTACTATTCCTGAAAAAAATTATAAAAAACAATTTTTTATAAGTAACTATTTCCTAATTTTTGATCGAGTTATTAGGAAATAGTATATTCATATCTGAGGTTATAACTTTTACATAGCGATTTTGTAATAATCTTCGGGTTCACATCCCAAAAGGTCCATGCTCCATAGATTCATATTGATACAATGATTACTGAAACGTTCATTTAGCTCAGCCATTTGTTCAATATTTCGCACATCTATGTCATCCCAAATATCGATCCAAATATAGTCGTATTGTTCATCCGAGGCAGGCTCATACTCATGAATATCTCCATGAATTATTTCCACTCTTGGATCGTCTTTGAAAAAATTTCCGACATATTGAATGATTGCCATGTCAGCTTCAATTATACGAATATGGGTAACTTCTGACTTGGTAAGCATCGCTTCTAAGATCATCCCCATACCTAAGCCGGCAATCAAAACTGATCCTCGTGCATTTTTGAATGCTATCTCGTTACTTTTCAATTCCATTGGCGTATTACTCATTACGGTATAGCCTGTGCTTACTTGCATGAGACGTAAAAATTTACCCGCAGTAATCATTTCACTGTGTTTGCCTTGAAAAGCTTGACGCATATTAAAAAACTTTGCCTCATCTTCACTAACAGTGATTTCTTCAATAACCCAATCTCCAAATCTTTGTGGTTTGACTCGGGTTGAACCATATTCGAATGAATTTTGCATTTTATAAATCCTCAAATTTGTCTAAATTTTAATATATATACCGCAAAAATGCAATATTATAATTTGAATTATTTGTTTTAATTCAATATAATTTTTATGATTGAAAATAAGTCTCAGATTAGCAATCTGAATGACCATAAACCAAGTTTAGAGTTAAGAAATGAACGAATATCAATACACGCATCAAGAAGTAGTACAGATCGGCGCAAAATGGCTGAAACAAGTGATTAAATGCCCTGTAATAGCTCAAGAAATTAGATGTAGTGGCAGTCGAGAAATACCTGATGTTCTTGGCTTTAGATCGGATACGAGTTTTCTCATCGAATGTAAGGCAAGCCGCGCAGACTTCCTATCAGATTTTAAAAAACAGGAACGTCAAGGACTGTGTAGTAGTCTTGGGAATTATAGACTTTATTTGGCACCTAAGGGCATTCTTGATCTTGCTAAGGTGCCTGAAAAATGGGGAATTCTTGAAATTAATGAAAAGGGAAAAATAGAGGTAGTACGTTTTCTACAAGGTAATATCTATTGTGGCACTAGCACACCAGAAACGTATAAAACAAAGGACCCTTTCTTTCATGAATCTGATATTCGAAAGGAAAGGTCCATGTTGTATTCACTTCTTAGACGTTAACCAAGATGCACTCTGAATTGATGCATAAATTCTTGATCCGGTTTAAGACCTTCCTCATCTGGACCAGAGAATAAAGCTGTTATCCAATGGTTATCTATAAAAATATTTTCTTCTAAATTAGCTAGGAAGTCTTTGATATTAAACATCTCAACTGCCTTTTCCTCGTATTGGTCGAGGTGATTGAGACGTAAACTGAATATCTCACCATCATCATATTCAAACAAAATCGTATCAGTTAAAGCATCAAACTTATAACAAATGATTCTTTCAACATCCTCACGGTAAATGTGGTGACAGTTAAATACTAAAACCTTAATCTGTGGAAGGTGTTGATCTTCATTTTTAAACAACTTTTTTAAGCTATTTTCTTCAAAACATAACTTGTAATTGAGTGCATGATAGATTTCGTTATTACTATCTTCAATAAACTCTAACAGGTCAAAAGCAACATTTTGAGGCTCTGTAGCTTCATCTAAAGAAGCTCCTTTAATGATGCATTTTGATAAAATTCTGTATAAATTCGATAATGGGTACATAATGTTTAATCCAAAGTTGATGAGTAGGTATTATATTTGATTTTTTTTGAAATATTTATATTTAACATTGGTTTAACGTCAATTTGTGACGCTTTTAAATTGTTTGATTTTTGATATATGTAATGTACTTGAACTTTAAACAATCATAAACCGCGTGTTCTTAATCCGCGACTGCCATTTATTAGCGTCAGCTATTGTTAAGCGTTAGCGAGCGGGGAGATGAAGAAAATTGATTACCATGCACTCTGCTATGAAGTTATATGAGGACACTCCTCACCATTAAAGCCGGCAATAAAATATTGGTATAGTTGATTTTGGCTATAGGTGGTGCCAAACATAGTAGTTGCTTCTTCAAAGCCTATGCCACCAATTTTACTATCTCGCCCAATTTTCCAAGCTTGCCTTTGATCTTCATCATCAATTTTAATTTTCATTTTTTCTTCAATTAACTCAATATAGTATTGTGCCATCGCTCTGAAAAGATCGACAGTTGCTTGAGCATCAACCAAGGCATTATGAGCTGCTCCAGAATAAACTACATTAGCCTGATCTAAAGCGGCTGCTAACGAAATACTGCCATATTTATTAGTAGAGCCAAAACATTGGGCGGCTAATTTCATAGCACAATGTAGTTCTACAGTTTTCCACCACTCGAATCCATCCTCGAATGCTTTTGCTGTTTGGTTAAGTAACCGACTATCAAACTTTGAATTGAAGATAATACAAATACGATTAGATAATACTGATTCAAGCTCCGAAGCGATCTCAAGCCAAGTTGGAGCTGTTAGAAGGTCCTGATCAGAAATGCCGTGGACCTCAAATGCACGCTGTTTGATACCAACAGTGGGTTTAATCCGGCTTTCGAATTGTTTATTCCCGAATGAGTCAATTACACCAATTTCTATAACTTGATCATTATCATTTAAGCCAGTTGTCTCAGTATCTAAAAATACAGGGTTGAGCAATAAAAGTTCAAAAGCTTTGCGGCAGGCAATCATTTTTTTACTTTTTAATTTATTCCTCAATATGAACGCTTTTCTAGCTTGTACTTGTTTTGGTGATGGTCTTGCGCTGCGAGTCAATAGCGGTACACAATCGGCTTTAAAATACATCTTGCAAATAGTTCCGTAAGAGTTTTTATATGTGCGTGCAATCGGGGCATCCTTTTGGGGGCGTAGTTTAAATTCCTCACGTAGCCTTGATATTGTAAAACACTCAGATTCTAAATTTTTCATAAAACCTCGCACGATTTTAAGGCTTGCCGTTATAATTTAATCAGTATTTTCATACTCAGCTATAGCATCATTCAATTGCTTCATTGAACCGGTAACATAGCTTTGCGCACTGGTGTTTTTGCAAATTTTACTAAGTTGAAACCATCGTTTCATATAGGCTTTTGCTTCTTCTAACCCGCCATAAGAAATGATAATCTTATTTGCTTCTTGTTTTTCCATATTTTTATCTCTAAAAATAAAAGCCCATTGTGAGTACACATGGGCATTGAGAGAATCAATTTTGTAAAAAACGCCAAAACATAAAACGTTTGTAAACTTCATCATTCTGGTACCGCCAACGCGCTAATGTTGAATGCATTTCACCATTCTGAGGCACGCGATGGTATTCATAAAAATAAGCTGTATTATGATCTCTATTACGTTGAATACTTTCGATCGTTTTTTCATCGTACTTGTTAAATTTATAATCAAGCTCATCAAATGTATTGAATAAAGAACGCATTTTTTCGATGTCCTGCTCATCATTTTTGGGTTTAAAACCCTCAGGTTCAACAACGTTGCAGTTCAGAATATTTTTTAATTCATTGATGTCAGACATTATTTTATCTCCTTTACCATTTTGTAAATGTGGTTTTCTACCTGCTTATACTGATCTTCTCCTACGCCCTCATAACGACTGGTAAGTGTGTATTCCTTAAATTTTTCGAAATCACCGGCGGAGCAAATATAGTGATGCTCATATCTTGCCCACTGTATCTCTCCAGATAAATTACCCGATAGATTAGCGAACTGTTCTTGGACCTCTTTAGTTACAGCCTCAATGTATTGAGTAAGGTAGGGTTCAGCTCCGATATAAAAATGTTTTTTGTGGGAAAGCGTATTGCTGCCTTTACGGACCAATTCTTCAAATCTATACGCCTTAATTACAGTCAATGTTTCTGTAAGATGCGGATTATTTATTTCTGCATCTAATGACGGAGTAAAAGTAACCATGGTTTCTTCATCAAAGACACAAAACCGGATTGCACTTTTTACATCTAGTGTAGAGCTATCATGGAAACGATCTTCTTTCATTAACTCTTTTGCCGAAGAATGCAAAACATAAGATAAAAGTTTAATAGAATGTTCATATTGATTGTTTAGGGCATTTTTAGCCGTGAATGAATCCCAATGACTCTCTTTTTCTAAAACCTTAGTAAATAGCCTGTTAGAATGATTGAAAGACGAATTTCTTTCTATCACTCCAATAATCTGGGATAAATTATCCTGATCTATGATTTCTTTATCACTCTTAGAGTAGCGTTCTGCTAAACCGTCTAACCAAGTAATCCCATCTTTTAAGCAGATTGAACCAATTGAGCTACGTTTAAAAACAACAAATGGTAAGCATAAAGTCAATTCTTTTGAGTCAGTAGTTGACCATGAGTCAAATCTGCTATTTTCAAATCTTTGACGTTCAGCACGAATTTTATCTTGTAAGGTGTTTACTAATTCTCTAGTGAGTGTGTTAGAGAACAAAGCAACTATAAATTTTTTAGAAAATTCCATATTTTCTAAAAATTCACTTTTAATAGCGTATGAATCAAACAGCTTAGGGTAAGACATAGTTCCCTTACCATCAGAAATATCTTTTTGTCGATAGGTTGCACCGATAGAATAATAATACTCGTATAAGTCATTGTTGATTTTATTCAAGACCAACTCATCACGTATATGGTCTAAAATCGAAACAACCTCGGCTTTATCCAGTTTGACCTGACCCTTTCTAATGGTTTTTATTGGGCAACGATATACCCAATAGTCTTTTTCGATTTTGTCGAGCGCAGGAATCCCAAGATCATCCGGCAATGAAGCGTAGATGTATTGGTTTCCAGAACGATCAACAGTGATTGCTATCGCTTTAGTCCCGATCAAATAATTTTCATCTTTTACAAAATTTATATCTGAAAATTGAGCCTGAATGCGTTGTGTACTCTCCAAAGAAAGCATCTGGTGTAATAGATTCAAAATGGTCGATTGATCTACCTTGGCACTAAAGAAATTGATTACAGTCATCACTAGCTCATTAATTTCTAATGGGCTTTTACCATGATCTATATTTTGCTGAACTGCATTTAAGTAGTAATTAAACTGTTTGGAATTACTAGCCACAAAATCTTTAATATAAGCTTTAGCACCTTTAAATAAACCCATGTAATCCAAATAGAATTGGCGGTATTTACGCTTCGATATATAATTTTCCAAACGTTCAATGCTTAAATTATCGAGTACTAAATAACTTATTTCTGAACCGCCTTCGTCAATGCGCACTTTTGCTAAAGGTGATCGTTCCGTGTATCCCGAATTAACAGGAAAGCGAACAAAAAAACCATCTTTATCTTGCTCAACCTTAACAATTTCATAAGCATTTACTGGCGGGCGGGTAAGTGCATCAGAGTCACGCCCTCGAAGCCATGAATATGTCCAACAATAAGGTGCAGCCTCTTTACTTACCATATTGTTCGTGCGGCAAATGAGAGTAGAACCTTTGGCTAACTTACTATTTTGCTCTCTGACATAGCCATATAAAGACAATTCATCCAAATCAGCCAACATCCCAGACCCATCTTGATCATGAATGAAATTGAAATACTTATTCTGGAAATGAGGAAAGAAAATTTCAAAAGTTTCGTTGTCTGGGTAGAATTGACCTAAAATATTTAAACGATGTTGCAAGCCGGCAATTAAAATTAGAAAGCGTTTATAGTGCAGAGTAATCCGGTCTATTTCGCTTAAGGCATCCGAGTATTTTAAGTTATCTACGTTGATGTCCATTTCACCGTCACGGGTAAGAAAGCATTTATCTAAAATATCTTTTGACGGGAATAAATTTTTAGCAGCTAAATGAGTGCCGATAGGGGAGTAAACAACACTAATATTCTCACCATTTCTGACTAACAAGAATGTCTCCTTGTTAAGCTTATTCATGATGATGTTCCAAAGTTTATCCTTGTAATCGATATAAGACTCTCGAATTGCGGCAACACAAATACACCGCTCTGTAGGAAAAATTTGATTAACTAATTGTGGATTATCTGCCAATACCTTGAAGAATCGGTCGTAAACGTTATCAACGTCCAAGTAGGCTGAGGATTCGTCATTGAAATAAGCCAACTCTACATCACAAAGAATTCTGTCCTGCACAAGCGTAAGAGGGATGTGCTGTGGTGCCTCAACACCTTTTTTTACCTCGTACACCTCGACACCCTCACCCGTGTATAAGGATAATGTGGCAATGCCATCGTTAACTTCTTTGATAGTATCTTGAGCTTCCTTGGTCGATGCCAGAGTTGTTGCATAACGCTCAACCATGAATGGGGTAAGTTCATTCATTAAGGTTTGAAGTTCATTCACCTTTTCAGTGATTATGTCAGCTTGAATCTTTGCAACATCAGCAAACATATTTGCTTGGCTCTTAAGCAAGTGAATTTGCTCTACAGCATTGGTTTGACCCAAAAGATTAGCAATATTATCTGTTTGAATAACTTTTGGGGTGGTTGGGCTTCCAATTCGTTTAGAATAGATTGACAGAGCTAATGCTTGTAATTTTTTAGGATTGTCGCGGTATTCCTGAACATCCTTTTCCTTATGACCGATAAGATTCTGTAAATCTTCGATCTCTTTTTTTCGGATTTTTTCACCCTCAGCTTGAGTAATAACATCAAAATATTGATAAAACTCGTGAAGTAAAAAACCAACTGTACTTTTTCCATATTTTGGGTGGTGCCGGACATGGACCGAATGCAAATTATTATCAGCAAATTTCAATTCCTGAATTAATAAAACCGCGCCCAGATCATAATGTAATTCACGATGAAGTTTTTTTAGTACGGCAAACATACCTTCTTTCAATACATTTGAATCTTCAATAATCTCTACTTTTTCATTAGATTCCGTATTTCTTTTATCGTTAAAATTTAAAACTTCTAATTCTTGGTTTTTCATAGCTAGAGATTCCAAAGATGATGGCTCATTATAAAATATATACCGCAAATATGCAATATTATAATTAAATATTTTATGTTTTTTCATCATTATTTTAAGCAAAAAAAAACTCCCGACACTGAGTGCGGGAGGTATTCAAAAGTTGGAGTTATTTACTCCTTTGTAACGCCCTTTCTCTATTCATATCAACTTTGGTGAGAAAGGGACTAACTGGTGTTGGTCAACCAACAAAACCTGAATCTGTTTAAACATCTTATCAATATATACCGCAATATACAATACTTTTTAGAGGTAAATATAAAAATAAATTTAAAAAGTATTGTAAATATTAACAGCATTGAAGGTTGGAAAAAATGGCGCAGCAGTCGGCGTTGTGTGATTTTATGTAATTTAGATTTCTGAAACCATTGCTATTAAAGGCTTTGAGGGGGATTGTGGATTGTTAAATTATGTAATTTTAAGCTTAAAATAGCCAAATAAATTTTATTGTTTGTGGTATATGTTGTATAATTAATAATATAGAAAGATGGTTAATAACTTGGGTTTTTCAGGATTATAAGCTATGAAAGAAACCAATAATTTTAATTTTGATGCAACAAGAGAAACACATGTGTTTTATGCATCTACTAAAGAAATTAATGAGATTTCTATCATGGAAGCAATTCGGGCTTGTGGTGATATTGAGGAATATCATTGGAACAATGAAAAGCATTTAATCCTTATAAATAATGGGTTTGTGGTTGCAACTCTACATTCAATCGCACAATCAAAGTTTACAATCATCAGTCTATTTAAGAGGGTGGCTGATAAAAATTGCGTATAGCATATTTGCTATATATATGGTAAATATGCGGTATGTTTAGTATTTCATTTTTTTAAAGCCAAAGATTAATTTCTATTCAAATATTAATTTGTCTTTTTATTTAAAAGGTGATTTTTATGAATGATCAATCTTGCAAAAAAATGGAAAAAATTTGCATCTTGAATGATAACCAAAGAAATCATGTATGCCGTCCCATTTCGGTGTTTGGACCATCTTATACAGGTACTTCAAAAGAGTATTTGGTTGATAGTCTTTTAAAAGCCCTAGCTATTGCATTTTGTGAAAATAATCAGGGTTCGATCGATGGTTTAGGTAGCGAGCAAATTGCAAACCTTAGCGATAGTGAGCTACTAGATGCTTTGCCTTACCAATTTAAGTCAAATTCAATTTTATTGAATGGCTTAGCGGTATGGAAATATAATTAGGAGTTATGGTATATGTGCGAGAATCTTCGTAAAAGTGAACAAATGGTGAAAGATGTGGCGGATACCATTGCAATTGATTATGCACAAGAGCTAAAAAGCTTGGGATTTACTAAAGAGCAAATTAGAACTGAGGTAATTAAGTATATTGGAACACCTCAGTTCATTGATGCAGTCAAAAGAAAGGTAGAGGAATATATAGCTTTATTTGATGAGCCAGACAAGACGCAGCTACATTAAAATGAAACTAGCTATGTTCTGATTTAAGCCTGTTTAACTAATAGCAGGCTTTTTTCTATAAAGACTTTTATAACTTGTTGTTAAATTATAAAAATATTTTAAAAGAATAAATGTAAATATGGACCCAATTGGTCATGTAAATTCCAATTTGTTTTTTCGATTTTTTCTAATATTTCTAACTCATTTCCATACAAACGCCACAGATCATTATTCAAATAAATATCACCCTCCGAGTCTAGTTCATTCACATTAAGGCTAACGCAAATTTCATCAGATTCATTACTGATGCCACATATACTCAATATCAATTCGCCATGGGAGCTTGCTAAAATTGTAATGTCATCCGAATCTTCCCAATGATTAGACGTGGAAGGGGAGACAGAGATTGTCTTGATTATATTAAGCTCTAATATCTTCTTCGTAATATCTCTCATTTAAGCCTCAATTTTCATTCAAGAATAGTGGTTCCAGTAATTCCAAAGTTGCCGATCGGCAAATTCATTGCTTTTAAAATCATGAATATTTTTCATGAGTGAATTATGAACATACTAAAATTAGATTAGGACCGCTAACACGGTGAATACACAATATAAACCAGCGTTAGCAGGTTTATGTAGCGTCAGCGGCGGCGGCTAAGGCATTATAAGTTAATACTTATAATGCCTTAGATTTAGTCAATAATATTGTAAAATCCACTAGAATTGAAACATTCAGTCTCATAATTATGACTAGCTAAAATTTTAATAAAATCAAGCATGAAAGCTGAAAATTCAGCTTCAATTTCATTTTCAGTGCTTTCACACAGATAGCAATAACTCATGGCGTTAATTGCCATAGATGCTTCAATATGAGTTAATTTTTCCGTTGCATAATTCATTCGGTTGGAAATTACACAATCTTCGAGTGGGTAATTATCTAGCATTAAAAAAGGGAAGCCAGAGCGAATTTCATTTTCAAAACTGAAAATTTGAAAATCATCACGTTGAATGATTGAACTGATGGCTCGACAGCATTTATTAAGATTTTCAAGATGGTTGGGGATAAGCTCATTAATGGCTTTTTTACCTTTTAGTAAGGCATTAAAAATTTCAATATTTTTTTCAACGTCACCTAAATAAACTCTATTTTGGATTTGTTCTTGATCTAACATAACAAGAGGAAAAGATTGATCGATAAGGGTTTTAATCATGGTTTACATCTCCAAAGTTGAGATTAAATTATACAATATATACCGCATAATGACAATACTATTATGTGATTTTATTGTTGTGATTTTCGCTCTTTTTCTCTGTTGAACAATACAAATTTGCGTCAGCAAATATGTTTTAGCGTAAGCGAGCAAAAAAAAACTCTGCCTGAGCAGAGTAAAAAGTCCTCTTTATTGGGGAGAGGACAGGGGTTAGGGGGCGGAAAATATTAAAAAACAATAAATCCCTTATATTTTTATCCTAATTTATATTATTTGATAATGCAAATATTAAATTAATGTTTTTTTGTTAATAATATTTAGATAATAAAAAAGCCCACCGTAGTGAGCTTGATAATTTAACAAATATTTAATTTTTATTTCCAATCATAAGGTTGTTCAATTTACCTTGCATATCTTTCAGTCGGATAGCTGCCTTGTCTCGCTCTGCCACACCTTCTTTTTGGATTTGAATAACATCGTTGACAGTTTTAATTAATGTATTTTGAACATGCTCAAGAGTCTCAACATCAATCACAGAGCGTTGATTCGCTTTTGCCGTCTGAACCGAGTTGGTATGCAGCAAGTCCGCATTACGGCGCAATAACTCATTTGTAGCATTATCGATGTTATTGGCAAGGGCAACACTATTCTTTTGTTCATTCAACGAAAGAGCTAGACTTATTTGGTTTTTCCATGCGGGCAAAGTAATATTCTTAATTGCATAGAATTTATCCACCAACATATTATTGTTAGATTGGATAATTCGAATCATTGGCAATGTCTGGATAGCGGACTGTTGTAAAAGAGTTAGATCATGTACACGCTTTTCCAGATTATTTGCAGCATGGTTTAGGTCATAAATTTCTTGAACAATACTTGGCGTTTGTTCTTGTTCTGTTAGTTCCTTGATCTGATCTTGAATATCGTTATACCGCAGCTTCCCCGCAGCCACATATACGCCTAATGTTTTATATTCTTCCTGAACACCCTCATACATATTATCCAGAAGGGTAACACGATTTTTTAATCCGGCTTGTGAAGCTTCGACTTCACTAACCAAAACATCCATTTGCTCCTTAGTGGTATTGAACTGTTGCTGTATATTTTGTTTGGCACCTTTAATCTTTGAAAAGATAAATCCAATTACACCTTTAGGGCTATCATTGAGAAAATTTTTGGTATTAAGTTGTTGAGCTACATTAACAACTTCATTCAGTTTTTTGCCTGTTTCGTCTAGGTCTTTATTTTTGACTAAATCTAATAGTTCATCTGTATAGGTTGCAGTTTTTGTAGCAATATTTTTACCGTACTCTGCGACCGCAGTATTATTTATAACTGCAAGTTCACCCTTTGCTTCAACAACTTTCGAGAAATCTTCTTTAGATAGCCCTAAGGTTTTTAAGTCCAAATTTTCAAATTCTTCAACAGAGAGCGTGTTGTTGCTTTTCATACTAACTTGATAATCGTTCATCGTATTCTCGCTTAATTTAAAAAAGTTTTATGTCTGATTCAAAATCTACTGATTTTCACTTAAGGGTTGATCTGAGGGTGCATCGATTTGAAGCAGTTTGGAAGAATCACCTCCTAATGACTCCAATCCCAATGCAGTTAATCTAAGTTTGATGGCGGCTTCGGTATTTGCTTGAACTTCATCGGCTGTTTTATCCAAAGATTCCTTTGCAAAATCTAGGCTCGATTTTAGATTAGTGGGTAATAGTCGAATTTGATTCTCAGCACTTTCGATTTGCTCAAGTAAGGCTTTACCAGTTTTTTTGGATTGTGCTAATTCTCTTAAGGTTGCAATAGCTTGAAGTGCATTATCAACATGCTTTTTAACAGACTGTTCTAGTTCATCTTTAGACATATCCAATGAACTATCGAGGGGATCGATACTTGGGAACATTACAACGTCATTGTTTAGTGTTGAAGGTGCATACTGGATTGTTACAGGTATACCTTGGCTATTACCAATGGATTGAGCCATTGCATGAAAACTACTATGAGTTAAAGCAACTTTGATAATAGGCTTCCTAGAACCATACACCAGATTCTCACCATAAGATCGGTGGAGTTCAGCCGGCACAATTTCCAATGTCAGATAATCATTATGTTTTAAATCAGAACCAAGGAGGGTTTGACTACCACCATGGCAACTGTGAACACGGATAATGCCAAAAGCAGGGTGATCATATACCTGTTGTTTTGTATTATCTGCTGAATCCACACGCTTTACTGGTCTTTGTTTTTCCATTTAAACACCAAAATAACCAAAGTTGATGTTGATATTATAAAATATATACCGCATAAGTGCAATACTTTATATTGAATAAACTATTTTTTTTTAAAATTTACGGACTGATGCCCATAAACGAGCGTAGCTGTAAGCCGGTAGGAAATACAAATAGTTTCATATTTATGATGAATGAATACACCATCTATGAGGTGCGAAAGCACCGGCGTAACAGTCCTTTGATTTATTTACTCATCGTTATCGAGTAATCAGCATTGTTTGGTACGACAGTGATTTGGAAAGTATCTAAGTCAATCGAGTTTATGATTTCTTTAAGAGCTGTACTGAGTACTGATAAGAACCTATTGAAGTCATTTGGTGAGCTGTATAAAAAACTTGTCGCAGCAAAAAAATTAATATGCTCACCTTTGTTCTTGGAAAAATGGCATTCTTGATGTGAATGAAACAGGGTGATTAATGAACCATTTGGAGCATGTTTATATTCAGTCGGGTAGAGGATAAATATTTTATTTTTTGCCTCTTTATCAAATTGCTTTAATTCACAAACTAGCTGTATGTTTTTTTTCATAAAAACTCAATTCCTTGTAATAAAGAACAAATTGCCCAACGTGAAAGTTAGGCAAGACAATTTTACGGGATCATTCTTTTTCATTTACAATCGTGTTGATACTATCCTTAGCTTGGTCACTCATGTAGGGTGTTAGCTTATCCATGGCTTTATCAATATTGGTAGTTTCTACCGGTTTATTTCTTTTTTGATTTTCTTCCTTATATTTTTGATAAGTTAATATGCCAATCCGCAAATACTCACGAATTGTTAGAATATTATCTTTCTTAGCTTCTGTAATCAGGTTTTTTAAAGTTTGATCCTTATCTACAGAATTTAAACCTAATATATCGTTGTATAGAATGGTATCGATGGATACAGGGCGATCAACGACAACCTGAATACATGTAGACAGTTCTTTATTTTTTTCAAATCGCTCTAAATCATACTGTGATTCTTTAGGTTTAATCTTGAGTGCGCCTTCATGTATACATTCCAAGGCGATCTGGGTGTATGGTGAGTTGTCACCGACAAAAGTCATAAATGTAAATTTTTTAAATCCAAGTGTTTCATCAACATATTCTCTAAAAGAGTATTCTTGAGATAAAGATTGTTTTAGCTCGTCTAACACGGCGTAATCCGTTGATTTAAAGATTGTTGCTTCGTTTTGCTTTTGACCACAACCTGTTAGTAAAACAATTGGCAGGGAAATACAGGCAAAAAATTTCTTAGGATTCATTATATCTTCCTTTTTACGCTTCATTACTTACAAGTTCTGATGCTTTTTGATCGATATTTAGCTTCGGACTTTTCTCAAGTTTATTCACAACAGTTGAATATTTCTTGATTTCTTTTTGCTTAAAATACGCATATAGCACACACAAAATTAAAAAGCCAAGATAAACGATTGTTCCGGAAGTGCCTGAATTAAAAAAGTCGTAAGTGACTTTAACAGTTTGTTCTACATACGTTGTTTCAGTTTCTTCAAGACCAAGCACAGGTTTAATAAGTGAGGGAATTAAAACACTGGTTGCACCCATCATGACACCCATGGCTAAAATGCCAACACCTTCTCTTTGCCAAGCGAAGCGAAATAATCCAAAAAGAACAGTAACAAGTCCTAGAACAGTCCCCACTTTAGAAAACATGTCTAGCATATTTCCAATGCCTTCTGAGGCAACCAATGGTGATCCTACGCCATGCGTACTTGCAAAACTACTTGATGCAGCTTTTTGAGCAATACGTTGGGTTGAGTCGTATGTAATATGGTACTTGTCTGCAAGGAAGTTATATACGACCAAAATAGTAAATAAGACAGCAGATTTGAGAGAATAATCCTTTCTTGATTTGAGTTTATCAATTACACGGCGGATTTCTTCAACAATTGGGAGTTCTTTATCCGTCTTAGTGTTATTGATCGTATCTGAAAGGTGGTAAAGCGTTACTGTTCTAAAACGCTCTAAATTTTCGATTTGAGAAGATGCTGATTGAATTTGGTTTTGAATATTCTTTAACTTCAAATTATTCACGGAAACAATGCCAAGGGCATCTGTTTTTAGGGCATCATTCTCATCAATTTCAAGAACAGAACTCTTTAATGATTCAATAACATTCCCATAATCAACACATAAATTTGTGGTTTCTTTTTTTGCATTTTGGAGCTGCAATACATAGGAATCAATTTTTGTTTTTAAATCAGGGAGACGTTGTTCAAGCACCGCCAAATGTGCAAGTTTTATCAATAAGCTTTTAGTATTGAGTTGATCAATTTCCTCTGTAACTTCTTTAAGTAAAGCATTACTTTCTTCAATAGGCTTAATGATTTCAAGCATATTGGGATTTAGATCAGTAAGTGTATTCACTAAAGCATAAATTCTAGCTTTAGCATCATTACTTTCATTTTCATTCGAGGAAGCAGTTGATGGAAACATTATTTTGCCATTAATAACTATAGTTGAAGATAATATATAAAATATACCACATACTTACAATATTTTTAATTGTAAAAATTGATATGATTTTAAGCTTAAATTGAAATGCTATCAGCTATTTTGATTCTATTTTATGATAAAATATTTCGGTAAATTTAGGAGCAAATTAGATGAAGTGGCTTGAAGATCAGAGAAAGGAATCGATAAAAAAACAAAGAAATGAAATCATTAAATTCATAAGAATCAATGGGTATAGGTTGATTTTTGGTATTGGAGCGATTCTGATTGGATCAACTGTTTTCTTATATTGGGCAGGTGAGAAATATAATACTCCGGTACTTTCTATGGTCATGACCTTTATTGGACTTGGGTTAGTAATTACTGCTTTCTTGAGTATGATTTTGGTAGAAGCATTTGTGCTAAAAGCAAAAAAATATTCTGATGATCAAGTCTCTCAGACATACACAAATTTACTTAATATTGAAAAAAACAAAAGAAATAAGTGAGCTAATAATTTATTAATATTCTTTGTATTTTTAAATAAATACAATTAATATTTACAGCTAAGTGAAAAATATATTTAGGATCAGCTATGACACAATTCAAGCGAATGATAACAACTATCATTGCAGTAGGCATATCAATGAATGCTCTGGCAAACGATGAGTATTACGCACGACCAATGTGGGATGTGCATCCATACTTGGGTATTGATGTTGCTTCAATTGATTTTGATATGGCGGAAAAAAAGGCGACCACAGTTGGGGTAGTCGGCGGGATACAATTTAATGACTATCTCGGCTTGGAAGTTCACTGGTCTCAAAGTGTAGATAAACTTGCGCTTTACTCCAAAAATGCTTCTGGTCTTAAAACTAAAATAGCAGACGATAAAACCGTACAAACCTATGGTGCCGGTTTAACTTTCCAAGCTGATTTATACAATAGGCTATATGCTAAGTCATATCTTGGTGTTAGTCGTATTGATCCTGATGTCAAATCACTCAAAGATGATGTAGGTGTTGCTAAACTTGGGTTTGGATACCAATTTACGCCAGATGTTGCAACAGAAGTGACTTATAACTACAACTTTTCAAAGAATGACTCCACAAACCACGGCGTTGGATTTCAATTGAAATACTATTTTTAAGGGCTGCTCGGATATATCCAAGAAAAGTCCGACATAATTAACGATCTACAGGTGAGCCTATGTGTGTAACCACAGCATCACAAAATGCTTCGAATTGGATTAAGACCCATCCCGCTTGGATTCGTATTTGCGATTTACCTAGTGATTATTGTGAAATGCTATATGTGCAATGGCATGAATTAAGCAACTCAGATAAAGAATATTGGGGTAGCGAGTATGCCTATGACGAGTTCGCAACAAAACAGATGAAAGTCGCAGAGGGATTTATCACAGATAAGAATAATTTCTATTCGAAAATCACTGAGGTTCCTTGGGGTGAGGATTTAATGACTGTGTTTAAGATTGGCAAGAAAGCAAAGGCAGCTTTGCAAGAGGCATGACGAACATCACCAAGGAAGCAGTAAATTTCTGGGGTTATTCCGAAAAGTTTTTTAAGTTAAAGAAAAAGACCAAGTTTAACTTGGTCTTTTAATCGAAAATTATAAGTTTCAAAAAAGATATAACTTAAGGATTTAAAACAAAATAATATAAAATGAACGCAACAACTATAAGTAAACCACCTCTTAGACTCGAATAATAAAGATATTCAGCGAATCTAAAATACTTATTTCTGATTCGATTTTCAAATAGTATTGGGAACAGACGAATTCCATCATAAATAATATAAACAACCCCAAAGAATAGGGTGAGATTTCTAATCATGTCAGGGGTAATAGAACTTAATATACTCATTTGTATCTAACTTAATTAAGCCTTTGGTATCATCGAGTTCTAGGATAGTTTTCAGGATACCCGCATTGTAACCATGGTCTGTATTCAGATTGATCAATCCATCCCGCAGTATCCCAGACGACAGCTTGCTTTTTAAACTTGATTCTATAAAGAACCCAAGCAAATAACAGATTTTTTGTTCTTACTTCTGGGTTGGTTTTTGCATTTGGTATTACTAAATATCGTTTCTTCATATTTATAGGCTCTACAAGTGTTGGCTATACCGTTCTCTCACGACAAGCCTTGAGGAAACTTAATCTCTCTGTAGTCAATAGGTAGAGGTTTTAGTCTTCCATCTATTCCACCATCATCATCTTCATACTTTTTTGCAATTCTACTTAAATAATTTATGGCTTCACCAGTTGCATAAACCCAATCATCGTCAGCAAGAAAATCAGTTGGCAATGTAGCTAAACGAGCCTCTAACTTTTCCACGGCATCCATTGCGCATGAGCCATCCATAAGGGGAAGCCAATTAGTATTAAGTAAATATTCCATTTTAGGGATCATCAGCGTATCACCATCTTCAGAAGCTTCATAAACAACTTCACATTGATTAAGATAAGGCAGACAACAAGCCCATGCCCCACTGGAATAGCGAGCATCCCAAGTTAGTAGAACAAATTTTTTTTCTTTTACTAATTTATCAATGAGTGGGATTGGTGAGTTGGTAGTCATTTTAAGTCTCCAAAAAAATTAACCTGTTATGTGTAGGTAAAATTCAACTTATTAATCCGTTTTTTTCGTTATAAAATTATTGAATCAAATCTATTTCTTAACAAAAATTATCGCGTTGATTTCACTTAGTCGCTCCAGATAACCTGATGTCAACGCTTTGCCAAGCTTATCATCACCGAGTCCTTTTTCTTCTAAATCATCCTTAAAGTGCGAAATGGCTACACGGATACTCATTGCTTGAGCTACACTAAGTTGTATGCCATTAATGATAATTGATGGCTCTGAATCTAAGCTCATATCTTTTTTCTCCTTAAGTGATAAGACGATTAGTCGCGTTTTGCGGATAATAACTTAATTACTTCCTGTTGTTTCAGAGCTTCGTTTGCCAATGCAAAAAATGGATCATCTTCCTCTGAAATATCATCTATCTTCCAGTCACACTTTGAACACTGAACACCACAACGTCCATCTGATTGAAATAAATTTTCGATTCTTTGATTTATTAAGTTGCCACTCTCATTTACCTTGAAAATAATTTGAGCATCCAGATCAGCCCAAGCGACAATACTTGAACCACATTCAGGGCAAACATATTTTGAATTTGACATAGGATTACCTTTTATTTTGGCTATTCGGCATAGCATAGGGAAAATTATGAACTAAGCCTGAAATTGAGCAAAGACATCAAGTGGCAGTTTTTTCCATCGAGATACTCTGCATGAGTTTGCATGACGAAATGAGAAAGTATCATGCCATTCGAGCTGCTGCGTTTCTTTGTCAAATACAAGTTTGGAGGTCGCCAGACCGGTGAAGATTCCATTAACGGTGTTGTATTCATATTCAACAATGACTACATCACTTTCAATTGTTAAATCTGTTTCCTTGTATAGAGGAGGTAGACCTTGACCAATGTGCAAAAAATTTTCTGTTTGAGTATTATCTTTTACTGCCAAAAGATCGGGAGTCCAATAAGTTCCTGTTTGGGAGACACGACTTTCCTTCAATTTTTTAATAAGACTAAGTTTAGGTTCTCTGGTAGCTTCGTCAGGGTAAGGCATCCAACCAATTACATTTGTAATGACATCATCTTCATACCAGAATAAATGATCATCATCTTTCCATTTTGCTAAGAAACCTTGTTCAATCGATAACTCGCCTGTTGAGTCCTGAACCAATAAGACACAAGTTGGACTGACGAACCAATCATCATTATCCTCCATTGCCGGCAAAAGTTCTTGTACGGCAACGAAAGTTGTAGGCTGAGGGATAGTAACAACATCCGAATAATCAGGTGTCATACATGCAACCATTGTCTTGTAATCAATCTTTAATTCACGCTCTTTTTGGAGCAGTGCATTCACGGTAGAAGTACTAACATTGACATCAAATTTGGTGATCGTTGTCATTTCGGTTTGCTCCAAATGATTAAGGGTTTCTAATAATTTCAGTTAAAAAATAGGTTTTGTCTGCCAGATCAGCAAGGTAAAAAATACTATCTGGTTGTATAGGCTCAAACTTAAATTCATCACCTTTTTCAAGGTGTAGAATTGATTTGCGAATAAATGGAGCGGGAACTTTGAATGCTACATTACTTTTACCAAGATTTGCCGCATTCTTATTCGTGATTTCTATCCAATTGTCGCGGGTAATTGGACAAGAAAATGCAAGGACATCTGCAATTTGTTTTTGATAAAAATGTTCTTCTCCTTTAGCGGAGTAACAGGCAAAGTAGTGACGTTTTTGTATTGAAGTTGGTTTTATTTCAGCAAGACTCATAATGCACATCTCCTTGATGGGTAGAATTATATTATATATACCACATAAATACAATACTGTAGTTAAATTAATTATAATAAAACAATCAAAAACATACGCTTATTAAATATTATTTTTTAGGGTTTAGCGTTATATTTTTATCTCAACTTTGGAGATATGAAATGGTTAATTCAGCTTTTGATTTTGCAAAAAATAATGAAACTGTAAGAAAAATTCGATCCGATCACAGATTTTATATGGTGGATGGTCTTACCTCTATTGTCAGTCACGGTGATACAGATGACTTTGAAAGGGTATTTCTTTTGGCTGCGCAGACTGAATCACATGCGAAGGTGTGGGTAGAGTTAAACTATTTGATTACTACGCCGTGTGAGTCGTATACAGAGCTTCTGGAGGCAATTAAAGAACATACTGTCAATGAAGACGAAATCGACTACATAGGTTCAAACTTTGTTGGCTGCGTGGATGTTGGTGATTATAAATACCGAAGCATTCAGCGAATCACAGAGATCACTAAACAAGCAGCGATGCAAATGCTGAAACTTGGCAATTATTATGAAAGTAATATGCTAAGTACTGCTTTTAAATAACCGGTCTACGTTGAGAGGTAGATTTGAACTTGCGGTCTGCCTCTTATATTTCGATATTTCCTGTGACTACACCCATATCATGTTTTAGAGTTTGAATTTCACCATCTTTTACACCAAGCATAATTTGTTGCTTTTCCAGTTCTTGTCGATAAAAATTTTCATTTTGCTGAGCTATCATCAGCATTCGTTTAAGATTAGAGATTTCTTTGGCTGACTCTATATCTTTATTTCTAAATTTGTCCCTTTGTTTTTTTAATTCTTTTAAATCCAATCCTTCTTCTTCGTTGTATAACATGCCTTGTAAGTTTACAGCTAAAAGCCTTGATTCAAGCTCTAAATCATAAGTAGGGAACTTGTATTTTTCATAGCCCTGATTGATTTCGTAAGCGGTTGCCTTAGATTCAAAGACTCCTTTCATTACTTTAACTCGACCTGCGTCACTGACATAAAGCAGTCCCCATAATGGTGGAACTTCATCTGGCAATATCAATCCTTTTGGGCAAATATAGTACCGCCATTTCCCCATACCTTTACCATCTTGCCGGTGAGGTTTCGTTTTATCATTTAGAAAATCTTGTCTCGAAATTTTTGCTTCTAATAAAACTGATCCAAATGGTTGACTACGATAACGGAACCCAAGAACATCTGGTCTTTCTTCAAATGATCCTCCATCTATTAAGATGGATTTGCAATTATGGTAATTGCTGCTCCGGAGCCAGTTAGCTCCAATTTCACAAAGCTCGCGGTGTGTAAATGACATACAAAAAACCTTAGAGATAATATAGTTTGATATTAATATTAATAAAACATTAATGAAATATTAGATTATAAGATTAAGTGATTGTCTGATCCATTATTCCATAGCTTTTGCTTAGTATCAGTAAAGTACTTACGTTGAGAATTTATTAATATTTACATGTGAAATGAAAAACAGTCGGAGGAAAAGTATCGATATTTTTTTCAAATGCTTACCACTGAAAACAAAAACGGCTGCGTTAGCAACCGTTTTAAAGCGATAGCGTGGGTGGGGAAAAATCAGTAGTTGTAGTCTAAGATGGTTCTTGAGAACAGCTTTAACTGTTCATCTAAGAAGATTAGAAACTGCCTGTTGTTCAGTATCATTTCATCAAAACAGTCTATATTTATCTTTTCGTGTATCTGTCTAACCTGAAAAGTATTGGTCTGCATGTGGTTTAAGCAATCACCTTTATCAAAAGCTTTGGCAGCAGCAGAATCCGGATCGCAAATAAAAAATATTCCGTTATCTTCCCTTGCTGTGTAGAAACATCTAAATTTTCTTTCATCTCGAGTGAAGTACCACGGCGGTAATATCAGCTCACATGAAAACTGAACATCACCCCCACCTGAATAGAGGTCCCAGAGTTCAATGATTTCTGCCCGAGTAAGTTTCGAGGCGTTGAATGAAAGTGTGACAGGTCCGGTAAAGTCAAGTAACCCTAGTCGGGAACAAAGGTCATAGAATTCATCATCATCTACATTGATCGTATCTTTAAATCTTTGCTTCTTAATATCATTTAGTAGACTGATCTGGTCGTCAGTAAAAATGGCATCCCATTGTGTCTCTGGTAGGGCTTTAATCGCAGCTAAGAATGCTTTCTTCTCATATCTAGCTGAATCGGCTTCATCTCGTTCCTGACGGTTGTGAAGATAGCCAAAGCTACCACTTTTAAGATCAGCTTTAACCCAATAAGCATCCTCTAATGCGCGATCAGCTTTGCTTTCTAATGGAATAATACAACTAAGATTTACATCTGCTGCGAATGTACTTTCAATAATTCTGTGTCGATAGTTTTGGTAAAGGTTAATAGTAGGCAAATGTTTTTTTATAGGGAAAATGCAGTCGAAAAAATTCTCCTGCGAATTAAGGACATCAATAGATAATGCATATTGCTCTTGAGAGGTAATGTAGGAATTGTCCCTAGTCATTTTTTTATAGAAGCCAGTATGCGGATAGTCCTGATGTTGTAAAAATTTGGAGATAGCCTTCCTATTTTTACTATCTGAGAATGAATAACTAATTCCATTCGTCTCAAGCCATTGATAAAAACAAGGTTGAATTAGTTCTCTACACCGGTGATCTATTACTAGAAGATCAGGTATCCCTTTTATTTTTTCAAAATTAAACCCATGGATTTTATATTCCCGCTCCCAGAAAGTTTTTAAAAAATCAGAAATTGAGACACTTGAATCGTTCTTATAACAATATTTGGTATATTTAAGTGGAAGATTATCAACTGATATGCCGATAAGACAAAGTGGTTCAATGAGTAGATATGAAGGAATAATTAGGGGTTCGCTAGACCGCATTACACCATAATTGGGATCAAAGAATACACGTTTACATGTTTGTATTGTTAAGTAGTGCGTAATTGTCATCGTCCAATCTTCTCATGTGTCGGCAGTCAATTTAAATATAGAGCGACTTATTCAAAGATCGCTGAATAAATTTCTGGATTAAAGTTTTTGATAATGTCTAAGCAACTATTTTGAAACTCCTTATACCCACTTTCAGTGGAGCAGTAATCGTAATGTGATTTCAAAATATCTCTCGGGATCAACGCCAGAACAATACTTGAATCGCAATCCTGCTCAAATGCGTAATCACCGGATTCTAATTCAAATTTAGAGAGATCAAGCAATTTTAGTTTTTCAAAATATACGTGGGTGTGTAATGTTTCACGACTCACAATGACCCCTCCATGATTGGAACAATCAAGTACTGAGCAGCCTGAAAATAGCTCTGTTATGCTATGAGTTGGTCCCCAATTGATCGCACGCATTTATAGCTCCTGTTTTTACAGTTCTGGACCTTTACTTTTTAATTGAGTTAATTTGTTCGAGTTCATTCTTTAATTCAGGATATTGCTCCATTCTTGCTTCATTTAACCGCTCGCGTAACCATTTATTTTGATCACGCTCGCCGCAAAACATGAGGAAAATAACAAAGCTGCAAAACCATGCAACAACAGCTTGGATGTTTAATTCAAGAGCCGCTCCAATACAGGCAATAGTTGCGATGACTAGAAAAAGATTCTGATACGGCGAATTATTTTTTAAATAAGTTAAGTACTTCTTCATGTATAAACCTTATTAAATAAGTGAAGGGCGTTTAATAAAAGTAATATCCAAACCATCTTCAACATTCAGATGTTCATCAATGGTTGCTTTTAGGCAAATTGTGTCACCAACTGCTCCAAGGAATTTTGAGCCACGGTATTTAACGATTTTGCCATCGACCAGTAAAGTATAACTGAGAATGTTTCCATAGAAAGAAATACTCACATCATATTCTTGAATTAGTGCAGAAAATTTAATTCTTTCACCAACAGGACCTAATGGGCATGTTGTCTCTTTTTTTACTGCTTCTTTGTTAAAAAGGTTCCGCTCAAGTACCAGATTTAAAGCAACAGAGGCTAATGTTTGAAATACACGATCATTCGCCGTAGTTGCTTGACCGGTATACTGATCCGCCAACCATAAAAGGTAATGATCCGGCAGCTCAGAGATTTTGAATCCGCTATAAGAGCCAATAGGAGTGATCCCATTTTCAATCTGATTAATGCGATCATCACTTAACACTTTCCGAGATTTGAATTTTTGGGAAGTCGTATATTCAGGTTCTACTGATAGAACGAAACTTACCCCATGATTTTTTAAGTGATCTGTAAGTGAAGCGAAATGCTCTTTTGCTTTGGTTACTGCTTCTTCTTTATTTGCTGAAAGAGTGCAGACATAATCATCACTTGTATGTCCAGAAGGCATAATGACCATCTTCCGGAGGGTATAGTAAATTTCTTTGGCACCAACAGAAACATAAAAAATATGCTTTTCTTTCTTTACCGAGGTTTGATTAGTAGCAGTAGACATGACAATTCTCCCAAGTTGAAGGGAAATTATACAATATATACCGCAAAATGATAATACTTTTATAATTTTTTTGTGTTTTAAATTTATTTCAACCAATACTAATTGGTTGTTTTATCAGAATTGTCTATCAATTAATGAAATTGTTAGACATTCTAAAACATTAACTAAAATATTTTTGATATATGTAAATAATACAAAATATTGCACTCAATATAGAAAGGATAATTGCAATGTAAAAAGTTAAACTCAACTGCTTTAATTCGTTGCTATCATTTAGTTCTGTCATAATAAATAATCCTATTTCGATTTTATGGTGGCTTCTGGAGCTTAACGTACGATTTCGTTTAAGCTCCAAGATTTCATACGGCATTAACTCATAACTGATCTACAAATTGTTTGGCATTTTCCTTATCTTTTACCCGTTTATCATCGTAATAAATATTCAATAATTGAGCTTCAATTTTTTGGTATTCACCGATCGACAAGACAGAATCTTTTTTTGCTTCTTCCAAAATCGGCTTTAGTCTCGGGTCCTCTTTGTATTTCTGATAAGTTTTATTGTTTAATAATTTCTGGACTTCTTCTTGGTTTAATACATAATCAGGACGAATACCAGAAAAAAATAATGGTAAACCTTCGAGCGGGACTTCTTGAGCAGCAACTTTATCTTTTTCTAATGTCAAAGTTACACTTGTATTATCTAAATTATCAGGTAGTAAAAGCTCATTTTCAGACTTCAAAGGGGGGCATGTGACTTTAAAGCTCATTAACGAATTCTCACACGGAACCCCATCAGCATTTCGGAAGGAGAACACTTGACTCATTATCAAGTTTCCAATTGCGCCGCCAATAATTGCGCAAAAAATTGTTAACGCTAGGTAGCGTCTTTTTGATGTTTCTATGCTCATAAAATATTTTCCTATTGATATAAATTACATGAAATTAAGAAACCAATGGTAGCTGCTTGATACGATCAATCAGGACCCCAAGACGTATATGAGCAATCATGGATAAAGAATTACTCTCATGTTGATCAAAAGCTTCCAATCGGGGGAGAAGTCTTTTTAAAAATGCACCGTGCTTATTAACATTTTCCTCGGAGATGCTGAATAGGTGTAAAAACATATCCCAAGCCTGAACATCAAAGTTGTCAACATAACGTTCAACATGAGCCTTAAATTCATCTAGTTTGCTTTCATCCTGCCCAAGATTGCACATTTCAGTTTTTGCATCCCATTCCATATCAATCTCCATGGTTGTTATTAGTCGTCAGTACTTAGACACCAGAAAAAAGCACTCAAGAGCTTAGAAAAGGTGGTGTTTGAATATTATGTTTGATTTTCAATTGGCGATAACTCATTGGAGATTCACCAATGCCTGCTAGTTCATACAGTTGATTTGCTGAATCTTCACCATGTACTTCGATAGGAAAGGATTTCACACCTTGTACAAACAACCACATTGTTCTTGTAACGCCATTAGTAAAGCCAATGTAAGGATTGCCAAATGCATGGTCCGCAAAAGCAAGAGCTAACGGGACAGGATTACCTACACAATCTGCAAAACCTTTTACGGCATCATTAAATTTGTAATCCTGTGGCATATCTTTGAGTAATACACAATGATTAGGTCGGTTCCGATCGCTTGGATTTACGGAAGATAACAACCAATAGTAATAGAATCGTTTCGCGTCAACATGGACCACAAAATATTCGTCCTCAAGACCACCAATAATACTTCGCATGAAACAGGGCTTTTGATTTGGCAATTCAATTTGCCATACGATTTCATTCCCTGTTATTGAAGCCAGATGTGAAGTGGTAGGAGTAGAAGGGTTCTTAATCTGCTGCTCAAGTGCAAAACATTCAAGCTTTTTTAAATATGCATAATGACTTTTTAAAGATGGATTTAATTGATTACTCATAAAAATTCCTAGTTTCCGAGATCAGGGTTGTGACTACCAAAGAATTTTCCGTATGGACCTTCCGCCGTGTATTTGGCTAACTGTTTACCTAAGGAACGAACAGCTTCTTCTTCGTGAGCCTTTAACGAGTTGGCAATATCACTAATGGTTGTCTGTTTCTCATTCTGAACAATGACTGACCGAATAATATTTTTTACCTGATCCATTAACTCGGTACTTAAGTTCTGTACCGGTGAAACCATCTGAATAACAATTTGTTCCAAATAGTCCATTTCATTGTTGACGTTATCAAGCAATTTTTTAATTTGATTTGGATTCGCACCAGAGGTACCACGAATAAAGCCTCCTAATGCGCCAGACTGATCATAAAGCGAAGCTGCATTGCTTGTTTGGTGCAAATTCGTGTCGGTAGCGGTGTTCTGATTCAAATAGGTGGGTATGATGCTTAATATAGATTGAAAGTTCTCACCATCATAAATTTTGGCAATACGTTCTGCATCTTGACGTTTTAATTCGTCAAGTTCAGACTCCAATAATTTTGCTTCTTCAATACTTAATAGTCCTACAACTTTATAGGCTGTTATGACACCATCACAATTGCTCATCAAGATCAATTTATCAAGGAGACCTTGTAAATCTGTTGCTTGGTCTTTTTTAATCTCTTTAAAAACTAAATCGATTAAGGCTTTTACCTGATTCTTCATATCAACCATTGTTCTATCCTATTTGCTTGTAATCAAAATTATTTTGGTACATATACAGGTGCTTCACCTTGTACGCATTTTATTTCAGTTCGAGATTTAGAAATTACTGTATCTTTAGCTTTTATTTGAGCAGTTAGTTTTTGTAATTCACTCTCGCATTTTTGCTTTGTTGAGAAAGTGATCTCGTATGTAGTAGCTGAATTACTAGCACTATTCATCGTCACAACCAAAAACCAAATTGGTACCCATTGAATCATTTTAAAGCTCCAAAAAAAATAGATAAATTATTAGGTTAAAATTAATCCATTACTAAATTTATGATCAGCAATGGTATTGGAAATTCGATCAATGAATTGTAATGAGCAATCCAGTCGGTTTGTCTGGATGAATTTATTTACGACTTTTAAGTTGCCCTTGTTTAAACATTCAAAAGAAATGATTGCGTCATCTATTCGATCGCACCGGAGAGCATTGGTATATGAACCCCAATGTTGTAATTTCCAGTATGAAAGGTCGTTTATGTTGTATTTATCGATCATATATACAAGAGATTTACCAGTAGCGTATAAATCATCTAGCCTATTATGTGGAAATGGATAAAAACCTGCATGTTGATTTCGGTTGAATAATCCATTTTCATCAAATTTAGAGATATAGTTTTGTGTCATGGAGATTAAATTCTCCAAACTTGGTGTGCGTAGATCAGGAATGCGGCAACCTACGAAATACATTTTGTATTCAAAAGTCGCTAATTTTTGAGTTAAACGATTGGTTAAAAAATAATAAATAGCTTCATCATTTTGAAGATCGTGTATATGTTCGTGACCTACAGGCAGGGGGGTGATTTTAGAAAAGTCAAAAGGTTGCTCCGGTGAAGCAACGGCATCAAGCATGGATTTTCCATTTTTTGAATGTATTTTCAAAATAGTTTTATAATGCACGGACATAGTTCCGATCTCACCAAAGTTGATTTGTGAAATATATCATATACCGCTTTAATATAATACTTTTAGTGTAATAAAATTTAATTTTTTTCTTTTAAGTTGCTGCTTCTTTTTTTAATGCCGTAAGTAAATCTTACTGGTAAAAATATGTTGCGTCTTTACATTGAATACAAAAACGCCGTATGCGAGAGCATACGGCGATAAGCGTTAGCGTGCGGACCTTTGAAAAGGCTGATCTATAGGGTACGACCACTTTGTGCATTTAATTTAGTGATTAATTCATCTCTAGTTCTACTATTAAATATTGCCTCAAAAGCTTCATCTGTAAGTACCCATTGTTCCCCTTCAAAGGCTATCAATATCCCATCAACTACATCCCATGTGATGTAGACCCCATCAAATCCTAAGTCACCTAACTTCTCATTTAGTTCAGAAGAAATGATGAAGCTTTTTTCTGAATACTGTATGAGACGTTGGAGTTTCCTTAAAAATTGGCTTTGTCTCATACAGTTTCCTCTGCGTAAAAACTAAAAAAATTAATGTACTGGAACAGGCATAGGAAACATAACTAAACAGAAAATTGTTACTCCAATTGCCCAAAGAAAAGTATTCAAGGCAGTTGCTTTCATTCCATGGCTGAATTCAATGCTACCTTGGATACATCTTTGAAGGATGATTGCAATCAAAGCAAACAAAACAGATTGAGTGTCATGAGTAAAGAAAACGGAAATACAAGTGATTAGAAACCCAATTGTTATTACTACACCAACTATTAATGCAATGGTTCGTGCCATCGAATTACGATTTGGATTTGATAAATCCGCAGATTCGTCAATAATTCCCTTTTTAGGCATATCAATTAATTTGTTAAGTTTCAAAATTTTACTCCAAGTTTTAAGTTCTGGCGAATGCTATAGGTTGATTCAGGCAGCTTTGTTTGTAGGTAGGTTAAAGCCAAAATAATGTCGTCATTATTAAGGTTGCGATCACATAAAGCAAAAAAATTATCTTTAATATTAAAGGTAAGTTCTCTACTGTCCCCATCTTCATTATCGATGTTGATCGTGACTTTTTGGATCGAGTCATAGTTAACATTGCGTAGAGTGTGAAGATTCTGGGTTTTAAAAAGGGCATGACAAAGACTTTTAGCTCTAAAAGTGTCGTCTATTAAGTTTGAATCTTCATCAAGTACTTCAAAAAGAAACTCATTTTTATGGTGCCTGAGCGCATCCATTGCAAACGCAACGACAATTAAAGACCATTCTTGTGCCGTTCTGTCATCATTCAAAAATAGGGTGAAATCGGCGCGATCATCACCAATATTTAAATCAGGATTAATAAAGACTGAATTGTTTGATACTGAAATTACGCAGCCGGCTGAAAGGCTAGGTGGGGATAAGTTAAGCGTTAGTTCGCCGTGAGAAGTGTCTACTTCATGTTCGGAGATGACAATGTTTTGATTCTCTAAGGTAGCCAGTACAATTTTTAGCGTACTTGTAGTGAGAGAGTTGAAATTTAGCTGTTCTAATATATCGGAAACAAGGTAATTTTCTAACATAGTATGAGTTCCAAAGTTGATTTTGATATTATAAAATATATACCGCATAAATATAATACTTCTATTGTTTTTAAATGTAAGTATGCTTTTAGATTTTAATTGCCACGTTATTGAGAACAGTCGGGGATTGAAACGCTATTTTTTTGCACCACCACCTCAGCGAACACATAAGCCGAATGCGTTAGCAGCCGGCTTAAAGCGCAAGCGTGCGCAGAAATGTCCATTAAAAAATCAAGTAAAATCAGAGGATGGTTCGCAATAGTGAAAAATTGTATTGTAAATGAAAATCGTATAAGAATTTGATTTATAATTATAAAGGTTTGATTTTCTACAGTTCCATATCGTGTAGTCGATTTGTAGTTATTTAACATAAAATGAAGTTATGCGACTTCTGTTCCATATCGAGTAGTCGATTTGTAGTTCATAGTAATGATAAGAATAGTTTGATCATTCAGTTCCATATCGTGTAGTCGATTTGTAGGTACCACTTCCCGTACCATGTCTGGTCAACGGTATTCTTTATCGTGTAGACGATTTGTAGTTCAGCAACAGCCGAGCAATACATCAGTAAATAGTTTCATATCGTGTAAACGATTTAAAGAGGATCGTCTAGTTTTGTTGGGACATAATGAGGGTTACTTATCGTGTAGACGATTTGAAGTGTCAAAGCAGAGGCGGCAGCATTTAATTAAACATTCCTTATCGTGTAAGCGATTTGTAGATTAAAGAGTCCCAACGTTGGGACACGGAATCTGTTCCATATCGTTTAGACGATTTGCAGTATTATATTTGATAGCTCTGCCTTTTCTAATCGTGTAAACGATTTGTAGAGCAGAAACCCCAGATGGAAAGTAAACTAATTGTTCCCTATCGTGAAAACGATTTATAGTTATGAATTGTGTACATGGAAACGACAGATTTGGTTCCATATCGTGTAAGCGATTTGTAGTACCGCCCTGATTGAGCGTTTGCTTAAAAGTCTTTTTATCGTGTAAACGATTTAAAGAGGGTCGTCCAGATTTGTGGGGACATAATGTAGTGTGTTTATCGTGTATTCGATTTATAGTTCTTAGTCGTCAATTTTAGTACAGTTGGCTCATTATCGGGAAGCCGATTTAAAGTACCCAAGCTGAATCTGTATCTTTTTTTTTGATGTTGTATCGAGTAATCGATTTATCGCATATTCTTATCAAAGCTAAGATTTAAATTTTCTTGCATTAAATATCGGAAAGCCAATTTAAATTTTAAGCTTAATAAATTTAAAAAAACGAGTGTAACTGTAAGCAAATAGGGAATAGTTAGGAGAGAGACTAATCAGGTACCAAATATTTAGGAATTAGGTGCGTAAGCACCGGCGCAATCACAATAAAATTATAATAAAAAAACTCCACGTTAGTGGAGTATTTGCTTGTTCTTTTTACGGCTTATATTCTTCTAAAAAGACATGACTTTTAACTACTTTTCTTTCACCAATGCAAACGGCATCGTAAAGAATCTGAGAATCTTCTTTGGGTTTTAGGTAAATATACTGGATGCCCAATTCTTCAACTTTGTAGAAAAAATCACATATTTTATTTGAATCATTTACTGAATATTTATTTTCAAATAAAGGAATACTTTCATGTAAATGGGCAATACCTAAGTTATATCTCTCCAATAGCATTTCATTAACACCTAGAACAGAGTCTAAACGTTTTTTTATTCTATCTTGAGGCTTTCTAATGGTCAGTCTTATGTAGCCGTATATTCGATATGAAATTAGATAACCAACGTATATACCATAAATTGCAGAAAAGAATCCAATTAAGTTTATTGAAATAGCTATCATTCATCTAATTCCTTAATTTTAGCTGTATATACTTTTCTGCTTTTTAAATCATGAAAAAAACCTTTTACAGTTAAATCATCAATTTTATAAAAAAGTAAATGAGAATGCTTGTTGAAAATAGTACTGCTCAAATAATGATCCTGCTCGATTATTAATGGATCAACATAATTGATAGAAAGGTCAGCAATAGCATCTTGAACAGTTACTTTTTTTCCATCAATTTTTGGGGTATATACTAATACTTGTAACTCTAATTTATTGACCTGAAAAATATAAAAACTAAGAAATAGATGAGTTATGTACGCGAAAAAAGTATTCTCACCTTTATATTTTCTGCAAAACAATAACAACACTGTTCTGCATACAAAAATGATGAAACCAAAAATAATACCAAATAAAAAATAGTCTAAGACTATGTTCAGAAGTGATTGTAAAAAATCCAAAATATTACTCCTGTTCCCTTAACAGTCTTAAAATTGCACTACGCACGGGTATACTGACATAAGTATGCCCTGAAATCAGCATATCCCAAGCAATTTTATCCTCATAGACCTCTTTTGATGGGTAAATAAAGCCTTCTGGTGACTCCATCTTAAAGCCAATAGCATAGCCATTGGTGAACCTTTCAAATTTGAAACCATTAGCATAGATAAATTTCTTGCCAATTTTATCGATTGACAGTTCCATCTGTTCGCCCCTCGATAGATCAGTCGGTGCAAACCATATTTTTGTTTTAACTTTTAATTCTGGTTGGGTCATCTGCATCACCTTAAAGTTCAAAATAAAATACAAAATTAGGGAAAACATTTTTAATAATATCGAAACTATTTAAGTCTATTTCTTCTATCCTATTGATTTTTACGCTACAGAAGCCAATAGATTCATAGTAATCACCATTAAAAGAAAAATCCTGCTCCGAAGCGATTTTTTTCAGTATGCTTTCTTCTAATTCTTTCGGGTTGGGTTGATCAATACAATCGATTGCTATTGCATAGGGGAGAGAAAGGCTAGATTCACCATCTGAAAGGTTCAAAAAAACACTAAAGTATGTTCGATTCATTTTTAAACCTTTTGTATGACTCGGAAGCCAGTTTTATTATTACCTATTGTTAGATCGTAATAATAGCCTACGTCTATATAGTCTCGTCCTATATCACTATCAGAATAATAATCACAGCGCACATTCGCATGAATTTTTTCTAAAAGTTCCAACGCCTCACCAGAAAAAAGTTTTTTTAAATGATGTACATTACAATGCACATGACTTGGTACATCTTTATGCAAGATGGCGCATTTTAACACTTCTTCTAAATATTCTTTATGTGTGCCTATTAGACCGCCCTTGTCTAATGTTGATTTTACTGTTTCGATGAGATTTGTTTTTAGGTCAATACTACAGGATTGAATATTAACCTTTAACACTAAATAATTATGTATCTTGGCGGTTGCATATAATTTGATTCCCATCTCTTTAGTGGTCTCACTTATGAGTCCAATAACCTTATTTTTTAAAACTTCGGAAACCATATAAACCTCTAACGCATTATTTTTACTTGGTTAAATTATACATTATATACCGCAAAAACATAATACTATTATGTTTATTATTGCTTTTAAATTATTGCAATATGTTATTAATATTAAATTTTTCCTATATTCAGTTAATAAAATTTCAGCTATATTTTTGATTACAAAGCCGGTTGCGAGAGCATACGGCGTTAAGCGTAAGCGCGGGGCTGCTAATTCTTAGTTGTAAATTTAAGTAAGCATGTTTCATCGGGAAGCCGATTTAAAGATTTATGCCATCAGGATGTAAGTCATCTTTCAAACAATCGGGGAGCCGATTTGGATTGCATATTGATGACAGGCTCAATATTCTTGTCTAAATAAAAGAAGCCTCTAGCAAACTGCTAGAGGCTTCGTATTCAGGATTGCAGGCTTAAGCCAAATTAGTAAGGTAATGGCATCGAACTATCTTGATCAAAATCATTTGGGTTTTTATCATAACCATTATGTGAATAATTATTTTCTTGGATATTCCCATATCCAACTTGTTGTTGAGATGGCTCAATATTGTGGTTAGAAATCTGTCCAACTTGTCCAGAAATAATACTGAATTGTTGTGCATGAATTTCTGTCTTTTCACGATTTTGACCACTATTCGCATCAGTCCACTTGCGAGTCTCAATATAGCCATTAACAAATAGAGCATCGCCTTTCTTGAGTTTTGCTGTTACTTCCGCAGCTTTACCCCAGAAAATAACTGTATGCCATTGAGCTTTTTGACGATCACCGGAACCGATATTGGTCGCAACTGAAATGGTAGTCTTTGCATTATCGCCAAACTGTTTAAACAACGCATCAGCACCAATATTTCCTAGAATATTGATTTGGTTGATTGTTTGCATTGGATTTTCAACTTTACTGAAATGCTGAACATGAATTTCAGTTTTTTCACGAGGCTGACCAGTTTCTTTATCATTCCATTTACGATAATCAACATAACCAGAAACAAATAAAGCATCACCTTTTTTTAGTTTTGCTGCGACTTCCGCAGTTTTTCCCCAGAATAAAGCGGTGTGCCATTGAACCTTTTGACGATCACCGGTACCGATGTTGGTAGCGATAGAAACAACAGTTTTTAAAGTGCCATTAGGTAGCTGAGTATGTTGTGGATCGCTACCGATATGACCGAGTACGTTTGAAATATTGATTGTTTGCATGGCAATTTCCTCTATCTGCAAAGCCCAAGTTGTGTAAAGCAAGTTCATCCTGCTGTATAGTTAATATACTAAATATACCGCAAAAATACAATACTATAAAATGTTATTAAGTGTAAATTATATTCATCTACTTCTGAAATCTTCAAAAAACGTATTAAGAGCTTTATCCGCTTGGGGTCCTTTACCTACATGATCAGATACTTGCTTTAGAAGATTCATAAAATCCTGATGATCTTTGGCGCTTTGTTCAACTAAAGAAAAATAAAATTCTGCAATATCATCTTCAATATCATTTGATTGAGGTAATTTAGTAGACATATTGAAACCCTTTTTCTAATATTTTTGATGAACCAAAAGCAACTGATTGGTCTGCTTTTACACTGGATAAATATTTTATAATACCAACTTTATGTTGAATTTCTTGCATAATTTATACATTAGCTTATTTTCCTAAAGACGAAACAAAGAGTTCTTGAGAGGGGAGATAAACTGACCGAAAAATAAGATAAACCAATTTTTCCATTTCTTCTGGTTTAACGATTATTCCGTCAAAACCCGTGGCTTGATCAATCAAAAAACTGATTGCATCCTTGGGCTTTGCTTGAAAGTTAATATTTGATCCTGTAAGCCGATTAAATGTTTCCATGAATGATGGGTCTGCTACACATTCAGTGAAGATCAGCTCAAATGCAGGGTTATCGGTGATCTCAGCTAAAATTTTAGATGTAATGAGCTTTTCTGGCATTGCTTGATTCTCTAGCTAAATGAGTGGGAAAAACTGTTAGGAAGTTTTAGCCTATTTTTTTAATTCTTCTGAAAAATCAGTATTCAAAGTATATGTTTTATTGTCACACACGTATTTATATTGATCGTTATCAATAATCGAGGGAGCAGCAATAAATTCAGTCATTTTACAATTCTGAGCTTTCAGTACTTTAATAGCATTTGCTCTACTTTCTTTTCCTTGAAGCGTTACTGTTGTTGCCAAACCTGCCCCAACAATAACTATAACAACTAATAAAATTAAACCTTTATTCATGTAAGTACACCTTCTTGCATATATTTAGTTTAACAGCTCAAGAGCTGCTGCATAACGCTTCTTTGCTTCAATCTTGCGAGATCGTACCCAATCATTAAGCTGACCTATTGAGTATTCAGAGCGAGAACGATTGATTACCTTTAAACTGTGATCTATTTCCCTATTCGCAATGATTTCAGCTTGTTCATCTGATAACTCATTTGGTACAACTTTAAAGCCTTCTGGAATATTTACTAACGGGGTCATGATATGCTCCTATGTCTTGCTTATATTATATTTATATACCGCAAAAACACAATACTTGATTTATAAAATAATTAATTTATTATGATTATCCTATCGAGTAATCGATTTACAGTTCAAAACCTCGAACGATTTATCGGTTCCCATAATTATCGAGAATTCGATTTAAAAAAGCCTTGTGATAGACACAAGGCAGTTGAGAAAGGCTACTTATTTGAATGTTCTTAAATTTAATCTTTTTCAAACGGATTTTTGGGAAGACGTTTGTCATTCAGGTCCATGTATACAACTTGATCTTTCTGCTCAGCCGGTGCATTTTCTTTGATTAGTTCAACCAAACTTTTGGAAGCAAGACCGACATCAATGATATGAATTTGATTATTTGAATGCTTATCTTTTTGAGTCATCATTTAATCCTCTGTGTAATTTTAATTTACTGGCAACTATATGAGTATGGTGATGCAATAGCATCTATTTCAGCTTCTGGACGCATCCAGAATGCAAAATCACCGCTCCAAGGGTCTGTTTCTGATCCCCAGTCTTGTATATCGCCGTCAAACCATTTCATACCCTTAATAATACGTTCTAGCTGATTATCCCATGCCCAAAAAATCTCGTCCTTTGCGGGTTCTTTTGACAACAGGGGAATCCATGGGGATTGATCGGTAACATCATCTTCATTTAAAGGCATTTTCAACTCCTGAATTTTTATTCAACATAACTCGGAGACCATTTTTTCATATTTGGAAAAACTATAGCATTTTCTTTGTAACGTGAGGTATTAGGCATATCGCAATATTTAGCGTGGCATAAACCATTAATGCCAATGTATGAATTAAGCTGTAAGCAAGTACGAATACTGGCTCCTTCGCCACCATATTGATCATCTTTTATGATCTCATGGTCTGGTATACCTAAATGTTTACCAACAGCCCATGCCCAAGCTGTCACACCATGGTCGTCCATTGCCATCAAATACCAATGTAATTGGCTATCAAGTGGAATTGATACTGTTTCGAAAATATATCGAAACCCTTTATAAAGATTATTATGCAAATGCTTCCTAAATGGTTTTGGACAAAGCATTACATGACCAGATTCATGAAGAAGGTCAGAAACCAAAGTACAGTCGGGATCGTAATGGATTGCTCCATTTACGATCTCAATGTTAGGCAAAAACGTATTCTCGGATTTTAACCCGATGTTAATTTCTAACCCTTGTGCTTGGAGGAACTCAACGGCGTTGGATAAGTGTTTATTCATCAAAATATACCCTTTTTGAGATACACCACTTAAAGTGATGCATCCTGTGGCATGTGTTTTGTGAGTAGCGTTTTTAATTTGCTTATACAGGATTTGCATGTAATGCCAGATTCTTCAATTGATTGAGCTGCATAATTAAAATCGTAAGACGCTCCTAGCCCCATGTGCCGTCCTTTTTGAGAACTACACAACACACTACCACGGTATATAGAATCGGCATTGCTGTACTCGTGCATAGGATTTTCAAGTATAAGAAGGTGTTTCACTGTGTTGCGCTTAAAACCCGATCCATCACTTCTTGCTGAAAGTCCAGATAGATTGATCTTGACTGCGCCTACAACATCAAATGGCAAGTGCTTAAAAATGCCAGATTCACGAATATTTTCAGTTTCTATTTGATCAGCCTTTTTCATGATTTCATCAATTAATGAAATTTTACGCTCAAATCTTGAAAGACATTCCTCCCATTTCGACAAAGCGTCATATTCATGGGTTGTTAACCAAACTAAATTTTGGTCGGAGTCAATTTTAATGGCTATTTTTCTTCCACTTGCGAAATGATTTTGTAGTTGCTCATCGCACTTTATTTTATTGTTGAAGAAGAAAAGATGACCCGTTTCTGAATCATAATAATTTTCTTCACTCGGCAGGAAGTTAATTTGCTGCTCCTTTGGACCACTAACAAGATCAACGTCTACTGGTGAAATAGATCGAAATTTGATTTTTGGATCAACATATTCAATGAATGGTAATTCATAGATTTCTGGAAAAATGTAGTGATTGCGGAGTTTTTTGATAGCAGCCGCAAACTTTTCCGAAGTCAATTCATAATCTTCGCCGTTCGTGTTAATTACTAGGCTTTCAGGACTTACTTGAGGTGATTCTTGAACAATGATCACCTCATCAGGATTGAATACACCGTGTTTAGCTAAATTTTCTGCATCTATAATTCTTTGAAAAAAGTTCAACATTTTTAAGCTCCAAAATTATTCAAATAGCATCCATTAAATTGTTAAGGCTTCATCTTGTTCATTCAGGTCCCAAAGCATTTTTGAATATTCAGGTTGAATTCGAATTATATTGTAAATCAATGAATCAAGTAATAATTTACACAAGGAATTAGAGTAGTTGTGCATCTCTGAACATTGATAAATGATGCAATCGACTAGCTTAATAAATTGTAGGAATGAAAGCTCTTTTGCTGTCTTATAGGCTTGTTTCCGTTTATCAATCACAATTTGAGTGATCAACTCCAGATTCATTTCTTTGACATATTCAAGACCGTATCTATCTTCTAAAGCCTGAAAATTGGATGTACAGAGCAAGCGTGCCAAGAAGCCAAAATTGTTCTTTTGATATAGGTCCACATCGAAAAAATCATTCAGTTCTAAATCTATATATAGCGATTTATCGAATGCTGAAATGTTCTTATCATCAATAATCTTGGTGTGGTCCGGTAAGTATTGAGCCTTGATTTTTAATTCCATAGCTTTAAAAAAATAAGAGGCTAAGGATTTTTCTTCTCCACCATTTTGAACGTCTCTATGAATCAGAGAGTATTGAATTACCACGGCGAGATGAAAGGGTAGGACCATTGATGCTGACATGTTGAACACTCCAAAGTTGATAAATACATTATACTATATATATACCGCAAAATAACAATACTTTTAATATTTTTTGTAAATTTGGCTTAAAGTTTTATTCGATATTAGCTTTTAAAGTTAACTGTAGAAAAATGGCGGTCGTTGATAATGCAATCATTATGCGAGATGCCTTCTCTTTGAAGGCTAAACCGGTTGCGTCAGCAACACGGTACCGAAGCGTTAGCGCGGGGGGCGAGGCTGTAATTAAGGGCAAAAGCAAACTAAATGTATTATCTGTGATGTGAATGCACTTACTTATTGAAGCTTGATAGAAGGTGGCAGATTAGAAACAAGAATGGGTGGCTGGATCAGGAAAGTAAACACAGCCACTTATTGAGATTTTATATTTAGTCAGATTTAATCTGAGCTTGATTAAGGTTGGCTTCTTCGAGATTTTTAGGAGTGTTGTCTAAAAGTTCTTTGCGCTTGCTTGTGAAGCGATCCAGAGCCGCTAAATAAAATGGGTCTACATTTGTCAATTTCACAATAGGATCATTGGACATTTTTAGCACCTTAAATATATGGGAAAGAAATATTTTGACCACAAATGGCAACTCTGTTTGCTAAAGCAAATAGCTCACCATCGATTCCTTTTTTATCCGTGGTAACTACCTCGAGCATGGAATTCCTAAAAGCACGGACAATTTGCTGTTGAATGGTTGGATGGGCTTTAAATAGGTAAGTCGCAAAGAGAGAGCTTGCATCTTCTAATGAGCTGAATTCAGTAAACAGTATTAATAAATGTTCTAATTTTTTTATTTCTGCTGCTTCAATAGGACCTTTATTTTGGAAGTTTTGAGTTTCAAGTTTCAAATGATCCGCTTTGTCCCAATTTGAATTCAGCATGGCTATAAAATCAACCATAGACTGATTTCTTTTATCGACATGAATAGGTGTATTCATTAAGCCAATAAACCCGTGCAGAAACGTTTCTACAAGTTTCTTTCCATCAGAATGGGTGAGAACAACATGTGTTAATGAAACGCTGAGTTTTGAGATATTGATGCTATTAAGTATTTCTGAAATTTCTTTAAAAGAGTTGTTTTTGGCAAATGCTTGTCTATAGATTTTTTTAGCTGAATTTAAATCCTGCTTTTTTAGGGAGTTCGCATAACGTAATTCATTCTGATAATTGAATGGGATTACTATTGGTATAGTATTCATAGTAGGCTCCAAAGTTGAGCTTACATTATACATTTTATACCGCAAAAATAGAATATTATTTATTAAAAAAGCTGCTTTTATTGGCAGCTTTTTAGTCTTATTTTCTTAAATAATTTCCAAGTTTATCTATCCTCTTATAGCTCCATTCTTTATTAAACTTAGAAGTTTTTTGTTCAACTGTGGTGGGTGCCTGTTCCGAGAGAATACGGTCCAAAGTAACGATAGGTGATTTGTAATTAAATCGTCCAATCGTACAGTACATTATTTGTGGTCTGCTCACTTTGTAGCCTATGATTGATTTTGTATTAGGATCAATAAAAGGTGAAGCTTCAACGTTATAATCACTGTCTTTGACAACAATTCCTTTGGTTGTGCCATCAGCTTCTTTTAAAACAGTTACATTATCGAAATAACAGTCATTCTCGGAACCCAATGACATTGTGTATTGGGCAATATCCATATCCGTCATACTTTCGTTAAATTTTTTCCCCTTATAAATAAATATAAAGAGAATAATAAGTACGATCGCAATAAAGGGGAGAACATAAAGTCTTTGTAGGAAGTTAAATCTTATATGGTTGTTATCTGGACCTTTACCGTAACTCATATTCATTCCACTCAAAAATTTAATGTTTAACCAGAGTTAAATACTTGCAGAAATATGCGCCTGAAAAGCCATCCAGATGAACGCATTCCATGCCTGCTTTATCTTTAAAGCTATCGTTTAAGCATGTCCAAATTTTGTCTGAATATTCGGGTAAAGTAGCCTCGTGGCTGCCAAACATAATGACTTGATCACCCTTTCGGAAATTCCGCTCTATTAGGCTTTCAGTGCCGCTATGCCCAAAATCTAAACCCTGTTGTGAAACATACACTGTGAACTCCTCTACTTTACGATGGTGTCCACAAAGAAAGCCTTTTAGCAATTCTTTGCTAAAGTTCGCGTATCCTCTATCAGCATGGAGATCAAAGGGTAGGATATTCAAGCCCAAAAGCTCTTGAGATACTGGTGCGATTAGTTCTATATCGGGACTGATTTTCTCATTCACTTGGATCTCAACATTGGCAAAAGGTGCTTGTTGATTTCTTGCCAGAGCGTAAATGGTGCAATTGATGTCTGCATCGAACCGAACTTTTTTTACATCAATTTGAATCGTCTGGAAAAGCATACTTTGACCCTATCTATATGTGTCTCAAGGTACTAAAACCGTAATGTAAATTATTCGGCTTCATTTACTGTAAAGTATACCGCAAAAACACAATATTAGCATTTGAAGTTGCCTCGGATAACAACTTCAAATACATAAATTTACGAAAGATTAATTTGATACCTTAAGCCCTTTTATTAGGGAGATACTTTCCATCGAACATAAGGGAGTCATCGCTAAATTGCGTTATAACTCCCTCAGCGTTGCAATAGTATGATGTGTATTGAAGCCCTGCGCCGTCAAGTTGTACATATTGCAATTTAAACTCGGTCCCATGCTCAACAATGCTCGCTAAAGCATCGGAGAGATCGAGAGGATCATTAGATTCATCATGAGGATAAAGCGTGCCATCGTGTATTTGTTCAATACCCACAAAACTTAGAGTAGGAAATCTCCTATTACCATTTTCGTCTGGTTGATCGATAGTCATTGTCTGGTCATTAAAGTCTGGCAAATTCCAGTAGGCTGAGAAAATACTTTCAAGGTTATCCAGTTTCTCGGTTGGGATAATAAGAATGCTTGAACTTAAGTATGTTTCAGTAAACTTAAGAGTTGGCATAGAAAAACCTCCAAGGATTTAAAATAGTTCACCAAAGTTGAGTAATTATTATAACAAAAACTAAATAAGTGATTAATATATATATAATTATTGGCGTTAAGATGTGTCGTGGGCTTTTAGGCTTTTAGCAATTAATTAAGTGTCAGGTATGTAATTATATAAAAATTTTAATAGATACCTTCTTTGAAGGCTAAACCGGTTGCGTTAGCAACACGGTACCAAAGCGCAAGCGAGGGCGGCAGTCACAACCATTGCGAATGCAATAATCATGACTGCGGTAAATATATTCAGAAAGTACTAATTGATGCCTATGTGATAGTGCAGATTTTTTCAAAGACTTGAGCTGTTAATCTTAAATTCATCACAAACTTTAGTTGTCGCTCAATGCCATATATATCGGACACAAGAACATAACCAGTATGATTCGAAAAGGTTATGGGCATATCCGGATTGAAAGTAAAATTGCAATTTTCTGCTGCGGTAGTGAAATGGAAAACAACATCACAGTCGGGCTGCAACTTAAGGATGCTGTTCTCAGTATCCATGAAATTTGACTTATCTTCTTCTGTTAGATATTCAATAGATTTCCCATCAATAGAATCAACATAATAGCTATGGCAATTTTTTAAAAAACAAGAAATGGTTGTCATGATACAAAACCCTTTTCAGAGCCTTGTTTAAAACCTTCTTGGTAAATTGTCCGGTATTGTCCTTCATAAGCCTCGCTATTTGAAGGTTCATTGTTTTTACCTGCTTTGAAACCGGTATTGAATACGCTGAGTTCCTTGGAGCAGTCTGTACAAGTTGAATCGCTATCTTCACACATAATGCATGAAAAGGTTGTAAAGCCAGTGATCGGATTGCATTTCATCATTGTTTTGGTCCTTCATGGTTTACATGCTTAGCGACTGTTTCTTTTGTTAATTCAATGCGTCCATTGCTATTAGTATTATCAGGTGTGAAGAACACACGGTAGCCTTTCTGAATTAAGCATATTGCAATAGTAAACAAAAAGATTTGAGCATGTTCATCCTTGTCTAACATGATCGTTAGAGCTGTGCCGGCATTGTTCAGATTTTCCTCAGCCAAGTTCGAGAAATGAAAGAATGGTGTGCGCTGTGCATAATCATTGTCTTTTACATACGTTGGGACAAAAACGGGATAATAACCAAAAAAAGTACCTTTAACAGCTTTGCAAAACTCTATCTTAATGCTAGTGGATAGGAATTTTTCACCGTTCAGGCTTAAGTCAGAATATGCGCCGCTCGTTTGAAAAGCAGTTAAGCAATCATGAAATGCAGTACCAAAATTGAGTTCGGTGGATAGGTTACTTGAAATGATAGTAAGTTCACTACGCAAAGGCATGAGATTATTCTCCAAAGTTGATTTTATAATTATACAACATATACCGCATATATATAATACTGTATTGTTAATATTTGTTTTTATTTTTGGATTATAACTTTTGAAGATTCAGCATTAGCGTTGTTGGGTTTAATCTCGGCATCCCCTGAATTCCGATAACTTATAACGAATGCGTTAGCAGACGTTATAAGCGTAAGCGGTCGGGAAATAAGAGGTTATTTACCTCTATTTTTTTCATACTGCTTTTCCATTAGGGACAGCTTTTCAACAAGAGGTTCGCATTTAGTAAATAGCTCTAGGCAAGGTTTTATATTTTTATTAAATATATAGAAAATTAAAAAAAAGGCTCCTAAGAATAATATTGAACCCATACTGATTGAGATTGATAGATTCTGAACAATTAAAAGGTCATAAAAGGTAGCATCTAAAAAGGATATAATAGCTCCTCCAAGAAAAATACTCACAATAAAAAATGAAAAAAATATGTCTCCAATTTCAGATTGACGTGTTCTTAGAAAATTAGAAAAGCTGAAAAGCGCACCTAATGTTCCAATCCAACCGAAACTACCAGTTACCATTTTATAATTTCCAGTCAAACTAAATAAAGCGTAAAGGAAAATTGATATAGAAAATCCTAGAACTAAAGTAGCTAGGCACGAATTTAAGATATTTTTCTTCCACATCAAATCTTCTTCTTTTTTTCTTAAATCTTCGTAATTTAATAAAGTATTCTTTAGGTCGGTATTGTAAAGTGTGGTTTGCAATGTATAGCTCAAATTGGGTAATGTGAATGCAATAAAATTTGAACAATTCGTCAAAGTTGATTTACTAACTTCAAGATTACTTTCAATAGTTTTAATCCTTAATTGCTGAAAAGTATAAAACTGTTGAAGCATATTCACTCGTGTCTGAACTCTAGGATCATTAGAATTTGCATTTGAGTCAATAATTGTCTTTAACTTTGGGATTGCTGATTTTAAAATTGTAATATTATTTTTTATTTCTGCCGACCATGAAGTTAAAGAATCAAACTCTCGACTAAGAAAATTTCCAATATTTAATAATTCAGATAAATTGTGGGATGAGTTTATTTCTGTAACTGCTTTTTTAAATTCTGTTGATAGATGCTTATGAATCTGACTGAATGATATATTTTCTTTAGTTATGTTTATTGCATGTTCAATTTGATTTGATATTTCAATTAATTTATTGCCGAAAGAGATTTCATCTATGTTGATGGACTCGACTTCCAAAATCTCACCAAAACCAATCAAGTGATGATCATCGTTATGAATTTTTACTGGTTGAAGATGAGTTGCAATTTTATCTTTAATGCTCGGGTCGAATAGGTGTTTTAAGATATTTTCCTCAAACGTTTTGTTTTCCATTGCAAATAATCCAAAAAAAGAATATTTGTTATTATAATATATACCGCAAAATAAAAATACTAAAAAATGTAAGCTTAGCTTTCTTACTAAGCTTACAATGAGTTATTTATACATCAATAAAGCGATAGCAAAGAGCTTCATGGTTCTCGTTTGATAAAAAATTGCTGATTGAATCGAGTTCTGAAATTGAATAATCATTGAATGAGCTTGCTATAAACCGTCTGTATGATTCATTGATATATTCTTCAACCAAGTCCATTCTTTCTAAGATTAGCTCTTTGTTGAATATTTGAAGCCATAACGCCGTGAAATATATGCTTGGGTAGTCATTCGCTAGGGATGTTGTTGACATTAGATGCTCTCCAACACTTTTTCTTTAAGGGTTGGGTAGGGATCAAGATAGTCTGCTGCAATCATTTTGATAATTTCGTTACGCTCGCCGATGTATCCCCAACATGCTTCAATTTCTTCATGGTGTTCAGAGCTGCAACTGCCGCATGTCGAAATTTCTTCAATTTTGAATCCAAAGCATTCCCCTGAAATATAATTATTGTAAAGTTCAACTTCACCAAGGATGTATTCCTTGGCTTTGTCTGAATTCCACTCACAACCAATGTTTTGAAAATCTTTTAAAGTTGTAAAGATATAACCGATCTGCCCTGAATCCCATGGGCAAGAAAAAGGACTTGTTGAATACACAATCCCCGAGTGTTCGTATTTATATAGTGGTTCAATTTGGATGTATTGTGCCTCGGGGTCTGCTTTTTTTAGGGCATCAATTAATTCGAATTGTTCCATATCGTCATAGTCATCAATGCTTAATTGACGACATAAATCGTGTAGGAGAGTGATTGATTCATCGATGTTATCGATTTGTCCCGAGCGGCTATTTCTTGTAGTATAGAAATGAGCAATATTTGAATCATTATCTTCACGCGGGCTATTGCAATGATGATCATAAATAAGGCTGAAATTTAAATTATTTATGCTAGCTGCAAATGCAATTTCTGACATGTGTATTACTCCAAAGTTGATAAGAGTATTTTACAATATATACCGCATAAAAATAATACTTTTATTTTGTTTTGCGACATTATTTGTCGCTTTTAAATCATAATAAAACTATAAAAAACAAGTATTTGAAATGTAAATATAAAGAATAAAAATTGTTTCTTTAGTTGATTTCATGGTGGCTGCGTTAGCAGACAGTATTTAGAGCGCAAGCGAGCGGGACGATAATGAATCAGCCACCTATTATGTTCATATAAGTATAAATGAATAAAATAGCCTCTCAAATTGAGAGGCTGCAAAAAAAATTAAAGATTTTCTTGAAGTTCCCATAAATATTCAATTGTATTCCCAAAGCCAAAAGATGAATCATAATCATGTTTTTCTATATATAAATACGTTCCATTTTTATTAAACTCATTAAATGGAATCTCGGATTCAATGAAATTTTGATCATTGAATTTATGTAGATATTGATTCAATTCATTTAAATTTTTAATTACTACTTTTTCATTATGGAGTTGAACAGGGTTTTCATAAATAATATATAGAATTAAGTGATCGCTTATTGCATTAACTTTGCTGATAAATTCCTCAAGATCATAAGACGAAAACCCAGAGACAAAAGTTAAATAACCAGTTTCAAAATCTACTTCATCAAAAGAACCGTTTGCTGCCTTTTCCGAAAAATGTGTCTGAATATAATCATTAATATTTATACCAAAAAGATAACGTATGGATTTATTGTTATTAAAATCAAAATCTTTATCTTGTATTTGGTAAATATCGTGAATTTCATCGAGAAACTCTCTTTTTAATTTAACCACACCTTGAACGGCACATGAACTGCTCATGATAATTTCCTTTCACTCAGTTTGAATTGATTTTTTAATCTTTATGCTATTTTGAAAATAAAGAAAAAATTAATAGAGTCATAAAAACGCCTATGATCATAGTTAGCCAAAATAAACTAGGGTTGTTACTGTAATGAGTGTATAAGTCGGATGTGGTTAAGGTTGCTGTGAAAGTATTCGAAATCCATAATGAAAAGGGCTTTAGGAAAAAAATAAAATAAAGCACACCTAGCAGAATTGAAAGGCTTAAAAAGAATAAAGCTATAAATTTGGTTTCGTTTTTGGTGAAAACTGGATTGAAATTCTCATCGGTTTTCCAATCATCTTTTTTATTATCTGGCATAATGAAACTCCAATTTTTTAATTGTCAATATTAGCATTAATATTGACAAAATATTTAACATTTAAGACAGAGTATAAGAACTAAAGAGGACTAATCTGAATTTTATATGTTGCAACATTCAAGAGCTGTACACTTAAAAAAGGGGGTATAGACATACTCGATACCTCCAGAGATTGCATCCTGTTTGTAAGCATGAATATACCCTTGATTGAACAATTTTTTTAACTTTGAACTTGCATTAGGTGATGATATATCAAGAAAATGTGATAACTCACTGGTGGTTGTTTGCTTCTTAGAATAAACGAATGATAAAACTTCCTTTCCCCCAGAACTCAGGTCGCCATAAATTGATCCGGTCCCATCATTATTTTTTATCAAAAGCGGCATTTGCTTTGCATGGAAGCCATAAAGCAGATTTTCAAGTACATCAACATTCTCAACATTGGTAATTATGGTACCAATCTGTTTGCTATTGAGTTTAGCGAAGGCTGCAATACCATTTCGGACAAAGCAGGCATCGAAAGCAGTCATGTTCTCAAGTGAGATTTCAAGGGCATTAACAGGACCATTGACCGAACTTCTTAAATGATTCAGTACTTCATCACCCGCTTTACTGCCCATGACGAAATTTTTTTTTGTTACATCAATCAATCTAATTTGAAAATTGTGGTCCATATCGATTTCACCAGATTTTTAAACTACTTATACAGTTTCATTTTTTAACTGAGGTGTCCGTGTATTCCATTTATTAATGGCATCAATCAGAGTCTTGGCTTTGATTTCCAAACGGGAAGAAAGTGGATCACCATCGCAATGGTGGATTATAGAGACACTTATAATAACGTGTCTCATGCCGGTCCAGTTTTTACTTGTGTTGATATTGGTTTGGTTTGAACCACAAAAAGGGCAGGGTTGCAGGTCATAAGGTTTCAATTCTTCACGGCGGAACCATCCCCAATGACGAGTACCACCCACGTCAAATTTTTTATATCTTGCCGATAGTTTTGGATTTTGCCTTCGCACCACTCAACTTCACTATCAGTGGTGTGGACTGGAAAAAATACTTTATCGCCAACTTGATAATTATGCATACGAAATTATCCTTTCTTTGTTTAGACAAGTTCAAGGTTTGTCTTGATATAACCCATCATATCTTCAATAGAATTTGGACTGCGACAGTCTGATGTCATGCCAAAAGATGACATTAACCAATTTTCGCTGCATTCAGTGATATGGGTTTTAAGTGTTAATTCTTCTTGATCAATTTGATTTAAGGTTAAATCTATATAAATTTGATTCAACTGTTCAGAGTCGAAATTTTTTAAGGTTTGTTCTACTAAATCTAAATGACTCATGGTGGCAAATTCACAAAAAACTATTTATTAAATATACCACAAAAAAATAATATTAAAAAATTATTTATTTTTAATTTATTTCAGTCGGGACGGGTGAGGGCAATCCATTGCCTCCCGTCCCATATTGATTAACCACGTTTTTTACGGCGTTTTTCATTAGGAAACCCGATGACATCGCCTTGAGTTGAAACATAAGCTGTTTTAGCTGCTTGATTTGCTTCCTCTACTGCTGCTGTAGCAACTTTGGTGACAATTGCTTGCATACCACCCATCGCACTTGTTCTCACTAAGAGAGCAGCTCCTCCGCTTACAACGTTTCCGGTTTTGGCAACCACCTTGCTATACCACGGATCATTTTTAGCTTCTGGTTTTGATGTAGGGGTCGGGGTAGGCTCGCTTGTTTTGCTGCCTTTTGGGGTTTTGGGGTTCATAGTATGTTTTCCTAATCGATATTCATGACCAATTCATGAACGAATTAAAGTAAACATAACTGACGATGCTGTGGCAAGTGCTTCTGAGGAAAATCTTTGATAAACATTAGAATAAAAAAATCAGCAATTTAATATTGCTGATTTTTTAATGCTAGCATTAGCCGGCTTTTTTGGTTCTGCGCTTACTGGAGGCAACAATTGTTCCGTTAATCTGTTCGATAATTGTGTCAACACCATCAATAAAACTCAACCTTGTATTCTTAGCTGAACCGCCATAAATTACGATGCCAAAACCATTAACTACTTGGGCTTTTGCAAATGCATTTTCTATGTCTATGGGTTCAAATGTAAGTGGTTTAATATTTTGCGCAGTTAAAGCACTAGCTATTTTCATTGCGGCTTTGGAATCCTGCCTCAATGAGTCGATTTCTGATCTCGTCAAGGCTTGCGGGTTTTTTGAAGTGTCCAAGTTCGCCTTGGGTGAGGTATTCGATTGGAAAGTTGAACTCATATAGCCACCACTCAGCAAGTTGCGGATGTTTTTTCATCACATAATCAAGGGTTTTTTTCAAAGGAACAAGGTCGATCTCTGGTACCGAGAAACCGGTTAATGTAGTTGCTAAAACAACTTTACCACCATTGTTCTCGATATAGCCTTTCAGAGCAGCTAATGTTCCGCCCATTGATACCGTATCATCAAGGATAACATAATTTCGCCCCTCTTGGACCTGACCTTCAAATAGCGGTTGTCTTACAATTCTTTCGTATGCTCCGGCATCTGTATGATTTGCTTTTACGGATTGAACAATATCGTCATTGAATTCAAATCCTAGATAGCCGCTTAAAATATTGGCATAAGCTAAGGGAATTCGATTATTACCAAGGCGTTCTTTTGCTATCACTGGTACTAAAATGGGTTTGTCTTTGAAAAGACGTACACCAAGTTCATATACATCTTTTTCTTTTAAGACATTTTTATAAAGCAGTTTAAATGCAGCTTCCATATCTCCACTTTTAGCATCGATATATAATTCTTCGGATGCTTTTTTTAATGTACCAAGTGGGTAAAGCACTTTCACTTTGGGAAAGCCATCCCAAGGTGTTCTTATGAAGCTCATTCTTTGCTTTCCTGCATACTTAAAGGCGTTATTGAGATTTTTTGGTCACATTGAACGCAGACTAATGAATTTACGTGAAGTTCAGAGAATTCATCGAATCCACAAGAAATACATCGTAAAAAACGCTGAGGCTTATAGTCTGGAATATTAGAAAAATTATCATAACCTTGAAACTTGAATGAGCTTAAAGCTATTTTTTCTACATCAAGTTTTGATGACCATTGATTGCCAGATCGTTGGACTCTTAAAACCAAAGCCATTTTTTATCCTTTAGTCAGTAGGTTTGGATTCAAATGGGATAAGTTTTGCAATGAAATAAGCACATAATACTGAAACGAAATAAAATAATGCATATTGCATAGATTCAGTTGTATGCAGATATTCTGTAAATCCACTTGGACCGAGTTTTGCAGCTTTTAGAGCATATATAGTAAAAAATAGAATGGTTGGGATAGCAACTAATATCCCCAACAATATTTGTGATTTTTTTTGCATGATTTACTCCAATACAAAAAATTTGAAGTTCTAATATTAAGCCATAAATATATAGCCTAATATTTCTTCACTGTTTTGATCATCAATGAATGCGACTGGTAAAGAGTCCTGAGGATCATTCATTTTGCTAAATTTAACTTTCTTACCATTTACCTGATGGAAAAAAGATTTTTGTGTCTCCCAGACAAAACAATTATTCAAAATTTGAATGCCATTATTTTGAATGTATTTTGTGCATCTTTGGTACGTGCGTTTGGAGTTATCAAAGATGATATTTTCTACAACAATGATTTGACCTTTAGATAGTCCGTACAACTTATCATTTTCTCTGTAAACATAAATAGGGCTATTACTATCATTTTGATGATAACCTAACTGCCATTTATGACTATCTTGAGGTACTAACCAACAAACTTTACTACTTGGTTTTGATAAATCTAAATCAGCAAGCGGATCATTGACGGCGAATTTGCTTAAATTTAAACGGTATTCATTACCATCATGTGCTTTAAAGCAAGCTTTTTGAAAATCTATTTGTCCTTGGATTTCAATATAATTAGCCTTATTAGAAATGAACTCATCTTTAGTTTTGTAAATTCGGAACGCTTTCATTAAATCTTTCCCATAACCATAATATTATTTTTTAATCTCAGATTTACTCAGATAGTTCCTCTGAGCAACTTTCGCATATATCTTCGCCGTTCACCGGCGATCCAATGATAAGGGAGGGTAGAAACCAGTAAAAGCATTCAGTACAGAACAAGATGTGATGATCTAATTCACAGCAAAAGTTAGTATCCTCTGCAAGAGCAGGGTCCATATCCAGTTCTTCGAGTACATCTCTAAGATTGTTACAGGTATGTTCAAGTGTATCTGCGACCAATTTTGCATTAGCTTTGACAAAAGACATGGATATAGCCCTCTTTCGAAAAATAAATCACTCTATTAACTATGGGATGGTTCCAAATTACTTTGAAAGTATTCAGAAGTCAGAGGCACATAGCCCTCATCAACATCGTCTTGTTCGCAGTAGAATGCATTATAGCCAGTATCGACAAGTACCTTAGCAATACTAAGCAAAACAAAATTAGCAACCCCACCTACATCCAAGCTGAAATATACATAATTTTCATCTTTAGGGAAAAATGAGTAGCCTGTATTTGGTGCTTGCATGATAGATAATTTACGATTTTCAGTAACTTCAAAGTTTGCAGGATTAATCCCCGTTACAACAATTGGATAGCTACTGTAAAAACCAGATTCAGCAAAAGAAACCTCCAAACGATCACTTAAATATGGTTTTTCAAGTTTATTCAATTCTGAATAAGCACCAATATTTTTTAGAGCGGTGCGAACATGTTTCCAGATTTCACCAAACCACAAAGGAGCTGTTGCATCATTAGGATTGGTAATAATAAGCTTGGTATTTGATGACATATATTTTCCCCTGTTAAACCACCTAGCTTAAGCTAGGCAGTTGTGATAGATGATCGCACGAGCATTTAGATAATTTAACTTCGCACTTTGAGCTTTCAAACTCGATAGATTTTCTACAAAATTTGGTTCCAGTGTTAAGTTAAGGAAGTTGTTTTGTAATTCTTTAGCTTCGATTAAAAAGTCTAAAATAATCTGCCGATTCTGCGCGGTGAATCCCATTTCATCATTAGTATTTAATGGACCAATTTTTTCAAACTCGGAAATTAATTCTTGTGTTTGAAGTTGTTGAAAACTTTCTTGAGTGCGCTTGAAACTATGAATAAAATTAGATGCCTCACCAAGATTGTCGATACAATGCCAATTAATCCCGAAAGAGTCGATAAAGATAATTGCACGATTGCTTAAATCTGTAGAGATGGATTTTAAAGTAGGTTGATTAGTCATGGTGATTCTCCAAAGTTGATAATGCATTATACTACATATACCGCAAAATAAAAATACTTTTGCTTTTAAATTACCCATAATTACAATATTGATGCAGTCGGGTGTAAATAAATTTTCAATTTTCGAGATGCCTTCTTTGGAGGCTCAAGCCGGTTGCGTTAGCAACATGGCTTAAAAGCGTCAGCGCGGGGGGCTTAGAATTAAAGATAACTAAACGAGTGTAGCTGTAAGCAAATAGGAAATATGCAGGCAATGAGCTAAATGATGTGGAAATGCGAGAGAGGTGAGGTGCGTTAGCACCGGCGTAATGAAAATAAAACTCTCGCTTATATTTTTTCTTTAATTATTGTATTAAGTATATATATTCTTATTAATTGAGAGCGTACCAAAATTATTTGTTGCTGATTTTATTTGGTTGGCATCAAAGACTACAAATTGTTTTGAATGCAATTTGCAGCCATAACAATATCCAATGAATCAACAAGATTTAAAGTTGATCAACTAAAGAAATCTGCCGTGACATCTCAAGAAACTTTCTAAACTCGATCATTGCTTTATCAATTAGTACGATCGCACGGGTAGCATTATTGATGACTGGTACATCGTTAATATTAATATCACCTGCCATGCATTTCGAAAAAATCTTACTTTCCAATTCATCTAGTAAATTATTGTTTTGAGCGACTTCGAAAAGTTTAAGTTTAAGTTTTGCTTTAAAACCATCTAAGTAACAATTGATTGTGCTGTTGCCCCCTGCAATTGATTTTGTAAAATCAGAAAAGTTAAATTCTTCTGAAATTTCAACAATAAACCCATCAATTGCAAATTGATCAGCACCACAAATAAATACTTTAGCCTGAATATTAATTACATCAATTGAAATTAATTTAGGGTCTTTTAAGAACTGGACGGGAGTATGAGCAGTAAAGAAAATATGTGGACAGCCCTCATCCTCAACAAAAAAATCAAGAAGTTTAATTTCAGCAACGCCTTTAGAATAAATTTGATTTAATTGCATTTAAATTACTCTATTTGAATTTAAATACATTATACATAATATACCGCAAAAATATAATATTTATTGTATATATTTTTTTGGTAATAAAAAAAAGCCTTGGTTTCCCAAGGCAACAACGGAGTTAAAAAATTTTAATCGTCAAGGTGAATACTTAAGGTACTTACCAAGTTGTCGTAGTCACCTTTTTTTGCTTCATTCTGAACTTTCTTAATTTCATCTTTTGTCCATCCTGCGGCTTTGGCACATTTTTCAAACTGAGCCAATAATGCAAAAGCATTCCCATTGGTACCAACAAGCGTTCCAGTACAAGTTTTGGGTGGGGAAAATAAGTTTTTCATATCAGTAATCCTATAATGAATTAATAGCTCATTGTTTAATAATATGATTTTATCATATACCGCATAAATATAATACTTTTATCTTTTCAGGTTACTAAAATAATCATGGTTGTAGCAGTCGGGTCACTGATCTATAAGTATTTTGAAAATGCTTTCTTTGTAAAACTATAAGCGGTTGCGTTAGCAACACGGTTGTTGAGCGTTAGCGGGCTGAGCTTTTATAAATTTTAAAATAAATTGCTAAGCTAGAAATATCGTTCATACGATTTATGGGTTAAAATATGCACCTTAAATTCTCCTGTGAAATTAATTGAGTATTCGATTTGTAGGGACGGAGTTATATGTGATTGCATGACAGGTGTAATTCTATCGGGTATCCGATTTGAAGTTGAGCTATTGCAAACTGTTTTGCTATGAGGGAAACATTGGGAAGCCGATTTAGTAAGGCACTGGAAACACGACATTTCTTATGTCTTGAATATCGGGCATCCGATTTTAGTTGCTACCATAATCAAAAGCCTTGGAGCAGTACCAAGGCTAGAAATTTAATTAAGTAATTGCTTTAATGATTGATATAACTGGTATACCCATTATTAATAATTGTGTAGATGCACCAATTAGAGCTGTCTTTTTATCCCCCTTTTTGAGAGCATCTTTTGCAGTACATATTGCTGCAACGATGCCAATAAGTACAAATCCTGTAATCAGTAGAATTTCAAAATAATGATTCATAATTTATATCCTTTTAATTTCCAAAATATCATTTGGACTTTCTAAATCATGGGACCAGAGTCCTTTGTCAGTATAAGCCGCAGCTTCATAACCCTCGAGCTTTACAACATAATCGTAGTCCATGTGCAAATCATCAGGCATATACGCAATAAATTCCACATTCTTTAAGGTTCCATCACGTAATAGAACTACCATACCGCTTTCCAACTTCTCCATTACAGTCATATCGGCTACCTTAAATCAATGCGCAAATAGCACTGTAAACTTGACGTAGAGGGTATAATCCACCCGAATAAAGCTGATACTCAAATTCTTTAGGCAGGGTGGGTTGTTTATTATTCTTAATTGCACTCACATAAATTAAATGTAATTGTTGTATGTCTTTTAAGATTAAGTCTTCCTCGAAGCTCATTAGTTTAAATAATTCTTTTGCTTTCTTGAGTACATCCTCTGGGTTTACAAAGCTACCGTGAGCTTGATCATTTGCAAAGGTAATCGAACTGTTGATTCCGGTAAGAAATGCTTTTACTTGATCCAAAACATCAGGGTTATTAAATTCGGTGTGAAGATCAAGAAGATATTTACCGTTATCAATTAACTCACCTTGTGAGCTGCCATAAATAAAGCCAATTGTGGCGAAATCGCCGTGCCGCATCATATTGGTGGCAAATATAGCAGGGATTCCGCCTTTCCAACTAACCGATAAATTTAATTTTTTCATTCTAAAAGCCTTAAGTCCAAAGTTGATTTTAGTATTATACTATATATACCGCAAAAACATAATATTATTAAATGTTTTTTGTTGGATTTTGATTATTTATTCTTTGTTAAGCAAGAGGTTGGATATAAAAAATATAGTTAAAACAGTTGGATAAAAAGAAAATACGAGAGGAAGTATAATTAATAAAAAGGTAAGTAAGAATTTGATTTATAATTAGAAACAGGTGGTGAGTTAAAGTTCTTAATTGTGTAGACGATTTGTGGAATCATGGACATTGCTTGCGCTGCATGCATTTCGTTCTTAATCGTGTAGACGATTTGTAGGAAAGCTATCGCAATTCGTTTACTTTCACCACATTCTTAATCGTGTAGTCGATTTGTAGGCAGAAAACAAGCCAATAGCCCAGCCTTGCTTATTCTTAATCGTGTAAACGATTTGTAGAGACTGATCTGCTAGGTCTGTCATAACAAATAAGTTCTTAATCGTGTAGACGATTTATAGTGTAGGTGTAAGGGTTGGTGATAGTCTTTTATGTTCTTTATCGCGTAGGCGATTTGTAGTATTGCTTTATTTTTGTTTTTCGCAATTATTCATTTTTTATCGTGTAGACGATTTGTAGAATAAGGACTCATGAATGGTGTCAAAGGCATAGTTTTTAATCGTGTAAACGATTTGTAGAATGAAATCGATTGTTTTAACTTCTCGTAAACTGCTCTGAATCGTGTAGACGATTTAAAAAATAGTTATTCCAGAAGTTTTTTTGAAACTGGTTTCTTTATCGAGTAGTCGATTTCTAGTACGCCAGTTGTACCGATAATCACGGTGTTGTTAATCTTTATCGTGTAGACGATTTGCAGAAATAACAATGCACATATTGAAAGCTTTTTAAGTTCTTTATCGAGTAGTCGATTTATAAAATATATGGTAAATCAGCCGCAGTATTTTTTGATGCTATCGAGAATTCGATTTAAAAATCAAAAAATACTGAGTTTATTTGGATGTTCAATCATTAAGATTGACTATCAAATTAACCGGCTGAGTTTTAAAAATCATCTTCAATTATGGATAGGTCCTGAGCGGTAATTTGAATGAAATGTACATGCTCTGCAATACTGGAGAGTAGGTTGCTTTCAATCTCTTTGGGTTCTTTTACTTCAAACGAGACGTTATGCTCATCAATTAGGCTTAGTTCGATTCTTTCATTGTACTCCAGATGCTCAGTGGCAATCGCTTGCCCATAATTCCAAAAGTCTGGTTGTAGTTTAGAATTTGTTTCTAGTGTATGTAAGCCTATGGATATAAAAGTACACGATGAAGTATTTTCGCGATATGCCTTTTGGAAAGTTAAAAGCATAATTTTAATAAACTTACCAATATCCTTTTTTTTGATCTCGCTAAGATCGAGGGGAGCTGAAAATACAATAGGCATTTTCCAAGAATCGCCACCATAAGAATTTTCGACAGGTAAAATATAAGATTGCATATTGTTGACTCTAACCAAAGTTGATAAATACATTATACTCTATATATACCGCAAAAATGATATACTTTTGTTTATTTTTGTGCTTTTAAAATAATGTGTTTTGTTTGGAGCAGTCGGGTTAGAGTTGAAATTATATTTGCGATCCTTTCTTTGAAGTCTAAACCGGTTGCGTCAGCAACACGGTATCAAAGCGTAAGCGCGGTGCCGATAGAGTAACTCCATGGTGGTTAGGACTCATGGAGTTTTTATCTTTATTCCGCCGTTGCCTTTTGATTTTCGTAGGCAGACAATAACGTTTGCTCTGTCACTTCATAATCAAAAATCGCAAACGAAATTGCTGTTTGTAAATCCATGGATTGAGCCATTAACTGATTAACCATATTTAAAGCTAGTTCAACTTGATGAGTGTTAATTTTTTCCAAGCTTTCTTGTGTGAGGGTCGTATTTAAGAATGCCGGTATACTTGTCTTATGGCGGCATTTTAATAAACAACTTCTAATTTGAGCATGTTCTTCTGGTGTAATAGCATTTAATAATTCACAAGCATGGGCAAAGCCAACAATACCAGATTCGACAGAAACTGCATGTTCTGTACAATGGACGCTATCAAATTCTGAAAAGTATTCATTCAATTTCCGTATAGCTTCTGCTCTTTGTGGGTGTAATGTAGTCATGTATAAAATTCCCAAGTTTTTTACATTATACAATATATACCGCAAAAATATAATATTTATATTATTATTTAATGCTTTTAAATTGTTGCTATAAGTTATTGTTTAGTCATTTGTTTTTACCAAAAAATATTCTTTTTGATCCCTTTCTTGAAAGGGCTTAAGCCGGTTGCGTCAGCAACATGGATTTAAAGCGTAAGCGCGGGGTCGTTGTATAATATTCCAAAATGAAATCTGTTTGCCTTAAGGCGGATGTCTGTAGCGTTATGATCGTACTTCGAAACTTTAGAGTTGCAATGATTGGGTCCCGAACATTGCATAAAAATCCGGAGAATCACAAAGATGTAGCACTTTGTTATAAGGTTTGCTATAGGTTTGCTGAACTTGGTATTTCATTTACAAGTGGGCTGTGTGGGCTTGGTATGGATGCAATAGCGCAAAGGGCTTATAGTCAAGCTGTAAACGATGGAAAGGCGTTTTTAAGCCAATTCGAGGTGTATGTCAGTCGGAAAGATGATATTGATAAATCTCGGCTTCCTAACAGGCATTTAGCAATAATTAAAAATCCAAGCTTGAAAAAGGAACTTGAGGACTTGGCTTCCTCGCTTCATGGTAATTGGTCGAACTGTGATAGTTATGCGAGAGGGATGCACCATCGAAATTGTCATGAAATACTTGGCTACCACTTAAATAACCCTGTTAAAGCGGTTATTACATGGTGTGAATTGGATAATTTTGGTGACTATGTGGGAGGCAGCCGGACGGCATTAAAATTAGCAGAACGGTATCGTATTCCGATTTTTAACTTAAATACCCCAGATAAGAAAAAAGTATTGGCAGAGATTCATGACTTTCTACGTTGGCATGAAATTGTAGGGTAGTGAACACTCATTACAATGAAAAGTTATACATAACCATAAGCAATAAAATTGTGGACCATACCAACTGTTGAATAAAGAAAGCCTGATACCGTGACACCAATCGCCAGTCTATAGCAGTAGGAATAATACTTTTCTCTGTTGAGCAAATATCCAAATGTTAGGATCAGTAAACTCAGAAAACAACAAGTTAAAAGAACCTGAGTAAAGTGATTGCTATAGAAAGAAATGAGCCAAGAATCCACACTAGACATCCAAAAAGAAAATCTTTGAAAAAATATAAGTTTTAGTTGTTCGATACACTTGAGCGAATAGCATTGACTTCATCTACGTCCAACTTTTCTTCTAATAACTCCATAATCGAAATTTCATCTTCTTGAGAGAGTGCAGTAATCTCACCCCCATGGAAATCTTTGCCCATTTGTAAGGCATTAGTGATTGCTTTACGCTGATCCTGATCATCAGGCAGTTTTATCACGACTGTTAAAAATTTATTTTTCATGGATAACTCACTTTAAAATTATATTCTGGGGATTTGAGGTGCTAAATCATTAGATATTCATAAACTAACTATGGCTGCCTTGTTTAGCCAATCTTTCTTTAGCTACACCCAATGCCCATTCCACGGTTGCCTTTGATTTAGCGTTATCAAACTTTTTCCTTAACTTGGCAAGTTGTTTATCATGCTGCTCAAAGTCTGCAATATAGCTATCATTGGCACCGCCATCAACTTTTCCTGCGGCTTCATAGCGAAGTTCACGAAACGAATCTAGTTCATGCTCAAAAAGCTCTATTCGCTTAGATTTCGATGGAAACAATCGACCAGTAAAGTCATTATAGTGTTTAAATGCAATTTCTAATGATTTGGCGTAATTTTCATCCTCACATGATTCCAATAAATCTTTGACTTCATCACAGAAAAATGAAATTGCCTCAAACTCTTTTTGAGTTACGCTCACAACAACTTTGATTTTAATTTTGCTCATGAAGTCAACTCCAAAAAATAGGTAGTAGGGTGTATCTGTGTTTGAATAGTAAAGTTATTATTCTAGGGGTACAGGATTGTCCCATAAGAAAAAAACGATAATATTCATTTAAAAAAACTTTCACCTATCGCTTCTTTTTGCTTCGCAATTCTCACACATTCTTCGCATGTAATTTCATCCGGTGCTAAAAAACATAGTCTTTGTATTTGCTGTTTCCTTTTGAGAACTTCCTGATTGGGCGTATATTGCCATTTTTTCCCACACAAAGTATCAAAAGCAGAGCTTGTAATGTGGTAAATTTCATCTATGCCACAACAAGCATAATCATGTTTTTCTAATGACCTTGTAGACATGGAGCATCCTTTATACAACTTCCATTTCGAAATTGGTATTCAATTTGAAAATGCATTCTTTGATTGCATGAGCTTCTATACGATCAATAAAACCAAGCGCAGATTCTTCGGATTTAGTGAACTCAAAAACAATCCCCATACTTGAACTGACTTCAAAGTATTCGAGAAATTTACCGGTGTTGGTATCTTTTATTTTGAAAGCCATGCTGCACCCTTAAATTATTTAAGTTTCAGTTGTTAAGAAAAGTTGGTTTAGTCCGGTTATTTCGTGAGCTTTTAATGAATTTCTGGACCTCAATAAATTCATCTTCACTGAACACTTTTAGCATTTTACATGCAAGTGCAAAGCCTACGATATGACTTTCCCTCACAATTATATGTTCATTGCAAGTCGGGTTTTCTAAATCGTCAAAAAAAACATTGATGTTTTCGATAGCTTCCTGACGCTTTTCACTTTTGATCTGCATTGTTTTCTCTCTAGGGTGTACTAGAACGGTAGATCATTTGAATACTTTTCAATTTCATCCTGATCACATTTGCAAGTGAATGTCTCGCAGCAGTAGCAAAATTCGACATCCATAATTGAGGAAAAGGGCTTATTCTCTCGAATAGTCATAGTACTCCGAATCAATGTGCTGTTGAGGTAGTGGTTAGTCACTTGAGGGGATACCATAATCCAGTTTTTTTGGATTGACATGTCTATCGGTTTGTTGAATGTGTAGCCGGTGGCATACTTGTAAGCACCATATAGATCATCAAGCTCTAAGGTGTCATAAAGTAAAAACTCATCATCAATGTTTTCATAATCAGGTACCAGAATTTTGTCCATATCCTGATCAAATAAAATATAGTTAATAGGCTTGTAGACTGTTACTGGATCAAACAAACCTAAAGGGTCGGTGGTTGTGTGTTCTTCATGACGCAGTACTATAAATTCCCTTTCAGTAAGGTTTCTATAAATAGGAATTTCTTTACTTTCTAACTGCATGATGCCAACAAGGAGATCGGCATGTTGGTTATCTAACAAGAGACTAATCTGCTTGGAGAGTAAATTTTTAACTATGCTTTCATCTGCAATTTGAGCTACATGGATGGATTCGTTTTTCTTTATTGCTAGTAGCATTTCAAGCACCAACTTATAAAATATTAATTGGTGCTATTATAAAACATATACCGCAAAATAAACATACTTAAATCATATTAAGATACTTAATTAAACATTATTTTAAGTCGGAGATGGGCTATGAAAAATTAGATTAAGCGTAATAAAGAAAGCCGGATTATTGTTGATCCGGCTCTCAAAGGGGAGTTAGAGGTTTTTGATTACATCTTTCACTTTCTGTTCTTTCTTGGCTGCTCCGATTGAATAAATTGTTTGAACAATATCGGTATACTCTTTTATCGAAATTATACCGTCAGCCTTGTAACTGTTAATTTTTTCACGCAAAGGTGGAGTATTTTTGAGTTGGTTGAATAGATCAGTCCGGTTAAGTAGGGTAATGGCACTATCGTTTATTGGTTCATTTGATTTGGAAAGGATACAGTTTTTCACTTCCTCTGTACTGGAGTGGATTCGAAAATCATCACTAGATTGTTCAATTTTAATGGAACCATCCTTAAAGCACTTCTCCATAACGGCAAATCTTGGGTCCATTTGACTATATATTATTCTGTAATTATCTTTATCAATGTGTAGCTGAGGGTCAGTTACCAATTCGGTAATTGTACTTTCTGAATAGTTAAATACATCATTAAAAGCATTCTCAAATTGAATTCTAACAAGCAGGAAACTTCGGTCATCCTCAATGTTATAGACATTGTTATCAATAATTTTATTTTCAGGTAGTGGGGATGAGCAGCCGGCAAATAAAATTGCCAGTGCAGGAAGCATAAAGAGTTTTTTCATATAAAAATCCTAAAACTAAGGGGGTGAAAAAATAATTCAAATAAAACAAAAAAATAAATGGTGGTTTGCCTGTAGTATCTTAAAGCCTATTCCTGCTTCAATGAGTAAGATTTGCTTGGCAAGCCCTTTATTCTGGCTTTGTTAAGTTGAGCCTTATTTAAGTTTGATAGCAGCCCCTTAATCGTTTTAGGAGATACGCTGATTTTAGCCTTACCAATTATCTGCTGCCCTCAACCAAAGTGCTTTTATACCGATCCTTGAGTTCATCAAGGGTGCCTGTAACCTCTGTGCTACGTTTTAAATCGTAGCTGTATTCAATAATCGTAAACTGTTTCATGTCACCCCTTAAAACATTCAATTATGAGATGTTTGAGCTAGATTATAGGTGGAAAATGAATGTATTCAAAAACACATTCAAATCTACATAGCTTAGCCTATTCGGTGTCTGGACCATTCCATCAATGAATGCAATGGCGACTCTGGTTTTGCTATTGGGTTGGGACACGTTTGCTTTGCTAAAAAGTTCAAAGATCAGTTGATCTAACCAATTGTAATAATTGTCAATTATCTCTAAACACGAGGGATTCGAGAGTTCAGTCTTAGCCTTTTGATAGAGCATTCCATTGTAACTAGGAATATGAGTGATGGTATAAAACCATGAAAATAGGTTTTTGATTCGTCCAACATAATCATCTTCGTTTAAGACATTAATTGAACTCATTAAGTCGGTTTGGATGACTTTGATCTCATGATTTAAACAAGCTTCATACAAGTTCACTTTGGCAGGGTAGTACTTGTAGTAAGTCATTTTCGCAACTTTTGACTCTAATATGATTCTGTCAATTCCTACTGAATTGAATCCATGGGCATAATACAACCGGATGGCTGTATTTAAGATGTCTTTGCCTTTGTGCGTAAAAAAAGTAGTCATAGCGGTTTCATTTACTCACATGTAGATAGAGCCAAAGCATGTTTTAGTGGCAGGATGCGATTCGTCCATTTGAAGCGGTATAGTGGGTGAGTGAACCCTTTTGACGCTAAGAAATGGCGTACCATGAGTACTGTTAAATCGTAGTCTTGAGGTTTGCCAGACTTAACATTTGTAAAGTGTTCACTACGCAAAATGTAATATTCCTTTCCATCTTCCATGAGTTCTAAGGGGAGGGAAAAGCGATCAACAACTTCATCCACGTAAGTTTTTTGTTTTGCAAACCACTGTAAATAGTTCAACACAGAAACTTTGATTTTTCCCTTTTGGGTAAAACCAAAATCTTGGATAGACTCATTTCTGTACTGACCAACAAGAAAAATATCGCCGTTGATGATGTTGTTAGCAAAATCTTCATAGTCTGGATCAAAATAGGTATCTTGCCCATTTTTAACCCATTCCTCTATCCAGCCTTGTTCGTCAGCATAGTTGTAGCAAATCTGAGCCATAAGGTTTTGAGAGTCATCTGCTAAATCTGGATCGTAAATATTAAGAACTACCCAATGAATATAGGACTTTTCAACACTGCTGACATGCTGATTAGCATATTTACCTACAGGGAGGTAGCCGGCTTTAATCGCAGCCAAACGCTGTTCTAGTAATCCCTGCTCGCGTGCTGACATCGCATGTGGTGAGTCTAAAAGTACAAGTGGAATCTCACTGGTGAGTCCTTTATGCCATTCTTGAGCCTTTGTCATTGCTTCGGAGAAATCATGACTCAAGTTTCGTAAAAAAGTATGTTTTCGAACTTTAGTTTCAACAACTTTTTGTTCGTCTCCCACTTTCCTGTATTGGCTATCCATATAGCTATAATTAAGCGTGTAAAAATAGCTTTTTTCACCAACACTGACATAGTAGTAATCATTTTGGTTCATGGCTAAAATTCCTATATATAGTCCAGTGTTGATGTAAAAAAACAATGTATTTCTGATCGAGAATCAGTTTATACATTATACAACATATACCGCATAAATAGCATATTATTTGCTTTTAAATTTACCAAAATTAACATTGTGGTGCAGTCGGGAACGGGGTGATTTAAAATTTGCGCGATGCCTTTTTTGAAGGCTAAATCCGGTTGCGTCAGCAATACGGATTAAGAAGCGTTAGCGCGGGGAGCCACACCCTAAAGTCAATAAACGAGTGTAGCTGTAAGCAAATGGGAAATATGCAGGCAGGGTATAATTAGCTATGGGAATGCGGGAGATATGAGGTGCGTAAGCACCGGCGTAATGAAAATAAAACCTTGTGGCTTAAAGCGGTTTGGCTTTTATCCTTATATGGTGTAAAAAAGCCACCCTGTTGAGTGGCTTAAGGTAGATTAGAGGCAGTTTTCAGTCAAATGTTCTTCATGCCATTTATCGAAAAGAAAATCGCAAATGCCATCAATATCGTTAGATAAATCTTCCATCTTGTAATAAGCATTTTGACTGTCTTTCGCTTCGAAAAACTCATAAATACAATAGTGATAAAAATCACCATGATGATCAAAATGGTAATACTTGATCTTACCACCAATTGCCAGAGCTAAAGCACCTAAGGTCTCTGATGAAAGACTTTCGGTCTCAAAGTGATAAACCATGTGGGTAATATCATCCAAATCCTTTAGATCGGCTAGGGTGGCAGTCTCGCTAATTACAGGATTTTCGGCAATACCCCAGAAGTTCATTAAGTTGACTTCGGTGCGCTCACCAGTAAACGGCAGAATTTGATTCAGGTCTAATTCCTGTTGTTCACCATTCACCACTAAGAACAGTTCAAATTTTTCTTTTAAGGATAAAGGAATAACAAGGGCATTTTCTAAAGTTGCTGACATTTTAACGTCCATCCATAAAAGCAATGTTTACTGGTTGTCGTAAGCTTCCATAAGTTCTTCTTGAGATACTGAGAATACATCTAGTACCTGAGCTTCTGCGTTTGGATATTCCATGCCTTGTGATACAAGCTGCTCTAAACACTCCAAAGCATTCTCTGTTGTATCGCCGTCATTTTGGATTTTGTTTTTTAAAAAAGTTTTAATTTCGATAATGCTCATTTTAGAATCCTTGTTCTGTAATATGAAAGAGTGAATTAATGTGGTTGCTGAGTAGTTACCTTTGATAGCACTTGAGCTAAATCCGCAGCATTAAAATCTAAGTAGCTATAACAAAAGCGTTCATTTTTTTCGATATTTAGGCATTCAATCTTGGACCATGATTGGTCGTAACCATGAATCATCTTCAATTTCTTACCACTTTTAGTTGTCAATTCGATGCCATACGGCAAGGCTTTAAACAACTTTATGATGGTTTCCTTGTTGAGTTGATGCTCTCGGTTCTTTGTCCGCCAATCAACTGCGTTTGAATCGAGGTTGGTTGAGTGATCTAGTAGCCTCTCTGGGCAAAGTAGTATCTGTGGGGTGTCGATTTCAGAGTTATGTAGGTGCTTCCAACCGTTCTGATCGAAAACTACTGTATCGATGAAAATTGTTTTTAAACCATTGTTGAGTTGAACCAATGAGAAAACAACGTTTTCAACTATTTCACGATCTAATAAAATGCCTACTTTAGAGTCGATTAAAAGCTCTAGTGCTGCATATTCAGTTAGATCACTAAATATTGAATTGGATTTATGCCATTGCATAAAATTACTCCTAAGCTGCTTTATTTTTGTACATTAGCCCGTATGTTTTTGTATGGCGTATAAAAACGTACGGGCTTTAGGGGTTAGGATTCTTTTTTTGCACGTACTTGTTGAACATCAAAAGGGATGGAGCTGTTCTTATATTTTTCTTCAACGATGAGCAAATCTGCTTCATCAACTCCAATCAAACCATCTTGTAATGTCAGGCTACTGAGTGGTTTAGCCATCCAATAGCAATCACTGTCTAAATAGACGACACGACCAGATTCAGCAGAAAACGTGAAGCCTAAGACTTTCTTATTGACAAAAGTAACACCGTATTCATTTGTGAAAGCCACAAGGTCACCAACTGTCAAGTTAATAGAGGAATCTGGAACAACACTTGATAAATCGGTGGTAAAGCCGTTAGGGAATCTACCGTAAAATGCTTCTTCATGGAACTTTGCAGAAACTAGACTGTGAATAAGACAATCTTTGTTGATTTTATGGCGTAAAAAATCAGCCTTAGAAAATTTAGGGTGTTGAATTTGATTGGCAATGCTTTCATAAGATTGAAATTTCATGGTTTGACTCCAAAGTTGATATTGGAATTATACCATATACCGCAAAAATATAATACTTATGCTTTTAAATTTACTAAAAATAACAATGTGGTGCAGTCGGGAAAGGGGGGATTTAAAATTTGCGCGATGCCTTTGTTGAAGGCTAAAACCGGCTGCGTTAGCAGTACGGGTCTGGAGCGAAAGCGTAGGGTTTTTTTATTTTCAAAGATTTCTGGCAATCTCGAGATATAATTTTCTTGGTCTAAATTGCAATGTTAAATGTCATAAGATGTGAGATAGTATTATTCTTTAAAAACAAATAGTTATATTTTTTATGACAAGTAATCTCATGGTGGTTTTGCCACAATTGTTGAGACATTTATTGTATTTAAGACACAAGTATTAAGATTTTTTTTGAATATTTGAGGTGTGAATTTATGAAAATGAGTGGGTTGGCAGAAAGTTGGGGTGAAAAATCTTGAAACTTATGTCAAAAATCTCACACCAACTGTCATTTATCTATACGTCCAGATCAACGATAAGAGGGTTTTCCCGAGTCTTGAAAAACTCAATCCCACAAGCTTCAAGCATTTCGTCAATGTAAAGCTGAGCATCTTGAATAGATGTACATAATTTATCTTTGATGTAATAGCAGCCCTCGTCACCCGTTTTGATCTTCCGATTTCGAAGAATCGTTACATCACGGTAAACTCTGGTTTCATCGTTATCATACTGGACCTGAAATTTATCTTTTTTCATAAGGATGCCTAAATTCTATAAAAGGGTGGAACGTGCTTTGGGCAGTGAACTTAACTCATAACCGAAGTAGCAAAAGAATTTTCATCATCCTTATTGATCTTATCAAATAGGGAGTAATGCTCTCCGCAATCTTCGGGTTCACTGCTATCCATAATGAAATCACAGTCAACATTATCACAGAGGATAAAGCTTCTACTGGTGGTATTGGGAACACGCCGTTTGGTTGTTCTTTTCATTAATTTACCGGTAGTGGGTTCAATGTTTTTCTCATGAAGAACAATTTCTTCAACCCCATATTTAAGTTGACCGTTACAGTGAGGGCAACTCAAACTTGTTTGATTCTTACTTGTCATCTTGCCTCAACCATTTAAAGTAATTTGATTGTTAATTGCACCCACAAGTTCCTGAATCTCATAATAATCATCTTCTTCGATCAAATTGGATTCAAGCAGGGTGTTCGCTCCACCAAGAATAAAAAAGTATCTTTGTTCTTGGGTAAGTCCAAGGAAATCACGGTTAATAAAATGCTGTATTTGCATTTTAAACTCAGTGTTTTGGATTGGAGTTATTTCCTCTAACCTTTCCTTAAAAGAAGTCATAAGCTGCTCCAATTTTTGTTTATTTAAGATAACGAGTTGGGCTAAGTTTTAACTTTTAATGCAACACTAACGTTGACGAACGGCTCTGTCATATTAATTGATGGTGCATTTACCTCATTAAAATTTACTTCATCTTCTGAAAGCTGCTCATCGTATAGTCCATAATCTCTTGCAGAATCAAGGTTATTGCCGTTAAAAGCATAATGAAATTCTTCCATTCCTATGAATTCAATACCTGCATTTTCACATTCAGTCAAAGCTCTTTGGAGTTTTTTAAAGGCTTTTTTTTGAACACTCGTTAATTCTAGTGCCGCTATTTTTTCTTCATTTGTTAATGCCATTTTTTACCTCGCATGATCATGAATAACTATTTATCGTTGCCGGCACTTACCAGTGCCATTGCAAGCGGCACAAGGTAACGAATTACCATGGCAATCAGAACCGTCATAACAACCTGAACCATTACAGGCAGTACAAGGTTCTAGCTTGTTTTTGTAGACATGTTCAAAAAAATAAGCTGCCCTTTTTGCTTTCCTTTCATGGAATGTTTGCATTATTCGATCCCCAAATCACATCTAAAGTTGATGTCAGAACGGAAGTTCAGACGAGGTGTATTCCTCTATTTGCTCTGGAGTGCATTTACACTCAAATGTTTCACAGCAGAAGCAATAAGAGATATTGATTGGTTGTGATCCCTTTACATTCTCGCGGAATACATAAGCTGTGCGAACGAGAGAGTCATTGATTTTATGATACTCATCAGTGGGTTTAACAAGGATCAAGTTTTTGGCGAATGCAAATTGCATGAGTCGATTGTGATTAGAAAGGACACCGGATGCATGTTTATAGGCTTCGTAAGTTGAACTTAATTCGCCAATCTCGGTGAGATGGAAACCATCTTCATAGTCATAGTAATCGGGGACGATAATTTTTTGATTGTCCAAATTGAACAGAATGTAATTATATGGCTTATATGTAATAGTATCTTCTAAAAGATACATTGGATCACGAGTTACGATTACATCGTGGCGTGCGTCAAAAAATTGATTGGGACTTAAATTATGGAGAGATTTGAGTACAGCATCTTGAGGATTTACGACCTCATCAAAAATATTGAAATTTTTCCCGTCAAGCTTATGTCCTATTGCTCGGGCAATCATTTCACAAGCTTGTCGATTATCCACTAAAACTGCATGGATAATTTGGTCTTTTTGCACTGCAATTAGCATAAGAACTCCAAAGCAACATAACTTTATTTCGAAAATAATATTATATAATATATACCACATATATAACATATTTAATTGTGTTATTTATTGTTTTTATTTCGAGCAAATAAGCTGATACTGGTTATTAAAATATGGTCAATTAGCAAAAAACGTGTGTAATTACCAACCACCGCCGTCAATCATACCGATTAAATCTAATGATCCGCAGGCTTCCATTTGCATCTGAGCAACAGCCACATCGTTAATACTTGTGTGTTTAGAATGAGAATTACCAAGCAAAAGTAAAGGTCTATCTTCTTCTACATAGATGTTAGCATCAGGGTATTTAACACGAACTTCATCAATAATCTTAGCTAAGTCTTTACAAGCCTTTAAGAACTTTTTCTCAAGTTTTGGATTTAACTCATACAGTAAATCATTTGCATCTTTTTCACCGAGAGCTAGATAATCAATTAATTGTTCAGAATTCATTTCCACACCTTATTCCGAATAGCCAAAAGGTTGAATGGTTTCATTACCCATAGTGAATCCAACTCAAGTTTGAATGGTTGGGCGAGTGATTTGAGTGTATTTGACACCCTTACTTTCATAAGTATTTTTAATGGTCGCCTTGATCTTAATCGTATCGCCTTTATGACCAAGGTCTTTAGTGCCCGTATACGAAATCATATTGTCTCCCTGTTTAAGCAGGATGTTATGAACTTCTTGACGATATAAATCATCATAATAACCACTAGCATTCACGATCAGACATTCGACTGTTAAGCGTTGACCCTTTTCACCAATATATTCAGATTTGGAGTTTTGACGGTTGAAATCAGTGAGGCAATTTAAGATGTCATCGCCGTTTTGGAGATAGCCCAGATCAATAGCAGTAGATAACGTTGCAAACGCAAGGGAATTCTCTACTGGATTGGTAGAGCTTTGGAATTTGGAGATAGCCCAGAGCATATAATCCTGTGGTAATTCTTTCAGGGCTTTATCTTTGTGTTTACCAAAAGGCATGATTCCTTCTTGGATTTTTTTCATTTTAAAGTGATCTTCAACTTTTAGATTTGAGCCTAATTTGCCATAGGTTTCGCCGTCTACAGTCCCATCAAACACACAGTCTAATCCGGCATCAGATAATCGTTTGGAGAAAGCCTCAGCTTTTTCGATAGCTTCATTTTCTTCCATACTGAGATTCTGGACATAATGATGAGAAACTACGATTGCGCCTTCTTGAACGACCTTATTAAGGGTGTAATAGACATCTTTTGCACCTGTAGAGATATAGAAAATAATTTTTAAGCGATTTTTTTGAGTAGTTGTATTCATCAGTTTGAGCCTTATAAAAAATTATAATTGTATTATACAGTATATACCGCAAAATAATCATACTTAATTTATTAATTTTACAATTATTAACAGCTAGAATTGTGTCATAATTATTACCCCGTCTCATCAAGTCGATAAGCTCATCGTAAAGATGAAATAATATTTTATACGGGGATGGTATGCCAGTTCATATAAATGCGCTCTAATCGCCGATAAATGCGATTTAGAGGCATAAATGGAATAGGTCCTTAATTATTGATCTTTTACTTTATTGAACAGGTAAAGTGAAATGATGGATAGCAAAATGCCTCCCACAAAAAACCAGTAACACAATTCTGATATTTCCTTGAAACCTAAGAAGTTTATCAAAAGACCGATAAAGGCAGAGGTAATACCAAAAGTACCAAAGACAATCGTGGAAAGAAAAAGTACTTTAAACTTAAATTTCTCAATATCGAACTTATTTTTATTCATTAAATCACTCATAAATACTTACTCTTTATCCAATCTGGAATCTCTCAACTCCAGTCCTTTATTCTTTATAGACCACTTAAATGCTTCATCCACATCACTTACTTTAATTGGACCTAAGCCGTGATCAATGGTATCAATTAAACAATCTACATCCAAATCGCTGTAATGATACCCAAACCTATCAATACAAGCTTCTCCAACCAATTTCATAAGTTCGCGATGCTGAATCGCTGCTTTAGAAGCTTGATCAAGTAATTTTTGAAAATCCTTGTCTTTCATTTCTGAACCCTGCGTTTTAAGAAAGCAATATCAAATTGCCTTCGCCTCAGCCAAACGATCCGGATGAGTCACTTCTATACGGGAAAGAGCATAATCGAAACTATGTTGGCAACCTCGAATCTGGTTTTTTAGATTTGCGATAACTTTTTGGTTCTCGCGGTCATAATCGCTTTCATCTAAGGTTTTGAGTTTTTCATTAGATTTGACAATCTTATTGCGAAGAACCTGTAGTAAATGGATCGTACCGTCTGCACTTACTTGGAACGGTGCAAAATCTGCCCCCATACAAGAGCTATTCACAACATCATTGTAAGAATAACGGCTTAGAGTATAACCATGGTATGCGATACGAGTACGATCACTCGGTTGTAAACGGACCCAACGGAAACAACAAGCACAGGTTTGATAGTCACTACGATCTTTAGGCTCAAAGTTGATTTCTTCGATACTTCTGCGAATCCCATCCAACAGCTTTGCTTCATCACTGATTTTTTTGCAGAGTAGAAGATATTGCGAATCTGGTTGTTTTTCTAAAATTTCTATAATTCTATTTTCAGTATGATCAGAATAACCATAACGGTTGCACAATTGATCCGGATCAATGTTGTTGCGATTAGAAATGGATTGATACTTGATGTTATCCCGATTAACATCATGTTTTTTATACACTTTAGAGATGTACTTGAAAGTATTTTCAAAGATAGGAGAAAAAAGATTACTAAATCTGGTCCGTTGCATCGAACGCAACCCAATGTAATCAAGCTGTTCAAATAGAACCTTTGCTTTTATCGCATTTATAAGGATTTGATCATGGGCTTTACGACCGGATGTTGCACAAGCAATGTCATAAGTAGTTGGAGCGTACTGTTTTAACCAGTCAATGATTTGGGTATCGAGAACAGAAAAATCCGGATTAGCTGAAAGAGTTTCCCACTCTTTTGGGGTAATCATTTGTGCAAAATCAACAGAAGAAATATCTTTGTCGAAGTGATCTGCAATAAGAATTATATTTTCCATGACACCCTCAGTATTATTAATGATCAAAGTTTATGAATTACATTATACATCATATACCGCAAATATAATATATTTTGCTTTTAAATTTATTGAATATTTTTTGATGATTCAGTCGGGGGAATGATGAAATTAAATTATGCGCGATGCCTTTTTTGAAGGCTAAAAGCCTGTAGCGTCAGCAACACGGCTTAAAAGCGTTAGCGCGGGGAGAGCCACACCCCTAAAGTCAATAAACGAGTGTAGCTGTAAGCAAATAGGAAATATGCAGGCAAAGGGCGTAATGAGGACAAAAATGCGGGAGAGATGAGGTGCGTTAGCACCGGCGTAATAAAAAGAGAACCTTGTGCGGTTTAAGCTTTATTCAAAAGCCAGAAAATGAAGCAACCAATTAAATAGGAGACTTGCCAGAAGCACAAATGCTCCACGTAGAATATAAAGTTTCTTTTTCTCAATAAAAAATGTAGTTCCATCAATTTCAGAGGGATATATTGTGTAAGTTGTCTTGCTGACTACGTTTTGGCTTGAAAAAGCACAATAAGCCAAGCACAAATGGGTAAAAAATAAAATCATAACCAGAGCTGAGCTGTTGTTTTCAGTTACCGGTAAAAGCTCAAATTTTGTGATTGCGATCCCTGAGATCAAGGAGATCATAAAAATACAGCCGAGCAAGGTTCCCCAATCATTTCTGAAATAAAAACGCTTTTCATTGGCTATGAATGTGGCTGAAATTAAAAATAAGTGTTTAGAAAATATGATCAAGTTGATCATATATAAAAGGAAAAAATTAAATCCAATTTGTTCAACTTTGAATAAATATGATACAGCGAATGTGAGTAGCAAAAAAACGATCGCAAATGTATTTATGCATAAAACATAGGTAAAGCCTGCCAAGATACTGTTTCTTTTTTCAGAAAAGGTAAACATTTGATTTAACATTTAAAAACTCATTATTGTAGATGCGCATTTTAATACAGTTTGGCAGGCATCGCTATTGCCATCTCGACTAACCCCTTGGATTAAACAGAGAATTTATCAAGTTAGGATTGTACCCATTTATAAAATCTATTGAATAAAGTTAGCGTTGCATAAAATACAAAGAATACAATAAAGACGATAAGAAAAGGGTAAGTCAGAATTAGCTTTTTTACACCTAAAATCAACGGGTAAAAGTAAATAAAACATATAGATAAGGAGAGTAACGCAGCAGTGAAACCAAAACCAACTAGCAGCAAATTGATGAAAAGACTTTCACTTTTGCTGAAAACCGGATTGTTATTATCATCAAATTTATCCATCACGATCTTGCTCAACAATTTAGGTAAATAATGATTCCAAAGGAGAATTTAAGCTTGCATAGCGGATTGACGCTTTTCGCGGTCCAATTGGATGTATAGAGGGAGAGCGTTGTATTGATATGCAATTTCAAGTGCATCGAAATCTTCTGCACATGTGAGACCCACATAACCTTTTTGCAGTGTTATATCTGTAATTGAAACTGGCTTAAAGCAATCGCGGATGTCGAGGAAAAGATAGACTTCACCATTAGGCTTCTGGAAGAAACTTAAGATACGATGATTGGCATAAGATTCGCCGTGTTGATTGGTATACGTTACTAGATCACCAGTTGATAAATGCTTAACTGGAGAAACTAAGTTTGGTTCACACCAGAAAAATTCATGATAACGGCTAAAAAAGATTTCTTTTGAATGACGTGCTTGGACCAGATCATTAATCACATATTCTTTCATGAACATATAGTTGATGAAATTTTCTTTGCGAAAATCAGGTTGAGAGAGTTGAGAGGCAATACTTTCAGCATCTTGAAATTGCATATTCACCAAGATTCTGTTTAAAAATTTAGGAAACTTAATTCGATTTGCCAGTTTTTCGATGTCTTGAAATTTCATTTGTACAGCTCCAAAGTTGATATTTGAATTATATCATATACCGCATATTTAAAATACTTTTGCTTTTAAAATATAGTTATTTAATTTAAAAGAATTCAGTCGGGCGGGGTTATATTCAAAATCCGTGGAATGCCTTCTTTGAAGGCTCAAGCCAATTGCGTCAGCAATACGGCTTAGAAGCGTTAGCGCACCTATTTTGTAGATATTTAAAACGAGCGTGGCTGTAAGCAAATAGGAAATATGTGGGAGTGGTATTTAGTTCGGAAAAAATGCGAGAGAGGTGAGGTGCGTAAGCACCGGCGTAATGAAAATAGAACCCTACGAAAAACGACAGTTTTTAGGAGGTCTATTTTGAAAATTTGTCAGGAACAAATTTAGATGAGTCTGCGAAGCAGAAAGGTGGCGGAGGGAAAGCCACCTTTATCCTTATTAGAAATGTTTTTTCTGGGATGTTAATGCCGAATGCGTTAGCAGCACGGCACGAAAGCGAAAGCTTGAGCAACAGGCATAATGGTTTCCCATCTAAAATGCCCAAGTACCAACGACAGTTGGTACTTTTTTTCTGGATAAGAATTTACGTGTTAGAAAATTTTGTGCGGCTTGCTCTAAATTAAAAGAAGCTGCATCAAATTTCAAACTCGATTTTGAAATACGCACACCCTTATAGACCGGAATATAGAAAAATCTGACACCTTGCGTATCGGTTTTTTTTGGTACTACTTCAATTTCAAAATCACGCATTGTTTTCACCTAAATTATTTAAGGTTTAGTGCAAAATCCCATGGAGAGAAAGCCTGCATCATGGGATTTTGATCATTATTGTGACAGTTGGATCAGGACTGGTTATTTATTTGCTGATCCTAGCTTGAACGGTGGAATATCCTTATGAACTTCTTCAAGTGCTTTGGTGAAGTTTTTGCTGCCGTAGTGGGTCTCATCTTGAGGTGGAAAGGTTTTAAAATAAAACCGCTTTTGCTTGCTGAAAAAAGTGTTCAGGTAGCGTTCAATTTTACCTCGGGATGAATCCCAATCGTTGATCCATGTTTCCATCCGCAATGGCAAATCGACATCTTGGCAATCAGGATGGAGTAGCTTAAGGAACATGCTGCCAGTTTGTGTGATGTTGATGGTTCGCTGATCGTCCTCTGACAATAGATTATTTTCAATTAATCCCTCTAATATCGCATTTCGTGAGGCGTGTGATCCAATTTGAGCAAGGGCATATTTTCCTGAACCGATCCATTGTCCCATCAATGAATAGTAATCATTACGATGAACGGGACCACGAATATTTAAATCATAAAGGACCTGTAGGCTATATTTGCTCATGATGAATTGGTTGGTATCAACCCCCAATCCGCGAAGCAGCTCACCAAAAACAATTAAAGAATTGGTATTGTAGTTGAAATCAAAGTACTTCTTGGCTGTCCCTTTTTTTAGAAGTTTTTGGTACCAGTCATCTTTTGTAGAAAGCGGGTTATCAACGGCTCTTTGTAAAATCTCTGGTGCCATCGAGTAAGTGACAATGGCTTCGTATTCATCCTGCGCACGTTCGGGACCTAAAAATTCACTGATCATAAGATGGAAACCGAAAACGTTTGCAGGGTCGAGATCAGTCGCGAGGATGATCTTGTTTGCGATACTCAATACGTCTTTAGGTGACAGGTCCAAACGGACAATGCGATCGGCTAAAATTTCTTGTACGGGTCTGAAATCGCGGTTTGACGGATATTTCCATTTTGGTTCGTGTAAATAAGGAATATCACGGAATTTAAGCCCGCGAGGATAATCAAATTCAAAGGTACCAATTACAGAAAGGGTTGAGAGGGCATAAATCTTGGCATCGCTGAACTTGGCTCTTACGATAGAGGCTAATTGAGCTGCCACGTCTGGTTTTTCAACCACGAAAAGGATGGTTTGTTGCATTTTTCCGTACTCCGGTAAGGGAAGGTGTTTTTGCATGGCTTAGCCATGGACTAAAAGAAATTATGTTTATGAAAACATAAGCATTATTTTATCAGAAAAACATTATTAAAATTAATCCATATATGTATTTTTGTACATATATGGATTGTAGCCAATGCCTTATGAACTTGAATTCAAAAGTTCGATTTTCTTTCCGTTTTCTTGAGCCTCTACGCGAGCTTTTTTTCTGCGGTAATCCAGTTCCCCAGAAGTGACTTTACGCACGGTGAAATCGATACTCGGAACTCTTTTCCGAAGTTTTGGCTTTAGCCCATCAACGAGCTTTAAAGCAAGTGCTTCGGTTTCGATAAAAATACATTTCTTGGTTAGACGACCTGCCAAGCTGATATAGCAGTGAGCTGTTTCGTCTGGTTGGACCGGATGGTACCAATCGCTTAAGAAGTTTATGGGTAAATCACCGTGACTGAGGGTAACGGCGATAGTGTAAAGATCAGAAAGCGAATGATCATGTGACATAATTGATTCCCTAATTAATGAATATGCCATTTGATTGGCATTTTATTACATCAGATCGCGTGGAAATATAAACGATCATTTTTTAATCATAAAGTGATATTTAATATATAAAACAATAGCTTATATTATTATTGCCATGTTTTTCGATTGGCATAATGTTACATTAACAATATTCAGCCTCCATTGCCTTTTTAACCATATATGTAGACACAATATTCTTCTCATTACTCTGCATTGATAGAACATAGTGAATCTGAGGAGAAACGCCCGTGAACCACTGAAAAACGTTCTGGATCATCACGGCGGTTTCAAAGTCATAGATATAGCTATCAGCATCAGTTTTATTAGACGGTGCTTTAAGAATCCCAAAATTGAATGAGTTATGTTCGGGCTTTAATGTATCAAACCGGAATTTGAATTTTTGAATGAAGCCAGACTTTTCTCCTTTTTCGTACCAGAGCGCGTAACCGAGAATATCCGGTTCTACTGGTAATCCTAAACGTTTGGCAAGATCGGCAGGATTTTCGAGTCTAAGCATAGTATTGCTCCCTTAGTAAAAAGTTAACGCTATGATTGGTCTAATAGTCTTTATATCTGTATACAAACAAAATGCTTCAACCATTGGTTGTAGCTGTTGCAGTTAAAAATGATTGATGGTCCTCTGAATAAATTAATAAAGGTTGGTATCGATCAGATATTTTTATCAAAGTTTGCTATGGTCTCATTGACGACAGTTTGAATGACATCGAAATCTAGCCCTTGATCCTTAAGTGCCAAAGTAAGGGCAAATGTCATGTGAGCGGTCGCATCTCTATATCCGATGTTATAGCCATCAGCTTTTGTCAAATCAAAAGAAAGCTCGAGGCGTTTAACAATTTCATCTGTGATAGAGCCTTCTTCCTTGGCTTCGACTTCCGCAACAAGCTTAGCTTTCAGTTCAACAGGTATCCGATAATTGACTTGGGTAGTTGCTCTACTCATAGAAAGTAATTTTTTCCTAGAAAATAAAAGCCATAAAATTGATAAAAGTACACTCGTACTCATAGCCCCAAAGATGTTAGCTATTTTCTTTTCAAATAGACAGACTATTCTATGAAAAAATAAATAGCTGATTCTGAAAAAAATATGAAACGGCGCACAAAAACATCTGAATACATGAAGAATTACGAGTTATGAAGAAAAGCAAAAGAATTGAACTTCTATTCGGGAAGATGTATTTCAGTCGGTGGAATGCTCACGCATTTTTCTAAAGAACACCGCTCTCGCTCATACCCAAACACACATTGGGAATGAAAACCCTTGGTGCCGGTACCAATACAAACAACAAGTCATGTTTTGTCTGAGCATTGGATATATAAGATAGCTATAGAGGAAGAATAGGGAGCGATATGCCAAGTGTATTGGGAACTATAACTGTATATATAGAGGACTAAAATTCAACACGGCGTTACCTTATACGCTTCGAGGATACGTTTAAGCATCGGTGTAATTTGAGTGGTTCTCTCAAAAGGGGTTAATTCATCGAATGGTCCAATCAGTTCGTGTATATCACTATGAAGTTCTTCGTATGGAGCTGTAGCAGCAATAGCGAAGGCAATTTTGTATAAGGATTCAATATTAAGGGAACAATAATGCTCAAAGCTTTTTTCGGTTACATCGACAAGTAGGTTTATATAGCCTTGTTCCAATCTGGAGATTTCGGTACTTAACAGTACATGATGTAAATAAGCTGTACTCATTAGTAGGATGAACGGATTAATCACTGCGCCGTAGAGATGAAAGTAATGTGGGGTTTGTTTCCCTGTATCAGAACAAAATTCGTAAGCTCCAATTTCTTGGGCAGAGCATCGTTCATTCTGGAAAGCTTTACGCAATTCGTAGCATAAGCCCATCAAGACTCCTTCTTTGTAAGGGATACAGTCTAATTTTTTGTTTAGAGAATGGATCACTTCATAAAGCTGTTTTAGAGAGCTGTAGGTTCCCCAGATTGTTATCGTTTGCTTATGATCCGGTATGCTGAAATTGTACATCTAAGAAGTCTCTTAATTTATTATATCGAATGTATCGAATTTACTATCCCACAAAGCAATCTACTGGTCCATAAGTTGAAACATAAGCCATAAAGAGAGCAACTCGAGCAGTGGCTACAAGGATCGGTAAAGTTTTAATTTTATGTTCATGAGACTGGAACGCTGCGGTCTATTCAATATAAGAATCTATAACAAGTTCTATCGGAACCTATAATCAATGTGCTTTTACCCGAAGGGAGAAACTAAAGGCAATACAAGGTATAGGATAAGCAGAATAGCGTGAGCGGAAGTGTGCCAGTAAGGGAGCGAAAGCGGACGCTTTTTTCCGAAATTAAATTACAGAAGGGAAAAATTTCAATAAAAACATTAGGGAAATATTAATATTAATAAAAAATATAAATGCGCCGTAATAGCCATCTTAAAATAATTTTGAAAATCAAATTTACAAGAAGTAAAAATCATAAATTGCAGAGTTAGCTTGTTAGGCAAGAAGCAAAGCTGAGACAAATTTTTCTGATCCAGATGAAATATTCCAAAAAAAGCGCACGGCGTAGTCGTGGCAAAATGCATTAGAAAATAGCATCAAAGAGGGTAAAGCTGCGGTAATTTTTCAGAGTAAATAAACAAAGAGGCGATCAATTTGTGATCTGTTTTTGTGTGTTAATTCTGAAAAAAATTACGGCGAATTATGGTCAAGATTTCTCTTTCATGGGGAAGTGGAAGGTCTAAATTTTTGGAGAGGTAAAGCAGCTTAAAGATAGAATTTCATAGCTCAAGAAAGTGCCAGTTGCAACATAGTTGCTAAGGCATAGACAGAGGTTGAAATTCAATCCACGGCGCACGTATCAAATAATTATTGTATCGCTCACGCTAGTAAATCAGCTCACGCTGAGATTAATGATACTAGAACATAATCCTAAAAAAAGATTTACTTCTAAGATAGATAAACCTAATAGGAAAATTAAATTAACTATTTATTATTAATTAAAAACTATTTGGCACGGCGTAACGATATTCTTATAGATCGCTATGTCCTGATATATAGGAAGCTATAATACAATCTATAGGGAACTATAGATGTATCTATAGATAGCTATAGGATAATACTTAGGGAGCTATAGGAAACCTAATAGGGACCTATAAAAAAAGTATGAGAGCATCGGGATTAGATGAAAGTGATTTCAATAGGGTAGTGTTATAGTACTTCACTATGACCATATACAGCGTTAGCGCATATATGGTAGCCGTTAGGCGATTAATAATCTTTTTTTTATAAATTAATTGGTGAATATTTAGAGGGAAAATTAGATAGTATTTTTTTAGCGTAAGCGAAATACAAAGACACAAATTTATAATAAAGCGTAAGCGCCGAAAAAGTTCCCATCTTGAGCGATTGTAGATAGAATTATATATATCAATAAGTTACATTAGTAAAATAGACGTAAACTCCGTGTCTAAGTTCAGAATTGGTAACTTAGTCTAAAAGCTGTCAAAAAGTTTCCCAAAAAAAGCATAAAAAAAGAGTACACAAAAAAACAACATGTTCATAAGCTTAGATAGCTAGTTACCAAAAAGTTTCACTTTGGATTTAGGAATTTTGGTAACTAGCTTGAGTGCATAGCGTAGAAATTAATCAATATTAACTTTAATAGGTGTCAGAAATTAATCTCGGGTCCATTTCTTTATATGTATCCAAGAAAGATTCAATTTCTTTATCTGTTGGAGTTATATCACGCTCCTTTCCATTTTTATCGTGTTCACGTATTAGATTATTCAGGGTTGAAGGTGAGGCTTTCATTAATTCAGGATTTTTATTTCGCAACGCCGTGCGTAATTTCTTAAACCGTTTTTGGTTTTCTTCACGGTAAGCTTTATTTTTCTCAATGATAATAGTTTCATTAATACATGCTTGTTGGAACTCTTTAAAGTTCTTATATGCAATAGGTGAGAACCGCACATAATGAAGCATTTGAGGGAAAGCTAACCTATTGTAAATATTAGGATATGTTTCTTTAACAATCTTTTTTACTCGTCCAGATATTTTTCCAATCTGATGTCTAACTCCATGATAGTTGCCTCTGGCATAAAGTCTACGCATTGAATCTTCAAACTGAGTAGGTCGGGTCGGGATTAGGACAATCTTTTTCTCAATATCCGTCCCCATCTTTTGAAGAAATTCATTGTTTAGATACCAAGTAAAACGAAATTTTTTCTTAGATTTTCTTTTAAAAATATGAAGATACTGATTGTTAGTTCGGGTCAAATGTTTCGTTAAAAGTTTAATCACATCATTGTAGGGAGTACCCTCATCAGGGGTTACACCGTACTTGTTCTTAAGCATACTCAGGGCTTTCTCATGGTTATATTCCAATTGTTCGCCATCTTTGAGGTATAAAAAACCAAAGTTTTCTTTAATTGCTTCGTATTTTTTTTCATCATTTGCTGATAATTTTGAACCCAATTCAAGGTTCGTTTTAAGCCCGTTAATTGACTTTAGTGACAAATGATCAAGGTGATTTGCAATGACTGGATCAAGTGGAATTCCGTAGTTGTATGGAAAAAGATAGTCGTTGTCGATGCTGTCCTTAAGATCGTCATAACTAATGTAAAGACCGAGGATATATTCACCAAATGTTAAGTACTCTAGAGGATTGCGCGTAATAATTGGCTTCAAATTTTCACGCGACATTAATTTCTCGTTGAGTGAATTTATGTCCTTATTGTTAACATTTTTACTCCGTGCAGCTTTACGGTAGCCGGTAGTCAAAAGCCAAAATTCAATCTGACCAATATACGAGGGATTGAAGTGAATGACTAAAGTCCAAACAGGCTCTCCACTCCGTCTTTGATAAGCACGTTCATTATCATCAGTCTGCAAACCATACTTAGAGATGAGCTTAGGGATTACAGAGTTGACCTCACTAATTGATATTTTACCGCTCATCCAATAACGGCAACGACCCGTAGTTACCGCATTCATCAATGCAGTCAAACAATCTGTTTTTTTTATGGAATAAGTGATCATAATTTGTACAATTCCGTGATATATTGGTTCAACAATAAAAGTGACACCATGATTTACAAAAAGAATAAGAGAAATTTTCTTTAAAATCTATCTTTTTTAAAAGGAAAATGGTTTTTCCGTAAATAAGAGTTCCTGATGATTTAGAATTCACTATGTTTTTTAGCTTGTTTTCGGGGGGTATCTGCCTTATCCTGTGTTTGCCAAATATGGTTTTTTAGGGGGGTGTGAATAGTGTTCCTCGTAAAAAATCTAAACTCTTGTCGAAGTGTTTTATGTGTAAACGTCAGCCAACGTTTACTAAAACTCGCAAAGCTGCGTGCGTGAGAAATCTAGCTGGCGCGGCTATGAAGGGCACTAGGCGGTGAGATTCCGCTTTTTGACCCAATCCCCGAGTAACGCAGATAGATCAGTAAGTAGGAATCAGTAAATAAATTAGAATTTGCGTAAAAGTCGGGCGACATAGAAACGGGCATCGTGGTGACACGATCAACCCTGTCTAATGGAGAGTGTGAGTAGCTTCAAGGAATGATAGCTGCGTTAATAACACCTATTTCATGCTTCAATTTCTACATAGGGCATGATGTATGGCGCACAGGTGGGCTGCTGAGAGTACGGTGACGTACTAGGGGGTATGAGGAGAAATCTGGATTACTCTGGTACTAAGCGATTGACTTAAATGACTTGTCGTGATGACGTTTTAAGTTGGTTGGTTAGATCGTTGGATAGCTCAAGCCTGTAACGATGACACGTAGAAAATAATGTCATCAAGATATTAAGACTGCATTAATTAAGTTTAATGTGGTCTTTTTTATTTTTGGTGGTTGCATTATTGAGATGTTGTTTTGCGTAGATTAAGTGCTTTACCCACAGTGAAGTCGAATAGCGGTTAATAATACGGGTTTTTGGAACTCTTACCGTAGAAAAACGGAATAGCTGCTATTTTGTGGAGTGGATAAGCGTACTGATCGTTGAAAGATATTGTTTTTTAAATATCTATTAACAAAGACCATTATGACTAATATGGGAATCTCTCAGGTCGATGATTATACAAGGTGGCTCCTTGATATAGACTTTTTGAAATGAAAACCTGCCTTGAGTGGGGAATAAGTTTTAATTTATGAGAGAAGGAGAATTGTTGAGTAGATTCTTTATGAGAATTTGATTTTTAATTAAATCATTTATTTATGAAGATACAGTCATTTCGAGCGAATAAAAACGTAAGCGGTGATGAAGCGAAAGACAATGCGAGAAATATTTAAAACCAATGACAAGGGTTTTATAAGCGAGGTGTGGCAACCTCTGTATCTATGAAATGATACGAACTTTTTTGGCGTGGAAGAAAATCAAATAAATAATTTCAATTACTATCGTGGCTGATTGTATTTGTGATTTTTGATAAGTATTCAGTAAGAAACAAAAACGGTGGCTCCGTTGTTGGTTCACGCCAACCATATAACCTAGTTATTAATATGAATTATGATTAATTTCATTATTGTATTAATCGCTACTAGCTATTTTTTTTGCAGTGATGCTATTAAACACTAAAGTTAAATTATTAGCGGAATCTTTTTTGCAGTGATGTATGTTTTTCTGGATTTATCTTCTAGCGGTCCAGATGTGACTTAGCAGTGATGTTAGATGATGATAGTCAACATACGAGTAAAAATTTTTCTTAGCGGTGAAGTAATTTGCTTGCTTTATGGTTAGCAGAAAAATAGTAATAGAAAGTCGTAGTTGTGGAACTAAAACACAACCGAAGTTTGTATCAAACTTAGCGGTGATAGCAGTCGGGCATAAGCTGCTTGAGCGGTTTGAAATTCGCTTCCTTTGTTCTTCAAAGAAATGTCACAAGTTGATAACTGTGAAAACGTACCAATGCGTTCATTGGCGTTAGGCGGTAACGTGAAACTCCAAGCAAGCCCTGTCTCATCTCAATGAGCAGGGCTTACCTTTTTGGATTAATTAAAAATTAATATTAAAAAAATATTTATTATTAAAAATAATAAAAATACATTAATTAATATTTAAAATTAAAAAAATTATGATTATACTAGCGAAATTGATATATCAAACATTTTATAATTAGGTTTTAGAATGATTTGCAAAAGAATTATTTTACCTTTTGTTGTTCTAACAACTACCACATTGACCCAAGCGGTCTATGCGGAGATTCAGATTGTCCGTAAAGAAGTCGTGCCGGTTGTAACCCCTACAATCGCTCTGGCTATGGTTTCGAATCCAGAAACAACTACTTCTATTCAGCCAAGCAATGTACCTAGCGCATCTAAAGTTTCTTATAGTAGTACGGCAAATACTACAAAGTTATCTCCTCAAACTCAGAATGAATTATTGCGCTCTGTAAGTGCTAATGATTTTAATGCACCAACCTTTGCCACTTCTGTTAGCACTCAAAATGCCAAGACGTTCAATACAAACATCCCTCAATACTCAACCTCTATAAAACTCCGGAATCCACCTCCTTATGTTGGTTGTTTCTATACATCTTCTCGAAAGTACGGAGTTCCTGTTGATTTGTTAATGGCTGTTGCTCAAACAGAATCTTCATTTCGCACAGATATAAAAGGTGTGCTTGGTAAGGGAGCGGATCATGGTCTCATGCAGATCAATGATTATTGGGTACCTAAATTGCGTAAGCGATTCAATATCACATTAACTGACATTTATGACCCATGCACAAATATTGAAATCGCGTCATGGATTCTTGCACACAACTTTGTTCAGTTCGGATATTCATGGCGAGCAGTTGGAGCATATAACGCTGTGACCGAATGGAAGCGTGTGCGTTATATCAACAAAGTTGCCAATAACTTAAACAAACTCCATGCGGGGCAATTATGATTTTCATCCGGATGCTATTCAGTGCCGTAGTCGTTTTACTTTTTGTGATTTATTTCACTTATGTAATGATCACAAGCGATCCGTGTACACGAATTGACCGCGCAACTAAACCTATCGAGCTGACAACAGATTTTGTTGTTGTTCTTGCGAAGCCATGGGCTGAGCCTCAAACCTTACAATCTATTCGTAACTGGAGTGCAAGAACTCGCTTACGTGCAGCAATTGTGTTTCGCATTCAATTTTATTCTGACTCAGTACCTCCAGTTGTATGTGATTGGGATTTGGCAAAAGACCGTATCTTAGGTACTGATAGTTCATTATCTGAAAAAGATGAAGAAGTAAAACAAAAAAGAGGATTAAAAAATGACTGATTTTTTAAATCCAGAAATCTTTAAAGACGAAAAGTTATCCGATGAGGAATATGTAAAGCGTGGTGATGTTGATCGAATTCCCGATAACTTTATCTGCGTAGATAAAACAAATTCGTATGAGGTATTCGCGGTTGCATATCTCAATGAGCTGTTTAAAACAATGATGGAGCATAAGGTTTCAGATATTCATTTAGAAAGTATGGATTTAGGGCATATTTGTCGTGTTCGAAAAGATGGTGTGCTTCATCAGTTCGGTCGATTACTTTCGGATAAAGAATATGCACAAATTAGAAAAAAAATCTATGCACGAGCTGATATTGAAGAATCTTATGCAAAGTCTTTCGCTGTAGATGCGCGTGGGTGGCTTAAATACACGACTAAATTGGATTTGCGTATTAGTTCCCTGCCTACTGTCAAAGGCTACACAATCGTAATTCGCTTATTAGATCAATCAAACTCAGGTCGTAGACTTGATTCAGTTGAAATGACAGATGCGACTCGTGTTGCGACTGTAGATACCATTAATTCAGCTCACGGCTTGGTTCTTGTTACTGGACCAACTGGATCGGGTAAAACAACGACTCTTTATAGTTGTTTGAATGAGATTAATAGTCATGAAAAAAAGGTGTTTACAGTAGAGGACCCAGTTGAATACACGATTAAGGGTGTTCAGCATATTAATGTCAATCGGAATATTCCTTTTGCTCGCGCTCTTAAAAGTGCATTACGACAAGACCCCGACATTATCCTTGTTGGTGAAATTCGTGATAAGGAAACTGCAAAGATTGCTATTGAAGCCGCGCAAACTGGTCACTTGGTTTTATCTACGCTTCACACCAATTCATCTGTAGGTGCAATTTCGCGTTTGATTGAAATGGGAATTGATCCTAGCCATATAAATGAAACTTTACTTGCAGTAAGCGCACAACGTTTGGTGCGTAAATGTAAGGACCCTCGAAACATGGACCATCCGAACACGCATGAAGCGGAATGGTTAAGAAAAAATGGCTACTCCAGTTATATAAACAAAGTTTTTGGGCGTGGGTATGCCAAAGAGAATTATGAGGGACGTTTACCAGTAATCGAATTTTTGATGATCACTGATGAAATTAAAGAATATATAGCAGCAAATGATATTGCACCTATTTATAAGCTTGCTCAACAACAGCCTCAGTACGAAACATTAACTGAGGCAGCATTGCGTTTAGCAATGGAAGGTAAGACTTCGCTCGAAGAAGTCATATCTATTAGTAAAAACAGATCAGCAGCAGGCATGGATGGAATGTTGTTGGGTGAGCGGTTATTAACGCTTGGCTATATAACTGAATATCAATTGTCTTATGCACAAAACCTACAACGTTCCTCAAGTGATGTGAATCGGAAAAAATTATCAGAGATTATTCTTGATTTACATTTCTGCTCACTTGAACAATTGAATGAGGTGGCAGATGCACCAGATGCTTAGTAAGAGTTTCTTTGTGGTAAGCCTCAGTCTAATTTGCTTATCAACAAATGCTCAAGACAACCTACTAGCAACAGGGAAAGCAACTGGTGTGGACCCTCGTACAAGTCAAAAAGTAGATGTGCAAATTTTTGGGCGTAGTAGTGTTCAAAACGAATTTAATGTGATTCGTTTTTTCTTCACTTACACATGTGACTACGGTGAAAAATATGATGCTGAGATGGCAGTCTGGGGAAGTACCTTGCCATCGAAATTTAAGTATGTTCGGGTACCAGTAATAACACAAGAGCCGAACTCAACAGTCGGTGCATTTGCATATTACGCAGCTTACCAGACAGATAAATCTAAAATTAATCAGTTTCAACAACACGCATTTAACCTCATCAAACACCAAGGTAAAGACCCCTCAGACCAGTGGACCTATTACGAGGCTGCCAAACGAGCGGGATTAAATCTAAATATTTTCAAAAAACATTGGGGAACAGAAAAAACAGTTCTTCTCGTAAAAAATGCTGTGATATTGGGAGCCAAATATAAAGTGGATTACACGCCAACTTTAACAGTCGGGGGGATATATACGCTGAATCCCGAGCCTATAGCGGAGAGCAAGACTTCGTTTATCGATTTTGCCAACGCAATTACTTCTAAATATATAAGTGAAAATGGAGTGGCAATTCGATGAAAAAAAATAGTTTGTCAGGTGCTTTGCTTTTAGTGATTGCTGCTTTGTATGGGTGTTCTACTGCTCAACCTGTTCCAGAGCTAAAAGTAGAAACTATTCCTCAGCCAACTTTTAACATCTTAAAAATACACGTAGATAGTGAAATTGTACGGGTACCTACAATTGAGCAGACAGTTGTATGTAACGGCTGTGATCAAATTCCGGCAGGCGTTGTACAAGAAGATGATGTGATCTGGATTCGTATGACCCCTGCACCAGAAGAAACCATCATTGATGCTAAGCATTTTGATTTTGATAAAGCCATTTTAAAAGGGGATTTATCAAAGTTAACTGCTATTGCTGACAAGATGAAGGCAGATTCTCTACTGGTGGCAGATATTGTTGGACATACAGATTCAATTGGTAAAAAAAGCTACAACCAAACGCTTGGGCTAAAACGAGCAAATGCTGTTAAACGTTGGTTGGTTAGCCAAGGTATCGATGGAAAGCGAATTATTACAAGTAGTAAAGGCGAAACGTCTCCTATTGCAAGCAATAAAAGCAAAGAAGGTCGTGCAAAAAACCGCCGAGCTGTCATCACAATTAATGTCACGGAATAAGGAGATTTCTTATGGCTTTAACACCTATCGAGATTCCAGACAATATTGATGGACCTCCATTTTTGTTGGCTTTCGAATCTGATGAGTTGGGTATCTATTTCACAATTATTTTTGCCTGCTTATTTACTAAGACGAACATTATCGTGATGTGCCTACTACTTTATGCATTTGCAAAGCTGTATGTGAATTACAAAAAAAGATCGATGGCAGGCTTTTATATTCATTATCCATACCGTTGGGGGATGATCCCGTTGAATTCGTATTTTAAAAATGGCTCGATTATGGAGTACAAAGAATGAAATTTAGCTTATTTAACGGGAATTGGGACTTATCTCACAAGGTAGCTATTGTCTCAACTTGCACGGCAGCCGTTCTAGGCGTTGTGGTATTGGTGCAATCATGGGGTTTGGCTAATAAGCGCGAACGTATTGTTCTAACACCACCAACCATTGATCAGGTTTATCAGATTCAGTGGGATTCTGCCAATACAGAATACTATAAACAATTTGCAGTTGTTATTTCGGGAATTATTGGGCAAACGACACCACAGAACATTGAGAACACGATTAAGACACTTAATCAATTCTTTGCCCCTGCATTGCAAAGACCAATGGCGGAATCGCTTAGAGCTTTAACAACAAAATTACCGGACCAGAACTTCTCAGCATGGTTTGTCCCAGAAACATCATCTTATGAGCAACAAACCGGAAAACTATTTATTCAGGGTAATTTGCAGTCGGCATTGACGGGAGCAGATATTCAGACTCAACCCGTTATTTATGAATTCATTATCCAAATGGAAAGTGGTAAGCCAATAGTAACGTACTTCAACAGTTATGAAGGTTATGAACCAAGAACACTGTCCTACCTTCGTAATAAACAGCAAGCAGAAGCAGAAGCAGCTAAGCAATAATAATTGGAGAAATTTTATGAAGTTACATAAGCTTTTCATTGGTTTAGCTTTAGCTGTAGGGGTTGCAAATGTTCCTGCTGCTTATGCTGATGGGCAAATATTTAGGAATGCAAATGAAATTCCTCCACCGAGCAATCTATCTAATGGGAACTATATCCCATTGCCGCAAAATAAAAATGCGCCAAATACAAATAATTTGCCGGCTAATTTTCAGTCGGGAGCAAATGCCCGAACTCAGGTGGCTAGATTACCGCAAGATTCATTAACTAATGCATCAATGATAGCCCAACAACCCATTTCGTTGGATCAGGCTAATTTAAAGCAACAAACAGTTCAGATTGATAATGATGATACGCATGTAGTCCCTGTGTCAGCATCAAATATGAACCGAATTTCAACTCCATTTCGAAATCCAATTGTACTTGTGAATGGTGGGGCTAAATATAAAGTTGTTGGTCAAGATGTCTATGTTGTCATGGAGAGTGATCAACCAATTGGTGTATACATCCGTGAAGATGACAACCTTGCTAATAATTCTCCTGTAGCTTCATTGACCTTGGTACCTAAGGCTGTACCTCCGCAAAATATTGCAGTGGTATTAGAAAACTCAATGAAAGAACGTCTTACGAATCCAAATGCAAAAATTGCATCAGATTATACAGATGTTATCCGCCAAACTCTCGGAACGATCGCTCAGAAAAAATTACCTGATGGCTATTCACGTTCGAATGTCAATGAAAAAACAATTGCGCGTGTGGGGGCTGTAACACTACAACCTAAGGTCCTTTATTCAGGTGTTGAACATAATGTTTATGTATATCAAGCACGTAATGTAACTGGTCAATACGTTGAATTAAGTGAACCTTCTTTTTGGCATAAAGGAGTTCGAGCGGTTGCTTTTAATGACGGAAAAATTCGTCTAGCTCCTAATGATACAACTGAAATTCTTATCCTTGCTGATGTCGGCAACGGTGAAGATTCTATTTACGATTAACCGGAGTCGATAAGATGAGTTTTAAAGAAAATATGCAGACACAATTTGCTGATATAAAGCAAAAATGGCATGAATTAGACCCTTTTAAACGCCGTATTATCATGGCAATGGTTTTCATTGGTTTGCTAACTTTTGTAATTTTATATCTTGGCGAAAAGCGGGCTAAGGAAAGTGAAGAAAAAGCTAATGCAGAAATCACAGTAGCAGATGAGCTTCAAACAGATCAATTGGTCCAACCAAAAGTCGGTGAGGTTGGTATCGATGATTTACGTGGGATGACTCAATCCGAACTAGAGCGTCAAAGACAACAACAAGAAGCTTTAATACAAAACCAAGAGCAAATTACTAATGATTATAAAACTGGTAATCAGGCTGTAGGTCAAAGTGTTTCTGATCTGTCTCGTCAATTGGCTTCTGTTACAGATGAAGTTAAACAGCTTAAGTTAGGCAATCAAGCGGGTGGTGCAAATGGGGTAAGTTTACCTCCATTACAAGGTATTGATCCAAACATGGACCAAGCATACCAAAACAATAATCAAAACCAAAGTGGTGTACCTGATTTGGGTTCAGCTCCAATGGTTAATCCAAATGATCCTGCTTTGAATAGCCTTCCAGATAATTCAGTTGCTCCACGTCCAATTGAAAATTCTGATCCATTCCAAATAATTAGAAGTGGTAAGGATGCTAGTAAGTTTCAAAGTAATGGATACCGCAGCAGCAGTAATGCTAGTGCAAAAAAGGATGTTTTGTCTGTTCAGGCTAAATTGTTGATTGAACATGGCTTGCCTACCGGAAGTATGATCCAAGGCGTTTTAATAAACGGTATGGACGCAACCGCAGGACGGGGAAAGGGAAACGCAGTACCGGCATTGGTTCGTGTGAAGAAGGATGCTGTACTGCCTAACCGCTATATTCAGGCTGTTAAAGAGTGCTTCATCATTGTTTCTGGAGTCGGTAATTTGGCAACAGAGCGAGCAGAAATGCGTGGTGAGACAATCTCATGCATATTTAAAGATGGAGCTGTCGTTGATGGTCCATTATCAGCTTATGTTGTGGGTGAAGATGGTAAAAGTGGATTGCGCGGACGAGTTGTTTCTAAGCAAGGTTCTGTAATTGCGCGTTCAATTGCTGCCGGATTCTTTGGTGGATTAGGTAAACAACTTGCACCAAGTCAAGTTCCAACTTTGGATATTTCTGGTAGTGATGAAACTAAATATCAAGTTCCAAATGTAGGGAATGCTTCAAAAATTGCATTGGCAAATGGTATGGGAAGCAGCTTGGATCGCGTTGCTAACTTCTATATGGACTTGGCTGAACAGATGGTACCTGTAATTGAGATTGATGCCGGTCGTCAAGTAACTCTAATTCTGAACAATAAATTTCAAGCTCAAGAAGGAAATGGAAAATGAAAAAACAACATTTTATAGCTATTAGTGCTTTGGCATTTCTAACAACAGCTTGTACAGGTTTTCAGGGTAAATATGGTTGTTCTGGGCTTCCTGACGGTATTGTTTGTAAAACACCAATGCAAGTGTATGAGCAAACGAATAGTGATGATCGAATTGGTGTATATCAAGCTGATTTAGATGGTGAAACTACACGAAAGTCGAAATATGATAAAGGTTCTAAAAAAACTACCGCATCTCAGGGTGAGCAAATGGTTAACTTATTTGCTAAACCTCAATTTCAAGCGGCTTCATCGCCAATGCCAGTATTAGAGCAACCTAAAGTACTCCGAATTTGGGTAGCACCATGGAAAGATGAAAACGAAACTTTGAACTGGTCATCTTATTTATTTACTGAAATCACTCCACGCCGTTGGAATTTTGGTGATTCGGTAATGCGTAACACTCCTGTAACTGCCCCTAATAAAGCTGATTATATGTCTCCGAGTACTACTACTCCGGCTCCGAGTGGAGATGGCAACGCAGCTAATTCTGAGGCAAATCAAATCATGGGTATGAATAACCAAGTTCCAGATCAAGAAAGTCAGCAACAAGGTCAGGTAAATCAAGTACAAGCACCAGAAATGCAAAGACAGCAACAACTAGCAGAAAACGGTGGGTTCAATTAAAAGAAAATATTGAACAAAACAAAGCCCGATTTAATCGGGTTTTATTTTTTTTAAATTTATTAAAATTAATAAAACATTTCTTAAACTTTTTTGTTATTTATATCTAGCATTAATAAAAAAAAGATGTAAAATTCTTAAATGCGGGTTTGAGAGTCCTGCATAAACAGCCATCAATAAGTAAAGGAATTGCCATGCAATTAGTTCTAAAAAAATTCAATTTCGCTGATCTTGCATCTAACAAAGTTGCTCGTTTAATGTCTTACGTTACATTAGCTTTTGTTGCGGTGCTTATGTTCGCTGTACTTAACGAATCATCTGCTATTACAGAAGCGCAGCTTAAAACTGCTTCAACGGGTGGTGCTGATAAGTCTGGTACAGTAATGAATACCCCTGTTTTATGGGTAATTAACTTCCTGAAAGGAACCGGTGGTTTATTCGCAACTGTGTTAGCTTTCGTAGTTGGTCTATATGGTGCGATCTTCGCTAAATCTTTAATGACAATCATGATCGCGGTTGGTATTGGTATTGCAGCAGTTTTCGGTCCTGCAATTTTAATGTCAATCTTCGGTGCTGCAATCTAAGTTATCTTAAATTGCTTCTATCAAAACTCGCGTAAAGCGAGTTTTTTTATATCTAAAAATTAAGTTATCGCCTCATCAAGCTTGCAAAGCATAGATTTCATTAGCATTACTGAAAAATATACAGACCTAAGAGAAACTAAAAATCAGTAATTCACATCAAATCTATAGCCTGAATTTCTTCTCGATATAATTAATTATTAATAAAACAATTTATTTTATTGTGGATATTTATAATAAAATATTTATAATAATTAAAATATTTAATATACAATTTCGGATGTGTTATGCAACTAAAAGCTTCTGTCATCGATAAGATGCTACACCGATACCGTTTATCAGACCTGACACCAGTTAAGAGTCCTACAGAGGATAATTTCTTTTACTGTGAGAATAATAAGAAACAGTCATACATTGGTGCATGCTTCATGGCAACACCGCTCAATGGTATGAATGACCAAGGGTATGACCAATTTGTAAGTGCAATTTCGGTTAAGCTACCTCCAAACTCAATAATTCAAATCTCCCATCCATCAACCAATCATGTTGATGACCAGATTGACAATTACTATGAAAATAAATATCGAGCAATTAACGAAAATTTTGGACTAACTCAAAAACAAAAAGAGAATTTACACTCAATTGTGTTAAGAAGAACTGAATCGCTCAGAGAGGCTAAGAGTGTTCCTCCAATACCCGCAAACGGAATTACTTTAAGACAATCACGTATTTTAGTTTCCGTGAAAGTACCTGCCGACTTGCAATTAAGTGAATTTGATTTACAAAGAAGCAAGGAGCTGATTCTTACAGTATATGAGACTCTTAAGAGTTCTGTATTACCAGACTTAAAACAACTCAGTAAAAATGAATATTTGGCACAGTTAAGAGCAATTATTTTCCCTTTTGAGCCACTAGACTATAATTATGATGAGTTCCAAGATATATCAGCACAAGTATTTAAAAAGACTACAGAAACCGATAACAGCGACCCTACCATAACTAAGATAGGTGATTCTTATTTATCAGTACTTTCTGTCGATGCCTTGCCTAGCCCAAATACAATTGCATTGACCAATTTGTTAGTTGGAGACCCTAAAGGGACAACCCAACAAGTAGGTTGCCCGTATCTTATTAATTGCACAATCATTATTCCAGATACTCAAGAAGAAAATCAAAGAATCGATTTTGACTATGCACAAACTGATGATACAGCTACACCTTGGGCTAGAAAATTCTCACCAAAATTAGTTGATAGATTAAATGGGTTAAAGCTATTACGTGACGTAACTAAGCGAGGAGAAACACCTTGTCGGCTATTCTTTAATATTACCTTATTCAGTAAAGATAAGAATAAATTACCCCGAATTGCATCAGTTTTAGATGCTTATTATAGTTCGAAAAATTTAAAAGTCGTAGCTGATAGTAAGATCGTTTTACCCCTTTTTTGGAATTCTTTACCTTTATATCCAAGCATAGAATCTTTAAAAAATACAAGCCGAACTTCTCGAATGACAACATATCGTGCGGGAACATTTGCTCCATTATTTGCTGATTTCCAAAATCTTAGAGGCGATTTTAGTCAGATATATTATACCCGTAGGGGTAATATTTTTGGATTTGATCCGATGGCAGGACAAAACCATAATGGTATGGTTTTTGGTTCTTCCGGTGGTGGTAAATCTGTATTTGGTCAAAACTTCTTATCACAAGAGTTTGAGTCTGGTGCCTTAATTCGCATTATTGATGAGGGACAATCATATAAAAAATTATGCAAAGCACTTGGTGGTACGTTCATTGAATTTACGGACCATAGTGATGTTTGTTTAAACCCATTCACTTTGGTTGAAGATATAAATGAGGAAGTAGATCAGTTAGCTCGTGTAGTAAAACAAATGGCTTCACCGACTGAAAATTTAGGTGACTTTGCGATGTCTAAAATTAAGCAGGCTATTAAGTCTGTATTTAGTAAAAGTGCGCAAAAAACTACAATTACGGATATAGCTGACTTCTTTCTGGTGCAAGAAGAAGAAGAAATTCGAAAACTCGGTACTCAGTTATTCGAGTTTACCGAAGATGGATCATACGGGAAATATTTTAATGGAGATAATAATCTCGATTTAAATGCTCAGATGGTTGTTCTTGAGTTAGAAGCTTTAAAAACCAAACCACAACTAAAGACAGTTGTGATGATGATGCTTTGTACTAAAATTCAAGAGGATATGTATCGTAACTTTAACTACTCAAGAAAGTTCGTATTTTTTGAAGAAGTTACAAGTTACTTTCAAGATCCTCTTGTTGGTGCATTCATTGCTGATTTCTATGAACGGATTCGTAAATACCGTGGGGGATGTTGGTTAGTAACCCAGAATGCAGAGAAGATTCAAGAGTCAGCCGCACTTGGTAAAGTTATGACTAATGCAAACTATATGGTCTATCTTCCTTATGTTGCAGAACAAATCGACATAATGGCTGATAAAAAACTTATTAAAAATGATAGTTATATTATAGATACATATAAATCACTGCGATTGGCAAAAGGTGTATATTCAGAAGCAATGATTTTTGAAAATAGCACAGAAAATGTTTCTGTTATCAGAACAATTCTAAATGATTATGAAAAAATATTATATTCATCTAGTGAGGAATATTTTAGACCTTTCTTAGATAGAATTGATGCAGGTGAGGATATTGCTGATATTATTGATTCTTATCTAGGTTTAGAGATTAAGAAGAAAAACCTAACTAAAGCTCATTCTAATCAGGATATTAATGAAATTAAAGCACGTATTCAAAGTGGCGAGAATATCGATCAAGTACTAAGTGAATATAAGCGAAATCTCCTCAACATTGAAAAAAATCATTAATAGGATAAGATTATGAATGAAATTAGTGTTAATACCCCTATCTTTGAAGAAGCGAAAGAAGAAGGGGTTTATAATAAAAATAAGATTGTTAGATTGATTAATAATCTTATTGAACCTGAACAATTAAATGATTCGGATGAAACAGTATTAGGTGGAGTTCTGCTGTCGATCAATGATAGTGACACTAAAAATTTAAACTTAATTCAATTGATTAATAAGATTGAGTTAAATAAAACAAATGCATCAAAAGCTCTAATCGAGAAAATATATTCCAACACAAGCATTCGCTTACAAATAGGTGAATACAAAAAAGCGAAAAATAAAGAAAACCGTAAGTGGATTTTTTGGCTATTAATAATTGTAGCTTTGATAGGCTTATTATTAGCATATAAATTTAACTTAATTAAGCTCCCAATCTCACCCGCTAAAGAAGGAGCAAAGGTTGTTGTACTTGATACTGCAAGGTTAGCATACTCGGCTACAGTTCCTTACATGAATATGCAGCTTTCGCCTGATCAAGCTCAAAAAATATCGATTCAGTATCGTAATAACTTACAGAAAGAAATTAAAAAGTACGTTGATAATGGTTATATCATTATTAACAGAAGTAATGTCTATGTTACTTCTGAATCTAATGACATTACTGACAAACTCATTAAGGATTTAGGTTTAAAACCTATTGCCCGAGAAAAATTTGATGCGGATTATTCGAATCAACAAAAATATGATGTGCTAAAAAACTTCGCACAATTAAATGTTGGTGACTATGAGAATGAGGCTTTAAATGATGCAAATAAAACTCTGAATGAACAAGCTCAAAAACAGCTAGATAATTCTCAAATCATTACAAATAATGAAGGTCAATCTATAGATTTAGAATAGTAAATTTGTAGATGAAAAGTAGAGTATTGGTGATGAAATCAAGTCTTAAAAATAATCCAGTTGTTAAATTTATGGTATCACTTGTAATGCCATTGTTTGTTTTTTTGAAAGAGTTATTTATTGCTTGTAAAGGTCGCCGATTAACTGTTCTTTGGATGGCTGCCTTATTCTCATTTATATATATTAGTAGCCAATATTATAGTGTTAAGTTGCAGAATAAGTTTGGGATCGCGGTAGATATAAGTAATATTTCTTCTAATGATCATATAATTTTTAAAGTTAATAAAGGAATTAGAGACTATAAAGATTTAAAGAAAGGAGAATATATAGCTTTCAAAACTGACAAGTTGGAACCTTTTGTCAGTCAGGATTTTACTATTGTGAAAAAAGTTATAGGTAAACAAGGTGATCATATTCAGATTGTAGGCTTAAATGTTTTAGTGAATGGAACCAAACATGCTGAACTTAATCCAATCGCTTTGAGCAAGATCAATAAATCTGTGAATCAAATGCAAACTGATTATATCGTTCCTGAAAACGCCTTATTTGTTTTGGGTTCATATAAAAGATCGTATGACAGTCGATATTGGGGAGTCCTGCCAGTTAAACAAGACACCAAATTAGACATTGCTACCCCAATTTTGTTTTAAAACAGGAGAATTAGAAAAGTGAGAAAGAAAAAATTACTGGTTCTTGCTGCTTTAGCTCTCCAAGTTACACATGTTTCTTCGGCATTGACTGAACAAAGACAACAAGCTTTAAAGAATCAACCTAATACACAAACCTCTGAAAATTTTTATGAACGTAGAAGTGAAGGTTGGTATTGGTATGAGGACCCTCAAGCGAAGAAAAAGCAGCAGAAACAAGTGCCACCGACAGTAGTACAGCAACCTAAAAAAGTTGATATTTATGACCCTAAAACGAATAGATACAACGAACCTATAGTTGTTCAGGCTACTCCCGCTCAGCCCAAACCGTTATCTACTGAATGGCTTAAAGTGAATATGCCTAAGGCATTACAAGCTGCCATGGATAATCCTTATGATGAGAATGGTCGTCCAAGTAAAGAGATGGAAACATATATGTATTTCCAAAAATTTGCTTTGGATAAGTCTCAAAACTTTGCTAAATCGGCTACAACTTTGACTCAATTAGACCCATTTTTGGATGAAACTAATCGTGTTCCAGTTGATACCGCATCAAATAGAGTTTTCATGGCTGCTGCGGAAAAAGATAGAAAAGAAATTTTGAATTACCTATCCAAAACAACTGGTTTATGGTTCTTCTATGATACAAGTTGCTCATTCTGTACAGCACAATATGAATTTCTAAAAGATTTTAAAGCTGAAAACAATTTTAAAATATTTAATATATCTATGGACGGAAAGCGTTTGCCGAAAATGGATAACAATGAAATAATATTACCAGATAGAGGGCAGGCAGTTAATCTTCGTTTAAGGATTACTCCATCAATTGTTTTACTTGCACCACCAAACAATTTTTATGTAGTTAGCCAAGGGCTAATTACTCAAAGTTCTTTAGAATCAAAGATTTTGTTAGTTGCAGAACAACAAAATCTACTTCCAAAACACCTTAAAGATAAGCTTGACCCTTATGCAAAAGGTGTAGTAACACCACAGCAAATGAAACGTATGCAGCAAGTGGAAAAAGAGTTAAATGATGATCCAACTAAAATCGTTGATTTAATCAAGAAAGCAGTTGGTAATGAGTAATAAGGTTGATTAACTATGTTGATAAAACAAAAAACCGGAAAAAATTTGGTTAATATTCCAAAAACGTTTCTAAAACCTTTACGTGTTTGTTGCTTATTGGCAACTGTCCTTGGTGCAAGCCAAACAGCGACAACTGGTGGTTTGGATAATTTCATGTCTGATATGTACAGCAATACTACGGCACCCGGCATGTTCCAGACACAACAACGCGGAGTAATTTCCGGAGGCTCTTATGTCGGACGTTTTGGAATTAAATCTATTAATTTAGTTTCTTTTGATCCACCTCGCGTTAGTGCAGGATGTGGTGGAATCAATTTGTTTGGTGGTTCATTTAGTTTTATTAATGCCCAAGAACTGACTCAGCTTTTACGTGCAATCGCTCAGAATGCATTGGGCTTACTTTTTCAGCTTGGATTGAATGCAATTAGTCAGCCATTATCTTCACTGTTAACTACATGGTCTGCAAAGTTACAAGAAATGAATGCTTTGTTGAAAAATAGTTGTGAAGCTGCTCGAAAACTATTCCAGATTGATAAAACTGGCGGTGAGATGCTGAATTCTATTAAGAGTTCATTTGGTGAAATCAAAACTCAAACTGGTGGTTTCAAAGATTATTTTAGTAATGTGCAAAAGAATTTTACAAGTGGTTGGAACTCACTTCGTGGAAACTCACCAGATGGTCAAGCTACTACGAGAGCTGACAAAGCAATTCAGGAATTGCCGAATGTTGGTAACGTATCGTGGCGTGCAATTAATGCCTCTGATAGCTTTAAAGCTATTCTACCTAATAGCGGTGGTAGCGATTTAGAAGCTAAATTAATGATTATGAATGTTGTTGGTACTGAAGTATTTAATGCCTCAGCACAAACAAGTAGTGGTGATAAAGATTGCGCCACTGGATCAGGACAATGTGATCCAAAACCTGCTATTTATAACAGTACAATTGGTATTGCTGATTTGATCTCACCACAAGACAGTAAGCCATTTTATACTTGTCAGTCGGGGGATACTTATGATGAAGGATGCCAAAAACTACCATTGGCGGAAGGCAAACTATCAACTTATTTCAAAGGTATTGCTCGTATAGTAAACAAGAACCTATATGGTATTGACAGTTCAAGTGTAGATTTGGACCGTACACTAATTGCAAGTGCGGTTAATAGTGGTAAGGGAATTGTAGGTAAAGCCGGCAAAACAAATATTGAATCAATACTAACGGGCGAGGAGAAAGCTTTTTATGCTAGTGTCAACTCACAGTTGATTGGTTATATAGCTAAAGTGAATAACCAACCGGACCAAGTTATTTTGATTGCAGAGCATATTAGACCGATCATTATCAATGATATGGCTGTAAAACTTGCTAAGAGTTTAGTTGATTCATCTGTATTAACTTTTAATGGCTCTACAGTGAAAGCTTCGCCACCACAAAGCTTTGATGACAACCTAACACGTTGGCGCAGAGAAATTGCTCAGTACGAGATCACACCTAATGAGCGGGTTAAACAGTTTAATGAGTTAGAGCGTATGGTGGGAACCATTGCTAATAGTTTGCCGGTTAACCCTATATCGGTTAGTACTAGATAAACAAGGAAAACCTCCAATTGGAGGTTTTTTCTCTTAATGCCAAGTGTTCTTTTTATTATGAAATCTAAATTAATCAATATTGCAAAGTCAGAAACAACATATTTTAATATCATAATAGGATTATGTATTTTAACTTTCTTTTTGAAAAATATTTACATTCAATGTGTTTTGTTAGCAATTGTAGCGATGATGAGTTATTTAAAGAAAAGTGGAAAAATATTTAAAAATAAAAAGGACCATTAATTTTGGTCCTTTTTTTTAAAGTTCATTGAATAAATTTTTGTTTTCATTGTCAAAATTATCAATCGATAATTTGTCTAAAATTGAATATGTATCAACAACTTCTTTAAGAGTTATCTTGTTGTCTTTTTTTATTTGAGTGATGTGTTTTTTTAATTGCATATCATTCTTGTATTTCAATAAATTAGGTTCAGTTAAAAAAATTCTTAAACTTAATTCGTCAATAGCTTCATTATTATATTTATTTGTAATACATTCTTTAAATGGCACAAGCCTTTCAAAACTAATATCTTTAATAAAATAGGTTCCTCTACCAAGCCCTTTACTTTCATATCCAACATCATTTTTGTTAATTTTAAACAATGACTTGCATTCATTTATGTAAAAGTTAGTGAGTTTTTCCTTTTCAAAATATGCTTCTTCCCCCTGTTCTTCATTATTACTTTTAGTGTAAGAATGATAACTATTGGTTTTAGAGGAGAGGGGGGAAGTTAGTTCACCTAGTAAACTATTTCCAACTTTCCATACTTTTTCTTCATTTAGTCTTTCTACAGTAATATCACTTATATGATCGCTACAACCATACGATAATGCTAAAACTGGTAGAGTTAGTAGTGATAATAATATTTTATTCATAGAATAATCTCAAACAAAGTATATAACAAAATTATTGTTTGGGGCTTGAATGCTCCTGTAAAGTAATTAACTATTACTACTGACTCATTGAGGTTGAGCCTTTAATATAGCTGCATTGTTTTAAAATCATGGAATGTAATACAATTAAAATTACAGTCATGATGACAAGACTTATGGCTTTATTCATTTGAACAACCTTGTTTTATCAGATGGTAAGAGCTAATCTAAATTATTTCGTAACTTTTCCATTAAAATGAAAAATTCACTTAGATTAGATGCATAGAGTGTTTTTTTTGCGCGTGTGATAGCCACATAAAGCAACCGTAATTCTTCTACTGGCATATCTGATATACGGTAAGTTTGATCATGCATACGTTGATCTAACACACCTGATTCAATTGATGGAATAATACCTTCAATAAAGCTGTTACTATTAGGAATCAGTTTTAGGGTGTTGGGAAATGGAATCAGCTCCCAGTTTTCAAGATATAGCTCATCTGTAATATCCTTTTTAAAACGTTGCTCAACTCCACTAAATTTATTAGGCATTAAACTCAAATCAAAATCTGATGAAATGTATACTGAATTCCATTCAAGACCTTTTGCTTTATGAACAGTAGTAATTACGCATTCAGCTTCACTAGGATTATTGCCTACACGATCAAGTATTGAATACAGGGTGGAAAAACTAGATGAAAATTGATTGATTAACCGTACCATTGACGCAAAATCGTTATCTGACTTGTTTAGTTCAGTGTATTCAATGACATCATCCCATTTATCGAAAGCACTTAAGTCGGGGTGGTATGTTTTGACTCCTTTTATAAGTTGTTCGGCTGCCTCTAACCATTTTTTTATCTCATAAACATCCGCTAACATTGCATATTTGCGGTTGGGGAAATTCTGCAATTGACTAACTAATTCGCTAAATGCTCCTTTATTAGTCCGGCATAAAATCGCATCACATTTTACTGCTGCATCATGATCGTACAATACCTCAGTATGCACATTTGGATTACCTATCAACGGTACTGACTCACCTAAGCAAGCAAGGATAAGATTCGCATGATTTGCTAGGTTCTCACCAAATCGAAAAGTATGTGTTAATCGGGAGGTAGGCAAATCTAATTTTTCTAAACTATCGGTAGCTCCTCGCCACTCATAAATTTGTTGATATTTATCTCCTACGTAAAAACAAGGAATAGACTGATTTGAAACAATGAAATTCATTAACTCATCACTGTCTTGCCATTCATCTAGTAACAAATAATCGTATCCGGAGATTTTTGGGTTTGATAAAGCCCAATATTTCACATAAACATCATGAGAAATATTCAAATTATTATCAAGAGCGATAAGATCATTCCAACGGCGGTTCGCAACAGGTAATAGCTCTTTTATAGCAGCGTTATTCTCCACTGGCTTTAACCAATCTAGTTGATCAAAATGTTTTTCCAGTAATACTGAATCACTCGATTTACAGAAATTTTTAATAGCATCATTAACATATTGCATTTTTTGATGAGGCGTAAAACGGCGCGATCCTCCACGTTTAGTGATCTCCATAAATTTCTTATAAGAACGATGTTTCAATTCATCTAAATATGAGTCGGAATACTTACAATCACTATCTTTTAAGTGGTACATGACCGCAAGGTCTTTGGGATAATTTTTTGGGTTAAATACCTTTTTACTTAAATTTTTAGGTACATGTGAATGAGCAAGTGAATGAAAAGTTTTGCATGTAACACTATCATCAAAACGAGATTTTGCCTCATCTGCAACGGCGCGATTGAAAGCTAAATAGAGACCTTTCTTGTTGATAGAACCGAGGGCAAAGCTAATAGCTTCTAATGTTTTTGTTTTACCTGTACCGGCATAAGCTAAAATTTTAAATGATTTTAACTTTAGGGCAAATTCTTCGCAGTGTTGCTGTTCTTGATTTAAAGTATTAGCAGTTAAATCCTTATTCATGACTCATTCTACCCATATTATTTATATATAAAATATACCACAAAATAAAAATATTGTACAAGATATTATTTTCTATTTTATCCCCTTTTCTTGTTGATAAAGTTGCGGAAAAATCAGAAATTAGGCTAAAAAACGCACAACAATCAATAGTTAATATTTATAAAATTTAATAGTATAAAAAATAATCAAATGATTTTTTATATTTAATATTATTAAAAAAAGGAGACTATGAAGTCTCCTTTTTTAAAGAATTTAACTTTTACGGTTCATTGCTTTATCTCTATCATTCCGTTGATCATCTAAATTTGGAAAAATTACTGATCTTGGTGAGTGCAAATTTTTCAAAATGTCCTTGTGACTGATCACAACTTCTTTAAATTGTTTAATCATAAAAAGAACGACATAGTTGAAGAACCATAGAAGGGCGGGAATAACCATATCTTTAACAAACCACAGGGTCAGTTCACGCAAAGGTTTAATAATTACAATAATAAAAAATATCGCAATTAAGCTAATAATTATTAACTCAATATGAGAACGATCCATAAACATACTTTATCTCCTGCTCAACATACAGATTCGCGCACAATTGCACGAAGGTTTAACCCTTCAACGTCATCCATCGCAAAATGGTTGAACTGTACATTTCCAAACTCTTTAGCCGCATTGTCTGTTAGTGTAGTTAATGGTACACGGAGATGATATAGGTGGGTACCGCCATAATACAGAATGCAATCACCAATCGGAATGTATTTAAATTCCTCTGTTTTGACATGGTAAACTTCTTCTTCACGTTGAGTGAAGTTTGAAGCTCTATTAGC
>NZ_SPEY01000076.1 GCF_009360615.1 Comamonas sp.
GAGCCTTAGATACGCTCGTATTTTGTTACTGAGTGTCTAAAACACACAACAAACCATAGTACGAGTACGAGTGTAATTAAGTTATTCAAAGTTTTATGGAATGAATAAACATGAATGCTTTTTTTGCAATGGTTGTACAGCTAGCTAAACACTTTAAAGATCGCCCCGAAGTTTTATTCGGACTTATTGTTGTTCTTGGTGCTATTACATTGATTTGGGCAGGAAAATTGAAAGGAGCAATTTTGTTTGGCGGATAACTGAGTTAAAAATTATGATGCTTATTACGGTGTGTCATGAGATATGTCATGACACATGCCGTTTTTAAAAAAAAATAGCCATAATTTTTATGGTTAATTTAAAATTTTAGTGTGGTACTACTACAGCGTAACAAAATGGAATTTCAGATGAGTCATCTGATTCATAAGTAGATAAAAGAATATCCTTGTGATCAGGATAGTGTTTTATGACTAATTCGATTTTATCAATAATACAGTCGTTAGAATCGGTCATCCTACCGTTGTACAAAGCTTGTTTAAAATTCTCTCCCTCATGCAACCTCACTTGATATTTTTGCTGTATACCTATCAACTTTTCAAAAATGCTCATGGTAATTCTCTTATTTCGATAAAGAATATATATCACAATTATTCTTAACTAATCTTCATTGAAAACAGCATTCAGTACACGTCCAAATAAACCACGTTTCTTGCGTTGTGGCATTGCCACATTTTGCAACGTTGCATGCTGTAGCGTTTGGGTGTTGCTTGCTGTGGTGCTTTGTTGTGGCATTGCCACATTTTTTGCTATATGTTTTTTTAAATTTTCTTTACTTTCATTATCTTGTGTTGTTGTCGCATGCTGTGGCATTTGTGTGTCGCATGCTGTAGCGTCAGACTGTGGTACTGCTGTAGCAGGTGCTACACTTTTTAATTCTATGAGTGTCTGCATACGGTCGATTTGTTGCATCAAACGTTCTTCACGTTCTTGATATTTTTTGACTTCATTTTCTAAATGAGCAATAAGTTTTTGTGTCGCTGCATCACCATTTTGTTTTGGTGGTTCAGTCGGTTGAGACATTTTTTCTGGTTCACCAAAGCATCGAATAACCTCGGCAATATCGAATTGACCATCACTAGAGCGTGATATACGTCCATTGCGTACAGCTCTGTAAATTGTTGATCTATCGACATTAAACTGTTTGGATACTTCGCTTAGTGATAGTTTAGCCATTTAGCGTATGAGTCCTATTGATTATGTTCAAAGGAAAATAATATAGGCGTCAGTATATATTTATGTGATCACTAGCCAATATTAGGAACTCAAATATATACCGCAAATATATAATACTTAATGTTTTTTATGGTTAAGAAACGAAAAAGCCCTGCTTGACTTACGTCAAGCAGGGCTCTATATTCGTCGGTACGCAGTTATTTGATGTACCACCATCAAGTAACGAAGATCAGCAGAGTTAACGCTCGTACTGGTTTCACCTTTCGGCTTTTGTACCTGAACTCTATTTTCACTGTTCTGTGCAGTAATTTCAAGCCCTAAATGATAAGTCTTCGTTAGTTAAGTGTTTTTTTCATCAAATAAGTATTCCAGATCGAGCTTTGCCTGCTTCTGCGTGCCCATTTTATGGTTGGCATGCGATGCATGTGGAGGGAATAAGTGTCACTGGTGCATCGTAGCGATCGTCGAAAGGCGGAACCGTTACAGGGGAATCCCACATAAGCGGAGCGTTGAGAGTAGTTGTATAGGTTGGTTAAATTGTATGTTGGGGCAACCCTCGCAGAGATACCGCCATACTTCGACAGGGAGCGCGTGGGGGAAGGTGCAAGACCTTTAGTCCTTGTCTGCATAGTCAGCAAAACTATGTGCGGATACGACCGATGCGTGGCTCCGTCAGCCCGACTGGTAAATCGGCAATACTTAAGGGATGTGTCATTTTTTAATGGCAGCCTTTAGGGAGAGTATTGCCGAAACTCTCTCAACGTTCACCATCAGCCCGAGCAAAGCGAGGGATGTGGTGATCTTGAGAGAGTGAGAGCATCTTGTGAAGTGTCTTATTTATTCTTAATCGTTTTGAGAATACCGTTTAAATGCAAAAAATGGGGTGTTATAGCTCGATTAAGATACCTTTTGCATGAAACCACGTTCTTATTCTTATAATCGCTTATATCGCAAAATAGAGCGTATTTTAAAGATAACAGCTAAGACTTTTCAGTCTTAGCTGTCACTTTTAAAAAATGAATGCATGTGATTAGAATGCAACGAATCAGTTAATTAGAACAAAAGTCCTGTTTAACAATTTGTTAGATTTTATACATACAAAAATTTTTTTACGGATTACCAGTCCGTTTGTAGCCACCACAGCTACTATTTTTTTCACTAAATCAAACACATTAATCGGTTCAATCTTTCATTACTCATGTATACGCTTACGTTTTTATTCGCTCGAATATTCATGCTCCCGACTAAAAAAGTCGCTTTACTCAACTGATCTCCCATCCTCTAAAACATCATTTTAATTTAACAGTCACCAACTAATAAAATATAAAAAATAATGTCTTAGTGAACTTCCCACGTTAGTTTTAATCATCATTTTGATGCCCGACTTCTTGCTTTCGCTCAAGTCTTATTCGTTACACTCGCCTAAAATATTCCTGTCCTTTCCCAAGCAGTTGTTCCAAGAGCTTGGTTATAGATTGGCTAAAGACGCTTTAGATTTATCGTGCTATCAAAATTTTCTGTACAGCATGTTCACGGTTCTACGTTTGACATGCCGTTACTGGCTTAAGCTATCCAGTCAGCCTTGCTTATGTATTTACAAGTGCCGAATGTTCGTCAGTGGTTCTCACTGCAACACTGGATAGTTTTTCTCTATCTTCACAGCCCACCAGTACAGCCATCTTTACCAAGTCACCCAAGTAAAGAAGGGGTTATTAACGCTCAAGCACATCCTATGCTTTTTTGCTCACCTTTAATTAAAACAGGACTGCTCATGTCACCATGAGATCCGTTTCCGTGTCGCCCAACAACAATAAAATTGTGTCTCAAAGATTGGGTAGAAAAAGAGAGTTTCACTCTTTAGCCCCCTTCGTAGCCGCACCAGCTTGCTTTTCGCTCGCATGCAGCTTCACCGATCAGAACATGGTTAGTGTTCCTAGCGGTTTGAAATAGTGAAAAAACGTCTCGGCAGCGGTAACTTGCCGAACATTTGGAACGCCAAAAAATAGGCGCAAAAATGGGCAAACTACGCTAGACGTAATTTTTGAAAGTTAGAGGTATCTAACAAAGACAATATGCGAGTAGCCAAAAAATATTTGCTAGTGCATGAGATATTGAGAACTCCGTTGGCGTACGGATAACGATCTTATGATTCACTTTAAAGTTCTGGGAAATGGTCACCGCTAACAACTTGGTTTAGTTGCGCTACAAGTTCAAAATCAGAAAAGCTTAAGAAGCAATCAGATGCATTCAATATACCTGAAAAAGCTCTAAAATCAAATTCCGTCGGAACAACCATATATAAACCTACATCTGCACCTAAAAAAAGGACTGCTAAACGCAGTCCAAAGCACTACCAAATAATATTCCCGATAGAATTACCAAAAATTTATAAAAATGCTAAAATTTTTCCGATAGAATTACCAAAAAAATGGACTTAGCAATGATCTATTACTGTGTCAAAACGAGCGAATATCTGGCGGATATTCTCGATAAAGTGAGTCGTGAAACGCAGTATTATTTGCAGATTGATGTACCGCTTGATCGAGCTGAAAGCATCATAGAGAAGTTTAAAAATAGATATAATTTGGATCAAACTGCACGACAACGAAATTACCGTTTAAAGCAAAAGCCAGTGCTTGATTTGATTGTTTTACTCAATCAAAGTTTGTTAAAAATAGAGAAAGTTAGGCTTTGTTTATTGTGTACCGTTCCTGAAAATTTACGAGAAAAAAAGCAGAATTGTTCGGAGTTACTGAAAGCCGCTTATGCTCTGGATAAGTCAGAGGTAGAAGCATTTGAATCAGTACAAGATCGGCAGAGCAGACTGATCTATCGGACAGCAATTCTAATTGGGGAGGATAAACAATCTGCTCCAGTCTACGAGCTTGTTAATTTACCATTCACCGTTGAACAGCGAAAACAGAAAGAAATTGATAAGACTACAGGTTGGACGTGGCGTATTCATAAAAAGTTCTTAGAGCTTAAGCATGAGCAATTGGTCAACACGTTTAAAAAAGCCCAACAGGTGAAAAATCCTGACAAACAGGACAGTATGATTATGAATGAATTATCAATCGTGTCTAAATTGGCAGGATTTAGAGGTGTGCGAGAGGGTGTATTTAAGTTCAATAAGCAGGTTTTCCCACTTTATTTTAAGTATTTGAATCGAAAATCAAAAATTGAATTGGTTGTTCCATCCTATGAACGAAAATCTAAACGTCTTGTGAATAGTTTTCATGAAATGACTACATTTTTTGAAAAATGATTCTAAGCAATGAGGGGAAGAAAGTATGTCTAAATATCCTGATGATTATTACCTTACAGCGCAAGAAGTTGATGAGTTGAGAGCAGATGCAAAAGCCGCAATGCAGTTGGCTAGTGTATTAACGGCTCAAAATATAAAACCTCTGAGATTTAGCTTTATCAAGAAAAAGGTTAAGTGGCTAAATTACAAATAGGGCAGTGATTGCCATAAGAACTGGTAGGGCTGCACTTGCCATGAATCTTTGAGTTCTTATATTCCATTCCATTGAATAGTTTTTTGAATATTTCTTATATTTCAATGCAAAGCATAGGTTTGATGCAAAACAACCGCATAGAAAACTTAGCATTAATGCCATTCGATAAAGGTCAATATTTAGGTCTGTTCCACCAGAAAATTTTTGAAATTGATAGTAATTGACTCCCATCAAAAATATTAGACACAGTAACCCCAACAATACTGAGTGATATTCGTTCTTTTTATCCTGATCTTGGTATAAAAACTTGGTAATGAACATACTGATGGCAAGAAAAAGAGGGATGAGAATAATCGTAATGCTGATAAGTAAATTCCTGAATAACCAAGATTTAACGTCTGCATCATTGTGAAATTGGTAAATATTCCAAAATGGAAAAAAGACTACTGGAAAAAAATACATGTAAGACAATTTGAATGAGTCCATATCCTTAATTTTAATCATGAGCATGTAGTCGTCTTTTATTGTAGGTAGGCTGATTCTAAAGGTTGTTTTGGCATGTCATGTTTTGCTATTGTGTTATAATAGAATTCAAATGTAACACATTGGGGTTAAAGCCATGCCTGAAGCGACTTTTACATTCCGAGTGGATGAGTCTTTAAAGCAAGAATTTTCTAATTTCGCAAAAGAGGTTGACCGTAGCGGAGCGCAATTATTACGTGATTTCATGCGTGATTTTGTGAAGAAACAACAAGAATCTGCATCTTATGATGCGTGGTTTAAGAAGCAAGTACAGATCGGCTTAGATGAAGCTAATAATGGAAAGTTAATTCCACATGAGGACGTAAAGGCAGAGTTTGCCGCTAGACGTGCCGCAACATTGGCAAGACTGGCAGCAAAGAATGAAGATTGAATGGACGGAAACAGCTCGCCAAGATCGTAGAAATATTTATGATTATCTTGATGAGCGTAATCCTATAGCCGCTATTGAAATTGATGATTTAATTGAAGAAAAAACAGATTTACTTATTGACAATATGTTGATGGGTCGAAGTGGTCGAGAGAAAGGAACACGAGAGCTAGTTGTTCATCCTCATTATGTTGTGGTGTATGACTTTAAAGATACGGTTCGTATCCTAAGAATTTTGCACACGTCTCAGCAATGGGGAAATTTATGAATCAAGCTCAATTTTTAAAACGTTTTTTTGAGATTGAAGCTGGTAGAAAGTTGCCTCATTCTGAGGAGGCTTATAGTGATATGAGCTTTGAGGTAACGATTACACCTTATGTTCCTGAAAAAAATTACGTTGTAGTATTCTCAGGCAGTCATCCAATATTTCCAATAATTGTTGATTTTCCAACGAATGAACATCATTTAAGATTAGGGCTTATTGATATTTTTTTTATTGCTACAGATAAAGTTAGAAAAGGTAAAAAAAGATTAAAGTTTCTTAAGTTAATTTATGAATATCTCAGAGCAAATAATTTAATTAATATTATTGAATGTGGTTTTTAAACAATTGTTTTTTTAGTGTTTTATTTGATTTAATCACTGATGGTTTAATTCATGTGTGTTTGATGATTTTTACCCTTAGCTCACAATCATTTCAGAGCAATATTTATACGACATTGTGTGTCGCTAATCTTTAATCTGCTATGTATTTAATCCATTGTAACCTTTATTATTTATAAGTAAATTTTTGAATAAGAAGGAAAATATGGGAGCAAAAGCAACAATATGTTCTTATGATGAGATAGTCAAACTTGATAATTTCATAGAAAATAAGGAAATTACCTTAGAAAACTTTGAAAATATTGTGGTGGATTATGAAATTAAAGATACAGAATTAAAATGTTGTTTGACTGATGATAAGGGAAAATGTGGTCAGATCCATCAAAAAGGTTACTTGGTCTTATTAAAGGATGGTACTTACAGCTTGATGGGAGGAACGTGTGGCAGAACTAAATTTAATGCAGATAGTACAATTTCTAAAAATATTGCCTTTTTTGAAAATGAACGTAAAAGACAAGAAAAGTTAGGTCGGCTTTATGATTTTATAAATAATAAAGAAAAATATGAAAATATAATTAATCATTTAAAAGAAATAGTTAATGAAATAACAACATTTTATCGAGAGGTTCAAATATTAGGTTTTAACCTTAAAATATTGAATGATAGGTATAAATCATCTGATAGAGCCGTTTTAATCAAAACATATAAGTATGATGAGAAAGGTAACTCTAGATACCAAGCAACAGAGAGAATTGGATATTTACAGGAACTTAATTTGTTTGATGAAAAAAGTATTGGAAGCTATGGTCTAGATGTTCACAGACTCATAATAGGACTAAAAAAAGCTTGTGAGTTAGATGAACAAATAAAACAAAAGCCCAAAGCTAGAGTAGATAAGCAAGTTAATGATTTAGTAAAAGATTTAAGCCATTTTGAAAGTTTACAAGATGAATTATTGATAAGAAAATCTAGCATAGAGCGGTTTAAAAAATCGGATTTATCAATGTTGTGCTACTTAACAAATAGTCATCATATTAGAGAAGATGCTGCCAAGTATCTTCTAAGAAGTAAAGGCAGAGATATGTCTAAAGCTGCATCTTATCTAGCAAACAAAGATAGTTCTTATTTAGACCAATACAGTTGTGATGAAATAAGGGTTAAATCAAAGCATTAAGTTAAGTTTCTCTAAAATTAACATAATGCACGTTATACGAAATGCTTGAAGTTTTCCTATAAGCATCAATATCTTAGTCTAAGCCGTTCTAGGGTTCAGCGCACTAGAACGGCTTTTTCGTGATTTTTCACGTTCCACGTATGTTTTTTAAACATTGTTCCACGCTTTTTATTAGGTATTTTGCATAATCCGTCTTGGATTTTCCCTGTTGACACTGCATTGGAACATTGCAAAATTCCCCATTTTTTTCTCTATATAATTGGTATCGGCTTTAAATTTTGGTCGATATGAAAAATAAACGGAAACTCTTCCGCCTAATACTTTTTCTCATTTTACCTAAAAATTTAAAAGTTATTTATGAGCCTTAGATACGCTCGTATTTTGTTACTGAGTGTCTAAAACACACAACAAACCATAGTACGAGTACGAGTGTAATTAAGTTATTCAAAGTTTTAT
>NZ_SPEY01000117.1 GCF_009360615.1 Comamonas sp.
GCCACCTTGTGGCGAGTGCCGCCCCCAACCCACGTGCAGACTGGCTTTGCGCGCGCCGTGGTGCCGCGCCCTTCAATCTTGCCTTCCGCCTTTGCCCCTCGCTGGCGCTCCGGGCAGCGGCGGCCCGGCGGCGCTGCTGCGTAAGCAGCCAGCGCACCGGCGAACGCGGACACGGCCGCAGGCCGGGCGCGTTCGAGGCAAGACGCCTGCACATGGGAAGGCAGCGCGAAGTGCAGCGCGGATGCGCTCGCACTGCACGCGCGACGACACGCGGAAAGCCACTGGATCGGCATGCCCGATGGCACGACAAGATGCACGGCAACGTACAGCGAGTCGGCGGCCATCATGGGCGAGCCTCCAGCCAGACCGGATGCGCGACGCCGATCACGGCGGATGCGCTGACCGGCCCGAAATACCGGCTGTCGAACGATGCCGGATTCGTCACGCTCAACAGGAGCAGCTCGCCCGGGTCGAGGCGTCGGCAAAGCTGCAAGGACGGCAGCGGCCGGCCCAGCCGGTCGGCAGGCAACGCGGCGGCCACCGGCACGCCGTCGATGCGTACCTGACCGGCGACGATGCAAACGTGTTGCGGCGCGACCGCGCCCACACGTTTGAGCAGCTGAACGCGCGTCGGCAGGTAGCCGCGCTGCGCAGCCAGCGCGGCGGCCCTGGCGGGCAGCGGCACCAGCACGATGCTGTCTACGGACGGCGGACGTGGCAGCGAGGCGGCGCGTGGGTCGAACGGATCGACGCGATACCAGCCAACCGCCACGCTATCTGACGGGTTGTAGATCAGGCGCGGCAGCGGCTGCACGAAGGACGCCCAGGCCAGCGCAGCGAGGCTGCAGGCGGACAGGCTCGCCAGTACGAGGCGAGCGCGCAAACGTGCGCGGGGCGAGCGAGGACGCGGCGCGGCGGCGACAGTAGAAACGGTGGTCATGGCTGTGCCCTCCCGGTCAGCCAGGCGGCGTGCCGCTCGGCGGTGTATTCGGGCAGCGGCAGGCGCGCGGCGAGCCGGTTGGCGAGCGTGCGCCAGTACGCGGGCGAGACGGCGACGGGCGCGATGCCCAGCGCCTCGATGGCGTCGATGCGTTCCAGCACGGCGCGCACCTGGTTCTCGCCTTCGGCGTGCAGCAGCAGGCGCGCGCCCGGCCGCACGCCGGGGATGCGCTGCGCCGCGTCCAGCGGCGTGCAAGCCTGCATCACCATGAGCTGCCAGCGGATCGTGCCGTAGTCGTTGGCTTGCCAACGGACACGGCACAGAACCGCGTTCGGCAGGAACACGGCGCTGCGCCGCCAGCGGTCGAGCCGGACGATGCGCGCAGGCTCACCGAAGCGCAGATAGAGGTCGAAATGCTGGTCGATGTAGGCCAGCGCCACGCGCGTCAGCGGCGCGCTGGCTGGCTGGCCGGTAGGTGCTGTGAGCGCAGCCGTGGCCGCGCCAGCGGCCGGCGAAGCGGATATGTTCATGGGGTGCTCTCCCTGCGGCTCTCTGGAAACTCGCGCTCCAGCAGGCCGCGCAGCAGGTCGGCCACGGTCACGCCTTGCGTGAAGGCCGACACCTTGATGCGCGCCCGCATGGCGGGCGTGATGTCGAGAGTGAGGCGAGCCGTGTAGAGGTCGCCCTTGCCCAGCGCATCGGCATCACCTTGGCGAATCCACGCCTCGGCGTGTGGATTCGCGGGCGGACGCGCGCCGATGCCGACACGCTTGGCGCGTGGTGGCGGCTTCGCTGTCATGACGGCCACCGCAGCAGTTCATCGACCAGCGCGGTGATTTCACGCGCGGCCGCGCTGTCCGGCGCCGTCTCGCGTGCAAGCCGACCAGCGGCCACGCTGTCGGCGAACACGACGCGCTGATGCACTTCCGCGCGCAGCGCAGGAAGCGGCTGGTCGGCAAGCGCCTGGCGCGCTTCGCGCCCGATCACGGTGGTACTGACACGCCGATTGATGATGAAGGCCGCGCGCAGCGCAGGCCGGAACACCTGCGCCTCGCGGATCAGCGCCACCATCTCGGCGCTGGCCCACAGGTCGTAGGGACTCGGCTGCACCGGGATCAGCACGCGCTCGGCCGCCAGCAGCGCGGAGCGCGCCAAGGCGGCGATGCGCGGCGGGCCGTCGATGACGACGTGATCTGCTCGCCTGGCGAGTTCTGGTGCCTCTTGGTGCAGCGTTTCGCGTGCGAGGCCCACGGCGCTGAACAGCCGTGGCAAGCCTTGCTGGCTTCTGCGCTGCGTCCAGTCCAGTGAGGAACCCTGCGGGTCGGCATCCAGCAGCACGACGTGCTGGCCGCGCATCGCCAGCTCGCCGGCGATGTGCGTGGCGAGCGTGGTCTTGCCTACGCCGCCTTTCTGATTGAGAAGCGCGACGATCATGGCGCGGCCCTCCCTGCCGGAAAGCCGGCCTGGCCGTGCCGCTGGGTGGTTTTCCACCGAAACGGCGCGCTTCTACTAAAAGTTATGTATTTCTTGTTAGGTAAGTTAGAGGGGGCGCAAACCCGCGCCGTTATTGGCTTTACGGCGTTTTCGTACTCCTGATAGCACGATAGGCGTACTCCTGATAGCACGATACCCGGTACTCCTGATAGCACGAGGCCGTCCACAAGTTTTCCCCGAGTTATCCCCGTGCCGTATGCAGCACTGGCCGGAAGGTCAGCAGTTCCGTTCCATCGTCCGGCATCCGCTCGATGTCCAGGACGTAGCCGGGCAGCGACTGCCGCGCCACCAGGGCGCGCAAGTCGTAGGCAAAATCGGAGAAGCGCGCCGCGCTGCCCGATTTGCGGTAGAGGTGCCGGAAATCGAATTGCCAGCCGTGTTCCTGCCGTCCGCCGTGCTTGCGCACCAGGCGATACAGCCAGCGTTCGATGCCGCCCTTCAAGCGGAAATAGGCCGGGTCGATGGTCAGCACCAAGGCGGCATCGAGCACGCCCGCATAGAACCAATCGGGCAAGATCAGCTCGATGCCCAGCGGCACGCCGCTGGCGTCGGCCAGTTCCTTCCACTCGTTGATCCACGAGAAGCGATGCAAGCGCCTTCCCGTGGTTTCGCGGATGGACGTGGCCACCGTGGTCGATTGCAAGCGATCCAGCGCGGCTTTCAGGCGCTGGTAGTCGTTGAGCGATGTGCCGCGCCCGATGAAGCGCAGGATTTCGTAGGGCGTGGCGCGTATCCAGCGCGACGGGCGGATGCCCGCGTCGCGCGCCTCCGCGATCTGCGAAGCGGCCCATATCAGCACGTCGGCATCCCATATCGTTGCGATGCCGTGCTCCTGCGTGCCCTCCACGCGGATGGTGATGCCGCCTGCGCGAAAGTCGATCGGCGCGGTGCGCCGCGACTTCGCCAGCGAGAAGAACGGAAAGGCCATCAAGTCCTGGCTGTCGCGTGGTGCCATGTCGCCCGGCAGCGCCCGGAACAGGTCGAGCTGTTCGCGCTGCTGCAAGGCTTGCCCTGGCGGGCTGGACATGGCAAAGGCCACCCACGCACCGGCGTTCAGCGGCCATCACGGTAGTCACCCGCGTGGCGTTGGGCATATTCCGGGTCGGAAGTCGCCTCGTAGCTGCGCTGGTCGGCCCAGGCATCGAGGTCGCTTACCGCGTACATGACGCGGCGGCCGAACTTGCGGAACTTCGGCCCTCCGCCGATCACGCGCTGTTTCTCCAGCGTGCGCGGCGACAGCCGCAGGTATTCGGCGGCTTCGTCGTTGGTCAGGTAGCGTTGGGGCTGCGCGGGCGCAGCGACAGCAGCGGCGGCAGGCCGCAAGGGAGCGGGTCGCATGGGATGTACCTCCATCAAGCCCGGCCACACCACGCGGCCGGATAGAGGCACTTTCAAGAAAGCAAGGCTTCTTGCTAAGGGACGTTCTTCAAGGGACGCGAAACGTCCCCCCTAGTGCAACGGTGGCGGAAGCTGTGCCAGGCGGCGGTAGCCGCCGCGCATCAGCGCATCGCCACGGCGCACCAGCCGCCGCACGCGAGCACGCAAGGCGCTGTCTTTGTGCCAGTCGGCTGCGACGGCATCCGCGCCGAACAGCCCTTCGGCCACCTCGCGCAAGGACGCGCCCGAGAGGGTCGCGTCGAGCGCCTGCAAGGTGTGCAGTTCCAGCACCGCGGCGGGCGTGGGCCGGGATCGAGCCGCCGCCGCAGGCGTGGCCACGGTCGCGGCGGACAGCGCATCCAGTTCGGCCGCGAGCGTGCGATAGCGCGTGCAGGGCGTGGCGCAGGCGCGGGTGGCGTAGAGGTAGGCCATGCCGTCTTCCAGGCCGGGCGCGAGTGCCAGCCGCACGCAGCAACCCGGCCAGTGCGACACCAGCACCAGGCGCTTGCCGTCGTGGATCAGTTGCTTGCGGCCAGGCACGCGCCAGAACTCGAAGGCGTCGGCATCCGGCGGCGGGTCGTCGTCTGGATAGAGCTGGATCACGCCATCGTGATCGGGGAACCAGGCTGGATGCGCATCGCGCGCATCCAGGGCCGGGTCTTCCAGCAGGCGCAAGCCCCATCGATGCGCCGTATCCGGTCGGCGGCGACGGCGCAACCAGTCGAGCCGGTAATCGGGGTTTCTACGCAGGTATTCCCAGGCCAGCGCGGGGCCGTCGAGGTGCAGCGTGTAGAGATACGCGGCGGTTGGATACCAATGCTCGGCGTTCAGATCAGCCATAACGCAACCTCCTGTCGATCAGCAGGAACGTCGCTACGGATTCCGCCGTGCGGGAGCTATCGAAACGCCATCAAGTCGTCATCGAATCAAGGTAAGCTGTAACTGCTGGTGTCAAGACAGATTCGCTCCGGAGCATTGCTGAAATCGTCTGAATGCGACGGCTGCGCCGCCGTAAAAATGGTGCGCAGCATTGAGCAACGTGCCGCATCCAGCGCCCGGCATCATGACTGTTTGCATCTGGATCGCACCGCTTCGGCGCAAGCGTGCGGATTCAGACTTGTCCGGTCTTGAACAAGACTGAAATAGTCACAATGCGTCCCGTTTGGCCCTGCTGCGCTGGCCGGTATCAGTCCGGGATCGAACCGTCTTCCTGCGCCAGCCGGACATACTCCGACAGCCTCCGCGTCGGCTGAAAGTAGCGATCGCGCATCACCGGCCGCTGACGCGGGCCGACGATGGACGCGAGATCGGACAGCCTCACCGTGCCCAGAGCGGGCATTCCGATCCCCAAGTCGATCAGGCCGTAGGCCGTATCGCCATCGGCAGGATCGAGCGAGGCCAGCAGCCATGTTGCATGCGCGTCCGGGGTGAACAGCCGCACGGCCGGCAACGGGTCGATATCCTGCCCGGCGGCGCGGGCTTGGCCGTGGGCCAGCAGCCGCGTCCGTTCTTCCTCGGTCGCAAGCGGGATCACGGCCGCGTGCCTTCCACGAATGCACGGAACCGCCGAAGCGCCTCTGTGCTTGCGCACGAATCCATAGAAGCGTAGAGGCACGAAAGCGCATTGCCGGAAGTCAGGAAAGACACGGATGCGGTTCCCTGGGTTTGAAGAAATCCGCAGATACGGATTTCCGTAAAGGCACGAAAGAGGAAAGCAGTAGCACAAAATGAACACTATAGATTGTAGCCCTATAGAGCGCAATGGGCTGTCATCTTGGTTTTTGGGGGGAAACCATAGGTGGCAGCGAAGAACTCATTGGCAGCGGCGATACGGACGGTCAGGAAAGCGCGTGGCTTGAGCCAGGAAGCGTTCTCTGACGTGTCCAGCCGCACCTACATGAGTTCGCTGGAACGCGACCTGAAAAGCCCGACCATCCACAAGCTGGCCGAGCTGTGCGAGGTCATGGACGTGCATCCGCTCACGCTGCTGACGCTGGCCTACGTCGGCGACAGCGCGCACCAGGCCGACGAGCTGCTGGCGCGCGTGCGCCAGGAGCTTGAGGCCGTGCTGAAGGAGTCGGATACGCCGTAGCGCGTCGGCGCGTAGTGCCGGATCTCCGCAAGCGAAGCGCGCAGCGCCGCAGGCGCGAAGGCGTGAGGGATTGAAGCCGATTGGCCGTGACGGCGTAGCCGGCACGGGGCGCAGCCCGAAAGCCCGGCGGCGCTTCCAGCGCCGACACGCCATCTTGTGCCTGCGGCTGCCAAGGGTTGCGAACCCTCCAGTCAGCACCCAT
>NZ_SPEY01000024.1 GCF_009360615.1 Comamonas sp.
TGTTAAAAATCAAGGAAATCCGTGGGCCCGCGTGGCTCTCAGCGGCCGCTTTGACCGCAACCCTCGCCGGTTGCAGCAAGGCCGTCGTCCTCAACCCCGCTGGCGATATCGCCAAGCAACAGGGCGATCTGGTCATCACGGCCACGTTGCTGATGTTGCTCATCATCGTTCCCGTCATCTTCTTGACGCTGCTGTTTGCCTGGAAGTACCGCCAGTCCAACACCGAAGCCAAGTACGACCCCGAATGGCACCACTCCACCGCGCTGGAGCTGGTGATCTGGACGGTTCCCCTGCTCATCATCATCGCTTTGGGCGCCATTACCTGGATCAGCACCCACAAGCTCGACCCCTATCGCCCCCTGGACCGCATCTCCTCGACCAAGGCACTGGACCCCAGCGTCAAGCCCCTGGAGATTCAAGTCGTGTCCCTGGACTGGAAGTGGCTGTTCTTCTATCCCGAGCAAGGCATTGCCACCGTCAACGAAGTGGCTGCCCCGGTGGATCGCCCCATCCGCTTCAAGCTGACCTCGACCAACACCATGAACGCGTTCTACGTTCCCGATCTGGCCGGCATGATCTACACCATGCCCGGCATGCAGACGGAACTGAACGCCGTGATCAACAAGCCCGGTGTCTATGGCGGCAAGTCCTCTCACTACAGCGGCGCTGGCTTTGCCGGCATGACCTTCAAGTTCCACGGCCTGGAGAACGCGCAGTTCGACCAGTGGGTGGCACAGGCCAAGACCGAAGGCAAGGCCCTGACGCGCGACGCCTACCTCGACCTGGCCAAACCCAGCGAGCGCAACCCCGTTGAACGCTTCGCCAGCGTGGACGAAGGCCTGTACAACAAGGTCCTCAACCGCTGCGTGGAAGACGGCAAGATGTGCATGAACGAGATGATGGCCATCGACGCCGCCGGCGGCAAGGCACCTGCACACCACGGCAAGACCTCCAGCGTGACCCTGCCCCTGGATGTCTGCACTTCCAAAGACGCTGACCGCGTTGTCGCCCTGCTCGACGAAGTCGCCGCCTCCGGAGCTGTCGCACAGCAATAAGTAGTTCACGGTGCGGATGCGCTCACCGCTCAGCCGCTCCAATACGACAAAAGAGACTCAACATGTCTGAAACAACAACCCCGGCCTCCCACTGGCTGTTGGGCCGTATCACATGGGACCAGATTCCCATGACGCATGAGCCCATCGTGCTCTTGACCTTTATTGCCGTGGTGCTTGGCGGCCTCGTCGTGGTCGGCGGCATCACCAAGTTCCGCCTCTGGGCTCCGCTGTGGAACGACTGGATCACCTCCATCGACCACAAGAAGATCGGCATCATGTACATGATCCTCGGTCTGGTCATGTTCCTGCGCGGCTTTGCCGATGCCGTGATGATGCGTCTGCAGCAGTCCATGGCCTTCGGCGACAACATGGGCTACCTGCCTCCTCACCACTACGACCAGATCTTCACGGCGCACGGCGTGATCATGATCTTCTTCGTGGCGATGCCCTTCGTGACCGGCCTGATGAACTACCTGGTTCCTCTGCAGATCGGCGCGCGCGACGTGTCCTTCCCGTTCCTCAACAACTTCAGCTTCTGGATGACCACCGGCGGCGCCGTGCTGGTGATGATCTCCCTGTTCCTGGGCGAGTTCTCCACCTCGGGCTGGCTGGCTCTGTCCAATCTGGGTCACCAGAGCGGCAGCACGGGTCTTGATTACTACATCTGGGGCCTGCAGGTCGCCGGCGTGGGCACGACCCTGTCCGGCATCAACCTGATCGTGACCATCATCAAGATGCGCGCCCCCGGCATGAACCTGATGAAGATGCCTGTCTTCACCTGGACTGCCCTGTGCACCAACGCCCTGATCGTGGCCTCCTTCCCCGTGCTGACCGCCGCCCTGGTGCTGATGTCCCTGGACCGCTATGTCGGCACCAACTTCTTCACGAACGAGCTGGGCGGCAACCCCATGCTGTACGTGAACCTGATCTGGATCTGGGGCCACCCCGAGGTCTACATCCTGATCCTGCCCTGCTTCGGCGTGTTCTCCGAAATCGTGGCAACGTTCAGCCGCAAGCGCCTGTTCGGCTACACCTCGATGGTTTACGCCACCGTGTGTATCACCATCCTGTCCTACCTGGTGTGGCTGCACCACTTCTTCACCATGGGCTCGGGTGCCAGCGTGAATACCTTCTTCGGTATCACCACGATGATCATCTCCATCCCCACGGGCGCGAAGATCTTCAACTGGCTGTTCACCATGTACCGCGGCCGCATCCGCTTCTCGGTGCCCATGCTGTGGACGGTGGGCTTCATGGTCACCTTCGCCATCGGCGGCATGACCGGCGTGCTGCTGGCCGTGCCTCCCGCAGACTTCGTGCTGCACAACTCGCTGTTCCTGATCGCCCACTTCCACAACGTGATCATCGGCGGCGTGGTGTTTGCCGTGTTTGCCGGCATCAACTACTGGTTCCCCAAGGCTTTCGGCTTCCGACTCAACGAGTTCTGGGGCAAGGCTTCGTTCTGGTTCTGGCTGGTCGGCTTCTGGGTTGCCTTCACTCCCCTGTACATCCTGGGTCTGATGGGCGTGACCCGCCGTGCCAACCACTTTGACGATCCCTCGCTGCAGATCTGGTTCATCATCGCCGCCTGCGGTGCTGCCCTGATCGCCGCCGGCATCGGCTGCTTCTTCATCCAGCTGGCCGTCTCCATCTGGAAGCGCGACGAGCTGCGCGACGTGACAGGCGACCCCTGGGAAGGCCGTACCCTGGAATGGGCCACTTCCTCGCCCCCTCCCCAGTACAACTTCGCCTTCACTCCCGTGGTGCACGACATCGACGCCTGGACCGACATGAAGAAGCATGGCTATCAGCGTCCGCTGAGCGGCTTCGAGCCCATCCACATGCCAGCCAACACCGGCGCCGGCGTGGTGATTGCCGGCCTGTCCACCGTTCTGGGCTTTGCGCTGATCTGGCATATGTGGCCTCTGACGATCGCCTCGTTCGTCGCGACCATCCTGGCTTCGATCATTCATACCTTCAACTACAAGCGTGACTACTACATTCCTGCGGCCGAAGTGGCCACCACGGAAGAAGCACGTACCAAGCAGCTTGCAGCAGCCCATGTCTAATACACATATCAACGCTGGCGGCTCAGCCGCCCTGGCTACTCGCGAGTACCACCTCGCGCATGAACCTCATCCGGAAAACGGCACCTCGCTGGGCTTCTGGCTCTACCTGATGAGCGACTGCCTGATCTTTGCCGCACTGTTCGCCACCTATGGCGTGCTGGGCC